>BNBP01000002.1 GCA_014656015.1 Streptomyces griseoaurantiacus | reverse complement strand
GGTGGTCATAGCGTAGGGGAAACGCCCGGTTACATTCCGAACCCGGAAGCTAAGCCTTACAGCGCCGATGGTACTGCAGGGGGGACCCTGTGGGAGAGTAGGACACCGCCGAACAAATATTGAAAGAGCGGGTCCCTGAACTTCGGTTCGGGGACCCGCTCTTTTGCGTTGTGCGTCACTTGGTGTTCATCTCACCCCCGCACGATCGGTGCCATGGGGACCGTGGAATTGCTCAGGGCGGCCGGCGTGGGCGTCGGTGACGAGGTCGTCGTGCCGGCGTTCGGTGACAGCGAGCCCGCCGAGGCGGCACTGCTGGCCGGCGCCGTGCCCGTCTTCGCCGACATAGATCCGGAAACGTACTGCCTCGATCCCGCCGCCGTGGAGGCCGTGGTGAGCCCGCGGACGGCGGCCGTGGTGGTCGTCCACCGCTTCGGTCTCCCGGCGCCGATCGACAGCCTGTACGCCGTGGGCCGACGGCACGGTCTGCTCGTGTTGGAGCAAAGCGAACACGGTTCGCGGTCCGCCGAGTTGGCGTCGCGCAGGGAGCGGGCCGCGTATCTCGACCGGCGACTGCGCGGGGTGCGGACGCCGCAGGGCGGTGCCGCTCACACGTACGAGGAGTACGTCGTGCGGGTTCCCGGTAACGGCCGGCCGGACCGGGACGCGTTCGCGCGGGCCGTCCGCGCACGGGGGGTCGACTGCCGGGTGCCGGTGAAGACGCCCGTGCACCGCATGCCGGCCTTTCGGCGGGACGTCTTTCTGCCGGAGACCGAGCGGGCCGCCGACGAGACGCTGGCACTGCCGCTGGACGGGGCGTCGACGAAGCGCGAGCTGCAGCGGATCGTGTCCGTCTGCAATGCGCTCGGCGGGCTGCTGCAGAGTGCCTTCTGAGCGTGCCGCTCATGGTGCACGCGTGAAGGGCACGTGGTTGGGAGCAGTCATCTGTTCGGGGTATGATCTCTCTCGTCGCCGCAGGGGAAACCCGAATGCGACAGGCCCCTATAGCTCAGTCGGTAGAGCGTCTCCATGGTAAGGAGAAGGTCAACGGTTCGATTCCGTTTGGGGGCTCCGACAGAAAGGCCCCGCCCGTTTGGGCGGGGCCTTTTTCGTGCCCGTGCTGACTCCCGGAGTCAGTTCTGCTGGGGCTCCGGAACGCGCATCGCGAGAATGGCCATGTCGTCCGAGGGGGCGGCGGAGGCGAAGCGCTCGACCGCCCGCATCACGCGCGCGGCGACCGCGCCCGCGGTCAGCCCCGTGCAGCCGGTGAGGACGTCGGCGAGGCCGTCGTCCCCCAGCATGCGCGTGCCCTCCCTGCGCTCGGTGACGCCGTCCGTGACGCACAGCAGCACGTCGCCCGGGTCCAGGGTCACCGTCTCCTCGTAGAGCTCCAGGTCGTCCATCACGCCCAGCAGCGGCTGCGGTTCGGCGGCCGACTCGACCGTGCCGTCCTGGCGCAGACGGAGCGGCAGCGGGTGGCCGGCACAGACGACCTTCAGGACCGCGCTGCCGTCCTCCTGCGGCCACAGCTCCCCGTAGAGCAGGGTGAGGAAGCGGCTGCGGGCTCCCTCGTCGAGGATCGCGGAGTTGAGGCGCTCCAGCACCGCCGGGCCGCCGAAGCCCTCGCGGGCGAGCAGCCGCAGGGCGTGCCGGGCCAGTCCGGTGACCGCGGCCGCCTCCGGGCCCGTGCCGCAGACATCGCCGATGGCGAAGCCGTAGGCGCCGTCGCGGATCGGGAACAGGTCGTAGAAGTCACCGCCCACCTCGTTGCCCTCGCCGGCGGCGCGGTAGATGACCTCGACCTCGACGCCGTCGATGCTCGGGAGCTCCGGCGGGAGCAGGCTGCGCTGGAGGGACTGGCTGATGGCCGTGCGTTCCGAGTACAGGCGGGCGTTGTCCAGGGCCAGGGCGGCCCGGCGGGAGAGGTCCTCGGCCAGTTCCAGGATCTCCTGGCGGAAGTGGTCGTCGGTGGGCTTGCCGAGCGTCAGCATGCCGATGACGCGGTTGCGGGCCACCAGGGGCAGCACCACCGTCTCGCCGCCGACCGCGGAGGCCGTGGCCAGAGTCGTGCCGACACCCGAGGTGGCGCTCGCGGGTTCGCCGAGGCCGAGACTGCGCATGGAGGTGCGCAGCGCCGCCTGGTGGGCGGCCTGGGCGGGGGCCGTCCAGACGCGGGCGCCGGGGGTGGGGATGGGCTCTGGCGGGTCGATCTTGGAGAGCAGGGCCTTGAGGCCGTCGATGCGCTCCTCGTCCTCGTGGAGGACGTAGGACAGGTAGGGGTCGGAGGAGGGTTCGGCGATGGTGTAGACGGCGCACCAGGTGGCGAGGGTGGGGATGGTCATCTGCGCCATGAGGGCGAGCGTCTGGTCGCGGTCCAGGGTGCCGGCGAGGAGGTCGGAGGCCTCGACGAGGAAGCTCAGCGAGCCCCGGCGCAGGCGTTCGAGTTCGCCGAGGCGGGCGGACTCGACGGCGAGCGCGATCCGGTCGGCGGCGAACTGGAGTCTGAGCGCCTCCTCGTTCGAGTACCGGGAGGGGGACTCCGCGGCGACGCCCAGGGAGCCGGTGAGGCGGCCCTCGACCTTGAGCGGGACGGTGACCACGGAACGCATGCCGGTGCCGCCGAGCAGGGGGACGGCACCGGGCACGGCGGCGAGGTCGTCGTGGACGGAGGGCATGCGGGCCGAGCCGTAGCGTCCGGGGCCGGCCTCGACGGGGACGCGGGCGAAGCGCTGGCGGGCGGAGGGCAGGCCGGTGGAGGCGCGGACCTCGAGTTCGGTCTCGTCGTCGGTGGCGAGGAGGAGGAAGGCGGCGTCGCCGTCGAGCATGTCCCGGGCGCGTTCGACCGTGCGCTGCAGGAGGCCGTCGAGGTCGTCGGGGGCGGGGGAACCGATGAAGACCTCGAAGGGGTCCGCGGACTGGCCCTCGGCGGAGCTCGTGGTGTCGGTGTTCGGGGTGCGCAGGGGGGTCTGCAGGACGGCGCGTTCGTGGTCGCGCACCAGGAGGCAGACGGTGGACGGCTCGCCCGCGGTGTCCCGTACGCGCAGGTGGGAGGCGTAGACGGGGATCACCCGGCCGGTGGTGGCCCGGATGCCGTAGCTGCCCTCCCAGCGGGAGAGCTGGAGGGCCTCCGCGATGCCGGTGCCGGTGCCGGGGGTGTGCGGCCAGGCGGCCAGATCGGTGAGGGGCTTGCCGATGACCTGTTCGCCGGAGTAGCCGAAGAGCTCCTCCGCGTCCTCGTTCCACGCGGTGATGGCGGAGGCGCGGTCGATCTGGACCACCGCCACCCGGACCCGGCCGTCGGTGAGGGGGAGCAGGTC
The DNA here is from genome assembly GCA_014656015.1 of Streptomyces griseoaurantiacus. Classification (GTDB taxonomy): domain Bacteria; phylum Actinomycetota; class Actinomycetes; order Streptomycetales; family Streptomycetaceae; genus Streptomyces; species Streptomyces griseoaurantiacus. The sequence continues at coordinate 297,386 of BNBP01000002.1, read as the reverse complement.
GGCGGGGAGCACGGGGCCGGCGGCGCGGGTGCCGACGGGGCGGTCGGGGAGGTCGAGCTGGAACCAGACCTGCTTGTGGGTGGGGGTGTACTCGACGCCCCAGCGGGTGGCCAGGGCCGCGCAGAGCTGGAGGCCGCGACCGCCCTCGCGGTCGGGGCTGCCCATGGAGACGGCGGAGTTCTGCACGGGGAGCTCGCGGTCGGGGTAGAGGTCCGAGACCTCGACGCGGACGCCGTCCTCGGTGCGCAGGCACAGGACGTCGGCGGAGGTGCCCGCGTGGATGACGGCGTTGGTGACGAGTTCGCTGGTGAGGACGACCGCGTCGTCGACGATGTCGGCGAAGCCCCAGCCCTGGAGGGTGTCGCGGACGAAGGAGCGGGCGGTCGCCACCGACCGTCCGACGGGCTTGAAGCTGGCGGCCGCGCGCGCGGTGATCACAGCACTCCCCATGTGTCGGCGCCCCCTGGCTCCCATGCCCGATTCCCCGGTTGGATCACTACAGGGTAGTGGGGGCACCGGGTCCGTGTTCAGGGGTATCCCCATGTGGGCACGTCCCTGAACACTGGGGTGGCGCCTGTCGTGCCCGCTCGCGCCTTCCTGCGCCCCTCGCGCGCCCTCCGGGCGGTGGCGGGAGGCCGGGCGGGGTGCGGGGCGGGAGCGGGTGCCGGGGGCGCCGACCTGCGCGGTCGCCGTCCGAGGAGCCGGTTCTGGGCCGCCCGGGCGAGGTGTGGGACGGTGCCGGAGGGGCCCGCCCGGCGCGGTGTCACAGGAGCGCCGCCTAGGGTTACGGTCGTGGCCGGTCGTCCCGGTGCGTCATGGTGGAACACTGGGCAGGCTTCCAGGAAGGTCGCGCACACGGTGCGAGTGCCTTCCACGGCACCGGGCAGGCGCACGCGGCAGTGCCCGGCGGTCGGGTGGCGGCGGCAAGCGGGCACGCGGAGTAACGGTCGATCCCTGCGGGAGGGACACAGTGGAGTCTGGCGCAGCGACGCGGAGTGCGAAGACGCGCGCGAAAGGCGGACAGTCCCTGGGTGGCGGGCGCTCGCGCGGTGGTACCACCGAGGTGGACACGGCGGCCCTGCACCGGCTGCTGGCCGCGCTGGCGGCCATGCGGGACGGCAACTTCCGCAGGCGGCTGACCGTCACGGGCGACGACGTCATGGCGGAGATCTCCGCGGTCTTCAACGAGGTCGCGGACCGCAATCTGCAGCTCACCGGTGAGCTGGCACGGGTCCGGCGGGTCGTGGGCCGGGAGGGCAAGCTCACCGAGCGGCTGGAGACGGGTGCCTGCGAGGGCTCCTGGGCGGCCGCGATCGACAATTCCAACGCACTCGTCGACGACCTCGTGCGGCCCGTCTCCGAGGTCGGCCGGGTGCTCACCGCGGTCGCGGAGGGCGATCTGTCGCCCCGGATGGACCTGAGGACGCCGGCGCCGGAGGGCGGGGGGAACGGTGCGCCGCTGCGGGGTGAGTTCCTCAAGGTGGGGCGGACCGTCAACAACCTGGTCGACCAGTTGTCGACGTTCACCGACGAGGTCACGCGCGTGGCCAGCGAGGTGGGCACCGAGGGCAAGCTGGGCGGGCAGGCCCGGGTGCGCGGGATGTCGGGTTCGTGGAAGGACCTCACGGACTCCGTCAACACGATGGCGTACCGGCTGACGGCCCAGGTGCGGGACATCGCGCTGGTGACGACGGCGGTCGCCAAGGGCGATCTGTCGCGCAAGGTGACGGTGCACGTGGCCGGCGAGATGCTGGAGCTCAAGGAGACCGTCAACACGATGGTCGACCAGCTCTCCTCGTTCTCCTCGGAGGTGACGCGGGTCGCCCGCGAGGTCGGCGTCGAGGGCGAACTCGGTGTGCAGGCGCAGGTGCCCGGCGTGGCCGGGGTGTGGAAGGACCTCACCGATTCGGTGAACCTGATGGCCGGCAATCTCACGGCCCAGGTGCGCGGGATCGCGGAGGTGACCACGGCGGTCGCCAACGGTGACCTGTCGCGGAAGGTGACGGTGAGCGCGCGCGGCGAGGTGGCGCAGCTGGCCGACACGATCAACCAGATGACGCTGACGCTGCGGACCTTCGCGGACGAGGTCACGCGCGTGGCCAACGAGGTGGGCGCCGAGGGGCAGCTCGGCGGGCAGGCGAACGTGCCGGGTGCCGCGGGGACGTGGAAGGACCTGACGGACTCCGTCAACACGGTGTTCCGGAACCTGACGACGCAGGTCCGTGACATCGCCGCGGTGACGACGGCGGTGGCCAACGGTGATCTGTCGCAGAAGGTCACGGTGGACGTGGCCGGCGAGATGCTGGAGCTGAAGAACACCGTCAACGGGATGGTGGACCAGCTCTCCTCGTTCGGCGCCGAGGTGACGCGGGTCGCGCGCGAGGTCGGCGTCGAGGGCAAGCTCGGCGGCCAGGCGCAGGTGCCGGGCGTGGCCGGGACGTGGAAGGACCTGACGGATTCCGTCAACACGGCGTTCCGCAACCTCACCGGACAGGTGAGGAACATCGCCACGGTGACGACGGCGGTGGCCAACGGTGATCTGTCGCAGAAGGTCACGGTGGACGTGGCCGGCGAGATGCTGGAGCTGAAGAACACCGTCAACACGATGGTGGACCAGCTCTCCTCGTTCGCCGACCAGGTGACGCGGATGGCCCGGGACGTGGGCACCGAGGGCCGTCTCGGCGGTCAGGCGCGCGTGGACGGGGTGTCGGGCACCTGGAAGGAGCTGACGGACTCCGTCAACTTCATGGCGGGGAACCTGACCTCCCAGGTGCGGCAGATCGCCCAGGTCGCCACGGCGGTGGCGCGCGGTGACCTGTCGCAGAAGATCGACGTGGACGCGCGCGGGGAGATCCTCGAGCTCAAGAACACGCTGAACACGATGGTGGACCAGCTCTCCAACTTCGCGGAGCAGGTGACCCGGGTGGCCCGCGAGGTGGGTACCGAGGGCATCCTCGGCGGTCAGGCGGAGGTGCAGGGGGTCTCCGGGACCTGGAAGGACCTCACCCAGTCCGTCAACTTCATGGCGAACAACCTCACCATTCAGGTGAGGAACATCGCCGAGGTGACGACGGCGGTGGCCAAGGGCGATCTGTCGAAGAAGATCACCGTCGACGCCAAGGGCGAGATCCTGGAGCTCGTCACGACCGTCAACACGATGGTCGACCAGCTGTCGTCCTTCGCCGAGCAGGTGACGCGGGTCGCGCGCGAGGTGGGCACCGAGGGCATCCTGGGCGGCCAGGCCCATGTGCCCGGGGTCACCGGCATCTGGAAGGACCTCAGCGACAACGTCAACCTGATGGCCAACAACCTGACCGTGCAGGTGCGCAACATCAGCCAGGTCGCGGCGGCCGTCGCCAACGGCGATCTGACCCGCACGGTGAAGATCGAGGCGCGCGGCGAGGTCGCCCAGCTCGCGGACACCTTCAACACGATGGTGAAGACGCTGAGTTCGTTCGCCGACCAGGTCACCAAGGTGGCCCGCGAGGTGGGCACGGACGGCATCCTGGGCGGCCAGGCGCGGGTGCCGGGTGTGGCGGGCACCTGGAAGGACCTCACCGAGTCGGTGAACCAGATGGCGTCCAACCTGACCGGGCAGGTGCGCAACATCGCCATGGTGACCACCGCCATCGCCAAGGGCGACCTCACGAAGAAGATCGACATCGATGCCCGCGGGGAGATCCTCGAGCTGAAGACGACCATCAACACGATGGTCGACCAGCTCTCCTCCTTCGCCGACGAGGTCACCAGGGTGGCCCGCGAGGTGGGCACCGAGGGGCAGCTCGGCGCCCAGGCCCGCGTGCGGGACGTCGACGGAACCTGGCGGGACCTGACCGAGTCGGTGAACGAGATGGCCGGGAACCTGACCCGGCAGGTGCGCGCCATCGCCCGCGTGGCCACCGCGGTGACCCGGGGCGACCTCAACCTGAAGATCGACGTGGACGCCTCCGGCGAGATCCAGGAACTTCAGGACTACATCAACAAGATGATCGCCAACCTGCGCGACACCACGATCGCCAACAAGGAGCAGGACTGGCTCAAGGGCAACCTGGCGCGCATCTCCGCCCTCATGCAGGGCCGCCGCGACCTGGAGGACGTCGCCTCGCTCATCATGAGCGAACTGCCGCCCCTGGTCGCCGCGCAGCACGGCGCGTTCTTCCTGGGCATGCCGCTGGTCGACGGCCGGGACACCCGGGACGCGCGGGAGCTGGAGACGGGCAACGGCGACGCGTACGAGCTGCGGATGCTCGGCTCGTACGGGTACTCGATGGGCTCCATGCCGACGTCGTTCCGGCCGGGCGAGGCGCTCATCGGGACGGCGGCGCTGGAGAAGCGCACGATCCTCGTGGAGAACGCGCCCAGCGGCTACCTGAAGATCTCCTCCGGGCTCGGCGAGGCCCCGCCCGCGCAGGTCATCGTGCTGCCGGTGCTCTTCGAGGGGACCGTGCTCGGGGTGATCGAGCTGGCGTCCTTCACGAGGTTCACCGAGATCCAGCGCGACTTCCTCAACCAGATCGCCGAGATGATCGCGACCAGCGTCAACACCATCTCCGTCAACACCAAGACGGAGGTGCTGCTGAAGCAGTCGCAGGAGCTGACCGAGCAACTGCGCGAGCGGTCGGAGGAGTTGGAGCAGCGGCAGAAGGCGCTGCAGGCCTCGAACGCCGAACTGGAGGAGAAGGCGGAGCTGCTCGCCCAGCAGAACCGCGACATCGAGGTGAAGAACACCGAGATCGAGGAGGCGCGGCAGGTGCTGGAGGAGCGTGCGGAGCAGCTCGCGGTCTCCATGCGCTACAAGAGCGAGTTCCTGGCGAACATGTCGCACGAGCTGCGCACGCCGCTGAACTCGCTGCTGATCCTCGCCAAGCTGCTCGCCGACAACGCCGAGGGCAATCTCTCGCCGAAGCAGGTGGAGTTCGCCGAGACCATCCACGGCGCCGGTTCGGACCTGCTGCAGCTGATCAACGACATCCTGGACCTGTCGAAGGTCGAGGCGGGCAAGATGGACGTCTCCCCGACGCGCATCGCGCTCGTCCAGCTCGTGGACTACGTGGAGGCCACCTTCCGGCCGCTGACCGCGGAGAAGGGCCTGGACTTCTCGGTGCGGGTCTCGCCCGAGCTGCCCGCCACGCTGCACACCGACGAGCAGCGGCTGCTGCAGGTGCTGCGCAACCTGCTGTCGAACGCGGTGAAGTTCACCGATTCCGGGGCGGTCGAGCTGGTGATCCGGCCGGCCGGCCAGGACGTGCCGCAGGCCATCCGGGAGCAGTTGCTGGAGGCCGGTTCGCTGGCCGACCCGGAGGCCGACCTGATCGCGTTCTCCGTCACCGACACCGGCATCGGGATCGCCGCCAGCAAGATGCGCGTCATCTTCGAGGCGTTCAAGCAGGCGGACGGCACGACCAGCCGCAAGTACGGCGGCACGGGCCTCGGGCTCTCCATCTCCCGGGAGATCGCCCGGCTGCTCGGCGGGGAGATCCACGCGCAGAGCGAACCGGGGCGCGGTTCCACGTTCACGCTGTACCTGCCGCTGCACCCGAGCGAGCTGCCGCCCCAGGGGTACGCGCAGCTCGCCCCCACCATGGAGCCGGGGGAGCTGCTCGCCTCCGAGGCGGAGACGGCCGGGAGCGAGGGTGCCGGGGCGCCCGCCGAGCCGAGGCGGCGTCAGGAGTCCCCCAACGGGACCGCGGCGCTGTTCCGGCGCCGTCGTGCGGCGCTGGAGGAGGCCTCGCCCGCCGAGCGGGGGCAGGCACTCGAACGGGGCTCCCAGGGGTCCGGAAGCGCGGCGGACGAGCCGGAGGCGGCCTCGCGGGCGAGTGCGGCCGTGCGGTTCGAGGGCGAGAAGGTGCTGATCGTCGACGACGACATCCGCAACGTCTTCGCGCTCACCAGCGTCCTGGAGCAGCACGGGCTGTCGGTGCTGTACGCCGAGAACGGCCGGGAGGGCATCGAGGTCCTGGAGCAGCACGACGACGTCGCGGTCGTCCTGATGGACATCATGATGCCGGAGATGGACGGCTACGCGACGACCACCGCGATCCGGCGGATGCCGCAGTTCGCCGGGTTGCCGATCGTCGCGCTCACCGCGAAGGCGATGAAGGGCGACCGGGAGAAGGCCATCGAGTCCGGCGCCTCGGACTACGTCACCAAGCCCGTCGACCCCGATCACCTGCTGTCGGTGATGAACCAGTGGATGCGGGAGGAGTGAGGGCAGCCGTCGCGCGCGGGACGGCAGTGGCGAGGAGCGGAGCGCGACGGCGGTGACGTGAGGGGCGTGGTGCGGTGCGCGAGAAGGTGCGGACACGAGATGTTCACCGTTCACCGCTGACGGACCCTGGTGGTTCGCGTGTAGAACTGCGGGAACCGGGGAACCTTCTGGTCTTCCGCCGCGTTTCCGCTACGTGCACGGTGACATCGCGGTGACAGGGTGTGGCGACGGGCGGGGTGCGGCTACCATGACCGGCACAAGGACGGACGGCGCAAGGGAGCCGTCCTCCGGGGCGGCGTCCGGTGCCGGCCCCAGTCCTTATGACAGGGGAGGCCCCACGCCGGGGCGAGGAGGGCGGGCCATGGTGCAGAAGGCCAAGATCCTCCTGGTCGATGACCGGCCGGAGAATCTGCTGGCGCTGGAGGCCATCCTCTCCGCGCTCGATCAGACGCTGGTGCGGGCATCGTCCGGGGAGGAAGCGCTCAAGGCGCTGCTGACGGACGACTTCGCGGTCATTCTGCTGGACGTCCAGATGCCGGGCATGGACGGTTTCGAGACCGCCGCGCACATCAAGCGGCGGGAGCGGACCCGGGACATCCCGATCATCTTCCTCACCGCGATCAACCACGGGCCGCACCACACCTTCCGCGGATACGCGGCGGGCGCGGTGGACTACATCTCCAAGCCGTTCGACCCGTGGGTGCTGCGCGCGAAGGTCTCGGTCTTCGTCGAGCTCTACATGAAGAACTGCCAGCTCAAGGAGCAGGCCGCGCTGCTGCGCCTCCAGTTGGAGGGGAACGGCGGCAGCAACGGCAGTGGCGGAACCGGCAAGGACGTGGTCGGCGACAGCAAGGAGGCGGCCGGCATCCTCGCCGAACTCTCCGCGCGCCTTGCGGCGGTCGAGGAACAGGCCGAGGCGCTGTCCAAGCAACTCGACGACGAGTCGGCCGACGCGGCGGCGGTGGCCACCGCCGCTCATCTGGAACGCAAGCTGACGGGGCTGCGCCGCGCCCTGGACGCGCTGGAACCCGGCGCCTCCGGCGGACCGACGGCGGTGTCGTAGCGTCCGGTGGACGCGACTGCCGGAGGGCGGGGCGCCCGTCGGCGGCCGCACCGCCCGCCGGACGGATGGTGATCCCGTGTCAGCAGGGCCTGCCGGTACGGGCGACACGAACGGGTGAAGCCGTGGGCACACGTGTCCATTGCCGTCTCCGACGGTAATCTCACACCCATGGCCCCACGTCCCGCAGCCAAGAAGCCGCCCGCGAAGAAGGCGGTCGCTCCCGCGAAGGCTCCGGCGAAGAAGGCCGTCGCGAAAAGGGCCGCGGCGAAGAAGGCGCCCGCCAAGAAGGTCCCGGCGAAGAAGCCCGCGCCCGCGGCGGCCCCCAGCCCGACCGCGGGCGTGTACCGGCTCGTGCGCGCCCTCTGGCTCGGTCTCGCGCACGCCGTCGGCGCCCTCTTCCGCGGCATAGGGCGGGGCGCCAAGGGACTCGACCCGGCGCACCGCAAGGACGGCGTCGCGCTGCTCCTCCTCTCGCTCGCGCTGATCGTGGCCGCCGGCACCTGGGCCAACCTGCGGGGTCCGGTCGGCGACCTGGTCGAGATCCTGGTGACCGGTGCCTTCGGGCGGCTGGACCTGCTCGTGCCGATACTGCTCGGCGCGGTCGCGGTGCGCCTGATCCTGCATCCCGAGAAGCCGGAGGCCAACGGCCGTATCGTCATCGGCCTGTCCGCGCTCGCCATCGGGGTGCTCGGCCAGGTCCACATCGCCTGCGGCTCGCCCGCCCGCAGCGGCGGCATGCAGGCGATAAGGGACGCCGGCGGCCTCATCGGCTGGGGGGCGGCGACTCCGCTGACGTACATGCTGGGCGAGGTCCTGGCCGTGCCGCTGCTCGTGCTGCTCACGTTCTTCGGGCTGCTCGTGGTGACGGCGACGCCGGTGACCGCGATCCCGCAGCGGCTGCGGCTGCTCGGGATCAAGCTCGGCATCCTGGCCGACCCGGAGGACGACCTCGTCGACCCGATGGACGCGGCCGAAGGAGCCGAAGGGGCGTACGCGGAGGGCCGGTACGAGGAGCAGTGGCGTGACGAGGTGCCCGCACGCCCCCGCAGGCGCCGGTCCGCCCCCGCCTCGCAGGGCCCGGCCGAGGCCGAGGAGGAGGCGCTCGCCAAGCGGCGCGGCCGCCCCAGGCGTTCCGCCGTGCCGCAGCCCGACATGCGCCGCCCGATGGACGCGGTGGACGTCGCCGCGGCGGCGGCCGCCGCCCTCGACGGCGCCGTCCTGCACGGCATGCCGCCCTCCCCGGTCGTCGCCGACCTCACCCAGGGCGTCGGCGGTCCCCGCGAGCCGTACGAGGAGACCACTCCCGTTCCGGCCGCGCGCACCAAGGAGCCCGTCGACGCGAAGCCGAGGCAGGACCGGCTTCCGGCCGGCAAAGCTCCCCAGCCGCCGAACGACGCCGCCGTCCCCGACCTCACCAAGAGGTCCCCGCAGGAACCCCGCGAACTGCCGCCGCGCGCCGAACAACTGCAGCTCGCCGGCGACATCACCTACGCGCTGCCCGCTCTGGACCTGCTGGAGCGGGGCGGGCCGGGGAAGTCCCGCAGTGCGGCCAACGACGCCATAGTGGCCGCCCTGACCAATGTCTTCACCGAGTTCAAGGTCGACGCCCGCGTCACCGGCTTCACCCGCGGTCCCACGGTCACCCGGTACGAGGTCGCCCTCGGCCCCGCCGTCAAGGTGGAGCGGATCACCGCGCTCGCCAAGAACATCGCGTACGCGGTCGCCAGTCCGGACGTGCGGATCATCAGTCCCATTCCCGGGAAGTCCGCGGTCGGCATCGAAATCCCCAACACGGACCGGGAGATGGTCAACCTCGGCGACGTGCTCCGGCTCGCGGAGTCCGCGGAGGACGACGACCCGATGCTGGTCGCCTTCGGCAAGGACGTCGAGGGCGGCTACGTGATGCACTCCCTGGCGAAGATGCCGCACATGCTGGTCGCCGGCGCCACCGGCTCCGGCAAGTCCTCGTGCATCAACTGCCTCATCACCTCGGTGATGATGCGGGCGACGCCCGAGGACGTGCGGATGATCCTCGTCGACCCCAAGCGCGTCGAACTGACCGCCTACGAGGGCATTCCGCACCTGATCACGCCGATCATCACCAACCCCAAGCGGGCCGCCGAGGCACTGCAGTGGGTCGTGCGCGAGATGGACCTGCGCTACGACGACCTCGCCGCCTACGGCTACCGGCACATCGACGACTTCAACCGGGCGGTGCGCGAGGGGAAGGTCAAGCCGCCCGAGGGCAGCGAGCGCGAGCTGCAGCCCTACCCGTACCTGCTGGTGATCGTCGACGAGCTGGCCGACCTGATGATGGTCGCGCCCCGGGACGTCGAGGACGCCATCGTGCGGATCACCCAGCTCGCCCGCGCGGCCGGCATCCACCTGGTGCTCGCCACCCAGCGGCCCTCCGTCGACGTCGTCACCGGTCTGATCAAGGCGAACGTGCCCTCGCGGCTCGCCTTCGCCACCTCCTCCCTCGCCGACTCCCGCGTCATCCTCGACCAGCCCGGCGCCGAGAAGCTGATCGGCAAGGGTGACGGGCTCTTCCTGCCGATGGGCGCGAACAAGCCCACCCGCATGCAGGGCGCCTTCGTCACCGAGGAGGAGGTCGCGGCCGTCGTACGGCACTGCAAGGACCAGATGGCGCCCGTCTTCAGGGACGACGTCACCGTCGGCAGCAAGCAGAAGAAGGAGATCGACGAGGACATCGGCGACGACCTCGACCTGCTCTGCCAGGCGGCCGAGCTGGTCGTCTCCACCCAGTTCGGATCCACGTCCATGCTCCAGCGCAAGCTGCGCGTCGGCTTCGCCAAGGCGGGCCGGCTGATGGACCTCATGGAGTCGCGCAACATCGTCGGCCCGAGCGAGGGCTCCAAGGCGCGCGACGTCCTCGTGAAGGCGGACGAACTGGACGGCGTGCTCGCGGTGATCCGCGGGGAGAGCGGGGAGTAGGACGGGGTGCCACGGTGGGTCACGGCAACGGGAACGTGACCCACCCGTAAGTGATCCGTGAGCAACCCTTCTCCTTGCGCGTACGTCAAGTTGAGGGGGGTAGGAAAGACCTCCCGGCGTCGGGACGACCGGCCATTCCGATGGCGTACAAAGTCCTACCGCCCGGTTGCCCCACCCTTTCGCACCCCCCCTAGACTGAGCTTCCAGCACAGGTGGCTACACCCTCGAAAGGCGCCCCCGTGTCCATCGGCAACTCCCCTGACGACAACCCCTCCAAGGACGCACGCCCGGTCGAAGACGCATCCTTCGGCGAGGGCGGTTCCGGCGACGACCACGAGGCCACCCGTGCCGCCGACCGTCCCTCGATCGGCACCGCCCTGCGCAGGGCACGCATCGACGCCGGTCTGACCGTCGACGAGATAAGCAACGCCACCCGGGTGCGCACCACCATCGTGCACGCGATCGAGCGGGACGACTTCGCGCCCTGCGGCGGCGACGTCTACGCGCGCGGGCACCTGCGCACCCTGGCGCGCGCCGTCCACCTCGATCCCGGACCCCTGCTCGAGCAGTTCGCCGAGGAACACGGCGGGCGCCCCGCGCCGACCCCGGCCGCCCCGCTCTTCGAGGCCGAGCGGATCCGCCCCGAACGCCGCGGGCCCAACTGGACCGCTGCCATGGTCGCCGCGATCGTCGCGGTCATCGGCTTCGTCGGCTTCACCCTGTTCAGCGGCGGTGACGACGAGGGCGGCACCGAGGCCAAGGTCGCCGGCGGGGCCACCGCCACCGCGAGCAAGCCCGCCAAGTCCGCCACCCCCAAGTCCGGCAAGCCCGCCGACCCCAAGCCCGACCCCACGGACAGCGCCATCGCGGCGGCCCCGCAGGACAAGGTGACCGTCAAGGTGAGCGCCACCGACGGCCGGAGCTGGATATCGGCCAAGGACCACAACGGCCGCACCCTCTTCGACGGCACCCTGGAGAAGGGCGACTCGCAGACCTTCCAGGACAAGGAGCGGGTCGACCTCGTCCTCGGCGATGCGGGCGCGGTACGGCTCCACGTCAACGGCAAGGAGATCAAGGACGATTTCCGGGCCGGCCAGGTCCAGCGGCTGACCTACACCAAGGGCGACCCCGAGGCCGGATGACCGGGCCGGGTCCGCGGCGCCCCACCCGGGCCGGGAGGATCCGGCAAGGGGGTACCGACAGGGCCAACCCCGTCGACGTGGGATGTCGGCGGGACGAAGTAGTCTTGAGCCCATGCCTGAACGCCGTACCGTCGCACTCGTCACTCTCGGCTGCGCCCGTAACGAGGTGGACTCGGAGGAGCTCGCAGGCCGTTTGGAGGCGGACGGCTGGCAGCTCGTAGAGGACGCCGAGGACGCGGACGTCGCCGTCGTCAACACCTGCGGATTCGTCGACGCCGCCAAGAAGGACTCCGTCGACGCCCTCCTCGAGGCCAACGACCTCAAGGACCACGGCAGAACCCGGGCCGTCGTGGCCGTCGGCTGCATGGCCGAGCGGTACGGCAAGGAACTCGCCGAGGCCCTGCCCGAGGCCGACGGCGTCCTCGGCTTCGACGACTACGCCGACATCTCCGACCGCCTGCAGACCATCCTCTCCGGCGGCATCCACGCCGCGCACACCCCGCGCGACCGGCGCAAGCTGCTGCCGATCAGCCCCGCCGAGCGCCAGGAGGCCGGCACCGCCGTCGCCCTCCCCGGGCACGGCCCCGTCGACCTCCCCGAAGGTCTCGCCCCCGCCTCCGGGCCGCGGGCACCGCTGCGCCGCCGGCTCGGCGGCGCGCCGGTCGCCTCCGTGAAGCTCGCCTCCGGCTGCGACCGCCGCTGCTCCTTCTGCGCCATCCCCTCCTTCCGCGGCTCCTTCATCTCCCGCCGCCCGAGCGACGTGCTGAACGAGACGCGCTGGCTGGCCGAGCAGGGCGTCAAGGAGGTCATGCTCGTCTCCGAGAACAACACCTCCTACGGCAAGGACCTCGGCGACATCCGGCTCCTGGAGTCCCTGCTGCCCGAACTCGCCGAGGTCGACGGCATCGAGCGGGTGCGCGTCAGCTACCTCCAGCCCGCCGAGATGCGCCCCGGCCTGATCGACGTGCTGACCTCCACCCCCAAGGTCGCCCCCTACTTCGACCTCTCCTTCCAGCACTCCGCGCCCGGCGTGCTGCGCGCGATGCGGCGCTTCGGCGACACCGACCGCTTCCTGGAACTGCTCGACACCATCAGGAACAAGGCCCCCGAGGCCGGTGTGCGCTCCAACTTCATCGTGGGCTTCCCCGGCGAGTCGGAGGCCGACCTCGCCGAACTGGAGAGATTCCTGAACGGCGCCCGCCTGGATGCGATCGGCGTCTTCGGGTACTCCGACGAGGACGGCACGGAAGCCGCCACGTACGAGAACAAGCTCGACGCGGACACCGTGGCCGAGCGGCTGGACCGGGTCTCCCGGCTCGCGGAGGAACTGGTCGCGCAGCGCGCCGACGAGCGCCTCGGATCGACCGTGCACGTGCTCGTGGAGTCCGTCGACGAGGACGGCGTGCACGGCCGCGCCGCGCACCAGGCGCCCGAGACGGACGGCCAGGTGCGGCTGACGGGCGGCGAGGGTCTGGACGCCGGCCGTATGGTCGAGGCGAAGGTGGTCGGGGCCGAGGGCGTCGACCTGGTGGCCGAGCCGCTCCCGGGCTCCCCGGGATGTACCAAGGAGGCGGGCAGATGACCGGAGTCCCGGCATCCGCGGCGGGCGGCCCTTCCGGCGCCCGTGGGACGGCTCCCGCCTCCGAGGCCCCCGGAGCGACGGCGGCGGATGTCGCGCGCGCGAGCGTGCGGGACTCCGGTGCGGGCGAGGGGACCACGGCCGTGCAGCCCGGGGCCGGGCCGCGTGAGGGCGCGCGGGCGGTGCGGGGCGGGAAGATCGGCGCCGCGGCGGTCGACCAGGCGAGCGTCTGGAACGTGGCCAACCTGCTCACCATGCTCCGCCTGCTCCTCGTGCCGGGCTTCGTCGCGCTGATGCTCGGGAACGGCGGCCACGACCCGGCCTGGCGCTCCTTCGCCTGGGCGGCCTTCGCCGTCGCCATGATCACGGACCTGTTCGACGGGCACCTCGCGCGTACGTACGACCTGGTCACCGACTTCGGCAAGATCGCCGATCCCATCGCGGACAAGGCGATCATGGGAGCGGCACTCATCTGCCTGTCCGCCCTCGGCGACCTGCCCTGGTGGGTGACGGCGGTCATCCTCGGCCGCGAACTCGGCATCACCCTGCTGAGATTCCTCGTCATCCGCTACGGCGTCATCCCCGCGAGCCGCGGCGGCAAGCTGAAGACCCTCACTCAGGGCGTGGCCGTCGGCATGTACGTGCTCGTCCTCACCGGATGGCTCGCCTCCCTGCGGTTCTGGGTGATGGCCGCGGCGGTCGTTCTGACGGTGGTGACCGGGCTCGACTACGTGAGACAGGCCATTGTGCTGCGCCGCCGGGGAATCGCCGAGCGCCGGGCCGCGTTGGAAGAGGCGCGAGGGTGACGTCCGGGGCCGCCGAAGTGCTGCGACTACTCACGGTGAGGGGCGAGACGCTCGCCGTCGCCGAGTCGCTGACCGGCGGTCTGGTGGCCGCGGAGATCGCGTCCGTGCCGGGGGCCTCGAAGGCCTTCCGCGGTTCGGTCACCGCGTACGCCACCGACGTGAAGCGGGACGTCCTCGGAGTCGAGGGCACCCTACTGGCCGAACGCGGTGCGGTGGATCCGCAGGTCGCGGCCCAGATGGCGGCCGGCGTACGCCGACTGCTGGGCGCGGACTGGGGAATCGCCACGACCGGTGTGGCCGGCCCCGAACCCCAGGACGGACAACCTGTCGGCACGGTCTACGTGGCCGTCGACGGCCCCTTCGAGACAGTTTTCGGAGAACCTGGTGGCGAGAAAGTGGTGTCGCTGCGGTTGAACGGTGACCGTACGGAAATTCGTATGGAGAGTGTACGGAGCGTACTCGCACTCCTCCTGGAGGAGCTCGCGGGCGAACAGACCGGGAATGAGCGGGCACAGGATACGGAACGGAACGGGGGGACTTGATGTTTGCAGCCCTGAGTGAACACGACAGCGCTCCCCGCACGGCCGCGGCGCGAGGCGGTACGGTGGGGCGTGAAGGATGCGGTTACGCGGTCCGAGGAGGGAGCCACCGATGATTCTGCTCCGTCGCCTACTGGGTGACGTGCTGCGTCGGCAGCGCCAGCGCCAGGGCCGTACTCTGCGCGAAGTCTCCTCCTCCGCCCGAGTCTCGCTCGGTTATCTCTCCGAGGTGGAGCGGGGGCAGAAGGAGGCTTCCTCCGAACTGCTCTCCGCGATCTGCGACGCGTTGGACGTACGGATGTCCGAGTTGATGCGCGAGGTGAGTGACGAACTCGCGCTCGCCGAGCTGGCGGCGTCGGCCGCGGTCACCGAACCGGTGCCCGCTTCGGTGCGTCGTCCCATGCTCAATTCCGTGTCCGTCGCCGGCGTCCCGCCGGAACGGGTCACGATCAAGGCACCCAGCGAAGCGGTGGACGTGGTCGCCGCCTGACGCGCTGTCCCGCGCGACATGACGAGCCCCGGTGGGGAGTTCCGGTTCAGTACGGAACTCCCCACCGGGGTTTTCGCATGCCATGGCGCTCGGCCGCCCGGCGCGCGGGTGCGTTTGCCGGGGTACGGCTGGGCGGTCAAGGTGGAGGGATGATCCGGACGGACCCGACCGGTGCGGGAGGTGCCGTGCGCGCACCGTGGGTGTGCGGTGACGGCACGACCGGCCGTGGCGGTGCGCCCGTGTGCCGTCGGTGCGCCCTCCCCCTCCCGTGTGACGGGCGGCTAGCGTCTGGCGGCAGGTGGCGGCCATGACCGGGCGCGCGGCGCGCTGGGGGGTGGCGCTGGCGCTCGGCGGGCTGTGGTGGTGGGGACTGCTGCGGCTCGTCCTGGCACCCGAACCGGGACTGCTGGAGGGGGCGGTCGCCACCGGGGGGTGGGGGCTCAGCCTGCTGCCGGTGCACTGTGTGCCGAAGGCCCGCGCGGCGGGCCGGACCGATGGGGGGAACCCTGGCGGTGGCGGAGGCTGGGCATCGGCCGTGCGGCGGCGTGACGAGGGGGAGCCGGGCCGCCGCACGGCCGAGGGGGAGGCAGGACCCTCTACGAGCGCCGAGTGACCGTACGGGGAGCGGGGGCGGGCGCCGGGCCCGATTGGCACACGGGGCACCAGTACGTGGGCCGCTCGCGGGAGCCGTCGCCCTGGTCGGCCAGCCGGATGCGGGTGCCGCAGCGCAGACAGGGCCGTCCCGCGCGGCCGTACACGAACAGGGGCTGCTCGCGGCGGCCGGTGGTGTTGCGGACGGGGCGCTCGCGGTTGGCCTCCAGGACCTTCCGCGCGAGCGCGGGCAGCGCGGCGAGGTGACCGGGGGGCAGCTCGCCCAGCGGGAGCCAGGGGGTGGCCCGCAGCAGGAAGCACAGCTCGCTCTTGAAGACATTGCCGATGCCGGCGAGATTGCGCTGGTCGAGCAGGGCCTCGCCGAGGGGGCGCGTGGGCTCGCGCAGGAGGTGGGCGAGGGCCGTGTCCGGGTCCCAGTCGGGGCCGAGCAGGTCCGGGCCCAGATGGCCCACCGCGCGGGACTCGTCCTCGGTGCGCAGGAGCTCGAGGACGGGCAGGCGGTAGCCGACGGCCGTGCGCTCCTCGGTGCCGAGGATCGCGCGGATCTGGTGGGCGGGGCCGCCGGTCCAGCGCTTGCCGGGCGCGTACAGCTTCCACGCGCCGTCCATGCGCAGATGGGAGTGGAGGGTGTAGCCGCCCTCGATGCGGGTGAGCAGGTGCTTGCCGCGGGGGGTGACGTCCAGGACGGTGTGGCCGGTGAGGTCGGAGGTGGCGAACCGGGGGACGCGGAGGTCGAACCGGGTCAGCCGCCTGCCCGCGAGGGCGGTGTGCAGCCGGGCCGCGGCCTGATGGACGGTGTCGCCTTCGGGCATGGGTACAGGGTGACACGGTGGCGGGCGGGAGGGGGACCACCCTCCCCGCCCCTGCCCTTGCCCCCATCGGGGGTCCGTCCACCAGGGGCTTCGCCCCCCCCCTCGACCTCGGGGGGCGCCGTACCCCGTGGGCCGGGCCCGCGCCCGGGCGGGGCTGCTCCGCCCGCACCCGAGGAGGCACGGGCTCGCCGCCGGGTTTCTCCGCGGTCGCCTCAGGCTCTGATGCGCAGGCCCCTCGGGGTGGCCACGAAGCCCGAGGTCTCCAGCAGGGTGCCCCAGTCAGACGTGAGGGCGGCGACGCCGTTGATGCGTTCGACGGTGAGGGTGCCGAGGGAGCCGGCGCGGGCGGCGGCGGACAGCGCCTCCGCGGCGGCGGGCAGACGGGGGTCGTCCCGTGGCGCGGTGTCCGGTGCCGCGGGCCAGGCGAGGAGGGTCTTCCCCCCGCGCTCCATGTAGAGCGTCAGCTCGCCGTCGACCAGGACCACCAGGGAACCGGCCTTCCGGCCCGGCTTGTGCCCGGCGCCCTCCGGCGGCTCGGGCCAGGACAGTGCCGCGCCGAAGGCGTTCGCCGGATCCGCCGCGGCCAGGACGACCGCCCGGCTCCGGCCGCCGGCGGAGCGGCCGCGCCCGTGGCCGGGCGGGGAACCGGGGGGACCCGGCTGCCGTGCCGGACCGCCGCCGCCCGTGCCGGAGCGCGGGCCGCCGTAGCCGGGGGCGGACCAGGGATCGTCCGTGTCCACCGGCCCGCCCGCGTCGCCCTCGCCGTCGTAGGGGGTGTCGAAGGCGTCGAGGAAGCCCTCACCGGCGACCGAGCCGGTGGCCGCGCCCGTCGGGGCGGCTGGTGTTCCGCCGCGTTCGCGGGCGTTGGCCACCGCGCGCAGCCGGTCCACCGCGCCGTCCATCGCGAACTGTGCCGCGCCGAGCCCCTCGACCACATAGCCGCGGCGGGCCTGGCCGCTGTCCTCGAAGGCGGACAGGACGCGGTACACCGCGGAGAAGCCGCCCTCGACGCCCTCGGCGCCGACCGCGCCTCGGGTCACCACCCCGTGCCGGTCGAGGAGGGTGCGGGCGAGCGCGTGGGCACGCACGGTGGGGTCCGCCTCCGGTGAGGGGAGCAGCGACCAGCGGCCCGCGACCGTGGGCGGGCCCGTGCGCGACTGGGGGCGTGCGGAGGCTGTCAGGGAGCCGTACCGTCCGCGCGGGACGGAGCGCTTGGCGCGGTGTGCCGTGGAGCCCGCGGTGCGGCCGGAACCGAGGAGGGAGCGCATCGGTGCCAGCGTGTCGTTGGTGAGCCGCCCCGACCAGGCCAGGTCCCAGATCGCGTCGGCCAGTTGGGGGTCGGTGGCCTCGGGGTGGGTGGTGGCGCGGACCTGGTCGGCGATCTGACGGAAGAACAGGCCGTAGCCGCCGGAGAGCGTGTCGAGCACCGACTGGTGGAGCGCGGACAGTTCGAGGGGGTGGGGTGGGGGCAGCAGCAGGGGAGCCGCGTCGGCCAGGTAGAGGGAGACCCAGCCGTCCTTGCCGGGCAGGGCGCCCGCGCCGGCCCACACCACCTCGCCCGCGGCGGTCAGTTCGTCGAGCATCGCGGGCGCGTAACCGGCGACGCGGGAGGGCAGGACGAGCTTCTCCAGGGCGGACGCCGGCACGGACGCCCCCTGCAACTGCTCGATGGCGCGCACCAGTCCGTCGATACCGCGCAGGCCGTGCCCGCCGCCGACGTGCTGCCACTGCGGCAGGAACTGCGCCAGCGCGGCGGGCGGCACCGGCTCCAGCTCGTGCCGCAGCGCGGCCAGCGAGCGGCGCCGCAGCCGGCGCAGCACCGTCGCGTCGCACCACTCCTGGCCGATGCCCGCCGGGTGGAACTCGCCCTGCACGACCCGGCCGCTCGCCGCCAGCCGCTGCAGCGCGCCCTCGGTGACGGCGGTGCCCAGGCCGAAGCGGGCTGCGGCCGCGGCCGAGGTGAACGGGCCGTGGGTGCGGGCGTAGCGGGCGAGGAGGTCACCGAGGGGGTCCTTCACCGGCTCGGTGAACGCCTCGGGCACGCCCACGGGCAGCGCGGTGCCGAGCGCGTCGCGCAGCCGGCCGGCGTCCTCCACCGCGGCCCAGTGCTCGGCGCCGCCGATGCGTACCCGGATGGCCCGCCGGGACGCGGCCAGTTCGGGTGCCCATTCGGGGGCGGCGCCCCGCTCGGCGAGTTCCGCGTCGGTGAGCGGGCCCAGCAGCCGCAGCAGGTCGGCGACGCCCTCGGCGTCCTTGACGCGGCGGTCCTCGGTGAGCCACCGCAGCTCCCGCTCCAGCTCGGTGAGCACCTCCGCGTCGAGGAGTTCGCGCAGCTCGGCCTGGCCGAGCAGTTCGGCCAGCAGCCGGGAGTCCAGCGACAGGGCGGCGGCGCGCCGTTCGGCGAGCGGAGAGTCCCCCTCGTAGAGGAACTGGGCGACGTAGCCGAACAGCAGGGAGCGCGCGAAGGGGGAGGGCTCCGGGGTGGTCACCTCGACCAGGCGCACCTTGCGGGACTCGATGTCGCCCATGAGTTCGGTGAGCCCGGGGACGTCGAACACGTCCTGGAGGCATTCGCGGACCGCCTCCAGGACGATCGGGAACGATCCGTATTCGCTCGCCACCTGCAGCAGTTGGGCCGCGCGTTGACGCTGCTGCCACAGGGGGGTGCGCCGGCCGGGGCTGCGGCGCGGCAGCAGCAGCGCGCGGGCGGCGCACTCGCGGAACCGGGAGGCGAAGAGGGCGGAGCCGCCGACCTGGTCGGTGACGACCTGGTCCACCTCGCCCTTGTCGAACAGGACGTCCGAGGCGCCCACGGGCGCCTGATCGGCCTCGTGGGCCGTGCCGGTCGCCGAGGGTTCCCCGTCCAGCAGGTCCAGGCCCATCAGATCGGCGTCGGGCAGGCGCAGCACGATGCCGTCGTCGGCGTGCATGACCTGGGCGTCCATGCCGTACCGCTCGGAGAGCCGGGCGCCGAGCGCGAGCGCCCAGGGGGCGTGGACCTGCGCCCCGAAGGGGGAGTGCACCACGACCCGCCAGTCGCCCAGCTCGTCGCGGAACCGCTCCACGACGATCGTGCGGTCGTCCGGGACGTGACCGCAGGCCTCGCGCTGCTCCGCGAGGTAGGAGAGCACGTTGTCGGCCGCCCAGGCGTCGAGTCCCGCCGTCAGCAGCCGCAACCGGGCGTCCTCCTCGGACAGCGCGCTCACCTCGCGCAGGAACGCGCCCAGCGCGCGGCCCAGTTCCAGTGGCCGGCCCAGCTGGTCGCCCTTCCAGAACGGCAACCGGCCCGGGACGCCGGGGGCGGGGGAGACCAGGACCCGGTCGCGGGTGATGTCCTCGATGCGCCAGGAACTCGTGCCGAGCGTGAACACGTCGCCGATCCGCGACTCGTAGACCATCTCCTCGTCGAGTTCGCCGACCCGGCCGCCGCCCTTCTTGGGATCGGCTCCGGCGAGGAAGACGCCGAAGAGTCCGCGGTCCGGGATCGTGCCCCCGGAGGTGACGGCCAGGCGCTGGGCGCCGGGGCGGCCGGTGACGGTGCCCGCCACGCGGTCCCACACCACGCGGGGGCGCAGTTCGGCGAAGGCGTCCGAGGGATAGCGGCCCGCGAGCATGTCCAGGACCGCCGTGAACGCCGATTCCGGCAGCGAGGCGAAGGGGGCCGCGCGGCGGACCAGGGCCAGCAGGTCGTCGACCTGCCAGGTGTCCAGCGCCACCATGGCGACGAGCTGCTGCGCGAGCACGTCCAGCGGGTTGGCGGGGACGCGCAGCGACTCGATGGAGCCCGTGCGCATCCGTTCGGTGACCACCGCCGCCTGCACCAGGTCGCCCCGGTACTTGGGGAAGACCACGCCGGTGGAGACCGCGCCCACCTGGTGGCCGGCGCGGCCCACGCGCTGCAGCCCGGAGGCCACCGAGGGCGGCGACTCCACCTGGATCACGAGGTCCACCGCGCCCATGTCGATGCCCAGTTCCAGGCTCGAGGTGGCCACCACCGCGGGCAGCCGGCCCGCCTTGAGGTCCTCCTCCACCAGGGCGCGCTGCTCCTTGGAGACCGAGCCGTGGTGGGCGCGCGCGAGGACCGGGGGCGCTCCCTGGGCCGCGCCGGAGTTGCCCATCAGCTCGGCGGGGGAGTGGTGTTCGTCCAGGGGCTCGCCGGTGGCGCGTTCGTAGGCGATCTCGTTGAGCCGGTTGCACAGGCGCTCGGCGAGGCGGCGCGAGTTGGCGAAGACGATCGTCGAGCGGTGCGCCTGCACCAGGTCGGTGATGCGCTCCTCCACGTGCGGCCAGATGGAGGGGCGTTCGGCGCCCTCGTTGCCCTCGGCCACGGGGGAGCCGCCCAGCTCGGCGAGGTCCTCGACGGGGACGACGACCGACAGGTCGAACTCCTTGCCGGACTCCGGCTGGACGATCTCCACCTTGCGGTGCGGCGAGAGGAAGCGGGCCACCTCGTCCACCGGGCGGACGGTGGCCGACAGGCCGATGCGGCGGGCGGGGCGCGGCAGCAGTTCGTCCAGCCGCTCCAGGGACAGCGCGAGGTGTGCGCCGCGCTTGGTGCCCGCGACCGCGTGCACCTCGTCCAGGATCACCGTCTCCACGCCGGTCAGGGCGTCCCGCGTGGCGGAGGTGAGCATCAGGAACAGCGACTCGGGGGTGGTGATCAGGATGTCCGGCGGGCGCGTCGCCAGGGCGCGGCGTTCGGCGGCCGGGGTGTCGCCGGAGCGGATGCCGACCTTGACCTCCGGCTCGGGCAGGCCGAGCCGCAGCGCCTCGTGCCGGATGCCGGTCAGAGGGCTGCGGAGATTGCGCTCGACGTCGACCGCGAGGGCCTTCAGCGGGGAGACGTACAGCACCCGGCAGCGCTTGCGGGGTTCGGCCGGGGGCGGGGCGGAGGCGAGCTGGTCGAGCGCGGCGAGGAAGGCGGCCAGCGTCTTGCCGGAGCCGGTGGGGGCGACGACGAGGACGTCCGAACCCTGCGCGAGGGCCTGCCACGCGCCGGCCTGGGCCGAGGTGGGCGCGGGGAACGCCCCCGTGAACCAGCCGCGGGTCGCGGGCGAGAAGCCGTCCAGGGCTCGATGGGCGGAGCTGACCATGGGTCCATGGTGCCCTGCCCCACTGACAATGCGCGTGACCTGCGGCTTCGGCCGCCACCGGGTCGGCCGGGGGCCGCCCCCCACCCGGGGCGCGCGCGGTGTCCGGCACACGGCGGACAATGGAGGCATGGCGGGTGGCGAGGAGCGGGCACGGCACTGGCGGTACGAGGAACTGCCGGGCGTCGACCTGCTGCGCGCCCGCTACGTGGAGAAGCGGTTCGTGCGCCACACCCACGAGGAGTTCGTCATCGCCGCGATCTCCTCCGGCGTCGAGGTCTTCCACCACGGCGGCAGCGACCAGTACGCGGGCAGCGGCGCGCTCGCCCTGGTCAACCCCGACACCCCGCACACCGGCCGCGCCGGAGTGCCCGAGGGCTGGCGGTACGGCGCCGTCTACCCCTCGCCGGACCTCGTGGCGGACATCGCCGCGGAGACGACCGCGCTCCGCGGCACCCCCGGCTTCGTCAGCCCCGTGCTGCACGACCCCTACGCGGCCGGACTGGTCCACGAGGTGCTGCGCGCGGCCGAGGAGGGCAACCCGCTGGCCGCCGACACCCTGCTGCGGGTTGCCGTGACGCGCCTGCTCCGGCGGAACGGCGGAACCCTGCCGCGGCGGACCGTGCGGACGGCGGGCGCCCGGCTGGCGGCACGCGCGCGTGCCGTGCTGGAGGAGCGGATGGCCGAGCCGCCGAGCCTGGACCGACTCGCCGCCGAGCTGGGAACGGGTCCCTTCGCGCTGCTGCGGGCCTTCCGCGAGGCCTATGGGATGCCGCCGCACACCTGGCTCACCGACGCGCGGGTGCGCGCGGCCCGCCGGCTGCTGGACGCCGGTGTCCCGCCCGCCGAGGCGGCCGTCGCCGTCGGCTTCACCGACCAGCCGCACCTCGGCCGGCACTTCACCCGGATCGTCGGGGTTCCGCCGGGGGCGTACCGGCGGGAGCGCAAGAACATACAAGATTCCGGGCCGCGCGCTTCGTAGCGTGGGACGGGTGGCAGAACAGACAGCTTTCGCGGACGAAGGAGCGGGGACGGCGGGGGCGACGGCGGCGGAGGCGGACGGGAAGCCCGACGCGGCCGTGGTTCGGGACGCCCTGGGCGTCGGGATCGCCGTCGGACTCTCCGGGTTCGCCTTCGGAGTGACCTCGGCCGGCAGCGGCCTGACCCTCGCGCAGACCTGCGTACTCAGCCTCCTGGTGTTCACCGGAGCCTCCCAGTTCGCCCTGGTGGGCGCCCTCGCGGCCGGGAGCAACCCGCTCACCGCCGCCGCCGGGGCCTTCTTCCTCGGCGTGCGCAACGCCTTCTACGGGCTGCGGCTCTCGCAATTGCTGGCGTTGCCCCGCGTGGTGCGTCCGTTCGCCGCCCACTGGGTCATCGACGAGACGACCGCCGTCTCGCTCGCCCAGCCCTCCCGGCGGGCCGCCCGGCTCGGCTTCACGGTCACCGGCCTCAGCCTCTACGTGCTGTGGAACCTGACCACGCTGCTCGGCGCCCTGGGCGCGGAGGCGATCGGCGACACCGACGCGTGGGGACTCGACGCCGCGGGTCCGGCCGTCTTCCTCGCGCTGCTCGCCCCCATGCTGCGAACCACCACCGAGCGCGTCGTGGCCGGCCTCGCCGTGCTGCTGGGGCTCGGGCTGCTGCCCGTCCTGCCCGCCGGCGTACCGGTGCTGGCCGCGGCGCTCGCCGCCCCGCTGGTGCTCTTCCTGAAGGGCCGGCGGAAGGCCGCACGGCCGGGAGGGGAGGAGCGGTGACCGTCTGGTTCGCGATCGCGGCGACCGCGGTCGGCGCCTATGTCGTCAAGCTCGCCGGTCTGCTGGTGCCCCAGGGGGTCCTGGAGCGGCCCCTCGTGCGGCGGCTGGCCGCCCTGCTGCCCGTCGCCCTGCTGGCCGCCCTCACGGCCCAGCAGACCTTCGCCGACGGCCGTGCGCTCGTCCTGGACGCCCGCGCGGCCGGGCTCGCCGCGGCAGCGGTCGCCCTGGTGCTGCGCGCCCCCTTCCTGCTGGTGATCGCCGCCGCCGTGGTCGTCACGGCGGGGGTGCGGGCGATGACGGGCTGACCCGGCCCGGGAGCCCTGCCGGGGCGCTCCCCGGGAGCGGGATACTGGTGCCATGCGGTTGACGGTTTTCTGGCAGCGGATGTCGGAGCACTTCGGTGCGGGCTACGCCGACACCTTCGCGCGCGACCACGTGATGACGGAACTCGGCGGCCGCACGGTCCACGAGGCGCTGGACGCGGGCTGGGACGCCAAGGACGTGTGGCGCGTGGTGTGCACCGCCATGGACGTCCCGCAGGAGCGGCGCTGAGCCCCGCCCGGCGGGCGACACCGGCGGCTCGCGCCCTTCCCCGGCGCCGTGCGGTGTGTCCCGGGTCACGACAGGGACGGGCGGTGACCGGGTTGTCGGTGGAGTAGGCGAGACTTGCCCCGTGGCCCCGACTGACGAGACCGCGCAGGTCCCCCCGCACCCGGCGCCGACCGACCCGCCCCGGCCGCCCGGACCCCCGCCCGAGGGCGCGGCCGGGCGTCCCGCCCGCATGCCGCGCTGGCTGCCCCGGGCGATGGTGCTGGCGCTGGCCCTGATCGCCGCCTTCCAGCTCGGCAGCTGGGCCTTCCACCAGCTCACGGGACTGCTGATCAACATTCTGATCGCGTTCTTCCTCGCGCTCGCCATAGAGCCCGCGGTGAGTTGGATGGCCTCCCACGGCCTGCGCCGGGGACTGGCCACCTTCCTGGTCTTCCTCTGTCTGCTGCTCCTGACCGCGGGGTTCGTCGCCCTGCTGGGCTCGATGCTCGCCGGGCAGATCATCAAGATCATCGAGGGCTTCCCGGAATACCTGGACTCGCTCATCCAGTGGACGAACACGACCTTCCACACCGAGCTCAGACGGGTCGACGTCCAGAACAACCTGGTGCACTCCGACTGGCTGCGGAAGTACGTGCAGAACAGCGCCACCGGCGTGCTGGACGTCTCCGCGCAGGTGCTGGGCGGCCTGTTCAGACTGCTGACGATCACCCTGTTCTCGTTCTACTTCGCGGCCGACGGGCCCCGGCTGCGGCGTGGCCTGTGCTCGGTGCTGCCGCCGGCGCGGCAGGCGGAGGTGCTGCGCGCCTGGGAGATAGCGGTCGACAAGACCGGCGGCTACCTGTACTCGCGCGGCCTCATGGCACTGATCTCGGGCGCGGCGCACTACGTCCTGCTGCAGGCCCTGGAGATCCCCTACGCGCCCGTGCTCGCCGTCTGGGTCGGCCTCGTCTCGCAGTTCATCCCGACCATCGGCACGTACCTGGCGGGCGCCCTGCCCATGCTGATCGCGTTCACCGTCGACCCCTGGTACGCGCTGTGGGTGCTGGGGTTCGTGGTGGTGTACCAGCAGTTCGAGAACTACATGCTGCAGCCGAAGCTGACCGCGCGGTCCGTGGACATCCACCCCGCCGTCGCGTTCGGCTCGGTCATCGCGGGCACCGCCCTGCTCGGCGCCGTCGGCGCGCTGGTCGCCATCCCGGCGATCGCCACGCTCCAGGCGTTCCTGGGGGCCTATGTGAAGCGGTACGACGTCACGGACGACCCGCGCGTCCACGGGCACCGCAACCGGCGTCCGCCGGGCGGGGTCTCCCGGGGGCTGCGCCGGCTCTGGGCGGCCAGGCGGGGAACCGGACCTCGGGGAGAGGCGTGACCGCGCGCCCTCGGCGCGGCCAAGGGGTCCGCGGTCTCGGCGGGGTGGTCAGGGGCTGACGAGCGCCCACAGCCCCGCCGCCAGGACGGCCACCGTGCAGCAGGCGATCGCCGCGCCCACGGTGCGGCGCCGCACCGTGGCGCTCCACGTGGTGCGGGACAGCAGCCGGGCCACGGCCGGCAGCACCAGCACCGCGTGCAGGCCGACCCCGTGCAGCGGCTTGAGCGGGGCGGTCGACCGGTAGGCCGCCTCCTGGTGTCCCGTGCGGGTCAGCAGGACGCCGTGGGCGATCATCGCGGCGCCGGAGAGCAGGGCCACGAGGAGGAGCGCGAAGCCCGCGCGCACGGCGGGGGCCATGCCCTCCGGTCCGGACGGGCGGTGCCGGAAGGCGGCCAGGGCGAAGGCCGACAGGACGGCGACCAGAACACCGCCGCCCACCGCGAGGGACATGGCGACCGCCGTGTCGAAAGGGGTCTCCATGTTGAGGTGCGAGGGCACCCGGCGCCATGCCTGGAGCGTGATCCCGGCCACCTCCACCACGCAGTCGACGGCGAGGACGGCGAGCAGGACGGTACGGGCCCGGACACCGAGGCGCACCCATGACGTGACCCAGGTGAGCGCGGCCAGGGTCAGGCCGAAGGACAGCCCGAAGGTGACGGGCTTGCGCCAGGAGACCGGGCCGTACCAGGGGCCGCCGTCGACGGCGAACACCGCCAGGTGCGCCAGCCCCGACAGGACGAGCAGGGCGCCGATCGCGTAGCAGAGGCGCTCGACCGGGCGTGGGGCGACGGCGGCGGTCCGGCCGCTGGACTCGAGGATTGCCATGCCACCAGCCTCGTGGCGGGACGCCGCCCGGTCGTCCTCCGGCCGAAGGCGGCGACCGTACGTCCGGGGGAGTAGAGGGGAGGCCGCCCCGCCGTGGATCGGGTCCCCGCCGCCGGCCGAGGCCCTGTGCGTGGCGGCGGTGACCGACGACGAGCGCTTCACCGGAGGGCGCCTCGTCCGGGCCTCCCGCCGTGAGCTGCTCGGACGGCCGGCCGCGTACGGCCTGGACCCCGAGCGAGGCCGCGGCGGCGGAGGAGTGGCCCGGCAGCCCGAGGAATGGCCTCCGGCTGACGGGGGCACCGGCATGGCACCGACGTGACACCGGTGCCGCGTGGCCCGCTTGACACGAAAATCGAACATCCGTTCATATGGGAGCTCCGGCGGAACGCTCGGTGGAGGGAACGTCCGTGTGATTCGCGGCGAAGTGCCCGAGTTATCCACAGGCCGGAGGGCGTCGAGGCGCATTGTCAGTGGCAGGCGTTAGCGTCTTTGACGTGAAGCGATCGACACAAACGAACCGGGTGGAACCCATGGCAGGAACCGACCGCGAGAAGGCGCTCGACGCCGCGCTCGCACAGATTGAACGGCAATTCGGCAAGGGCGCGGTCATGCGCATGGGTGACCGGACGAACGAGCCCATCGAGGTCATCCCGACCGGATCCACCGCGCTGGACGTGGCCCTCGGCGTCGGTGGCCTGCCGCGCGGCCGAGTGGTAGAGATCTACGGCCCGGAGTCCTCCGGCAAGACGACCCTCACCCTGCACGCCGTGGCGAACGCGCAGAAGGCCGGCGGCCAGGTCGCGTTCGTGGACGCCGAGCACGCGCTCGACCCCGAGTACGCGAAGAAGCTGGGCGTCGACATCGACAACCTGATCCTCTCCCAGCCGGACAACGGCGAGCAGGCCCTGGAGATCGTGGACATGCTGGTCCGCTCCGGCGCCCTCGACCTCATCGTCATCGACTCCGTCGCCGCGCTCGTCCCGCGCGCGGAGATCGAGGGCGAGATGGGCGACAGCCACGTGGGTCTGCAGGCCCGTCTGATGAGCCAGGCCCTGCGGAAGATCACCAGCGCGCTCAACCAGTCCAAGACCACCGCCATCTTCATCAACCAGCTCCGCGAGAAGATCGGTGTGATGTTCGGCTCACCCGAGACCACGACCGGTGGCCGGGCGCTGAAGTTCTACGCCTCGGTGCGCATCGACATCCGCCGCATCGAGACGCTGAAGGACGGCACGGACGCGGTCGGCAACCGCACTCGCTGCAAGGTCGTCAAGAACAAGGTCGCGCCGCCCTTCAAGCAGGCCGAGTTCGACATCCTCTACGGCCACGGCATCAGCCGCGAGGGCGGCCTGATCGACATGGGCGTGGAGCACGGCTTCGTCCGTAAGGCCGGCGCCTGGTACACGTACGAGGGCGACCAGCTCGGCCAGGGCAAGGAGAACGCCCGCAACTTCCTGAAGGACAACCCCGACCTCGCCAACGAGATCGAGAGGAAGATCAAGGAGAAGCTGGGCGTCGGTGTCCGTCCGGCGGAGCCCGCCCCCGCCGAGCCGGGCACGGACGCGGCCGCGGCGGCTCCCGCGGCGGACGCCAAGGCGGTGCCCGCACCGGCGGCCAAGGCCACCAAGGCGAAGGCCGCGGCGGCGAAGTAGCGGAGCATGACACGACGCACCGAGTGGGCCGAGCACACCCACGAGCCCCCCGCCCCCTCCGGTCGGGGGAGCGGTGACGCCGGCGGCCGGGCCGGCGCGGAAGGAGACGGGGGACGCGAGGAGCGCCCGTACGGCGCCTACGGGAGGCCGGGAGACGGGACCGGCGAGGGCGGCACACGGCGCGGCGGCGCACGCCGCGCCGGGGGCGCGTACGCGGGACGGGGCCGAGGACGGCGGCGCGGTTTCGGTGAGGGAACCGGCGCCGCACAGGACGGGGGCTCCTCCGCCTCGTCGAGGGCCGAGCAGGAGGAGCACCCGGGGGACCCGGTGGAGCGGGCGCGGGCGATATGCCTGCGCCTGCTCACCGGGACCCCGCGCACGCGGAAGCAGCTCGCGGACGCCCTGCGCAAACGGGAGATCCCGGACGACGTGGCCCAGGGCGTGCTCGACCGGTTCGCCGAGGTCGGTCTGATCGACGACGGGGCGTTCGCGGACGCCTGGGTGGAGTCCCGGCACCACGGCCGGGGGCTGGCCCGGCGGGCGCTCGCCCGGGAGCTGCGGACGAAGGGCGTCGACCCGACGCTGATCGACGAGGCCGTGGGGCAGCTCGACGCCGAGCAGGAGGAGGAGACGGCGCGGGAACTGGTCGCCCGCAAGCTCCGGGCGACGCGCGGGCTCGACCGCGAGAAGCGGCTGCGCCGCCTCGCCGGGATGCTGGCCCGCAAGGGCTATCCCGAGGGCATGGCCCTGCGAGTGGTCCGGCGGGCGCTGGAGGAGGAGGGGGAGGACACGGAGGATCTGGAGTTCGAGAGGGATTGAGGGGGATAGAGGCGAGGGAGGCCCGCTGCCGCGGGTTCCGGCCCGGCGTCTCCCCTCGCCGGCCGCCCGGCCCGCCCCACCGGCACCCGCCTGTCCCGGTCCCTCTCGTGGTGGGACCGGGCGCGGGCACCGGAGGGACCAAAGGCCGTTCCGCCTCAGCCGGACGTGGGGGGCATCGGCGCCGTCGGGGGACGTCCCGGCTCGAACGTCACCGGCAGGCCCTCGGCGCGCCACGCCTGGAAGCCGCCCGTCAGGTCGGTGGCCCGGTGCAGGCCCAGTTGCCGCAGCGACGCGGCGGCCAGGCTGGAGGCGTACCCCTCGTTGCACACGACGATCACCCGCAGGTCGTGGCCGGTGACCTCGGGGATGCGGTGGCTGCCGTTCGGGTCGAGGCGCCACTCCAGTTCGTTGCGCTCGACCACTGCGGCGCCCGGGATGAGGCCGTCGCGGTCGCGCAGGGCGGCGTACCGGATGTCCACCAGCAGGGCGCCCTCGTTCCGCGCCGCCTCGTGGGCCTGCCGGGGCCCGAGGCGGTCGAGCCCGGCGCGGACCTGTTCCAGCAACTCCTCCACGCTCCGCGGAGGTCGGGGGCGGTGAGGTCCGGGGCGAGAGGTCACTGCCAGTCCTCCGGGCTCTCGACCTGCTCCAGGCGCAGTACGTGGCCCGAGCGGGAGTAGCGGCGGATGCGCGGCAGGGGCGGGTAGTAGGCGTGCACGGAGACGGCGTGCGCCTCGATGGACTCGTTGAGCACCTCGTGCACGTGGTGGCGGCCGAAGGCGCGACCCTCGCCCGCCGGCAGCCGGCGCTCCCGGTCGACGCCCTCTGTCAGTTCGAGGGTCTTCCAGCCGTCGGTGGGCAGCCGGGCAGCGAGCGCGTGCTCCTTCAGTTCGCCGCGAGCGGTGAGGAAGGCGCCGACCGAATCGGCGTGGTCGTGCCAGCCGGTGCCGGTGCCGGGGGGCCAGCCGATCAGCCAGGCCTCGCTGCCGCCGGGGCCGTCGAGACGGATCCAGGTCCGGCCCTCCGGGTCGAGCGGGAGGGAATCGACAAGCTCCGCGTCGGCGGCGGTGCGGCGGACGAAGTCGAGGAGTTCGGCCTGGGTGGGGGCGGTGCCGGGCCGGCCATCGGCGGGGTGGGCGGAGCCGTCGTGGCCGGCGGAAACGTAAGGGGTCGCGGAAGGGGTCGCGGAAGGCGTTGCAGACATCGGGAGACCGTCCTGAGTCGTCCGTGGCTTCTCCGCGCCACGCGGCGGCCGTACATGGGCATGCGTGCGCGGGGGCGGAGAGCCGGAGATGAACCTGGGGGCCGGAAAGACCGGCCGGGGAAAAGGGGTTCAGCAGGACGGGCTACATACGCAGCCTGCGTAGCGGACGAGGTCCATGTGGACCCTCCGCCAGAGGTGTACGCAGGTGTCGGTCATGGTCGGGAGTAGACCACGGGGGCGGCGAGTGGTCAATTCCGGGGCGGGAGTGTTGTTTCGGGCGTGTTGCACCCCCGCCGTCAGGAGGTGTGCGCGGTGGGTTCCCGCGCCGCCAGTGCCGCCGCCGTGGCCGTGTACAGCGCGGCGGGGTGGACGCCCGCCTGGGCGGTGACCAGGTGGCCGTCCGGGCGGATCAGCAGGACCGTGTGGGGGGCGGCGCCCGGGTAGCCCTCCGTGACCAGCAGCTCCGCGGGGTGGGGCAGCGCCGTCACGGCCGCCGCGAGCCGGGGCATGATCCCGGCCGACATCCAGTGCCGCCGCGCCCACACCCCGGTGCCCGGGGCGACCAGCACCACCAGCAGCGCCCCGCGTCCCAGCCGGTCCCGCAGCCGCACGAACGTGCCGTCCTCCGCCGTCACCGTGACGTCGGCCACCGGCGCCCCCGGCGGGGTGGCCACCGGCACCGTCGCCTCCTCCTCGGGCGCGGCCAGGGGCGAATCGGCGTACGTGCCGGGACCTCCCAGCGGGCCCTGCCCCAGGTGGCCCTCGGCGAGGAGCGTGTCGTGGCCGCGCGCCGATCCGGGGACGTAGGAGCGCAGGCCGCGTCCGCCGCGCACCACCGGCAGCATCTGGTCGGCGGCGCGCAGCCGGGCGGAGACCACCGCGCGCCGTTCCTCCTGGTAGCTGTCGAGCAGGGCGTCCCGCCCGCCCTGCGGCTGGTGCCAGGCCGCCGCCAGCTTCCAGGCGAGGTTGTCCGTGTCCCGCAGCCCCTCGTCCAGCCCCTGCGTGCCGAGCGCGCCGAGGAGGTGCGCGGAGTCGCCCGCGAGGAAGACGCGGCCGGCGCGCCAGCGGCGTGCGAGCCGGTGGTGCACGGTGTGCACGCCGGTGTCCAGGAGTTCGTACGCCGGTGTCGCGTTCCCCGTCCAGCCGGTGAGGGTCTCGCGGACGCGGCCGACGAGCAGTTCCGGTGTCACGAGGTCCTTGCCGGGGGGCAGCAGCCAGTCCAGCCGCCACACCCCCTCGGGGAGCGGCCGTGCGGTGACCTCGCCGGCCGAGGGGCCCGAGGTGCGCCACGGCGGCAGACGGTGCAGCAACGCCTCGCCGTCCCAGGGAAGTTCGGTGCGCAGGGCGGCGACGGCGTACCGTTCGACGGCCGTGCGGCCCGGGAAGCGGATGTCCTGGAGCTTGCGGACGGTGGAACGGGGGCCGTCGCAGCCGACCAGGTAACTCCCGCGCCACCAGGTGCCCTTGGGGCCTCGTGTGTGGGCGGTGACCCCGGAGGAGTCCTGTTCGACGCCGTCGAGCCGGCTCTCCACCGCGACCTTCACCAGCGGTTCCCGGGCGAGGGCCGCCCGCAGGAGGCCGGTCAGGACGTGCTGGGCGATGTGCAGGGGCGCGGGACCGGCGTCCGCGCCCTCGGGGCCGACGGCTCCCTCGGCCGCACTCCCGCGCCCGGTGCCCGCGCCTCCCGCGCCGGGAACGGAACCGCCGCCCGCGCCGAGGCCGTAGCCACCGCCCACGCCGAGGCCGTAGCCGCCGCTCCCGTCGCCGCCGTCGAGCGCCTCGCCCGCCGCGCCGTCGAACACCAGGTGACGCACCACCTGCCTGCGCCGCATGGACCGCCAGCCGGTCCAGTGGACGCCCGCCCCGTCGAGCGGTGCACCGGTCAGCCGTTCGACGAGAGCGGTGGTGTCCTCGCGCAGCACGGCGGTGCGGGCGAGCCGGGACTCGTCCTTGCCCGGGCCGTCGTCGAGGACCACGGAGGGGACCTCCTGGCGGGCCAGCGCGAGTGCCAGCGTCAGCCCCACGGGCCCCGCACCGACGATGATCACCGGGTCCACGACGCGGCGCCCCCCGCCCATGACGAAGTCCTCGGGAACGGACGGGAACAGGCAGGTGGAGCGGGGTGCACGATCACAGAACGTATGCAACCCATTGCCGCTGTCCGCGTCAAGCGACCGAGTCGGCCTTGATCATCGCGGGTTCGGACGTGCCCGCCAAGTGGGTCAGAGTCACCGTGCAAACGCGCGACGAGGCCCGCCGGTTCCCCGGCGGGCCTCGTTCACGGAAGGTGACCGCTCGTCACCTCTTGCCGACGTCGTCGGCGGGACCACCGGCCCCGGCCCCGGCGCCGACCACGGCACCGGTGTCGGTCGAGTTCAGGTCCTCGACGTCCTCGGCACTCAGCACCGTGCCGGTGCCGCGCTTGCTGCGCCGCAGCCTCCGCTCCAGCCAGCCCGCGAAGGTGGTGAGGGCCAGGTTGAGCAGGATGTAGATCAGCCCCACCACGACGAAGCTGGGGATGACGTTGGCGTAGAACGCCGCCTCCGTCTTGCGGGCGTTGAGCAGATCGGTGAAGTTCAGCATCGCGCCACCGAGCGCGGTGTCCTTCACGATGACGACGAGTTGGCTGACGATCGCCGGCAGCATCACCGTGACCGCCTGCGGCAGCAGGATCGACGTCATGGTCTGCGACTTGCGCAGACCGATCGCGTGCGAGGCCTCGCTCTGGCCCTTGGGCAGCGACAGGATGCCCGCGCGGACGATCTCCGCGAGCACCGAGGCGTTGTACAGCACCAGGCCGGTGACGACCGCGTAGAGCGGGCGGGTCTCACTGCTGAGGTCCGTGGACTGCACGTAGACCTGGTTGGCGAAGACCATCATCAGCAGCACGGGGATGGAGCGGAAGAACTCCACGATCACCCCGGCCGGCACCCGGACCCACCTGTGGTCGGAGAGCCGCGCGATGCCGAAGAGGGCGCCCAGCGGAAGTGAGATCACCATGGCCAGGGCCGCGGCCTTGAGGGTCTCACCGAGACCGGGCAGCAGGTACGTCGTCCACGTCGTCGAGAGCGTGAACGGCTTCCACTTGGCCCAGGCCATCTGCCCGGCGTCGTCCATCTGCTGGTAGACCCACCACAGCAGCAGGCCCAGGAGGACCACGAAGGCGACGGTGTACAGGATGTTGCGCTGCTTGGCCCGGGGACCGGGCGTGTCGTACAGGACGGAACTCATCGCTTCACCGCCAGGCGCTTGCCGAGCCAACCGAGGATCAGACCCATCGGCAGCGTGAGGACCACGAAGCCGAGGGCGAAGATGAACGCGATGAGGACCGTCGCGGCCTCGTTCTCGATCATCTCCTTCATCAGCAGGGCGGCCTCGCCCACGCCGATGGCCGCCGCGACCGTGGTGTTCTTGGTCAGGGCGATCAGGACGTTGGCGAGCGGCACGATGACCGCGCGGAACGCCTGGGGGAGCACGATCATCCGCAGGACCTGGGTGAAGCTCAGCCCCAGGGCCCGGGCCGCTTCCGCCTGTCCCATCGGCACGGTGTTGATGCCGGACCGCAGCGCCTCGCAGACGAAGGCCGCGGTGTAGGCGCTCAGACCGAGGATGGAGAGCCGGAAGGACAGGGCGTCGAAGTCGTCCGACGCGCCCAGGGTCATGCCGAAGACGTCGGCCAGGCCCAGGGACGAGAACACGATGATGACGGTGAGGGGGATGTTGCGGACGGTGTTCACATAGAACGTACCGAAGCCGCGCATGAGCGGGACGGGACTGACCCGCATACCGGCGAGCAGGGTGCCCCATACCAGCGAGCCGATGGCGGAGAAGAGGGTCAGCTTCACCGTCACCCAGAACGCCGCGAGGACGTCGTAGCCTTCAAGAAAATCGAACACGATCTCCCGCGCTTCCACGAGTGCCGAGGGATGTCGGGATGTGCCGCGCCCGCGCGCTGCGGGCGCGGCACATCATGCGTACTGGCTCACCTGCCGTTTTCACGCCGGCCTGCTCGCCGTACCGGTTGCCGCAGGACGAGTGCCTACTTGACGATGTTGCCGATCTTCGGGGCGGGCTCGTTCTTGTAGTTCGCCGGGCCGAAGTTGTCCTTCACGGCCTTCTCCCAGGCACCGTCGGAAGCCATCTTCTCGAGCGCCTTGTTGATCTTGTCGGTCATCTTGGTGTCGCCCTTCTTGACACCGATGCCGTAGTTCTCGTTGCTGAGCTTCAGACCGGCCAGCTTGACCTTGCCCTTGTACTGGTCCTGCGAGGCGTAGCCGGCGAGGATCGAGTCGTCGGTGGTGACGGCGTCGACGGCGCCGCTGGTCAGTCCGTCGAGGCACTCGGAGTAGGTGCCGTACTTCCGCAGCTGGGCCTTCGGAGCGATGCTCTTCTTGACGTTCTGCGCGGAGGTCGAACCGGTCACCGAACACAGCTTCTTGCCGTTGAGGTCGGCGCCCTTGGCGATGTTGTCGTCCGCGCGGATCAGCAGGTCCTGGTGGGCGAGCAGGTAGGGGCCGGCGAAGTCGACCTTCGCCTTGCGCTCGTCGGTGATCGAGTAGGAGGCGACGATGTAGTCGACGTCGCCGCGCTGCAGCGCGTTCTCGCGGTCGGCGCTCGGCGTCTCCTTGAACTCGATGTTCTTCTCGTCGTAGCCGAGCTCCTTGGCCACGTACTTGGCGACGTCGACGTCGAAGCCGGCGTAGCTTCCGTCCGGCTTCTTCAGGCCGAGACCGGGCTGGTCGAACTTGATGCCGACCTTGACCTTGTCGCCGCCACCGGAGGAGCCGCTGTCCTTGTCGTCCGAACCGCAGGCGGTGGCGGTGACGGCGAGCGCGAGCACGGCGGCCGAGGCGGCGGTGATCTTGCGGAAGTTCATGTGTGTGTCCTTTGACTCGTGAAAAGCGGTGTGCCGAGGCCGGCGGTGCGGGTGCGGTGCGCCCAGCGGGTGCTGGTGCCGGTACGGAAGTCTGTGTGCGGGGGAGCTGCCCGGACGTCTCCGGGGCCGTCCCGCGCGGTACGAAGGTGTTGCGGGGGGGGGGAAGGAGGCACGAGCCGGTGCGGGCGGCGGGGTGCCGTGAAGCGGGGACGACCGGCCGGGCGGGCCGGCGTGGAGCAGTGGTTCAGTGGATCAGTGGTGCAGGATCTTCGACAGGAAGTCCTTCGCGCGGTCGCTGCGCGGGTTGCTGAAGAACTGGTCCGGGGTCGCCTCCTCGACGATCCGGCCGTCCGCCATGAACACCACGCGGTTGGCCGCCGAGCGTGCGAAGCCCATCTCGTGGGTGACGACGACCATCGTCATGCCCTCCTGGGCGAGCTGCTGCATGACCTCGAGGACCTCGTTGATCATCTCGGGGTCGAGCGCAGAGGTCGGCTCGTCGAACAGCATGACCTTGGGGTCCATCGCCAGCGCCCGGGCGATGGCGACACGCTGCTGCTGGCCGCCGGAGAGCTGCGCGGGGTACTTGTCCGCCTGGGTGCCCACCCCGACGCGGTCGAGAAGGGCGCGCGCCTTCTCCTCGGCCTGCTTCTTGTCCGCCTTGCGGACCTTGAGCTGGCCCAGGGTCACGTTCTCCAGCACCGTCTTGTGGGCGAAGAGGTTGAACGACTGGAAGACCATGCCCACGTCGGCGCGCAGCCGGGCCAGCTCCCGCCCCTCCTGGGGGAGCGGCTTGCCGTCGATGGTGATCTCGCCGGAGTCGATCGTCTCCAGACGGTTGATGGTGCGGCACAGGGTCGACTTGCCGGACCCGGAGGGCCCGATCACCACGACGACCTCGCCGCGGGTGATGGTCAGTTCGATGTCCTGGAGCACGTGAAGGGCGCCGAAGTGCTTGTTGACGCTTTTCAGGACCACAAGGTCACTGGTCGAGGCCGTACTGTTCTTGGCAACTGCTACTTCGGTCATTGCTGACTGGCTCCGTCCTCCTCGGTTTCGGAGGACAGTAATCAGCCAGGAAAGTGACCGTCAGCACATCTGAGGGAAGGTTGAGCATCACGATCGGATATCGTTCGGTCGCGTGCCGTCATAGGAGCGTGCCGGGCCCGTACCGGGTGGATAACAGAAGCCGCCCCCGGCCCGATCACTCTTGACGGGGTCCCGCGTCATCGGCGTCACTTCCATGTGCACACGGCACGGCCTCGTGTCCGCGTGACCACGGCGTCCGCGCGTCCGTACGCCCGTGCACCACCGTAGACGCAGCCGCAAGACCACCGAGGGACCGGAGGGCGCCACCGGATGAGACTGCTCCTCGTCGAGGACGACAACCACGTGGCCGCCGCCCTGTCCGCCGTACTGGCCCGGCACGGCTTCGAGGTCACCCACGCCCGCAGCGGCGAGGAGGCGCTGCGCGCGCTCGTCCCCGAGAGCGCCGGCTTCGACGTCGTCCTCCTCGACCTGGGCCTGCCCGACCAGGACGGCTACGAGGTGTGCGGCAAGATCCGCAAGCGCACCAGCACCCCCGTGATCATGGTGACCGCCCGCTCCGACGTGCGCTCCCGCATCCACGGCCTCAACCTCGGCGCCGACGACTACGTCGTGAAGCCCTACGACACCGGCGAGCTGCTCGCCCGCATCCACGCCGTCAGCCGGCGCACCCCGCACACGGACGACACCGGGAACGTGGAGACCGCCCTGCGCCTCGGCGCCGTGCACATCGAGCTGCCCACCCGGCAGGTCCGGGTGGACGGCACGCCGGTCCAGCTCACCCGCAAGGAGTTCGACCTGCTCGCGCTGCTCGCACAGCGTCCCGGTGTCGTCTTCCGCCGCGAGCAGATCATCAGCGAGGTCTGGCAGACCAGCTGGGAGGGCACCGGACGCACCCTGGAGGTGCACGTGGCCTCGCTGCGTTCCAAACTGCGCATGCCCGCGCTGATCGAGACCGTGCGCGGCGTCGGGTACCGGCTCGTCGCCCCGGCCGCCTAGCGGGGCCGCGTGCACGCACGTCTCCTGCCGCTGCTCATCGTCCTCATGGCGGCGGTCCTGCTCGCGCTCGGCATCCCGCTCGCGGTCAGCCTGGCCGCCGGGGAACAGCAGAAGGTCGTCGTCGACCGGATCGACGACACCGCGCGCTTCGCCGCGCTCGCCCAGTTCGTCACCGACCGGCCCGCGGGCTGCGCCACGCTCGCCGAGAGCGATGAGCGCGGCGCGACCCTCCAGAAGGAGCTCGCCACCTACCACGAGGTCTACGGCATCAACGGCGGCGTCTTCTACCGTGACGAGTGCCCCATGGCCCGCGCTCCCGGCGACTGGGAGGTGCCCGAGGAGGGCGAGGGCCGCGCCGCCTTCGACGAGGCACTCGCCGGCCGCCGCAGCCACGACCCCCAGCAGGTCTGGCCCTGGCAGCACAGCTCCCTCTTCGTGGCCTCCCCGGTCATCCGCGACGGCGACGTCGTCGCCGTCGTCGTCACCGACTCGCCCACCGGGCAGATGCGCTCCCGGATCCTGCACGGCTGGGTGGTCCTCTTCGCCGGTGAGTTCGCCGCGATGCTGCTCGCCGTGGGCGCCGCGCTGCGGCTGGCCGGCTGGGTGCTGCGGCCGGTGCGGGTCCTGGACGCCACCACGCACGACATCGCCACCGGGCGGCTGAAGTCCCGGGTCGCGGCGGCCGGCGGACCGCCCGAACTCAGGCGCCTGGCCCGCTCGTTCAACGAGATGGCCGACAACGTCCAGAGCGTGCTGGAACAGCAGCGCGCCTTCGTCGCCGACGCCTCCCACCAGCTCCGCAACCCC
This sequence comes from Streptomyces griseoaurantiacus, assembly GCA_014656015.1. GTDB lineage: Bacteria > Actinomycetota > Actinomycetes > Streptomycetales > Streptomycetaceae > Streptomyces > Streptomyces griseoaurantiacus. The sequence continues at coordinate 260,189 of BNBP01000002.1, read as the reverse complement.
CTCTCGGCACTCCTGCTGCGGATCGAGCTGCTCGCCCTCGAACTGCCCGAGGGCAACGAGGAGATCGCCTCCGTGCGCACCGAGGGCAAGCGGCTCGCGCATGTCCTCGACGACCTGCTGGACCTGGCGCTCGCGGAACACGCCGAGGCGCAGCTCCGGCTCACCGACGTCGGGGCACTGACCGCCGAGCGCGTCGCGGCCTGGGAGCCGGTCGCCCACGCCAAGGGCGTCCGGCTGGAGGGACAGTGCCCGGCCACCACGGCCTGGGCCGATCCCGTGGCCCTGTCCAGTGCGCTGGACGCCGTCATCGACAACGCGCTGAAGTTCACCCCCGAGGGGGAGCGCGTGGAGGTGGAGGTGACCGCCGAGCGCGAGACCGCGAGCATCGTCGTCCACGACCTCGGCCCGGGCCTCACCGACGAGGAACTCGGCCGGATCGGCGACCGTTTCTGGCGCAGCACCGCACACCAGAACATCAAGGGTTCCGGACTCGGCCTGTCGATCTGCCACGCCCTGCTGTCGGCCGGCGGCGGCACCATCGCGTACGCCCACCACGCCCCGCACGGCCTGACCGTGACGGTGACGGTGCCGCGGACGCACGTGCAGCGGGGGGCGTGACGGGGCGCCGGGGCCCTTCCGCGTCCCGCGCTGTGCCCTTCGTGGCTCCCCGGCCTCCGCTACGGCTTCACGGACCTGTAGTACCGGCGGGCGCCCTCGTGCAGCGGCAGCGGATCGGTGTAGATCGCGGTGCGCAGGTCCACCCGCTGCGCCGCGTGCACCTTGCGCCCGATGCGGTCCCGGCTGTCGATCACCGTGCGGGTGAGCTGCTCGGTCAGGTCCGCGCCCGCACTCGCACGGGTCACCAGCAGGTTCGCCACCGCGAGGGTGGGCACCGCGTTGCCGTGCTGGGCGTCGGGGTAGGCGTCGGCCGGCATCACCGCGGCCCGGTAGTAGCGGGAGGCGCCGCCCTGCGCGTGCAGCCTGCGCACCAGATCCGTGCCGATCGGCACCAGCCGTACCGGGAAGCGCCTGGAGAGCTGCGTCAGGGCGGCGGTGGGCAGCCCGCCCGACCAGAAGAACGCGTCCACCCCCCGCTCCTGGAGCAGCCGGGGCGCGTCACCGATGCCCTTGGGCAGCGGCGTGATGTCGCGCCGCGGATCGAGCCCGGCCGCGGCCAGGACATGGTCCGCTATCAGCCGCACCCCGGAGCCGGACTCCCCGACCGCGACCCGGTGCCCCTTGAGATCGGCCACGGACCGTATGCCGCTGGAGCGCGCCACGACGAGGTGCACGTAGTCGTCGTACAGCCGGGCGCAGCCGCGCAGGGCGTCCGCGCCCTGCCGGTTCGCCAGCTTGTACTCCTCCACGGCGTCGGCCGCGGCGATGGTGAAGTCCGCCTTCCCGGTGGCCACCCGGCGGACGTTCTCCTGCGAACCGTCGCTGTTCACGAGGCGCATGTCGAGCTGCGGCATCTGCTGCGCGACCTCGCGCTGGAGCAGGACGCCGTACTTCTGGTAGACGCCGGTGGGCGAGCCGGTACTGACCCTGATCGTGCCGCTGGGCGAGGTGCCCCCCAGTGGCAGCAGCCACCACAGCAGCAGCCCGAGCACGAGAAGCACGGCCCCCGCCGCGTACAGCATCCGGCGCCGGCCGAGCCCGGCGAGACCTGTGAACATGCGGGCGATCCTGCCAGCAGGAAGGCCGCGTCGGCCAGGGCGGTCCGCACGCGCCGCACCGGGAGCGGGCCCACGAGGCCCGTCGGAGGGCGGTGACGGGCGCGGTCGGGAGGCCTCCAGGAGGGCGGGGCGCGGGAGTGGTGACGGGGCGGCGGGGGCCGCCGCGGGACGGCCTACCCTGGAGGGCATGACCAGCAGCAGCGACCGGAGCCCGGCAGTGGACGTTCCCGCACCCAAGAGCTACGAGATCCGCACCTACGGGTGCCAGATGAACGTCCACGACTCCGAAAGGCTCTCCGGGCTGCTGGAGGACGCCGGGTACGTGCGGGCCCCCGAGGACTCCGACGGCGACGCGGACGTCGTCGTCTTCAACACCTGCGCCGTGCGCGAGAACGCCGACAACCGCCTGTACGGCAACCTCGGCCGCCTCGCCCCCAGGAAGGCCTCGCGGCCCGGCATGCAGATCGCCGTCGGCGGATGCCTGGCGCAGAAGGACCGCGACACCATCGTCAAGAAGGCGCCCTGGGTCGACGTCGTCTTCGGTACGCACAACATCGGCAAGCTGCCGGTCCTCCTGGAGCGCGCCCGCGTGCAGGAGGAGGCGCAGGTCGAGATCGCCGAGTCGCTGGAGGCCTTCCCCTCCACGCTGCCGACCCGGCGCGAGAGCGCCTACGCGGCCTGGGTCTCCATCTCCGTGGGCTGCAACAACACCTGCACGTTCTGCATCGTCCCGGCGCTGCGCGGCAAGGAGAAGGACCGCCGGCCCGGGGACGTCCTCGCCGAGGTCGAGGCCCTGGTCGCGGAGGGCGTCTCCGAGATCACCCTGCTCGGCCAGAACGTCAACGCCTACGGCTCCGACATCGGCGACCGCGAGGCGTTCAGCAAGCTGCTGCGCGCCTGCGGGAACATCGAGGGCCTGGAGCGGGTCCGCTTCACCTCGCCCCACCCGCGCGACTTCACCGACGACGTGATCGAGGCGATGGCCGAGACCCCGAACGTCATGCCGCAGCTCCACATGCCGCTGCAGTCCGGCTCCGACACGGTCCTGAAGGCCATGCGCCGCTCCTACCGGCAGGAGCGCTACCTCGGGATCATCGAGAAGGTGCGCGCCGCCATCCCGCACGCCGCGATCACCACGGACATCATCGTCGGCTTCCCCGGGGAGACCGAGGAGGACTTCGAGCAGACCCTGCACGTGGTGCGCGAGGCCCGGTTCGCCCAGGCGTTCACCTTCCAGTACTCCAAGCGGCCCGGAACCCCAGCGGCCACCATGGAGGGCCAGATCCCCAAGAAGGTCGTCCAGGCGCGCTACGAGCGGCTCGTCGCCCTCCAGGAGGAGATCTCCTGGGAGGAGAACAAGAAGCAGGTCGGCCGCACCCTGGAGCTGATGGTCGCCGAGGGCGAGGGCCGCAAGGACGGCGCCACCCACCGCCTCTCCGGCCGCGCCCCCGACAACCGCCTGGTGCACTTCACCAAGCCGGAGCAGGAGGTCCGCCCCGGCGACATGGTCACCGTCGAGGTCACCTACGCCGCCCCGCACCACCTGCTCGCCGAGGGCGCCGTGCTCGGCGTGCGCCGGACGCGCGCGGGAGACGCCTGGGCGCGGCGCAACGCCCGGGAGCAGGAGACGAAGCAGAACGGCGTCCTGCTCGGCCTGCCGAAGATCGGCGTGCCCGAGCCGCTGCCGGTGGCGGCGAGCGGCTGCGGCTGCGACTGATCCGGGGCGCGGCCGCTCCGAGGAGGACGGCGGCGCGAGGAGGACGGCAGCGCGACAAGGGCGACGGGAGCGACGGGAGCGACGAGGGCGACGGGGGAGGGGAAGGCACCGGCCGGGCTGAGGGCGCCGGGGGTCGGCGTTAGGCTGCCGATCATGCTTGTCGCCGCAGCCGTCTGCCCCTGTCCGCCCCTGCTGGTGCCCGAGGTGGCCGGGGGAGCCGCGCCCGAGCTGGAGGAGGCGCGGGCCGCGTGCGCGGACGCCCTCGGCGTGCTCGCCGCCGCCCGCCCCGAGCTGCTCGTCGCCGTGGGGCCCGCCGAGCGGCCGGCAAGGGGCCCGCACCCGGAGGGCACCCCGGGATCGTTCCGCGGCTTCGGCGTCGACCTGGACGTCCGGCTGGGCCGTGACCTCGGCACCGTGCCGGGGACCGTGCTGCCGCCCTCGCTGGCCGTCGCCGCCTGGCTGCTGGAGCGGAACGCGTGGTCGGCCGCGCCGGTCGAGGGGCTGGGTGTGGGCGCGCCGCTCGCTCCGGAGCGGTGCGCCGAGGCGGGCCGGGCCCTCGCCACGCGGGCGGCTCGGGTGGCCCTGCTGGTCATGGGGGACGGTAGCGCGTGCCGGTCCCTGAAGGCGCCCGGTTACCTCGACGAACGGGCCGAACCGTTCGACGCACGGGTCGCCGAGGCCCTCGGCGCGGCGGACCGGGACGCCCTGATGGCGCTCGATCCCGAACTGGCCGGTGCCCTGAAGGCCTCGGGGCGGGCCCCCTGGCAGGTCCTCGCGGGCGCCGCCGACTCGGCCGGCCTGGCGGGCACCCTGCTGTACGACGAGGCCCCGTACGGGGTCGGCTACCTGGTGGCGGCCTGGTCATGAGGAGCGCGGCGGCGTGAGGAGAGCGGGGCGGCGGTGGGGACACCCCCGCCGCACCCCCGCCCCTCAGGACACCGGTGGCGGAGCCGCCCCGCCGTTGTCGCCCTCGTCGCCCGGCTCACGGCGGCCCAGCCGCTCCATCGCGTGCTTCGCCTTCCCCGAGCCGGTCCGGATGCGGTCGCGGTACTTGCCGCCGGTCTTCTCGTCGACGACGCGCGCCGCCCTGTCGATGCCCCGCTCGATCCTGTCCCCGTGCTGATCGGCGAGGTCCGAGACCTTGTCCTTGGCCGGGCCCAGCCTGGCCTTCACGTTGTCGAACAGACCCATGGCGCACCTTCCCCTCACAGGACGGTCATGTGCGGGCGCCCTCGCCGGCCTCCTCGTCGGCCGTCCGTCCGGCGGACTGCTGCTCCGGGATCCCCGCGCGCTCCCGTCCGGCGGGAACGGTCTCGGCGGCCGTCCCGGCCACCGGGGCCTCCACCTCGTCCGCCCCGTCCGCCCGGTCTTCCTCGGGCGTGGCCACGGCCTCTGCCGCCGCGGGCCCGTCGGCCTCCGAGGGCTTCGTGTCCTCGGCGACGGACCCGGCGGAGGCGGTGTCCCCTTCGGACCCTTCGGACCCGGCGGACTTGGCGGACTTGGCGGACCCGGCGGGGGCCGGGGTCCCCGGTGCCGGCGTGGCCTCCGCTTCGCTCCCGGAGGCGGTGGCCTCCGCGACCGTCGAGGCCTCCCCGGTCTCCGGAGCCGCGGGTGCCCCCTCACCCTCCGAGGACGACCGGCTCTCCGGCTCTCCCGAAGACGCCGGGACCTCCGAGGACTTCGGGGACTCCGGGGAATCCGAGGTCTGCGAGGATCCCTCGGTCTCCGTCAGCTTCGACTTCCGAAAAAGTCGCGCAAAAACACCCATTTCCACTCCATACGGTACTCGTGCGGGCGAAATCCCGCGTGGTTCCGGTGCGCCTGTTCGCGCTGTCCGGAACGCCGGCGCCCATGAACGGCGGCCGGAACCCCGCATCGGGCAACGACCCCGCTCCGGTGGCGTCACGTAACTCGTTCGAGGAGCGCGCGCGGGGTTTGCGAGACTGGGGCGGTGAGTAGCGCAGCCCCCGCCCCGCGGGTCATCGCCGTCGTCGGGCCGACCGCGGCCGGAAAGTCCGATCTGGGTGTCTTCCTCGCCCGGCAACTGGGGGGCGAGGTCGTCAACGCCGACTCCATGCAGTTGTACCGGGGGATGGACATCGGCACCGCCAAGCTGACGCCCGAGGAGCGGGCCGGCGTCCCGCACCACCTCCTGGACATCTGGGACGTCACCGTCACCGCCTCCGTCGCCGAGTACCAGCGACTCGCCCGCGCCCGCATCGACGCGCTCCTCGCCGAGGGTCGCTGGCCCGTGCTCGTGGGCGGTTCGGGGCTCTACGTCCGCGGGGCCGTCGACAACCTGGAGTTCCCCGGCACCGACCCGGAGCTGCGGGCCCGGCTCGAGGAGGAGTTGCTGCTGCGCGGCTCCGGTGCCCTGCACGCCCGGCTGGCCGCCGCCGACCCCGAGGCCGCGCACGCCATCCTGCCCAGCAACGGACGGCGGATCGTACGGGCCCTGGAGGTCATCGAGATCACCGGCAAGCCGTTCACCGCCAACCTCCCCGGACACGACTCGGTGTACGACACCGTGCAGATCGGGGTCGACGTGGCGCGGCCCGAGCTCCACGAGCGCATCACGCGCCGGGTGGACCGCATGTGGGAGGCGGGGCTCGTCGACGAGGTGCGCGCGCTGGAGGCGCGGGGCCTGCGCGAGGGGCGCACGGCCTCCCGCGCGCTGGGCTACCAGCAGGTGCTCTCGGCGCTCGCCGGGGAGTGCACCGAGGAGGAGGCGCGCGCCGAGACCGTGCGTGCCACCAAGCGCTTCGCGCGCCGTCAGGATTCATGGTTCAGACGCGACCCGCGGGTGCATTGGCTGAGTGGGGCCGCGGCCGACTCGGGGGAACTTCCGCGGCGGGCGCTCGCGTTGGTCGAACGACCGGTTACAGCCTGATCACGTGATGGCATCGGGAAGCTCCGGCCGTCATCCGGGCCATCGGGGGCGTGCCATCATCGAGCTTCGATCGCAAGTGGAGTCCGAGTGGGGAGGGCGCGTGGCGATGGAGGCCGGCCCTCGTGACACCGCACACGCCGCGGCGCACGGCACCGCGGAGAGCACCGGGCATCCGCGGCCGGAGCCGGACGGCGACCTCGACGAGGACGCCCCCGAGTTCGGCGACCCCCCGTCCCTGCCGGACGAGGACCGGCTCGGCGTGGACGTCGGACCGCTCAGCTCCGACGGCCCCGAGGACGAACCGGAGCCGGTCGGCGTGAGCGACGACGGCCCCGGCCCGGAGGAACTGTCGCCCGGCCCCGAGGTCGAGGTCGAACTGCGTCCGCAGCGGAGGCTGCGCATCTGGCAGCTCGCCCCCATCGTCGCCCTGGCCGCGGGCGGTTCGCTGATGTTCGCCTTCCCGCTGGCCTTCGAGTTCGGTGACGGCGGCGCCGTGGTCGCCATGCTCGGCCTGCTCATCTGCTCCTGCGCCGCGGGGTGGGGCATGATGGCCGCCCGCCGGGTGGGCTACGCCTGGCCCGGACTGCCGGCGCGCGGATCCGGCCGACGGCCCGAGTGGCGGGTCGTCCTGGCCTACGCGGTGGTGGTCGCCGCGGTGGCGGTGCTCGCCGTGTGGCGCGTGGCCCGCCTGCGCTGACCGCGAGAACGCGGCGGGGAGCCGGCTTGCGGGGGTCGCCCCCCGGGGCCGCCGGTGTCTGTCCTGCCGCCGCCGGTGTCTGTCCTGCCCACGCCGTACGATCGAGGAATGAGCACGCGGATCGCCTTCCTCAAGGGACACGGCACGCAGAACGACTTCGTGATCGTCCCCGACCCCGAGAACGCCCTCGACCTGCCCGCGGCCGCCGTCGCAGCGCTGTGCGACCGCCGCGCGGGCATCGGCGGGGACGGCCTCCTGCACGTCGTCCGGTCCGCGGCCCACCCCGAGGCCCGGGAGATGGCGGCCGAGGCCGAGTGGTTCATGGACTACCGCAACTCCGACGGCTCGGTCGCGGAGATGTGCGGCAACGGCGTCCGCGTCTTCGCGCGCTACCTCCAGCGCGCCGGGCACGTCGAGGCCGGGGACCTCGCGATCGCCACGCGGGGCGGCGTGAAGCGGGCCCACCTCGACAAGGACGGGGACGTGACCGTCGGCATGGGGCGGGCACGCCTCCCCGAGGGAGAGGTCACCGTGAGCGTCGACGGGCGCACCTGGCCCGCCCGCAACGTCGACATGGGCAATCCGCACGCCGTGGCCTTCGTCGACGACCTCGCCCACGCCGGGGAGCTGCTCGCGCCGCCGCCCGTCGCCCCGGCGGGGACCTACCCGGACGGCGTGAACGTGGAGTTCGTGGTCGACCGGGGTCCGCGGCACGTCGCGATGCGGGTGCACGAGCGGGGCTCGGGGGAGACGCGGTCGTGCGGCACGGGCGCCTGCGCGGTGGCCGTCGCGGCGGCGCGCCGTGACGGGGCGGACCCGGAGGTGACGGGCGAGGCCTCGACGTACACGGTGGACGTGCCGGGCGGCCGGCTGATGATCACGGAGTACCCCGGGGGCGAGATCGAGATGACGGGGCCCGCCGTGATCGTGGCGGAGGGCGAGATCGACGAGGAGTGGCTGCGGGCGGCCGGCCTCTGAGGGCACGCCCGCCCGGCCGGGGCACCCGCCGACCGCCGTGCGGGACGTGGCCGCCTCACCCTTCCCCGGCCCTGCACCGAGGGCAAACGGCACCCTGACCAGGACCGACGAGGTCGGGCGCCGGATGCGGGAAGGGTCGGGACGGCCCACGCGTTGACGTGAGGGCAAGCACAACCGGCGAGATGTAAACCTCGTACGACGTCGCTCGATTGGGTGATCCGTTTCACGCTCGGCGGGAGGCGGTCGGACAGCGGTGGTGGGCTCGGTAGCATCAAGCACCGGCCCGGACGGGGAACAACACCGGTCCCCGAGCCGCGCACCGCCCAGGGGAACCCGTCCGCCGGTCTAGCAGCCGGAGGTGCCCATTGAGTGCGGAGGCCACGACCCCTGCCACGCCCGCCCCGACGACGCCCGCGCCCGGAGCGTCCGCGACACCCCCGGCGCGCGCCCCGCGCCCGGCGCCTCCCACGCCCCCGGCCCCCGAGCCCGGGAGCACACCAGCGGCCCCCGCCGGCCCCCGCCGCAAGAGCCGCCACCTCGACCTCCGCCGCCTCAGCCGCGCCGCTCTCCGCGGGACCGCCGCGCGCGACCGGCTCCCCGACGCCATCGGACACGTCGTCGAGGCGCACCGTGCCCATTACCCCGAGGCCGGGCTCGACCCCCTGCGCCGCGCCTATCTCCTCGCCGAGTCCTCCCACCGCGGCCAGATGCGCAAGAGCGGCGAGCCGTACATCACGCACCCGCTCGCCGTCACCCTGATCCTCGCCGAGCTGGGCGCCGAGACCACGACGCTGACGGCCTCCCTCCTCCACGACACGGTCGAGGACACCGACGTCACCCTCGCCCAGGTCGGCGAGGAGTTCGGCGAGGAGGTCCGCTTCCTCGTCGACGGCGTCACCAAGCTGGAGAAGGTCGACTACGGCGCCGCCGCCGAACCCGAGACCTTCCGCAAGATGCTCGTCGCCACCGGCAACGACGTCCGCGTGATGTCGATCAAGCTCGCCGACCGGCTGCACAACATGCGCACCCTCGGCGTCATGCGCCCCGAGAAGCAGGAACGCATCGCCAGGGTCACCAGCGACGTCCTCATCCCGCTCGCCGAACGCCTCGGTGTGCAGGCGCTCAAGACCGAGCTGGAGGACCTGGTCTTCGCGATCCTGCGCCCCGAGGACTACGCGCACACCCGTGCGCTGATCGACCGGAACGCGGAGCGCGGCACCGACCCCCTCACCGAGGTCGCCGAGGAGGTCCGCGCGGTCCTGCGCGAGGCCGGCATCACCGCCGAGGTCCTCATCCGGCCCCGCCACGTCGTCTCCGTGCACCGCGTCTCCCGCAAACGCGGCACCCTGCGCGGCACCGACTTCGGCCGGCTCCTCGTCCTGGTCGCCGAGGACGCCGACTGCTACGCCGTGCTCGGCGAACTGCACACCTGCATGACGCCGGTCGTCTCGGAGTTCAAGGACTTCATCGCCGTCCCCAAGTTCAACCTGTACCAGTCGCTGCACACCGCCGTCGCCCGCCCGGACGGCGAGGTCGCCGAGGTGCTCGTGCGCACCCACCAGATGCACAAGGTCGCCGAGGCGGGCGTGGTCGCCCTGGGCAATCCCTACGCCCCCGGCGCCGAGGACCCGGCCGACGGCGAGCGCGCCGACCCCACCCGCCCCGGCTGGCTCTCCCGCCTCCTGGAATGGCAGGAGGCCGTCCCCGACACCGACATCTTCTGGTCGGCGCTGCGCGAGGACCTCGCCCAGGACCGCGAGATCACCGTCTTCCGCCCCGACGGCGGCACGCTCGGCCTGCCCGAGGGCGCCACCTGCGTCGACGCCGCCTACGCCCAGTACGGCGAGGACGCGCACGCCTGCATGGGCGCCCGCGTCAACGGCCGGCTGGCCACGCTCAGCACGGTGCTGAAGGACGGGGACGCGGTCGAACTCCTCATGGGCCAGGACGCGGCCTCCGAGCCCTCCCGGGAGTGGCTGGAACACGCGCACACCCCCGCCGCGCGCATCGCCATCCAGCGCTGGCTCACCGCCCATCCGCCGACGCCGCCCGCGGCGTCCCCCGCCGAGGCGCCGCCCGCCGCCCCGGCCGAGGGCCCCCAGGCCGCGCGCCGGGCGCCCGTGGCCACGCCGGACACGGAGGCCCGCCCCGCCCGGACCGCCCCCGGTGTCGTCGCCGACCGCCCCGAGGCACCCGTACGGCTCGCCGGATGCTGTACGCCCGTACCGCCCGACGAGATCACGGGCTTCACCGTCCGCGGGGGAGCGGTGACCGTCCACCGCGTCCAGTGCGCCGGAGCGGCGCGCATGAAGAGCACCGGGCGCGCGGAGGTCGGCGTGCGCTGGGGGGACACCACCGACTTCCGCGTCACGCTGGTCGCCGAGTCCTTCGGCCGGCCCCATCTGCTCGCCGACCTCACCGAGGCGATCGCCCGTGAGGGCGTCGGCATCGTCTCGGCCACCGTCGCACCGCCCAGCCAGCAGCGGGTGCGGCACACCTACACGCTCCAGCTCCCCGACGCCACGCAGCTCCCCGCGCTGATGCGGGCCATGCGGGAGGTCCCCGGCGTCTACGACGTCGACCGCGCCCAGCACACCGAGTCCACGGCCCGAAGCCTCGAACAACGCTGACCGGGGCGTGAGCCGCCGGGCGCGGCCGGTCCCTCCCGGCATCCCCGGCACCTCCGGCCGTAGCCGTACCGGGCCGCGCGGTCGGGGCGGAGCATGCCCGCCGCCCCGGCGCCCGGCGGGTGCGCGTGCGCGCGGGCGCACTCCGCACCCGGGGCGCCGCCGCCTACGTTCCCGGGGCTCCCGCGCGCCCCTCTTTCGGGTGGGCCCGGCGCGCGTCTGCGCCCTCCGGCGTGCGGGCGCTGATAGCCGTGATCCATGCCGCACACCGTGGATCCGCAGCACCCGTCCGCCCCGCCCTCGTCCCCGCCGTCCTCCGGCACCCGCAGGTCACGCCGTTCCCGTCGCGCCGGCCGGCTGCGTGCCGCGCTGTGCGCCTCGGCCGTCTCCGTCGGCCTCCTCGCGGCCTCGGCGCCCTCCCCCGCCGAGCCCCTCGGCCTCGGCGACCGGCTCTACCCGCACCTCGGCAACCCCGGGTACGACGTCCGCGCGTACGACCTGTCCTTCACCTACGGCGGCGACAACACCAAGCCGCTCACCGCCGTCACCAGGATCGACGCCCGCGTCACGGAGAACCTCGAGCGGTTCAACCTCGACTTCTCGCACGGCACGGTGCGGTCCGTCGCCGTCAACGGCGAGCCCGCCTCGTTCACCACCGCGGGGGAGGACCTGGTCGTCACCCCGGAGACCCCCCTCGTACGCGGAACGCCGCTCCTCGTCACCGTCCGGCACACCAGCGACCCCCGCAAACCCGCCGAGAACCGGGACGGCGGCTGGGTGCGGACCACGGACGGCCTCGCCATGGCCAACCAGGCCGACGCCGCCCACCTGGTCTTCCCGTGCAACGACCACCCCGCGGACAAGGCCGACTTCACCTTCCACGTGACCGCGCCCGAGGGCTACACGGCCGTCGCCAACGGCCTGCCCGCCGGGGTCGAGCGCACCGCCCGCACCACCACCTGGTCGTACCGCACCGCGCACCCCATGGCCACCGAGCTGGCCCAGGTCTCCATCGGCCGTTCCAAGGTGCTGCACCGCCAGGGCCCGCACGGGCTGCCGGTCCGCGACGTCGTCCCCGCCGCGGACGAGAAGGCGCTGGAGCCGTGGCTCGCCCGGACCCCCGGCCAGATCTCCTGGATGGAGAGCAAGGTCGGCCCCTACCCGTTCGAGACGTACGGGCTGCTCATGGCGCAGGCGCAGACCGGATTCGAACTGGAGACACAGACCCTCTCGCTGTTCGAGAAGGAGGTGTTCACCCAGCCCGGCTACCCGGCCTGGTACGTCGAGTCGATCATGGTGCACGAGCTGTCCCACCAGTGGTTCGGGGACAGCGTCAGCCCGCGCTCCTGGTCCGACCTGTGGCTCAACGAGGGGCATGCCACCTGGTACGAGGCGCTGTACGCCGAGGAGAAGGCGGACCGACCGCTTCAGGCCCGGATGAAGGCCGCCTACGGGGCCTCCGACGGCTGGAGGGCCTCCGGCGGCCCGCCCGCCGCGCCGAAGCCGCCCAAGGCCGGCCAGAAGATCGGCATCTTCCGCGCCAACGTCTACGACGGGGCCGCGCTCGTGCTCTACGCGCTGCGCCAGGAGATCGGTGCGGACGCCTTCCAGCGCGTCGAGCGGCAGTGGGTGGGCACGCACCGGGACGGCACGGCGACGACCGCCGACTTCGTGCGGCTGGCGTCCGAGGTCGCGGGCCGGGACCTCAGCGGCTTCCTGCGGCCGTGGCTGTACGGAGCCAAGACACCGCCGATGCCGGGCCACCCGGACTGGCGGCCCGCCACCGACGCCGGCTGACCCGGGCCGTGCGGACCGCGTCCCCGGGCACCGCCCGGTCCGGGGACGCGCGCGGGGCCCGCCCGGGACGGCGGCCACGCCCAGGTGATAACACGGTGACGGAGGCCGGGGGCCCGTGGGACCATCGAGGGGTCGACGGCACGGCCGCGCCGGGGAATCCCACGGCACGCCCGGACGTTGACACAAGCGACGGCGGATGCCGCCGCCACCTCATTCCCACGACGTAAGGACCGCATGACCTCCTCCTCTTCCTCTTCTCAGGCCACCAAGCGCCTCGCGCGCACTCACCCCGAGGGTCTCCGGGCCGATGCCCTGATGGAAGAGGACGTCACCTGGAGCCACGAGATCGACGGAGAGCGGGACGGCGACCAGCTCGACCGTTCCGAGCGCGCGGCCCTCCGCCGCGTCGCCGGCCTCTCCACCGAGCTCGAGGACGTCACCGAGGTCGAGTACCGCCAGCTCCGCCTGGAGCGGGTCGTCCTCGTCGGCGTCTGGACCACCGGCACCATCAAGGACGCGGACAACTCCCTCGCGGAGCTCGCCGCCCTCGCGGAGACCGCCGGTGCCCTCGTGCTCGACGGCGTGACCCAGCGCCGCGACAAGCCCGACGCGGCGACGTACATCGGCTCCGGCAAGGCCGAGGAGCTGCGGGACATCGTCCTGGAGAGCGGCGCCGACACCGTCATCTGCGACGGTGAGCTGAGCCCCGGCCAGCTCATCCACCTCGAGGACGTCGTCAAGGTCAAGGTCATCGACCGTACGGCCCTGATCCTCGACATCTTCGCCCAGCACGCCAAGTCCCGTGAGGGCAAGGCGCAGGTCGCGCTCGCGCAGATGCAGTACATGCTGCCGAGGCTCCGCGGCTGGGGTCAGTCCCTGTCCCGCCAGATGGGCGGCGGCAAGGGCGGCGGCCTCGCCACCCGCGGTCCCGGTGAGACCAAGATCGAGACGGACCGGCGCCGGATCCGCGAGAAGATGGCGAAAATGCGCCGGGAGATCGCGGAGATGAAGACCGGCCGCGAGATCAAGCGCCAGGAGCGGCGCCGCAACAAGGTGCCCTCCGTCGCCATCGCCGGCTACACCAACGCCGGCAAGTCCTCGCTGCTCAACCGCCTCACCGGCGCGGGCGTCCTGGTCGAGAACGCGCTGTTCGCGACCCTGGACCCGACCGTGCGCCGGGCCGAGACCCCGGGCGGGCGGCTGTACACCCTGGCGGACACCGTCGGCTTCGTCCGGCACCTGCCGCACCACCTGGTCGAGGCGTTCCGCTCCACCATGGAGGAGGTCGGCGACTCCGACCTCATCCTGCACGTGGTGGACGGCTCGCACCCCGTCCCGGAGGAGCAGCTGGCCGCCGTGCGCGAGGTGATCAGGGACGTCGGTGCCACCGACGTACCCGAGATCGTCGTCGTCAACAAGGCGGACGCGGCCGACCCGCTGGTCCTCCAGCGGCTGCTGCGGAACGAGAAGCGCGCGATCGCCGTCTCCGCCCGCACGGGCCGCGGCATCGACGAACTGCTCGCCGTGATCGACGCGGAGCTGCCCCGCCCCGCGATCGAGGTGGAGGCGCTGGTGCCGTACACGCAGGGCAAGCTGGTCGCCCGCGCCCACGCCGAGGGCGAGGTCCTCTCCGAGGAGCACACCCCGGAGGGCACGCTGCTCAAGGTGCGGGTGCACGAGGAACTGGCGGCGGACCTCGGGCCGTACACCCCGGCGCCGCTCGCCTGATCCGGGCGGTCACCCAGGCACACGACAAGGGCCCGGCCCCCGCGTACTCGCGGGGGCCGGGCCCTTGTCGTTCTTCCCGGGCCGGCCGGGCGGCCGAGGGCTACTGCGCGGCGGCGAACTTCCTGCTCACCGCGTCGTACACGCCCTTGGCCACGTCACCCAGCCGCGGGCCGGCCAGCCAGCCCGCGCTCACCGGGCCGATCGAGGTGTTGGAGACCAGCGCGGGCTTGCCGTCCGTGCCCGTCTCCACCCAGCCGCCGCCGGAGGAACCGCCGGTCATGGTGCAGCCGATGCGGTACATCGTCGGGTCGTCCCGTTCGACCGAGAGCCGGCCCGGCTTGTCCTGGCACTGGTACAGCTTCTGCCCGTCGAAGGGCGGCGCCGCCGGGTAGCCGGTGGCGGTGAGGCTGTCCACGTCCGGCACGGCGGGCGCGGAGAAGTTCACCGGCAGCGCCGAACCGACCGTCTCCTCCAGCGACCTGCCGTCACTGCCCTTCTCCGGCGTCACATGGATCACGGCGTAGTCGTACGAGGCGCCCTGGCCCCCCGTCTCGCCGCCCTGTTCGATCCACTGCTGCGAGGTCTGCGCCCAGTCGCCCCACCAGATCCGGTACGGGGCGACCTCCTCCTCGCCGGCGCCCACCAACTGGTCGGCCGTCTTGCCCGCGTTGTTGTACGAGGGCACGAAGGCGATGTTGCGGTACCAGCCGCCCTTCTTGCCCGCGTGCACGCAATGGCCGGCGGTCCACACCAGGTTGGACTTGCCCGGGTGCGCGGGGTCCTTCACGACCGTCGCCGAGCAGACCATCGTGCCCTGGGGGGCGTCGAAGAAGACCTTGCCGGCCGTGGCCGCGTTGTCGTGGTACGGCGCCGCGACCGGCGTGGCCCGCACCGGCGCGGGCGTCGGATCGGTGACGCCCTGGTCGGCGGCGAGGTCGGCGGTGTCGACGCCCTTGTCCGGGTCGTCGGCCTTGCGCATCCGGTCCGGGTCCCACAGACCCTCGATCACGGGGTTGATGTACTCGTTGGCCTCGCGCAGCCAGTCTTCCTTGTCCCAGTTCTTCCAGGCGCCCCCCTTCCACTTGTCCAGGTCGAAGCCGTGCTCCTTGAGCTTCTGCTTGACGTCGTCCGGGATGTGGATCTTGCCGTCGCCACCGGCGGAGGGGCTCGCGGAGACCTCCGCGTCGGCCTTGGTGTCGTCCTCGGAGCCGCAGGCGGTGGCCGTCAGGGCCAGCGCGGCGGTCACCGCGACGGCCGCCGTGACAGGGGAGACCCTGCGGCGTCCGCTCCTTTCTCGGCGGGCGGCGGAGAGCGGGCGTATGAGTCGCATGGTGTGAAGTCCCCCTGGAACGAACGGGTTCGAGCTGCGCGACCGGCCGTCGTGGACGAGGAGTCCCCGGTCCGGACGGTGTGACGCGAGGGCAACACACTATGCGGTCGGTGTGAGGGGTTGCCCGGCGGAGGGCAACGGTTCCGCCACAGCGAGGGTCGGCCCAAGTGCGGTGCGTGCGACGGGCGTCCGGGCGGGGAGTGTGCGGTGGCGCCGGATCCGGGCGGTGGACGGGGGAAAGAGGGCGCCTGTGCGGCGAAAGAGGGCGCCTGTGCCCGCTTCCCCCGGCCCCCTCCCGTCGTTGGTGGACACGGGGCCTGCCGTCCGTCTGTTCGGCGTGCGCGCGGTGCCCCGGCAACTCGCCCTCGGTAAGCGGGAGGAACCGTCGTCGTGGCAGTGACCGGATCCGCGGTGGCATCGGATGCGCCGGAGGTGGCAGGGGAGCCGTCCGGGCGTGCGCGCGGGGCGCACGAGGGCATCCTGCGCCGGCAGGCGGCACGCGAGTCGAGCGCCCGCACCTACGCGCGCGCCCTGCCGATCGTGCCCGTACGCGCCCGTGGGCTCACCATCGAGGGCGCCGACGGCCGCCGTTACCTCGACTGCCTCTCCGGCGCGGGCACGCTGGCCCTCGGCCACAACCACCCCGTGGTCCTGGAGGCGATCCGCCGGGTCCTCGACTCGGGCGCCCCGCTCAACTGCCTCGACCTGGCCACCCCCGTCAAGGACGCCTTCACCACCGAGCTGTTCCGCACGCTGCCGCCGGGGCTCGCCGAGCACGCCCGCGTCCAGTTCTGCGGCCCCGCGGGCACGGACGCCGTGGAGGCCGCGCTCAAACTGGTCCGCGCCGCCACTGGACGCACCGGCATCCTCGCCTTCACCGGCGCCTACCACGGGCAGACCGTGGGGGCGCTCGAAGCGTCCGGGGGCGCGCAGGAGGTGCGGGTGGCGCGGCTGCCGTACCCCCAGGACTACCGCTGCCCGTTCGGCGTCGGCGGCGCGCGGGGGGCCGAACTCGCGGCACGCTGGACCGAGTCGCTGCTCGACGACCCCAAGTCCGGGGTGCCGCTGCCCGCCGGGATGATCCTCGAACCGGTGCAGGGCGAGGGCGGCGTGCTCCCCGCCTCGGACGCCTGGCTGCGCCGTATGCGCGCGCTCACCGAGGCGCGGGCGATCCCCCTGATCGTGGACGAGGTGCAGACCGGGGTGGGCCGCACCGGCCGCTACTGGGCGGTCGAACACAGCGGCACGGTGCCCGATGTGATGGTGCTGTCCAAGGCCATCGGCGGCAGCCTGCCGCTCGCCGTGGTCGTCTACCGCGAGGACCTCGACGTGTGGCCGCCGGGCGCCCACGCGGGCACGTTCCGGGGCAACCAGCTCGCCATGGCCGCGGGCACGGCCACCCTGGCGTACGTCCGTGAGAACGGCCTCGCCGCACGGGCGGCGGAACTGGGCGAACGGATGCTCGGTCAACTCCGCGAGCTGGAAGAGGCGTACGGGTGCGTGGGGGAGGTGCGAGGGCGCGGTCTGATGATCGGGGTGGAGCTGGTCGAAGCGGAGGGTGAGCCGCTCGACGGCACCGCGGGGGCGGCCCCCGGCGGACCCCGGCCCACCGCGCCCGACCTCGCGGCCGCCGTGCAGCGGGAGTGCCTGCGGCGCGGGCTCATCGTCGAACTGGGCGGCCGCGACGCCAGTGTCGTACGGCTGCTGCCCCCGCTGACGATCACCGACGAGCAGGCCTCCGCCGTCCTGGACCGCCTCGCGGACGCCGTGGCGGCGGTGGCCGGGGGAGTACGCGCCGACGCGTGAGGCGTCCGCACGCGGTCACCGGGTCAGTCGCGCTCCCTGCCACCGCGCACGCGCCGTGTCGACTTCCTTCGCGCGTATCCGCACCCCTGTATCCCTGAAGACCGAAGGAGCCCGTGTGAACACGACCGCAGCCGCAGTCGCCGACGCCCGCACCGACGACCCCGCGCCGCCCTCCGGTCTCCACCCCGGTTCGCACACCGATCCGCCCCCCGGCGCGCCCCCCGGCCTGCTCGCCGATCCATCGACGACCGTCGGGCCCCCACCGCCGCCGTCCCCTCTTTCGGCCTCCGCCGGGCCCCCGCCGCTGCCGTCCCCGTCCGGTCCCTCGCCCGACACACCCGCCACGGGCGACCATCGCTTCGCCCCCGGTCGTCGCGAGCCGTCCCGTCACGATGACCCGCTCGACCATCCCGACCCCCATACCGCCGCCCAGGCCGCCGGTGTCGAGAACCTGCTGCGCTGCTGGGTGCGGGAGAACGGCCTCGCCGCCCCGGGGGACGAGGGCGTGCTCCGGGTCCCGCTGCCCGCCTCCGCCACCCATCTGCACGTCCCCGTCCTCCACTGGTCGGCGACCGGCTGGCACCGCTTCGGGGCGCCCTGCCTGGCAGACGCGCCCGAGCCCGCCCCACCCGTCGACGCCGTGACGCTCGCCGCCCTGCTGGCGCGGGAGGCCGCCGCGCGCTCCGGCGCGCCGGGGCCGGACGCCGGGGCCGCCGATCTGGTCGGCCGGGTCGCCGACTCGGTGCGCCGTACCACCGTCTTCCTGCGCGAGCGCCGGGCCCGCCCCGAGGACGGCCCGGACCGCTTCCTCGCGGCCGAACAGGCGCTGCTGCTCGGCCATCCGCTGCATCCCACCCCGAAGAGCCGCGAGGGACTCTCCGAAGCGGAGTCGGAGGCGTACTCGCCGGAGACCCGCGGCTCCTTCCCGCTCCACTGGCTGGCCGTGGCCCCCACCGCCCTGGCCGCCGACTCCGCCTGGACCGCAGGCGGACGCCCCGTGCCCGCCCCGCTGCTGACCGCGCGCCTCGCCGGCCCGGGCCTGCCCGTGCCCGCCGGGCACGCCGCCCTCCCCGTCCATCCCTGGCAGGCGCGCGCACTGCGCCTACGCCCTGCCACCGCCGCCCTGTTCGAGGCCGGGCTGCTCCGCGACCTCGGCCCGCACGGCGCGCCCTGGCACCCCACCTCCTCCGTCCGCACGGTGCACCGCACCGGCGCCCCCGCCATGCTCAAGCTGTCGCTGGGCCTGCGCATCACCAACTCCCGCCGGGAGAACCTGCGTAAGGAACTGCACCGCGGGGTCGAGGCGCACCGGCTCCTGCGCACCGGCCTGGGGGAGCGCTGGCGGGCCGCCCACCCCGGCTTCGACATCGTCCGCGACCCGGCCTGGCTCGGCGTCGACGCCCCGGACGACACCCCCGTGCCGGGGCTCGACGTGGTGATCCGGCACAGCCCGTTCGCCGCGGCGGACGACGTGTCCTGCGTGGCGGGCCTGCTCGCGCCGCGCCCGCTGCCGGAGCCGGGACCGCTCTCCGCCCCCGGGAGCGCCCAGGCTCGCACCGGCTCTCGGCTGGCCCGCCTCGTCACCCGGCTCGCCCGCCGCACGGGACGTCCGCCCGGAGCCGTGT
Source organism: Streptomyces griseoaurantiacus (assembly GCA_014656015.1). Taxonomy (GTDB): domain Bacteria; phylum Actinomycetota; class Actinomycetes; order Streptomycetales; family Streptomycetaceae; genus Streptomyces; species Streptomyces griseoaurantiacus. The sequence goes on along the minus strand of BNBP01000002.1, from coordinate 241,318 downwards.
CCGCCGAGTGGTTCCTGCGCTATCTGGAAGCGGTCGTGCGCCCCCTGCTGTGGCTGGACGCGGAGGCCGGGATCGCGCTGGAGGCGCACCAGCAGAACACCCTGGTCCTGCTCGACCCCGAGGGATGGCCCGCCGGCGGGCGCTACCGCGACAACCAGGGCTACTACTTCCGCGCCTCCCGGCACGCGGAGCTCGACGCCCTCCTGCCCGGCATCGGTGCCCGCAGCGACACCTTCGTCCCCGACGCGGTCGCCGACGAACGGTTCGCCTACTACCTCGGCATCAACCACGTGTTCGGACTGATCGGCGCCTTCGGCGCGCAGCGCCTGGCCGAGGAGCGGCTGCTGCTCGCCGCGTTCCGCCGCTTCCTCACGGGCGTCGCCACCGGCCCGGGCCGGCTCCGCACCGACCTGCCCGCCCGGCTGCTGGACTCGCCCGTGCTGCGCTGCAAGGCCAACCTGCTGACCCGGCTGCACGGGCTCGACGAACTCGTCGGCCCGGTCGAGACCCAGTCGGTGTACGTCACCCTCGCCAACCCTCTGCACGGCTGACCGCGGCCCGCCCGCGTCCGCCGCCCCGTCCCGCTGTCCGCTGTCCCCCGCTGTCCGCCTGTCTGCTGAGAGGAACGCCGCCGTGCCTGTCCACGATGCGCGCACCGGTGCCGAGGCCGCCTCCGAGGCCGGCCTCGGCGCGAGCACCGCGTCGAGCCCCACCACCGTGTCCGCAGCGCCCGCCGCGAGCCCCACCACCGTGCCCGCCGCGCCCGCCGCGAGCCCCACCACCGTGTCCGCAGCGCCCGCCGCGAGCCCCGCCGGCGGGCACGAGGTCCCCGCCGAGTCCGACTGCGAGACCACCCTGAGCATGCGGCCGGTCCGGGAGTTCACCGCGCCCGCGCCCGAGGGGGCGGACGCCGCCCCCGCCCCGCCCGGCCCCGCCGACGATCTGCTCGGCCGGATCGGGGACTGGGACCCGCTCCTCACCCCCGTGGGCACCTTCCGGCTGCTGCCGGTCCGCCCGGAGCGCGACACGGCGCTGCTCGCGCGGTGGATGAACGATCCGGCGGTCGCCGCCTTCTGGGAGCTCGACGGGCCCGAGGAGGTCACCGGGCGGCACCTGCGGGCCCAGCTCGAGGGCGAGGGCCACAGCGTGCCCTGCCTCGGCGTGCTGGACGGCACGGTGATGAGCTACTGGGAGCTCTACCGTGCCGACCTCGACCCCCTCGCCCGGCACTATCCGGCCCGGCCGCACGACACCGGCGTCCACCTGCTCCTCGGTGCCGTCGCCGACCGCGGACGCGGGCTCGGCTCGGCGCTCCTGCGGTCGGTCACCGACCTCGTCCTCGACCACCGCCCGGCCTGCGCCCGCGTGGTCGCCGAACCGGACCTGCGCAACACCGCCTCCCTCACCGCCTTCCTGAGCGCCGGGTTCCGCTTCTCCGCGGAGCTGTCCCTGCCCGGGAAACGGGCGGCCCTCATGATCCGCGACCGCTCCCTGCGGCACCTGATGTGAGCGGGCCCGCGGTGGTCGGCCGCGGGCGGCTGCCGCCCGGGCGCCCCTCACCACCCCGGGCCGCGCCCCCGCGCCCCGGCCGTCCGGCCCCGACTGTCACCGCCGGGCCGTAGGGTGGTCGGGCTATGACGAAGCCCTCACTTCCCGAACTCCTCCACGCAGCCGTCACCGCCGTCGGCGGCACGGAGCGCCCCGGCCAGGTGACCATGGCCCAAGCCGTCGCGGACGCCGTCGACGACGGCTCCCATCTGCTGGTCCAGGCCGGCACCGGCACCGGAAAGTCGCTGGGCTACCTGGTGCCGGCGCTCGCCCACGGCGAGCCGGTGGTCGTCGCCACGGCCACGCTGGCGCTGCAGCGGCAGCTCGTCGAACGGGACCTGCCCCGCACGGTCGAGGCGCTGCACCCGCTGCTGCGCCGCCGTCCGGAGTTCGCGATGCTCAAGGGCCGCTCGAACTACCTGTGCCTGCACCGGCTGCACGAGGGGATGCCGCAGGACGAGGAGGAGGGCCTGTTCGACCAGTTCGAGGCGGCGGCCCCCACCAGCAGACTGGGCCAGGACCTGCTGCGGCTGCGCGACTGGTCCGACGAGACCGAGACCGGCGACCGGGACGATCTGACCCCCGGCGTCTCCGACCGCGCCTGGGCGCAGATCTCCGTCTCCTCGCGCGAGTGCCTGGGCGCCTCCAAGTGCGCCTACGGCGCCGAGTGCTTCGCCGAGGCCGCCCGGGAGCGGGCCAAGCTCGCCGAGGTCGTCGTCACCAACCACGCGCTGCTCGCGATCGACGCGATCGAGGGCGCCCCGGTGCTGCCGCAGCACGAGGTGCTGATCGTCGACGAGGCGCACGAACTGGTCTCCCGGGTGACCGGTGTCGCCACCGGCGAGCTCACCCCGGGGCAGGTCAACCGCGCCGTGCGGCGCGCGGCCAAGCTCGTCAACGAGAAGGCCGCCGACCAGTTGCAGACGGCCGCCGAGGGCTTCGAGCGGCTGATGGAGTTGGCGCTGCCCGGACGCCTGGAGGAGATCCCGGAGGACCTCGGCTACGCCCTCGCGGCCCTGCGCGACGCCTCCCGCACGGTGATCTCGGCGATCGGCGGCACCCGCGACAAGTCCGTCCAGGACGAGGACGCCGTCCGCAAGCAGGCCCTCGCCTCGGTCGAGTCGGTGCACGACGTGGCCGAGCGCATCATGCAGGGCAGCGAGTGGGACGTCGTCTGGTACGAGCGGCACGAGCCCCGCGGCGGATCCGCCTACCGGCCCGCCGGGGCCTCGCTGCGGGTCGCGCCGATGTCCGTCTCCGGGCTGCTGCGCGAGAAGCTGTTCACGGACCGCTCGGTGATCCTCACCTCGGCCACGCTCAAGCTCGGCGGGGACTTCAACGGCGTCGGGGCCTCGCTGGGGCTGGCCCCCGAGGGCACCGAGGGCGAGGACGTGCCGCAGTGGAAGGGTGTCGACGTCGGCTCCCCGTTCGACTACCGCAAGCAGGGCATCCTCTACGTCGCCAAGCACCTGTCCCGGCCGGCCCGGGACGGCGACCGCGCCGACATGCTGGACGAGCTGACGGAGCTGATCCGGGCGGCCGGCGGGCGCACGCTGGGGCTGTTCTCCTCGATGCGGGGCGCCCAACTCGCCGCGGAGGAGCTGCGCACCCGAATCCCCGAGTTCCCGATCCTGCTCCAGGGCGAGGAGACCCTCGGCGAGCTGATCAAGAACTTCGCCGCGGACCCCGCGACCTGCCTCTTCGGCACGCTGTCGCTGTGGCAGGGCGTGGACGTGCCGGGGCCGAGCTGTCAGCTCGTCGTCATGGACAAGATCCCCTTCCCGCGGCCGGACGACCCGCTGATGAGCGCCCGGCAGAAGGCGGTCGAGGAGGCCGGGGGGAACGGCTTCATGGCCGTCGCCGCGACACACGCCGCCCTGCTGATGGCCCAGGGCGCCGGACGGCTGGTCCGGGCGACGGGGGACCGGGGCGTGGTCGCGGTCCTCGACCCCCGGCTGGCCACGGCCCGCTACGGCAGCTATCTGAAGGCCTCGCTGCCGGACTTCTGGTACACGGTGGACGGCGGTCAGGTCCGCCGGTCCCTCACCGCCATCGACGCGGTGGCGAAGAAGGCGGAATGACGGACCGGACGGGCTGACGGGCGGGGCCCGGTGCGCCGCGCCGCCGCCCGGCGTGCGCACCGTCCCGCACAGCACGGGGCCCCGGAACCGGCGCAGCGGTTCCGGGGCCCGACGCAAGGGCGCCGCAGGCGGGACGGGGTCACACGCGCCGCAGGACCGCCACCACCTTGCCGAGAATCGTCGCGTCGTCACCCGGAATGGGCTCGTACGCCGAGTTGTGCGGCAGCAGCCACACATGCCCGTCCTCGCGCTTGAAGCGCTTCACCGTGGCCTCGCCCTCCAGCATCGCGGCGACGATGTCGCCGTTCTCCGCAACGGGCTGGCGTCGCACGGTGACCCAGTCGCCGTCGCAGATGGCCGCCTCGATCATCGAGTCGCCGACGACCTTGAGCACGAAGAGCTCGCCGTCACCCACGAGCTGCCGCGGCAGCGGGAACACGTCCTCCACCGACTCCTCGGCGAGGATCGGGCCACCGGCGGCGATCCGGCCGACCAGGGGCACGTACGACGCGGCCGGCTTGCCCGCCGTGTCGGTGGGCTGCACGGGAGCGGCCTGGTCGGAGCCCCGGACCTCGTAGGCGCGCGGCCGGTGCGGGTCGCGGCGCAGGAAGCCCTTGCGTTCCAGCGCCATCAGCTGGTGGGCCACGGAAGAGGTGCTGGACAGGCCCACGGCCTGGCCGATCTCCCGCATCGACGGCGGGTAGCCGCGCCGCTGCACGGAATCCCGGATGACCTCGATCACCCGGCGCTGCCGGTCGGTCAGTCCGGAGCTGTCGGCCCGGATGCCAGGAGGTCGCCCGGGCAGGGACCGCTTTGGCCCTTCGGGATGCGGAACTTCCGTCATGGCATGCACCGGCTCGAGTCGGCCCTGGGAACGGTCCTGGGCAGTGATGGCGGCACTGTCTGCGGTGGTGGTCACGTCGTAGGCCCCTCTCGATGGTCTCCCGTGCAGCACAACGGTAGTTGCTTTCGAAAGGTTGCGCCAAACACACGTTCGAGTGAAAAAACGCCGATTACCTGTCGGAATCGGGTGTCCGGGTGTATGGCCGACGCACTGTTCGGGGCTCGGGCGGGACGCGGGCTGCTGTACTCTTCACCGCCGGGACGAGGGCCTGCCGGCCGGGGTGCCGCGTCGGCGACGCCCAGTCTGCCATCAGGGCTCCCGCGTACCGGGCACCGGCCCGTCTTCTCCATGCGGCGTCCACCGCATCCGCCCACGAGGCTTCTCGCGCAGGACGCGCGGGGCGTGTGGGACGCGGCGGAGCGGGCATGCGGGCAAGGACGCGGGGTCCGCGCCGCCGCGACGTGCGTCCGTGGGCGGGAGCGGAAGGCGCCCGCGTGCGCCCTCGTGCGTGTGCCGCAAGCCCCCTTCGCGGGGCCTCGCGCGCACTGTCCGCGAGCGGCCGGTCGCACCCCGCCCACACCGCGCCCTCGGGGCCGTGCGTCCCGGGCGTGTCGTGACTGTTTGTGCGAGCCAACCGCTACATCTAGTGGTTGGATAGCGACAGCGGCCCACAAGTTGTGTTCCCCCGGTCTTTCGTCGGCCAGGAGATCGCCTATGCTGGGGGTCGCTTCGAGGGGCCGGTGAGACCTCTTGTGGCTGATGTGTCGTGCCGTGAAGGAGGCTTGGAACCATGCACTGCCCCTTCTGCAGGCATCCCGACAGCAGGGTCGTCGACAGCCGTACGACGGACGACGGCACCTCGATCCGCAGGCGCCGCCAGTGCCCCGACTGCTCCCGTCGTTTCACGACCGTGGAGACCTGTTCGCTGATGGTGGTCAAGCGGTCCGGGGTCACCGAGCCCTTCAGCCGCACCAAGGTCATCAACGGCGTGCGCAAGGCGTGCCAGGGGCGGCCCGTCACGGAAGACGCACTCGCCCAGCTCGGCCAGCGGGTCGAGGAGGCGGTGCGTGCCACCGGAAGCGCCGAGCTGACCACCCACGACGTGGGACTGGCCATACTCGGACCCCTCCAGGAGCTCGACCTCGTCGCCTACCTGCGGTTCGCGTCCGTCTACCGGGCGTTCGACTCGCTGGAGGACTTCGAGGCCGCCATCACGGAACTCAGGCAGCAGCAGCGGGCGCATCCCGCCGATGACGGGGCGGGAGGCGCGGACGAGGACGACCGCGCGGGCGCCGTCGCGGGAGGCCAGGGGGCCGACCGCGGGACCGGAGGGACGCCGGCGGGCGTCCCCGTGCCCGCCACCGCCGCCGACTGACGAAACGGCCGGACCGGAACGGCGAGGAAGGCCGGACCGGCCGCAGCGGCGGCGCACACAGACCTGTCACGCGCGCCCGGCACCACACGGTGCGCGTGACCAGCAGACACACCACACACAAGTGCCAGGAAGAAACGGGCACTGATGGGCGTTTTGCCCGATATCAGGGAGGCGGCATGACAGAGACGGCGAGCGGTCCGGCACGGAGTTCCCGCGCCAAGGGCACCAAGGCGGGCAGCAAGGGTCTGCGTATCGAGCGCATCCACACCACCCCCGGCGTACACCCGTACGACGAGGTGGAATGGGCGTCTCGTGACGTCGTCATGACCAACTGGCGCGACGGCTCGGTCAACTTCGAGCAGCGCGGCGTGGAGTTCCCCGAGTTCTGGTCGGTGAACGCGGTCAACATCGTCACCAGCAAGTACTTCCGCGGAGCGGTCGGCACCCCGCAGCGCGAGGTCAGCCTCAGGCAGCTGATCGACCGGATCGTGAAGACCTACCGGAAGGCCGGCGAGGACAACAAGTACTTCGCCTCGCCCGCCGACGCCGAGATCTTCGAGCACGAACTGGCGTACGCCCTCCTGCACCAGATCTTCAGCTTCAACAGCCCCGTCTGGTTCAACGTCGGCACCCCCCAGCCGCAGCAGGTCTCCGCCTGCTTCATCCTGTCCGTCGACGACTCCATGGAGTCGATCCTCGACTGGTACAAGGAAGAGGGAATGATCTTCAAGGGCGGCTCCGGCGCCGGCCTGAACCTCTCCCGCATCCGCTCCTCCAAGGAGCTCCTCTCCTCCGGCGGCAACGCCTCCGGCCCGGTCTCCTTCATGCGCGGCGCCGACGCCTCCGCCGGCACCATCAAGTCCGGCGGCGCCACCCGCCGCGCCGCCAAGATGGTCATCCTCGACGTGGACCACCCCGACGTCGAGAACTTCATCCAGACCAAGGTGAAGGAGGAGGAGAAGATCCGCGCCCTGCGCGACGCGGGCTTCGACATGGACCTGGGCGGCGACGACATCACGTCCGTCCAGTACCAGAACGCCAACAACTCCGTCCGCGTCAACGACACCTTCATGAAGGCGGTCGAGACCGGCGGCAAGTTCGGCCTGACGTCCCGCATGACCGGCGAGGTCATCGAGGAGATCGACGCCAAGTCCCTCTTCCGCAAGATGGCCGAGGCCGCCTGGGCCTGCGCCGACCCCGGCATCCAGTACGACGACACCATCAACCACTGGCACACCTGCCCGGAGTCCGGCCGCATCAACGGCTCGAACCCCTGCAGCGAGTACATGCACCTGGACAACACGTCCTGCAACCTGGCCTCGCTCAACCTGATGAAGTTCCTCAAGGACGACGGCCAGGGCCACCAGTCCTTCGAGACCGAGCGCTTCCAGAAGCTCGTCGAGCTGGTCATCACCGCGATGGACATCTCGATCTGCTTCGCCGACTTCCCCACCCAGAAGATCGGCGAGAACACCCGCGCCTTCCGCCAGCTCGGCATCGGCTACGCCAACCTCGGCGCCCTGCTGATGGCCACCGGTCACGCCTACGACTCCGACGGCGGCCGTGCGCTCGCGGGAGCCATCACCTCCCTGATGACCGGCACCGCCTACCGCCGCTCCGCCGAGCTCGCCTCGGTCGTCGGCCCGTACGACGGCTACGCCCGCAACGCCCAGCCGCACCAGCGCGTCATGAAGCAGCACGCCGACGCCAACGCCGTCGCTCCCCGCATGGACGACCTGGACACCCCGGTGTGGGCCGCGGCCACCGAGGCCTGGCAGGACGTGCAGCGCCTCGGCGAGAAGCACGGCTTCCGCAACTCCCAGGCCTCCGTGCTCGCTCCCACCGGCACCATCGGCCTGGCCATGTCCTGCGACACCACCGGTGTCGAGCCGGACCTGGCGCTGGTCAAGTTCAAGAAGCTGGTCGGCGGCGGCTCGATGCAGATCGTCAACGGCACCGTCCCGCAGGCCCTGCGCCGCCTGGGCTACCAGGAGGAGCAGATCGAGGCGATCGTCGCCCACATCGCCGACAACGGCAACGTGATCGACGCCCCCGGCCTCAAGGCCGAGCACTACGAGGTGTTCGACTGCGCCATGGGCGAGCGCGCCATCTCCCCGATGGGCCACGTCCGCATGATGGCCGCGATCCAGCCGTGGATCTCCGGCGCCATCTCCAAGACGGTCAACATGCCGGAGACGGCGACCGTCGAGGAGGTCGAGGAGATCTACTACGAGGCGTGGAAGCTGGGCGTCAAGGCGCTCGCCATCTACCGCGACAACTGCAAGGTCGGCCAGCCGCTGTCCGCCAAGACCAAGGACACGAAGGCCGCCGAGAAGGACGCGATCACCGAGAAGGCCGAGGAGACGATCCGTACCGCGGTCGAGAAGGTCGTCGAGTACCGCCCGGTCCGCAAGCGCCTGCCCAAGGGCCGCCCCGGCATCACCACGTCCTTCACCGTCGGCGGCGCCGAGGGCTACATGACGGCCAACTCCTACCCGGACGACGGTCTCGGCGAGGTCTTCCTGAAGATGTCCAAGCAGGGCTCCACCCTCGCGGGCATGATGGACGCCTTCTCCATCGCCGTGTCCGTCGGCCTCCAGTACGGCGTGCCGCTGGAGACCTACGTCTCGAAGTTCACCAACATGCGCTTCGAGCCGGCCGGCATGACCGACGACCCGGACGTGCGGATGGCGCAGTCGATCGTCGACTACATCTTCCGCCGCCTGGCGCTGGACTTCCTGCCCTTCGAGACCCGCTCCGCGCTCGGCATCCACTCCGCCGAGGAGCGCCAGCGCCACCTGGAGACCGGCTCCTACGAGCCGCTCGACGACGAGGACATGGACGTCGAGGGCCTGGCCCAGTCGGCGCCCCTCGCCCAGGAGCTGAAGGCCGTCGCCACCCCGAAGGCCGAGGCCGCCGCGGCGGTGCCGGCCCCGAAGCAGGCCCACACCAGCGCCGAACTGGTGGAGATGCAGCTCGGCATCCAGGCGGACGCCCCGCTCTGCTTCTCCTGCGGCACGAAGATGCAGCGGGCCGGCTCCTGCTACATCTGCGAGGGCTGCGGCTCGACCAGCGGCTGCAGCTGACCCGTACGCCACCGGGCGCTGAACGCGCCTGGCAGAGGCGGGGATCCGGACATCCGGGTCCCCGCCTCCGGCGTGCGCGGGGCCCGGATCGCCCCGGCGCCGGACGGGGCCGCGCCCGCCGGTCAGGCGCGGGCGCGGCCCATGACGCGGGGGAAGGTCGCCAGGTCGTCGTCATCGAAGCCGGTGAGGCCGGCGCGGAACCGCCACTCGCCGTCGTCGTCGCGTACGAACTCCGCGATCGTGGCCGCCGTCGCGTCCGGCACGCCGGCGAAGTCGTCCTCGGCGAGGACGGTGTAGCCCTCGCGGACGCGCAGCGCGGGACGCAGGACACGGCCGAACGTGTGGTGGCCGTACCGCTGCTGGACGACCACGCCGACCACCACGCGCACGTACCGCGCGTCGAGGCGTTCGAGCTCCAGGGTCATGACCTCGTCCCAGCCGAAGCCCTTGCCGTCGTGGCTGTCCCGGTTGAGGTTGATGGTCCCGTCGGGGGAGCGGCTGTCGAAGTGCACGACGTAGACCGGGGCGCCGTACGGATCGTCACTCGTATAGGTACCGGCCACGATGTCGAGGTCGGTGGGGTCCTCGCCGGCGGGCGAGGGGTCCCATTTGACCGAGACCTCGGCCTTGTCGATCCCTTTGCTGATGCCGCTCACCGTGTGTGCCCCTTCCCCGAGTCCCGAGCTCCCAACAGCCAAGCCGCAAGGGCCGTTTGCCCATCCTGCCACGGTCGTGGCAGGACCGGGGGCGGCCGTGCGCCCTCGCGCTCCCGACGAGCGTGACCGGCGCCGCTCCGGTGGCCTTACGATGGCGCCGTGCTGGTCAAGTGGATTCGCTGCACCGTGGTGGACCGCCGCGGTTTCGAACGGGGGCAGCGGAAGTGGGCGGGGCTGCCGGGGGAGCCGGGCTTCAGGGGACAGGGCGGGGGCTTCAGCCGCGCCCGCCCCGGCGTCGCGCACGTCTTCACCTTCTGGGAGAGCCGCACCTTCTACGACTCCTTCATGGCCCGCTCGCACGACCGGCTGGCCGCCACGCAGTCCGGCACGTTCAAGGACCAGCAGGTCAAGCTGTTCGACTACCGCTTCGACGTGAAGACCGGCTTCGAGCCCCGCTTCACCGACGCCGATCTGGTCCGGGTCGCCCACTGCCGCGTCCACGAGGAACGGGCCGAGCACTTCGCACTCATGCAGGAGAAGGTCTGGAACCCGGCGATGGCCGGCTCACCGGGGATGATCCGCGGGCTGTTCGGCGAGGCGCCGGGCCCCGAGTTCCTGATCCTCTCCATGTGGCAGTCGGCCGCGGAGCACGGGAAGTACCGCGCCGAGCGGGTGGAACGGCTGGCGCTGCGCACCCAGATCGAGGCGGACGTCGCCTCCCTGACCGGCGACCTCGTCGACCTGGAACCGGGCTGGACGGTGTGAGCGCGCCGCGCGGAGGGTGGAGCGCCGTTCACCGAGCGTGCGCGTGCGAGGGGTACGGCGTGCACACGGGGTGACACCCGGTGTGATCTGTGCCGTACGGACCCCCGGTCCGGTGTTCGAGTGGGCCTCGCTCGCTCTAGGGTCGAGACATGGCACGACCACGGCGCATCGTCCTTGTCCGCCACGGGGAGTCGATGGGCAACGCCGACGACACCGTGTACGAACGCGAGCCCGACCACGCGCTGGCGCTCACCGAGAAGGGCCGGCGCCAGGCGGAGGAGACGGGCCGCCACCTGCGGGAACTCTTCGGTGGGGAGCGCGTGAGCGTCTACGTCTCCCCGTACCGGCGCACGCACGAGACCCTCCAGGAGTTCCGACTCGACCCCGCCCTAGTCCGGGTCCGCGAGGAGCCCCGGCTGCGGGAGCAGGACTGGGGCAATTGGCAGGACCGCGAGGACGTCCGGCTGCAGAAGGCGTACCGGGACGCCTACGGTCACTTCTTCTACCGCTTCGCGCAGGGCGAGTCCGGCGCCGACGTGTACGACCGCGTGGGCGGCTTCCTGGAGAGCCTGTTCCGCAGCTTCGAGGCCCCCGACCACCCGCCCAACGTCCTCATCGTCACCCACGGCCTGGCCATGCGGCTCTTCTGCATGCGCTGGTTCCACTGGACGGTCACCGAGTTCGAGTCCCTGGCGAACCCGGGCAACGGCGAGACCCGGATGCTGGTGCTGGGCGAGAACGGCAAGTACACGCTGGACCGGCCGTTCGACCGGTGGAAGTAGGGATCCTCGCGTGCCGGGCGCGGCCCGGCGGGACCCGGAGTCGTGCGGTGGTTCCGGTTAGAGTGGCGGGGCGATGACCGCTGATCCCTCCCCTCACTCCTCCGATCACTCCTCCCGCGGGCGCCTGGAGCGCGCGCTGGCCAGTCTGCGCGGGCTGGCGGTGGGGGACGCGCTCGGTTCGCAGTTCTTCGTGCCGGGCACCCTTCCGCTGCTCAGGCGCCGCGCACTGCCGGAGGGGCCCTGGCAGTGGACCGACGACACCGAGATGGCGTGCTCGGTGGTGGCCGTGCTCGCCGCGCACCGCCGCATCGACCAGGACGAGCTGGCCCGCTCCTTCGCCGTCCACCACGACTTCGACCGCGGCTACGGACCCGCCGTCAACCGGCTGCTGCGCCTGGTCAGGGAGGGCGGCGACTGGCGCGAACTGGCCGCCGCGCTGTTCAACGGCCAGGGCTCCTGGGGCAACGGGGCCGCCATGCGGATCGCGCCGCTGGGTGCCTGGTACGCCGACGACCCCGAGCAGGCCACCCACCAGGCCGAGATCTCCGCCTACCCCACCCATCAGCACCGGGAGGCCGTGGTCGGCGCGATGGCCGTCGCCGCCGCCGCGTCGCTGGCCGCCGCGCCCGAGGGGTCGCCGGAGGCGGGCGCGCTGCTCGACGGTGTGATCGCGCTGGTCCCGGCCCGCAGCGCGGTCGGCGCCGGACTGCGCCGGGCGCGCGACATGCTCGACTACGCCGACGCGGGCACGGTCGCCGCGGTCCTGGGCTGCGGGCGGCGTACGACGGCGCACGACACGGTGCCCTTCGCGCTGTGGTCGGCGGCGCGCGCCCTGGGTGACTACGAAGCGGCCTTCTGGACCACCGCGCAGGTGGGCGGCGACGTCGACACGACCTGTGCGATCGTCGGCGGCATCGTCGCCTCGGGCACCCGGGGAGCCCCGCCCACCGCCTGGCTGGACCGCACGGAACCCCTTCCGGCCTGGGCGCCGCTGCCTCGCTAGTGCCGCATCGGGCAATGTCTGCCCTGTCGACGGCCTCGCGCAGGCGTTCGTCGGCGGCGTGCACGGCACTGTGGTGCGGTGTCCGCTCACATGCCGGATGAGGAACCTCAGCGAGCTGTCCACTTCGAACGAGGGCACATCCCCGTGTGCGCGTCGGGTCGCGGCGGCGAGGGGCCGTCCGCCCCGGCGCAGGTGGGCGGGGCTCGGGAGAGGGGCCGTCAGCGGTGGCCCAGGACGTTGACCACCCGTCCACCGGGATCGCGTACGAAGAACCGCCGCACGCCCCACTCCTCGTCCCGCAGGGGATGGACGATCTCCGCGCCGCTCTCCCGCATGACGGCGTACGCCGCGTCGACGTCGTCCACCTCGATGCTCATGTCGGGGGCGACGGGGGCGGTCCTGTCCTCGGTCATGACGCTGAGCTGCGCCGCCGGACTGGACGGGGAGGCGAGCGTCATGATCCAGCCGTGGTTCATGACCTCCTCCAGGCCCAGCAGGCCGTAGAAATCCCGGCTCTCCCGCACGGCCTCCGACCGGATGGTGGGTACGACACGGCGAACGGCCATCGGTGACTCCCCTCGCGGACACGGACCTGCTCTGTGGCTCCCAGGGGTACTACAGCACGTCCGTCCTCGTCCTTCACCTTTGTCACAGGCTTGCCACAGACTCTCCCGGGCCGCAGCGCGGAGGCGACCCCACCTGCCTAGTCTGACCGGCACCCGTCAAAACGATCATGCCAGTCGGCCCGTCCGCGGTCCGGCAGGGAGGACCTCCGTGACCGACAGACCGACGACGCCCCCCGAGCCCGGTGAGCGGCCCTCGGACACGCATCCGGCTCCGGGGGACCCGGACGGGAACGTCGAGGCGACCGGGACGGCCGTGGCCACGGACGCCGATCCCGATGCCGATGTGCGCGTCCCGGAGGACAAGCGGGGCCCCGGGGACCTGGAAGCGGGGGACTGGCTGACCCCCGCACGGGCTCCCGGGCCCGCCGTCCCCATACCCGTCCCCGCCCTCTGGGGTGTGCTGGTCACGGGCGTCCTGGCCACCCTCCTCCTGACGGACGGGGTGGGCGTCAACCTCCTCCTCGTCGCCCTCCCCGCCGCGTACGCCGCCTACGCCGCCGGCCGCGCCGCGGGACGCCGTACGCACGCCTGGAGCCTGGTCTGGGCCGTCGGCGGGCTCGCCCTGCTGGCGATTCCGGCCCTGCGCGACGCGGACTGGCCCTCCTCCCTGGCCGTCCTCACCGCGCTCGCCGCCGGCTCGCTCGCCCTGCACGGCGGCCGGCGCTGGCCGGCCGTGCTGCTGGGCCCGATCGGCGTGTTCCAGTCGCTCGTCACGGGCCCGCGCTGGGGCTGGCAGGGCGTGCGCGCCCGCTCGGAGGGCGCACGGGGACGCATCGCCCCCGTGCTGCGCGCCCTCGTCGTGACGGTCGTCCTGCTCATCGTCTTCGGCGCACTCTTCGCCGGTGCGGACGCAGCCTTCGCCGGCCTCCTCGGCGACCTGATGCCAGAGGCCTCGTTCACCGGCGGCTTCTGGCACGTGCTGATGCTCGCCCTCGGCCTCGTCGGGGCGCTCGCCGCGGCGCACACCGCCTCCGCGCCCCCGCGCTGGGACCGGGTCCGGGTGCCCGGGGGCAGGGCACGGGGCCGGGCCGAATGGGCCCTGCCGCTCGTCGTGCTGGTGCTTCTGTTCGCCTCCTTCAACGCCGTGCAGCTCACCGTGCTCTTCGGCGGGTACGACGCCGTGCTGCGCGAGACGGGCGAGTCGTACGCCGAGTACGCGCGCCAGGGCTTCTGGCAGTTGCTCCTCGCGACCCTGCTGACCCTGGTCGTCATCGTCCTCGCCCTGCGCTGGGCGCCGCGCGGGGGAGCGCGGGACCGGCGGCTCGTGCGCGGGGTCCTGGGCACCCTGTGCGCCCTCGCGCTCGTCGTCGTGGCCTCCGCGGTGCGGCGCATGGACATGTACGTGGAGGCGTACGGGTTGACGCGGCTGAGGCTCTCGGTGACCGCCGTCGAGTGGTGGCTCGGCCTGGTGATCGTGCTGATCATGGCGGCCGGGGTGTGGGGCGCCCGGTGGCTTCCGAGGGCCGTGGCGGCCGGCGCGGTCGCCGGCGTGCTGGCCTTCGGGCTCGCCTCCCCCGACGCGCTGGTGGCCGAGCGGAACGTGCAACGGTACGAGGAGACCGGCAGGTTCGATCTCGACTACGCGGACGGGCTGTCGGCCGACGCCGTACCGGCGCTCGACCGGCTGGCCGAGCCGATGCGCTCCTGCGCACTGCGGCGCGTGGCGCGGGATCTCGCGGAGACGGCCGACGCCCCCTGGTACGCGACCAGTCGGGGCCGTTCCCGCGCCCGGGACCTCCTCGCCGAGCGCCCGGTGTCGGCCCGCGCCGACATCATCACCTGTGGGCAACTGGGCTCGGAGGCGCTGTACGGCTGACCCGCCGCGGGGCGCGGCGGCGAGGTGTCCGTCCCGGGTACGTGGCGAGGTGTCCGTCCCGGGTACGTGGCGAGGTGTCCGTCCCGAGGCCGCCAACCGCCGGTGCCGCCGTGACCGGTCCGTGCGCCACGGCGGAGGCGCACGCCACATGGTGACGTGCGCCTCCGCCGTGGGCCGGATGGGGCCGGGAAGGGGGGCCGGCCCCACCCCGTCGTGCGTCGGTCAGCCGATCCCCGGCCCCGCCGTACCGGCCAGTGCCTCGAGGTCGCTCTTGCGGACCCGGATCACGAGTGCCGCGGTCGCCAGACCCACCACGGCCATCGCGGCCGCCGGGATGAACGCCGAGGAGATGCCGTGCGCGAGCACCTCGTGGCTCCAGGGAGCCGGCAACTGGTGCGACCTGGCGAACTCCGCCTTCTGTTCCGCCGAGCCCTCGGCCAGGAACTTCGGCACCTGCTTGTCCGCCTCGTTCGAGCTGGCGGTGCCGAACACCGTGGTCAGGATGGCGAGTCCGAGTGAACCGCCCACCTGCTGCATGGCGTTGAGCAGGCCGGAGGCCGCACCCGCCTCGTGCTGCGCGACACCCGACACCGCGGTGAGCGTCAGCGTCACGAAGTTGAGGCCCATGCCGAAGCCGAACACCAGCATCGGGCCCAGCACGCCGCCCACGTAGGAGCTGTCGGGGCTGATGAACGTCTGCCAGCCGAGCCCGAGAACCGCCAGCGTCGAGCCCACGACCATGAACGGCTTCGGACCGAACGTCGGCAGGAACCGCTGCGACAGCCCCGCGCCGAGCCCGATCGCGACCGTCACCGGGAGGAAGGCCAGGCCCGCGCTGATCGGGCTGTACCCGAGCACGTTCTGCACGAAGAGCACGATGTAGAAGAACATTCCGAACATCGCCGCGGCGAGGCTCAGCATGATCACGTACGTGCCGGAGCGGTTGCGGTCGGCGAACATCCGCAGGGGAGTGATCGGTTCCTTGGCCCGCGTCTCGATGAAGGCGAACGCCAGCAGCAGGACCACGGCCGCGACGAAGGACCCGATGGCCACCTTGTCCTGCCAGTCCTCCTCGGCGGCCCGGATGAAGCCGTACACGAGCGCCGCCATGCCGAGCGTCGACGTGAGCGCGCCGGCTATGTCGAAGCGGCCCGGGTGGCGTTCGGACTCGTTGATGTACATCGGGGTCAGGACGGCGATCAGCACACCGATGGGCACGTTGACGAAGAGCACCCAGCGCCAGTCGAGCCACTCGGTGAGCATGCCGCCGGCCAGCAGGCCGATCGCGCCACCGCCCGCCGAGACCGCGGCGAAGACGCCGAATGCCCGGTTCCGCTCGGGTCCTTCCGGGAATGTGGTGGTGATGAGTGCGAGAGACGTGGGCGAGGCGATGGCGCCGCCCACGCCCTGCAGGGCCCGGGCGAGCAGCAGCTGCCAGGGCTCCTGGGCGAGTCCGCCCAGCAGCGAGGCGGCGGTGAACAGCAGGATGCCGGTCATGAAGACCCGGCGCCGGCCGAGGATGTCACCGGCCCGGCCGCCGAGGAGCAGTAGACCGCCGAAGGTGAGGGTGTACGCGCTGACCACCCATGTCAGGTCGGTGGTGCTGAACTCGAGCGCGTCTTGAATGTGCGGGAGCGCGATGTTCACAATCGTCGCATCGAGTACGACCATGAGTTGGCAGGCCGCGATGACGGCGAGTGCGATGTTGGGATGTCCCTGCCGACGAGCGGCTCCCGGCTTGGGCTGCTGGAGCGATGGAGAGGCTGATGAGGTTGGCGAGGCTGTCACGGTGGATCCCCCACGGAAGTATTAGTGAACGCTCGCGTTCACTGTCGGGGCTACGGTAGTGATCCCACGAAGTGAACGCAAGCGTTCACTTAACTTCATCGCGCACGGCGTCCCTCCCCGCGCCCCGCGGCACGCGCCCGCCGCGCCCGCGCAGACCCTCGCGCGCCCCGAAGCCGACGTCCTCTCCTGCCTCGACGGCCCGGGCGGCCCCGGTGGCCCCGGTGGCTTCGGCGGTTCAGGCGGCTGCGGCTCGGCGGTGTGCCGTCCTCCGGTAAGGACGCGTATTCCGGTGCCCCTGCCTGACATGTCGCGCGAGGACTCGTACGGGTTCCCGCTCCCTGGCTCCCGCCGCCTGCCCCTCCCAGTCGAGAACCAGGCACCCGCTCGCCCGTCCACCCGCTCAACGGAGAATCCCCGATGACTGCTTCTTCCTGGTCCGAGGCCCCCGCCCGCACGGCACCGCGTCGACGCGGAGCCGTCCTCGAGCGCGCGATCCTCGACGCGGCCCTGGATCAGCTCAGCACCGTCGGCTGGCGCGACTTCACGATGGAGGGGGTGGCCGCCGGCGCCCAGACCGGCAAGGCGGCGGTGTACCGCCGCTGGTCCTCGAAGGAGGAACTCGTCGCCGAGGCGCTGCGGGCCGGACTGCCCGATTTCCGGCAGGCGCCGGACCTGGGAAGCGTGCGCGAGGATCTGATCGCCCTGTGCCTGTGGGCACGCGAGGCGATGTTCTCGCGCTCCGGAGTCGCCCTGCGTTCGGTGATTCACGAATGCGACACCGTGCAGGTCGAACAGTTCCACGTCCTGATCTGCGAGAAGTTCCTCGTCCCGACCGCCGAGCTGCTCCAGAACATCATCACCCGTGGTATCGAACGAGGTGAGGTGCGTGCGGGTGCGGCGAACGACTACGTCTACGACACGATCCCGGCCATGATGATGTACCGCACCAAGATGTGCGACAGCGAATGGAGTGAACAGGACATCAAGGAATTGGTGGACCGGCTGATGCTTCCGCTGCTGCGCCCGGACGGCACCTGACACGTGCCGCCACGGCCTCCGGGCCGCGGTCCGGAGGCGCTCCCCGGGACGGAAGCGGACCGGGGTGTCGCGGGGAGTCCCGGGCGTCGTAGGCTGAGGGCGCCATGCCGTACGAACCACCCACTCACACCGTCGAGCGCTCCCTGCGCGCCACGACCGGAGCGAAGGTCATTGCCGGTGTCGACGAGGTGGGGCGCGGCGCGTGGGCCGGCCCCGTCACCGTCTGCGCGGCCGTCACCGGACTGCGCCGGCCGCCTCCGGGCCTCACCGACTCCAAGCTGCTGACCGTCAAACGGCGTACGGAACTCGCCGAGACCCTGCGGACCTGGGTGACCTCGTACGCCCTCGGCCACGCCTCCCCGCAGGAGATCGACGAGCGCGGCATGACCGCCGCGTTGCGCCTCGCGGCGGTGCGCGCGCTGGAGGCCCTGCCGGTCCGGCCCGACGCGGTGATACTCGACGGCAAACACGACTACCTGGGCTCGCCCTGGAAGGTGCGCACGGTGATCAAGGGCGACCAGTCCTGCGTCGCCGTCGCGGCGGCCTCGGTGCTCGCCAAGGTGCAGCGCGACAAAATGATGGCCGAACTGGGTGTCGACCATGCAGACTTCGCCTTCGCGGCCAACGCGGGATATCCGTCCCCCGTGCACCGGGCCGCACTGGAGGTCCGGGGGCCCACCCCCTACCACCGGTTGTCGTGGGCGTATCTTGATGCGCTGCCCCAGTGGCGGCACCTCAAGAAGGCCCGTAGCTGGGCGGACGGAAGCGTTCCGGAGATCGAGGGCCAGCTCGGCTTCGATTTCTGACGATTCCGCTCGCACTCATGTGCCACCCGCCGGGGCGACTCGCACCGGCATTTGATAGACATCAGCCCATGCCTCTCATTCCCGAGGAGCCTCAGATTCACGAGAGTGCCCAGGGTCCCCGCGCCACCCCGGCCAGCGGCCGTACCGCGTCGACCCCTCGCCCCGTACCCGGCCCCCGTCCCGCGGCTCCGGCGCGTCCCGGCCGTCCGGGGCCGAACCGGCCCGTGCCGGCGCAGCGCAGCACCCCGCGCGACCCGGCCCCGGCTGCCGCCCAGCCCGCCAAGTCCGCCACGTCGGCGGCCACTCCGCAGATCCAGCTCATCCCGGCCTCGGCCGAGGGCGCGCTGGACGCCGCCGAGGAAGCCGTCGACCTGCTGCTGGAGAGCGGTCGCGCCCCGAACGAGGTGCTGGTGGTCACCACCGGCGACCTCCACCCCTGGGCCGCGCACGAACTCTCCTTCGGCGAGGCCTCGTACTGGGCGCAGCACGACGCCCGCGAGGACGTCTTCTACGCCGACGCCTCCGCGGCCGACCGTGCCGCGTCCCGGCCCGTGGTCGTGGTCGCCGTCAACGGCGGCGCCGACACGACGGTCGCCGCCGCGCTGCCGCTGGCGCTCGCCCGGGCCGCCGCACTGCTGATCGTCTGCGGTGACCCGCAGCAGATCAACGCGGTCCTCGGCGCCGGCGTCTGACATCGACTCCCCGCATCCCCGGTTCCCGCCGGGGACGCGGGGAGTCGTGCGTGCGCCGCGGGCGCGACGGGAGGGCGTGAGAACCCTCGACCGCGTGCCCCGCCTCAGCGCGCCGCGACCCGGCGCATCACGTCCGAGGCGGTACCCCCGGTGCGGGGCAAGGGCCGGACCACGGCCTCGTCCTGCCCCTCGGGCGCGGAGTCCGCATGCGGACGCCGTCCTCCGCGCCCCTCGCCCAGCACCTGCCAGCCGTCCCGCGTCAGCGTGATGTACGCCCCGCACCGCAGTCCGTGCAGCGTGCACGCGTCACGCAGTCCCCACATCCACGCGCCGTCCTCCTCCGTCCACCTGGCGTCGCCCTCACGGCAGTAGAGCAGCACCGCCGTCCGCACCGGAGTGCGGCGCCGCAGGTCGTGCGGGATCACCCGGCGCAACTGCGCGAGCAGGGCGTTGCGGAACATCCAGCCGTCCGCCGGGGCGGACCGCCGGACGAAGGAGGCGCTGGCGCACAGCCGTTCCTCCGGGTCGAGGACCGCCACGACCGCCGTGGCGGGCCGGGGCCGGTGCAGCACGTGCAGTCCGTTGACGACGTCCCGGGGGCTGCGCAGCAACGGGATCCCCGCGGCGGCCCACTCCGCCGGTTCGAGCATGCGGGCCGGCGGGGTCACGGAAGCGGCGGACGGATCGGTGGAGGCCGACAACGACGCCGCCGAGGACGGAGCGAATCCGAAGGTCACGGTCCTCCCTTCGGCTACGCGCCCACACAGCGGGCGGGATCAGTGGTGGGGAGCGCACACCGCGGCAGGGCTCCGCCGGACGACGGAGGAGCCACGCGGGGAGCGGATTCCAATTGTTCCTGTCGAACTTGGTTGCGGCAACGAGCAATTGGGCTCACCGACCGTTTTCCGGCGATGCGTCGCTTATATCCCTGACCGAAGTGTGCCCGGTGAGCCGCCCGAGGATGCGTGGGTCCCGGCCGTACGGCCGGGACCAGCGGCAACACCTCCCGCGCGCCACGTCCACCGCCCCGCCGGCGCCGCGGGCGGGGCACCTTCGGGGTCCCGCTTCCGGCGGATACGGCGGATACGACGGACCAAGGGGCACCGTCACGGTGCGGGGATTGGCCGACCTCCTCCCTCATCGGGTTGCATGGGGGCATGGACACCCTGGAACTGCGCGCCGAAGCCGATGCCGTCCTCGCCGAGCTGGTCGGCGCTCCGAAGGACGCGGCCCGGCTGCGGGAGGACCAGTGGCAGGCGGTGGCGGCCCTGGTGGAGGAGCACCGGCGGGCTCTCGTGGTGCAGCGCACCGGCTGGGGCAAGTCGGCCGTGTACTTCGTCGCCACCGCGCTGCTGCGACGGCGCGGCTCGGGCCCCACGGTGATCATCTCGCCGCTCCTCGCGCTGATGCGGAACCAGGTCGAGGCCGCGGAACGGGCGGGCATCCGGGCCCGCACGATCAACTCGGCCAACCCCGAGGAGTGGGAGACGATCTACGGCGAGGTCGAGCGCGGTGAGACCGACGTCCTCCTCGTGAGCCCCGAACGCCTCAACTCCGTGGACTTCCGCGATCAGGTGCTGCCCCGGCTCGCGGCCACCACGGGCCTGCTCGTGGTCGACGAGGCGCACTGCATCTCCGACTGGGGCCACGACTTCCGGCCCGACTATCGCAGGCTGCGCACGATGCTGGCCGAACTCCCGGCCGGTGTGCCGGTCCTGGCCACCACGGCGACCGCCAACGCCCGGGTCACGGCGGACGTCGCCGAGCAGCTGGGCACGGGAGGCGGGGACGCGCTGGTGCTGCGCGGGCCGCTGGACCGGGAGAGCCTGCGGCTGGGAGTGCTGGAACTGCCGAACGCGGCGCACCGGCTGGCGTGGCTGGGGGAGCGCCTCGGTGACCTGCCGGGCTCGGGGATCATCTACACGCTGACGGTGGCGGCGGCGGAGGAGGTCGCCGCCTTCCTGCGGCAGCGCGGTCATCCGGTGGCCTCCTACACGGGGAAGACCGAGAACGCCGACCGGCTGCAGGCCGAGGAGGACCTGCTGGCGAACCGGGTGAAGGCCCTGGTCGCCACCTCCGCCCTCGGCATGGGCTTCGACAAACCGGACCTCGGCTTCGTGGTGCACCTGGGCTCGCCCTCCTCCCCGATCGCCTACTACCAGCAGGTGGGCCGTGCGGGGCGCGGCGTGGACCACGCGGACGTACTGCTGCTGCCGGGCCGGGAGGACGAGGCGATCTGGGCGTACTTCGCCTCGGTGGGCTTCCCGCCCGAGGAGCAGGTGCGGCGCACGCTGGCCGTGCTGGAGGAGGCGGGCCGGCCCCTGTCGCTGCCGGCGCTGGAGCCGCTGGTGGACCTCCGGCGCTCACGCCTGGAGACGATGCTGAAGGTTCTTGACGTGGACGGCGCCGTCCAGCGTGTCAAGGGCGGCTGGACCGCCACCGGGCGGCCGTGGGTCTACGACGCGGAGCGCTACGCCTGGGTCGCGAAGCAGCGGGCGGCCGAGCAGCAGGCCATGCGGGACTACGTGGCGAGCACCGGGTGCCGGATGGAGTTCCTGCAGCGGCAGCTCGACGACGACCGGGCGGTTCCCTGCGGACGCTGCGACAACTGCGCCGGGCCGTGGCTGGAGGCGGCCGTCTCGCCCGCGTCCCTCGCGCAGGCGACGGGCGAGCTGGACCGGCCGGGGGTCGAGGTCGAACCGCGCAAGATGTGGCCGACGGGACTCGCCGCGGTCGGCATGGACCTCAAGGGCCGCATTCCCCCGGGGCAGCAGGCGAGCACGGGGCGCGCCCTCGGCAGGCTGTCGGACATCGGCTGGGGCAACCGGCTGCGGCCCCTCCTCTCGGCGCAGGCGCCGGACGGGCCGGTCCCGGACGACGTGCTGAACGCCGTCGTGACCGTGCTGGCGGACTGGGCCCGCTCGCCCGGTGGCTGGGCCGGTGGCGGCCCCGACGCGGCGGCACGGCCCGTGGGCGTCGTCGCCCTGCCCTCCCGCACCCGCCCGCGACTCGTCACCACCCTGGCCGAGGGCGTGGCACGGATCGGCAGGCTCCCGTACCTCGGCAGCCTGGCCCACACCCCCGCGGCCCAGGAGCACACCGCGCACCGCAGCAACTCCGCCCAGCGGCTGCGCGCCCTCGCCGACTCCTTCACCGTGCCCGACGACCTCGCCGCCGCCCTGGCCGCCACTCCCGGACCGATCCTGCTCGTCGACGACTACACCGACTCCGGCTGGACCCTGGCCGTCGGGGCACGCCTCCTGCGCCGGGCCGGTGCCGCCGAGGTGCTCCCCCTCGTCCTCGCGCTGGCCGGGTAGGCGGTCCCTCAGTACGCCGCGAGCGCGCTCGGCGGGACGACCCTGCCGGTCGCGCGGCCGGAGGCGTCGAGCAGCCAGCCCATCCTCTTCGGGGTGCGGAGGTTGATCGCGCTGCCCCGGAGCCGGAGCCACGGCAGGTGCTCTCCCAGCGTCCGCTCGATGCGGAGCATGTCGTGTGGGGAACGCGTCCAGAACGCCATGGCGAGGTTGGAGTCGCCGGTGGTCGATATGCACATCCGCAGTTCCGGCATGGTGGCGAGCGCCCGCACCGTCCTGCGGTGGTCGGCGGGCTCGACGTGTGCGGTCCAGGTGCTGCTCACCGTCCAGCTGGAGAGCTCACCGGCGAGTTCGCAGCGGAAGGAGAGCAGGTCCGAGCCGAGCAGCCGGGCGAGTTGACGGCGCACGGTGGCGGGGTTCCGGCCGGTCGCGCGCGCCAGGTCCGCCGCGCTGCCGCGTCCGTCGACGGCGAGTGACTCGATGAGCGGCCACGCTTCCCGCGGTGGAGTGGTGGTGGCCGCGGTCGTCCCGCGTGCGGCGGCCGCGCGGAACGCGGCCTCCTCGCCGGGGTCGAGCGCGTCCAGGCGCCAGTGGCTGCCGTGACGGTGCACCGCGGTGGCGACGAGGGTCCGCTGCCGGGCCACCCCGGGCAGGGTCTCCAACTCGTCGAGGACGTACGTGGTGAGTGCGGGGAGACTCTCGGTGATCACGGTCAGGAGCAGGTCCCGTCCCCCCGTCGACTCCTCGACGGTGACCGCGCGGGGGTCCGCGCACACGGCCTCCACGACGGCCCGCCGCGCGCCGGGCAGGCAGTCCACCTCGACCAGGGCGAGGGTGACACGCCGGTAGCTGCCGCCGGGGTGGGCGGTGATCCACGCGAGACCGCGCTCGCGCAGCCCGGCCCATCTGGCCGCCTCACCGGCCGCGCTCGTCCCCAGGATGCGGGCCGCCTCGGCCCACGGGACCCGTGGAGCGATCTGGAGGCCGTGCAACAGCCTCAGATCCCTCTCGTCGAGCTCCGGTCGCACGGAAATCACCTCCACGGCCTCCCGGGTGCACGAAACCGTCGGAATCCCGGTCCGCAGGCCCGCGGCATCACATACTCGCTGCGCTCTCGGACGCACGGAGGACGATATGACGGTGCTGGACGACGCGCACGCCCTGCGGGACGAGGTGATCGCGCTGCGGCGGCTGCTCCATTCGCAGCCCGAACTCGGCCTGGACCTGCCGCGTACACAGCAGGCGGTGCTGGCCGCGCTCGACGGCCTGCCCCTGGAGATCACGACCGGAAAGGACACCACCTCCGTCACGGCGGTGCTGCGGGGACACGCCGGCTCCGCGGCACCCGGCCGGCCGCCGGTGCTGCTACGGGCGGACATGGACGCGGTGCCGGTGCAGGAGGAGACCGGCCTCCCCTTCGCCTCGACCGTGGCGGGAGCGGCCCACGCCTGCGGGCACGATCTGCACACCGCGATGCTCGTGGGCGCGACCAGGCTGCTCGCCGCCCGGCAGGCCGAACTGGCGAACGACGTGGTGCTGATGTTCCAGCCCGGAGAGGAGGGCTGGGAGGGCGCCAGGGCGATGCTGAAGGAGGGCGTGCTCGACGCGGCGGGGGAACGGGTCGGCGCGGCGTACGCGCTGCACGTCTTCTCGACCCTGCCCGCGGGCTTCCATGTGCGGCCCGGGGTCATGATGTCCTGCTCAGCGTCGTTGGAGGTCACCGTCCGGGGACGCGGCGGCCACGCCTCGGCTCCCCACCTGGCCCGCGACCCGGTGCCGGTCACGGCCGAGATGATCACGGCTCTGCAGACCTTGATCACCCGCCGGATCGACGTGTTCGACCCGGTCGTCCTCACGGTCGGCGTCGTGCGGGCCGGGACGCGGCGCAACGTCATCCCGGCCACGGCCCGGTTCGAGGCGACGCTGCGCGCCTTCTCCGACGCGACCGCCGCACGCGTCGGCGAGGAGGCCCGGCGGTTGCTGGAGGGAATAGCCGCCGCACACGGCCTAGAGGCCGACGTCCGGTTCACGCACGAGCGCCCGGTGACCGTCAACGATGCCGAGGAGACGGCCTTCACGAGGCGCACGATCACCGAGGTCTTCGGCGTGGACCGGGTGCATCCGCTGGAGCATCCGCTCACCGGGTCGGAGGACTTCTCGCGGGTCCTGGCCGAAGTGCCGGGCACCTTCCTCGCCCTCGGCGCCCTGCCCGAGGGAGCGGACCCGGCGAGCGCCGCGTACAACCACAGCGGCCGGGCGGTCTTCGACGAGTCGGTGCTCCCGCTGGGTGCCGCGCTGCTCGCGGAACTCGCCCTCCGCCGCCCCCACTTCCCCCTGTCCGCCGGGCTCCCGGAGGGTTCGAGATGAGCACGCACCACCCCGAAGACGACCGGCGGCGCGTCGGCCGCACCCTGTTCGCCATCTGCGTCGGCCATGCGCTCGAGTGGTACGACTGGGGCATCTACACGATCTTCGTGCCGTTCTTCGCGGGGCAGTTCTTCCCCGAGGCCGCCCCAGGCTCGGCGCTCCTGTCCGGGCTCGCGGTCTTCGCCGTCGGCTTCGTGGCACGACCGCTCGGCGGGCTGCTCGTCGGCCGACTCGCCGACCGGGTCGGCCGCCGCCCGATGATGAGCCTGACGGTCGGCGGCATGGCCGGGGCGAGCCTGCTCATCGGCGTCGCCCCCACCTACGCCGCGGCCGGCGTCGGAGCCTCGCTGATCCTCCTGCTGTGCCGCGTGGTCCAGGGGCTCGCGACGGGTGGTGAACTGCCCTCGGCGCAGACCTACCTGACCGAGCAGGCGCCCGCCCGTCGGCGCGGCCTCTGGTCCAGCCTCATCTACATCGCCAGTGTCGGGGGCAACTCGCTCGGCGTGCTGCTCGGACTGGTGCTGTCGCTGACCCTGTCGCACGAGGACATGCTCGCCTACGGGTGGCGCATCCCGTTCGTCGTCGGCGGTCTGCTCGGCCTGGTGGCGCTGTGGGTCCGGCGCTCCCTGGAGGAGTCGGCGGTCTTCGTGAAGGAACGGGAGCGGCCGGCGGCAAAGCAGCCCTTCTGGCCCGAACTCGTCCGGCACCGCCGCGCGGCGCTGCAGGTGATCGGCATGACCGTCGGCCCGACCGTCGTGTACTACGCCTGGGTCATCGCGGCGCCCGCCTACGCCATGACCAACCGGCACCTCGCCTCGACTCCGGCACTGCTGGCGGGCGTTCTGTCCAGCCTGGTGCTCATCGCGGTGCTCCCCGCCTGGGGCGCCCTCTCGGACCGCGTCGGACGGCGCCCCGTTCTGCTGATCAGCCATCTCGGCACCGCCGTGACACTGTTCCCCCTCCAGTTGCTCGACCTCGGCGACGCCGTCCAGCTGGGCCTCGCCATGTCCCTCGCCATGGTCTTCATCGGCGCGGGCGTGTCGATCCTCCCGGCGGCGTACGCCGAGATGTTCCCGACACACATCCGGACCGCGGGACTCGCCGTGCCGTACTCCGTGGCGGTGGCCGCCTTCGGAGGAACGGCCCCCTACCTCCAGACCTGGACCGGCCAGACGCTCGGGCCCACCTTCTTCACCGGCTATGTGGTCCTGCTCCTGCTGGTGTCGGCGGCCACCGTGCTGACGCTCAAGGAGGGCCGGGGCTCGGACCTGAACACCCTCGACCAGGCGGTTCCCGAGAAGAACAGGAAGGCTGAGCAGCATGACACCGCTCGACATGCCGGCTGACGACGTCACCGTCGTCGACCTCGCGCAACCGCTCGAGGTCGGGATGCCGGCGTCCCCCACGCACCCACCGTTCGAGTTCGCCCTGCGCCACCGGCACGGTGACGTCCCCTATCCCGACGGACTCACCGGCTCGCACGAGATCATGATGCTGGGCGGGCACGTCGGCACCCACATGGACGCGCTGAGTCACGTGGCCGTGGACGGCAGACTGCACGGAGGCGTACCCGTCGCCGACGCGATGCACGCGGGCCGCTACACGAGTCACGGCATCGACCAGGTGCGCCCCCTGTTCTGCCGCGGAGTGCTGTACGACCTGCCACGGCTCCGGAAGGTCCCGCGCCTCGCACCGGGTGCGCCCGTCGGTGTGGCGGACCTGGAGGCCGGCCCCGTGCCGCGCCCCGGGGACGTGGCCCTGATCCGCACCGGATGGGCCCAGCTGTGGGACGACCCACGCGCCTACGTGGGGGACGAGTCCGGCGTGCCCGGCCTGGACCTCGCGGCCGCCGCCTGGCTCGCCGAGCGGGGAGTGGCCGCCGTCGGCGCCGACACGATCGCCCTCGAACAGCGGCCGCCCGGCCCCGGGCCCACGGGGCTGCCGGTCCACCGACTGCTGCTGCACGAGCACGGCATCAACCTCATCGAGGTGTTGGAGCTGGAGAAGCTGTCCGAGACGCTCGCCGCGGCCGGCACGGAGGAATTCCTCTTCGTCGGTGCCCCGCTCAAGGTGGTGGGCGCCACCGGGGCACCGATCCGCCCCCTGGCCGTGGTGGGCGCGTGAGGCCGTACGGACGCCTGCGGTAACGGGACCCCGGCGGGACGGCCGGACCGGGGTACACGTGGCCGGACCGTTCGTCGCCTGTCGCTTGTCGCTCATGAGGTTCATGGAACCCGATGGTGCGGACATCGGGGGAGCCGACCGGGCTTCCTGTGGACAACTCCTGGCGTGGTCATGATCGGAGTTGTCCACAGGGTCAAGCGGAATGTCGCGGTCCGCGAGAAGGTCACGGCATGACGCATCACGAGGAAGACCCCACGACGTACGTGGGCCACGGCATCACCGGCGCCTCCCGTGCGGGAAGCCAGGTCACCCTGCGCACCCCCGCGGAACTGGCCGACGCCCTGCCCTACTTGCTGGGGTACCGGCCGGACGACAGCATCGTGCTGGTCGCCCTGCACGACCGGGAGCAGGGCGGGAGGTTCGGCGGCCGGGCCCGCCTCGGTATCCCCGCCCAGTGCGAGGACTGGGCCGCCGCGGCCCGCCAACTCGCGCACGGCCTGGTGTGGGGCAGCGAGCGCAGAGGAGCACGGCCGGAGAGCATGGTCGCCTACCTCGTCCAGGACCCCGGACCCGGGGAAACGGGACGGGACGTCATGGAACGCCTGCGGCCGCTCGCCCAGTTGCTGCGCACGACATGCGGCAGTCTCGACGTCGCCGTGGTGGAGGCGCTCTGCATCGCCGACGGCCGCTTCTGGTCCTACTGCTGCCCGAGCCCGGGGTGCTGCCCGGTCGAGGGCAACCCGATGGGGTTGCCGGGCACTTCGGTGCTGGCCGCGGCGGCCACCTACGCCGGCATCCAGGTCAGGGGAAGTCTGCGGGACCTCAGGGCGAGGCTGGAGCCCTGGGAGACCGCGGCGGCGCTGGAACAGGAGACGGCCCTCGACGCGGCCGGCGCGAAGCTCGTGCCCCGCATCCTCGACGGAGTCTCCCGCGACGAGGTCGAGGCGGAGACCCTGGACATGGCCCGGAAACTCATCGGCCGGTTCACCACGGCCGTGGCCGAGGCCGAACCCGGCAAGGGCACGAGTACCGGCACCCTCTCGGCCGACTGCCGTGACGACGAGCTGATCGGGCACGAGGAAGCGGCCGCCGTCATCCTCGGACTGCAGGACCGCACCACCCGGGACCGCGCGGCCGCGTGGATGGAGGGCGACGAAGCGGCCCCCGCCCTGCGGTTGTGGCGCGCCCTCGCCCGCCGCTGCGTCGGCCCCTACCGGGAACACGCCGCGGCGCCGCTGACCCTGGCCGGCTGGGTCGCCTGGTCCTCCGGCGACGAACTGGAGGCCCGCGAGGCACTGGCCATGGCCATGGGCGCGGACCCCGACTACCTCTTCGCCCGCCTTCTCCACCAGGCCTGCAACGAAGGGCTCGACCCCGAGACCATCCGCAACTGCCTGCGTGGCGACCGCGACCGCCGGGAGAACGCCGGACCGGACGCCACCGCTCCCCACCCGACGGACGGGACAGGAGGGGCAGGCGGGACGGATCGTGCGGACGAGGCGATCCGAACGGACGCACCGATCCGAACGGACGTACCGATCCGTGCGGTGACAAGCGGCGGTACGGTCGCCACGGACAACGGCATGCCTGCGGAGACCAAGGACATGCCTGCTCAGACAGGAGGCATGTCGGCGGAACCCGAGGTGCCCGCCCCCGTCGTGCCCGCCCCCGTCGTCTCCGTCGCCGCTCCGGGAGTGGAGCGCGCCGCACGACGACGGCACCGGTCGACACGGGGGGCGGCCACCGGCGGAGGTCCGGACCGCCGCACGCCGAGGCCGGGGACCCAACGACGCCGGCGCCCCACGGGCCCGGCCACGCCCACCGAGGGACACCTCGGACTCAAGCCCACCGCCGCGCCGGGCCGCGGCACCCGCACGGACCGCTCGCGGGAACGGGGGAGTGCGGTGCCTAAGGACCAGGGGGCCGGGGAATGAGCCACGTCCGCCTTCGCGCCTTTGCACCACCGCATTACGGGAACAGGAGCGTGACTCCGGGCAGGTCGGCTCCGTTCACCTGGGTGGCGGAACCCGCTGCCGGGTCGCGCCGACACACCGCCCCCGACATTCCGGAGCACTTACCCGCTGCCGGACACCCCCGGGCGCGCGCCCGGGGCAGAGGAAGCCGCCCCATGTCCCAGCCGACCCCGCCCGTCCCCGACACCGCGCCCACCGACCTCGACCGGTGCGCACCGGTCGACCCCGCTCCGCTCCCGCCACCGGACGGACACGTACCGGGCACCCGCGCCCCCGGTACGCCCGTACCCGCACCGTCTACGCCGTCACTGCCACCGGCACCGGCACTGCCACCGGCACCGCTCACCCCCTCACCACGCCCGATGCCGGTTCCGTCGATGCCCGTCCCCTCCCGCCCCGGGGACCCTCCCGTCCGGCCCGGGGAACTCCCGCCGCGCGCCGGGAACCGAGGATTCCGGTCCCGGCCGCCGATGCCGGGTCCCGGGCCGCTGGAACCGCCTCCGGTGCACACCGCCCTGATGTGCGTGGCCCTGCCGGGACTGGTCATCTCGACGGAGGACGGACAGCTGAACGGCCGGGGCATGGAGGGCTTCTACCGCGGGGGCCGGCGGCTGCTCTCCCGGTGCCGGGTGCGGGTGGCGGGCCGCGAACCGCTCGCGGTGCAGGCACGGCCGGTCGCCGCCGACCGGGTCCGGTTCGTGGGCACCGTCCGTGCTTCCCCCGGCACCGGACCCGACCCCGACCTCCTGGTCGAGCGCGTTCGCCACGCGGACGGCACGGAACGGATCACCCTGCGCGGCTTCTCCGCGCGTCCCCTGCGGCTGCCGGTCGAGGTCGCCCTCGGCACCGACCTCGCGGAACTGGCCACGGTGGCCACCGGCGCGGGAACCCCGGAGATCCCGGCCGACGTCCACGCCTCCGGTCTGCGCTGGAGCACCCCGAGGGGAACCGCGTGTGCCGTGACGGCCGACCCGCCGCCGTCCGACGCCCTCGCCTCCGCGGGGCTGCTGCGCTGGGAGGTGGAGCTGCCACCGGGCGGCACCTGGACGGTCGAACTGCGCATCCGCCCCCACGGCACCGGCCCGGCCACCACCTCGGGAAGGGCCGCGACCAACCCGTTCGCCCCCGCCCGGGCGAGCGGCGACGACCCCCGCGTCGCCCCTCTGTGGCGTACCTGCCTCGAAGACCTGCGGGCCCTGCTGCTGCGTGACCCCGGGCATCCCACGGACCTGTACCTCGCCGGCGGGGCGCCCTGGCGGTGCGGTCCCGCGCCGGCCGAGGCGCTGGTAGCCGCGCGGATGACCCTGCCGCTGGGCACCGGCCTGGCCCTGGGCACCCTGAGGGCGCTCGCCCGCACCCAGATCACCGGGCCGGACCGCCGTTCCGGCATGATCCCGGGCCCCCGGCGGGACGCCGGTCCCCGGCTCCCCCCGAGCTGCACCGCCACCGAGGCCACCCTGCTGTTCCCGGTGCTCCTCGCCGAAGCCCGGCGCTGGGGCCTGCCCGACCGGCGGACGCGGGAGCTGCTGCCCACCGCCGAGCGCTGTCTGCGCTGGCTGCGCGGCGCCGTCGGCGACGGCGTGTTCCTGGCCGACCCGCCGCCCGGAGGGCCGGTGCGCGCCGAGACCCAGGCGCACGCCCACCGTGCGGCACTCCTGGGAGCCGACCTCCTGAACGCCTACGGGCGGCCAGGCGGCACGGAGCTGCGGCAGTGGGCGCAGACGCTCAGGACCGCGTTCCGGGAACAGTTCTGGATCGAGGACCGTGCGGGCGGCAGGCCCGCCGCCGCCCGCACCCCCGAGGGACGGCTCGTGACCCACCTCGGGGCCCACACCGTCCACCTCCTCGACACCGGACTGCTCGGCTCCGGGGCATGGGCGCCCGGCCTGCTCGACCCGGCGCGCACCGAACAACTCGCCCGGCTGCTCGGCGGCCCCGCCATGGACTCCGGCTGGGGACTGCGCGGGCTGGAGACCAAGGACTCGGCGTACAGCCCCTTCGGTCACCGCGGTGGTGCGGTGCGCCTCCACGAGACGGCGGTCGCCGTCGCGGGGCTGGCCGCCGCCGGCTTCGAGAAGGAGGCGAGTTCGCTGCTGCGGGGTGCGCTGGACGCCGCCGAGACGTTCGCCCACCGGCTGCCGGAGATGTACGCCGGGGAGCAGCGCACCGAGGGCGGCGCCCCCCTGCCGCACCCCGCGGCCTGCCGCCCCGCCGCCACGGCCGCCGCCGCGGGACTCCTGCTGCTGACCACACTCGCCGGTGTCCGGCCGGACGTACCGGCGGGGACGGTGACCCTTCGCCCGGTGCGCAGCGCCCCCCTGGGCGAGATCGGGCTCACGGGACTGAGGGTCGCGGGCGCCCCCTTCTCCGTACGGGTCGGCCGCCTTGGCCTCGCCATGGTGGAGGAGGCCGCCGAGGGGCTGCAACTGGGTGCCTGACCCGGCCGTACTCCCGTCACGGCGGGCTCCGGAGCGGATCCGGGGGCGGAGGACGGGCGCGGCAGGAGACGGCCTCGCGGCGACTGCGGAAGGGACTGTTTATCGTCAGGCAGACGACTATGATCACCGCATGCCCTACGACCCGTCAGCCTTCCCGCCCTTCGCCGTCACCGTGGACCTGGTCGTGCTGACCGTGCGCCGTCATGCCCTGTGCGCACTGGCGGTCCGCAGGGGAGAGTCACCCTTCAAGGGGCGCTGGGCACTCCCCGGCGGATTCGTACGGGACGACGAGGATCTGGAACAGGCGGCGGCGCGCGAGCTGGCCGAGGAGACGGGGCTGCGCGCCCACGGCCCGTCCGTGCCCGCTCAGGACAACGGAGCCCACCTGGAACAGCTCGCCACCTACGGGGATCCGGGGCGGGATCCCCGTATGAGGGTCGTCAGCGTCGCCCACCTCGCGCTCGCCCCCGATCTTCCCGCCCCGCGCCCGGGTGGTGACGCCCACAGCGCCCGCTGGGCGCCGGTCGAGGACCTGCTGCGGCAGGGCGGCTACGGCCAGGACGAGGAGCAGGCGGCGCCGCTCGCCTTCGACCACGCGCGCATCCTCGCCGACGGCGTCGAACGCGCCCGCTCCAAGATCGAGTACTCCTCGCTGGCGACCGCCTTCTGCCCGCCGGAATTCACCGTGGGGGAACTGCGCCGCGTCTACGAGGCGGTGTGGGGTGTGGCCCTGGACCCGCGCAACTTCCACCGCAAGGTCACCGGCACCCCCGGCTTCCTCGTGCCGACCGGGGGGACGACGACCCGTCAGGGCGGCAGGCCCGCACAGCTGTTCCGGGCCGGCGGTGCCACCCTGCTCAATCCGCCCATGCTGCGTCCCGAGGCCTGACTGCCTGTCAGGCCACTGCGCGCGCATCACGGGTGATCCGGCTCGCGACGCCACCCGAGCTTCCCGGCAAAAGGGACAAATAGCGCTATCTTGCTTCGGGTGATCCAGGTGCTCGGGCTCTCCAGCCACCCCCGCAAGGACCTTCCGCCCGCGGTCGACGACGTCTCCTTCGAGGCGTGCGCCGGCCGCGTCACGGCGCTCCTCGGGACGCCGGGAGCGGGCCGGACCACCGTGCTCAGGCTCATGCTCGAACTCGAACCCGGCCTCGGCGTCACGCACTTCAAGGGCCGTCCGCTGCACGAGATCCCCCAGCCCGCACGCGAGGTCGGCACCCTCCTCGGCGACGTCCCCGGGCACCCCGCGCGCACCGTTCGAGGTCACCTCCGCATGCTGTGCGCGGCCACCGGCGTACCCGTCCGCCGCGCCGACGAACTGCTGGAGGGGGTCGGCCTGGTCAGCCTCCGCGAGGAACGCCTCGGCAGCCTCTCGCACGGCCTAGACCGGCGCCTCGGCCTCGCCTGCGCCCTGCTCGCCGACCCTCACACCCTCGTCCTGGACGAGCCCGCCGCGGGCCTGTCCGCCCGTGAGGCCCGCTGGCTGCACGGTGTGCTCCGCGCCCACGCCGAACGGGGCGGCACCGTCCTGTTCACGACGGGCGACTCCAAGGAGGCCGCCCACCACGCCGACCGGGTCGTCGCGATGAACGAGGGAAAGGTGCTGGCCGACCTGGCCGCGGCCGACTTCGCCCGCACCCGGCTACGTCCGCGCGTCGCCGTCCGCAGCCCGCACGCCGCCCGGCTCGCGGCACTGCTCACCAAGGAGGCACGCACCGAGCGGCGCTCCCTGGAGGTGGTGCGGGAGGAGGCCAACCGGCTCTCGGTGTACGGCAGCACCTGCGCCGACGTGGGGGAGGCCGCCTTCCGGCACGGCATCCTCGTCCACCAACTCGCCGACGAGGTCGGGGACACCGGTTGTGCCCCGGAGCCCGAGGCGCGCCCGGAGCCCGCGCTCTCCCGGGCCGACGGCACGCGACGGCACGGCTCGGAACGGACCGGCGCGGTTCGGCCCCGTACCGAGGCGCGGTCGGCGGTGACGGAATCCGCGCAGGCCAGGCCCACCGCCCCGGCGCCCACCACGAGGACGCCCGGCACGGGAGTGTCCGGCGCGGGGGCGCCCGGCCGGACGGTGCCCGGCCCGACCCCGTCCGCCCCGCCCCCGACGCAACTCTCCGGCACGCGGGGGCCCGGCGTACCCGGCCCCGGCGGCCGAGGGGCAGGTGCGCGTGCCCCGCTTGCCCTCGGTACCCGCCTGCGGGACGCGCGCGCACGGAGCGCCGGAGCGCCGGAGCGCCGCCCCCAGGGGCTCGCCGCGCGCTCCGCCGCCGTCGTGCCCGCTTTCATCCACGTCCGCCCCGCGCCCAGCCCTCTGCAGCCGCTGCGCTACGAACTGCGCCGCGCCGCCGGGGTGGGCACCGGCTACCTGACCACAGGCGTCGTCCTGCTCACCTCGGCCCTCCTCGCCGTCCTGCTGGCCCGCGCCGGGCACACCCCGCAGCACCGTCTGCTGGCGGCCTGGCCGCGGCAGATCCCACTGCCTCCCGCCGCGCTCGGGGCCGGACTGCTCGGCGCGATCGCCTTCGGCGACGAGTTCCGCCACCCCGCCCTGGCGGCGGACCGCGGCACCGTCCCCCGCCGCCTCGGACTGCTCACCGCGAAGCTCCTCGTCTCCGGGACCACCGCGCTGATGATCGCCTTCCTCTCGCTCGGCTGCGACCTCGAAGTGCTCTACCTCGTCTACGGACAGGAGCTCACCAGGGTTCCCGGGAACTGGCTCTCGCTCGGGGCGGGCTGGTTCGCGCTGGTCGTGGGATGCGCCTGGGCCGGTGTCCTCGCCGCCGGCCTGTTCCGCTCGACGACGGCCGGACTCGCCGCGGTGCTGGCCGTCCCGGTGGCGGTCGTTCCCCTCGTGCAACACGTGTTCGGCGGGCCGTCCGTCCGTGCTGCGGCCGGAATCGTCGAGCGGCTCCGCGAGCTGGCCCTGCCGCAGTGGCCCTTCGGCGGCGAACGGTACCTGGCCGCCGTTGCCCGGCTGGTCGCCCAACCCGTCGGCGGAGCACTGACGTTGTCCTTGGGGGCACTGCTCTGCGCCTATGTGTGCACCACCCTGCGCACGAGAGCGCGGTGACGACGATCCGCAACCGTGCGTCCAGCCATGCCCACAACTCCCAGCAAAGCGCCCATTTCTTTCCGATAAGGCGTCAATTG
This sequence comes from Streptomyces griseoaurantiacus, assembly GCA_014656015.1. Classification (GTDB taxonomy): domain Bacteria; phylum Actinomycetota; class Actinomycetes; order Streptomycetales; family Streptomycetaceae; genus Streptomyces; species Streptomyces griseoaurantiacus. The sequence goes on along the minus strand of BNBP01000002.1, from coordinate 207,043 downwards.
CGACGGAGTGAGCGATCACCCTTTCGTGTGCTTTTCACCAAAGCCCTCAAGGCAGTTGAGAACAGCGCCGACAAAGGAGTCGTGACTACCCTTGCGCAGACCATGATGACCGCCGCCCGCTCCGCCGACTCCGGCCTGGCCGGACCGGGCGAACTCGACCGCTACCCCTTCGCCGAGTCGCCCGCCGTCGAGCGCGTGGGCGCCCCCGTCTGGGAGACACCGGATCCGGAGCTGGGCCGGGTGGGCCGCCGTGCGGCCGGCAGCCGGGGCCGCGGGTTGCACGGCCAACTCGTCCAGCAGCTGGGACAGATGATCGTCTCCGGCGATCTGGGCGCGGACCGGCCGCTGGTTCCCGAGGAGATCGGCCAGCGCTTCGAGGTCTCCCGCACCGTCGTCCGCGAATCGCTGCGCGTCCTGGAGGCCAAGGGCCTGGTCAGCGCCCGGCCGAATGTGGGCACCCGGGTGCGTCCGGTGAGCGACTGGAACCTGCTCGACCCCGACATCATCGAGTGGCGGGCCTTCGGACCCCAGCGGGACGACCAGCGCCGCGAGCTCAGCGAGCTGCGCTGGACGATCGAGCCTCTCGCCGCCCGGCTCGCCGCCGGACACGGCCGGGAGGACGTCCAGCAGCGGCTCGGGGACATGGTCGAGATCATGGGCCACGCCATGGCGCAGGGGGACGCGCTGACCTTCGCGCGCGCCGACGCAGAGTTCCACACGCTGCTCATCCAGGTCGCCGGGAACCGCATGCTCGAACACCTCTCCGGCATCGTCTCCGCCGCGCTGCAGGTCTCCGGCGGTCCGATCGCCGGCTGCGACCGTCCGACCGAGGCGTCCCTGACCCACCACGCCCGGATCGTCGACGCCCTCGCCGAGGGGGACGGGGCGGGGGCCGAGGTGGCCATGCGCCAGTTGCTCACGACCCACCCCGAGGTCGAGCGCGTGGTGCCCGCCCCCCGCGAGCACTGACCGCGCGCCGGGACACCGCGGGCAGTACGCGGGAAGGCGCGCGATGAGAGGACCGGGCGAGGCGGCACGGCGACGGGGGTCGTGCCGGCCCGGCCCCGGCAGGCAGTCCACGACCCCGACACGGGGCGGCACGGAGTCCGCGGAGCCGTCCGCCGATGGTGCCCGGTGCCTGCCGACGGATCGGCGGTCGCCTGCAGTGCGCCTCGCGTCGCCTGGCCCCGCACCGCCCCCTGCCCCTCCCCGTACCGGTTCGGCCGAACCTGGTGGCGGCACTGAATCCGATCGCAGATGATCCATTTTGATCGCATTCATTACACTTTGATTGGTTACGGGGTGTGACTCGGGCCACGCGGAATGGGCGTAACGATCCTCGGAACTGCGCGATGACCTAAGAGGTGACAGCCGAGGAGGGAATACGGACGCCGTACGCGGCGCTGTGCCTCTTCCCGGCGCCCGCCCGCGCCGTCGGCCCATCCCCAAGTCGGCGGTCGTCGGCTCCTGTCCGTCGTGGACGGGGCCGGAAGCCGTTTTCCAACGTTCCGAGAGGTTGTTCGTGTCGGCCAGCACATCCCGTACGCTCCCGCCGGAGATCGCCGAGTCCGTCTCTGTCATGGCGCTCATCGAGCGGGGAAAGGCTGAGGGGCAGATCGCCGGCGACGATGTGCGTCGGGCCTTCGAAGCTGACCAGATTCCGGCCACTCAGTGGAAGAACGTACTGCGCAGCCTCAACCAGATCCTCGAGGAAGAGGGTGTGACGCTGATGGTCAGTGCCGCGGAGCCCAAGCGCACCCGAAAGAGCGTCGCAGCGAAGAGTCCGGCCAAGCGGACCGCCACCAAGACGGTCGCGGCGAAGCCGGTGACCTCGAAGAAGGCCGCCGCCCCCGTCGCTCCGGAGGCGCCCACCGCCGCTCCCGCCGACGACGAGGCCCCCGCCAAGAAGGCGGCCGCGAAGAAGACGACGGCCAAGAAGGCGGCCGCGAAGAAGACCGCCACCAAGAAGACGGCTGCCAAGAAGACCACGTCCAAGAAGGACGAGGCCGAGCCGGGCGAGGAAGAGACGCTCGAGGAGACCCCCAAGGGCGCCGACGAGCCCGAGGGCACCGAGAGTGCCGGGTTCGTCCTCTCCGACGAGGACGAGGACGACGCCCCCGCGCAGCAGGTCGCCGCGGCCGGCGCCACCGCCGACCCGGTCAAGGACTACCTCAAGCAGATCGGCAAGGTCCCGCTGCTCAACGCCGAGCAGGAGGTCGAACTCGCCAAGCGCATCGAGGCCGGCCTGTTCGCCGAGGACAAGCTGGCGAGCGCCGACAAGCTGGCCCCCAAGCTCAAGCGCGAGCTCGAGATCATCGCCGAGGACGGCCGCCGCGCCAAGAACCACCTCCTGGAGGCCAACCTCCGCCTGGTGGTCTCCCTGGCCAAGCGCTACACCGGCCGCGGCATGCTGTTCCTGGACCTGATCCAGGAGGGCAACCTCGGTCTCATCCGCGCGGTCGAGAAGTTCGACTACACCAAGGGCTACAAGTTCTCCACGTACGCCACGTGGTGGATCCGCCAGGCGATCACCCGCGCGATGGCCGACCAGGCCCGCACCATCCGCATCCCGGTGCACATGGTCGAGGTCATCAACAAGCTCGCGCGCGTCCAGCGCCAGATGCTCCAGGACCTGGGCCGCGAGCCCACCCCGGAGGAGCTGGCCAAGGAACTCGACATGACCCCCGAGAAGGTCATCGAGGTCCAGAAGTACGGCCGCGAGCCCATCTCCCTGCACACCCCGCTCGGCGAGGACGGCGATAGCGAGTTCGGTGACCTCATCGAGGACTCCGAGGCGGTCGTCCCGGCCGACGCCGTGAGCTTCACGCTCCTCCAGGAGCAGCTGCACTCCGTACTCGACACGCTCTCCGAGCGCGAGGCGGGCGTGGTCTCCATGCGGTTCGGCCTCACCGACGGCCAGCCGAAGACGCTCGACGAGATCGGCAAGGTGTACGGGGTCACCCGTGAGCGCATCCGCCAGATCGAGTCGAAGACGATGTCGAAGCTGCGCCACCCCTCCCGCTCCCAGGTCCTGCGCGACTACCTCGACTAGACCGGGACACCGACGATCCGAGGGCCCGGTTCCCCCCTTGCGGGAGCCGGGCCCTCGGCATGCCGACAGCTCCTCGGCCCGGGGCCGGCCGCGCGGTGGACGGACGCTCTGCGTGTGCGGTCGAGGGGCGGGTGAATCACTCTGGGTGTTCCATGACCACCTCTGAGTGAGGAGTGCGCATGCGTCGTCCCTTCGCCCGGGCGCTGGCCCTCGGGGCCGCAGCGGCCGTGATACCACTGGCCACGCCCGCCCCCGCCACCGCCGACAGCGTCGTGATCGGTGGCCGGCCTGTCGACGTCTCCCGGAGTCCCTGGACGGTCGCCCTGTCCAGCCGTGACCGGTTCGGGGCAAACAGGTCGGGACATTTCTGCGGAGGGGTCGTGGTCGCCCGCACGGCCGTCCTCACCGCGGCGCACTGCCTGGAACGGGACGTCCTCGGCTCACCCCGTGCCCGCGACCTCAAGGTCATCGCCAACCGGACGGACCTGCTGTCCACCCAGGGCGAGGAGGTCGCCGTGCGCGACGTGTGGGTCAATCCCCGCTACGACAGTGACACGAACGCCGGTGATTTCGGGCTGCTCACGCTCGCCTCACCGCTGCCCGAGAACGCGGTCATCAGGATGGCGGGCGCCGAGGATCCCGCGTACACGCCGGGCGAGCAGGCGACGGTGTACGGCTGGGGGGACACCACGGGAGCCGGCGCCTATCCACGCGACCTGAGGGCCGCCTCCGTGCACGTCCTGTCCGACGAGGCCTGCAGGGCGGCGTATCCGGGCAGCAGGAACGGCACCTACGTGGCCGCGTCGATGCTGTGCGCGGGGGAGGCGGGCGGGGGCCGGGACGCGTGTCAGGGGGACAGCGGCGGCCCGCTGGTGGCACAGGGGCGTCTGATCGGCCTGGTGTCCTGGGGGAGCGGCTGCGGGCAGCCCGACAGCCCCGGTGTCTACACGCGCGTCGCGGACGTCGTGCGCACGCTCAGCGCCGGACGCTGAGCCCGGCACGCTCGGGGCCGCGTGAGGGCCGCGAGCGCCGCGGGGCGGGCCGCCTGCCGCCGGTACCCGGGCATGCGGCGGTCCCGAGGCATGCGAACGGGCGGCCGCCCCGTGGGCCGGGGCGGCCGCCCGTTTCGCCGGCCTGATGCCGGCACTCGCTCGTCGTTGACGCGAAGTGTCAGCGCTCCTCTTCGGCAGGGGACGCCGGAACGGACGTCAGGCGCTGCGTCTCGTCCTGTATCTCAGCGGCGATCTTCTTGAGCTCCGGCTCGAACTTGCGACCGTGGTGGGCGCAGAAGAGCAGTTCTCCGCCGCTCAGGAGGACCACGCGTACGTAGGCCTGGGCGCCGCAACGGTCGCAGCGGTCGGCCGCCGTCAGCGGGGTCGCGGGGGTCAGAACAGTAGTCACGTCGCCTCTTCTCTAGCTCGACGAGCTGTCGTACCAGGGTCAACATCCAACCAGGCCGAAAACGTTCCCGCTCGCGGCGCTTTCCTCGGAAAAATCTCTCCGGGGCCGGCTGTCTGCTGCCGGTTGGCGGCGAATGTGCCGTAGTGCGTTTCTCTGTGTCGTACGGTTTCGCGCTGTCTGGGGGCTGTCTGTCAGGGGTGCGGTCCTCCCGGCCGGCTTGCCGGTGTTCATGAGGACGTGCCCGGAGCCTAAATGGTTCATGCCTCGAAGGGAACGTGATATGTACTTCACTCCAACGAGGGATCGAACGCCCGTGCGAGCCTGAACTAGTCTGAGTTCGGGGGGAGGGTGGCGTGACAACGGCTCTACCTGGGCTCGGTACGCTCGGACCCGCGACGAAGCCGCGCCCTTACCCTCAAGGGCCTCATCCGAAATTCAGCGAGGAGCGAACCGCGTGACCGCCGAGACGTCCGTCCCGTCCACAGCGCTTCTGACCGGAGCAGACCGGGACGGTTCCAACTACACCGCGCGGCACCTCCTCGTCCTCGAGGGCCTCGAGGCCGTACGCAAGCGCCCGGGCATGTACATCGGATCCACCGACAGCCGCGGTCTGATGCACTGCCTGTGGGAGATCATCGACAACTCCGTCGACGAGTCTCTGGGAGGCCACTGCGACCACATCGAGGTCGTCCTGCACGACGACGGCTCGGTCGAGGTCCGCGACAACGGCCGCGGCATCCCGGTCGACGTCGAGCCGAAGACCGGCCTGTCCGGCGTCGAGGTCGTGATGACCAAGCTGCACGCGGGCGGCAAGTTCGGCGGCGGCTCCTACGCGGCCTCCGGCGGCCTGCACGGCGTCGGCGCCTCCGTGGTCAACGCCCTGTCCGCCCGTCTCGACGTCGAGGTGGACCGCAACGGCCACACCCACGCCGTCAGCTTCCGGCGTGGTGTGCCCGGCGCCTTCACGGGAGCGGGACCGGACGCGAAGTTCGAGGCCGGGGGCGGGCTGCGCAAGACGAAGAAGATCCCGAAGTCCCGCGTCGGCACGCGGGTGCGCTACTGGGCCGACCGCCAGATCTTCCTCAAGGACGCCAAGCTCTCCCTGGAGACGCTGCACCAGCGCGCCCGCCAGACCGCGTTCCTCGTTCCCGGCCTGACCATCGTCGTGCGCGACGAGTACGGACTCGGTGAGGGCGGCAGCAAGGGCGAGGAGTCCTTCCGCTTCGACGGCGGCATCAGCGAATTCTGCGAGTACCTGGCCACCGACAGGCCGGTCTGCGACGTCCTCCGCTTCACCGGACAGGGCACCTTCAAGGAGACCGTCCCCGTCCTGGGCGAGGACGGGCAGATGACGCCCACCGACGTCGTGCGCGAACTGGGCGTGGACGTGGCACTGCGCTGGGGCACCGGCTACGACAGCGCGGTCAGGTCCTTCGTCAACATCATCGCCACGCCCAAGGGCGGCACCCACGTCGCGGGCTTCGAGCAGGCCGTCGCCCGGACCTTCAACGAGGTCCTGCGCGCCAAGAAGCTGCTGCGGGTCGCCGAGGACGACATCGTCAAGGACGACGCGCTGGAGGGACTCACCGCGGTCGTCACCGTCCGACTGGCCGAGCCCCAGTTCGAAGGGCAGACCAAGGAGGTCCTCGGCACGTCGGCGGCCCGCCGCATCGTGGCCAACGTCGTCTCCAAGGAACTCAAGGCGTTCCTGACCTCCACCAAGCGGGACGCCGCCGCGCAGGCCCGCGTGGTGATGGAGAAGGCGGTCGCCGCCGCGCGGACGCGGATCGCCGCACGCCAGCACAAGGACGCACAGCGCCGCAAGACCGCCCTGGAGTCCTCCTCCCTGCCGGCCAAGCTCGCCGATTGCCGCAGCGACGACGTGGGCCGCAGTGAGCTGTTCATCGTCGAGGGCGATTCCGCGCTCGGTACGGCCAAGCTCGCCCGCAACTCCGAGTTCCAGGCGCTGCTGCCGATCCGCGGCAAGATCCTCAACGTGCAGAAGTCCTCCGTCACCGACATGCTCAAGAACGCCGAGTGCGGGGCGATCATCCAGGTCATAGGGGCGGGCTCGGGGCGCACCTTCGACATCGACACGGCCCGCTACGGCAAGATCATCATGATGACCGACGCCGATGTGGACGGCTCGCACATCCGTACGCTGCTGCTGACGCTGTTCCACCGGTACATGCGGCCCATGGTCGAGGCGGGCCGGGTGTTCGCGGCGGTGCCGCCGCTGCACCGCATCGAACTGGTCCAGCCGAAGAAGGGCCAGGACAAGTACGTGTACACGTACTCCGACCGCGAGCTGCGGGACCGGCTGCTGGAGTTCCAGAGCAAGAACATCCGGTACAAGGACTCCATCCAGCGGTACAAGGGGCTCGGCGAGATGGACGCCGACCAGCTGGCCGAGACGACGATGGACCCGCGGCACCGGACGCTGCGGCGGATCAACCTCACCGACCTGGAGGCCGCGGAGACGGTCTTCGACCTGCTCATGGGCAATGACGTGGCGCCGCGCAAGGAGTTCATCTCTAGCTCGGCGGCCACGTTGGACCGGTCGCGCATCGACGCGTGAGCGTCACCCGGTGCCGGTGCCGGTGGCGGTGCCGGTGCGGGGTCCGGGACCGAGGCTGAGGCGCCCGGGGTGTCTCCACCCGTGGGTGGAGCAGGCCGCGGATGGAGATCCACCCGCGCTCCACCCGTGCGCCGATCCGCCGGTCCGTGCATCTCCGTAGCGTCGTAGGCGTGAACGGCACCTGCCGTTCCGTCCGCTTCTCTCGCTCACGGAGGCCGGGATGTCCGGGGTCGTGGATGTTGTGCTGATCGCCGCCGCAGTGGTGCTGGTGGTCGTGCGTCAATTCCGTACGCGTCGTGTGGACACGGACCGGCGCTGGTGGATCGGTCCGGGCATCCTCGCCGTGCTCGCGGTGCGCGAACCGGGGCTGCTCGACGCGCACCACCGCGTGGGATCCGCGGTGCTGCTCGCGGTCGAACTGCTCATCGGTCTGGCAGTGGGGGCCGGCTGGGCCTGGACCTCGCGCATATGGGCGGAGCCGGACGGTGGTGTGTGGAGCAGGAGCACCACGGCCGGGGTGGTCGTGTGGGGCGTCGGCATAGTCCTGAGGGCCGCGCTGTTCGGCGTGGGCGCGGCGCTGGGCATCTCCCAGGACAGTTCGGCACTCGTGATGGCGCTGGCGGCCACGTTGCTGGTCCGCTCGGGGATCCTGGCCTGGAGGGCGCGGTCGGTGCGCCGGGAGGTCGAGGGCGGCACGGCGGACGCCCCGGCCGTGGGGCGGCCCGCGTGGAAGGAGCCCGCGTGACGGACAACGCGTGGACGCGGTGGCCCTCCCGTGAGGCGCTCGGCCTGACGGGCACCTCCCGGCCCCGTCAGGCGCTCACCTGGACTGTACGGGCGCTGGTGCTCGCGATGCTGCTCTGGGGTGCCTTCCGCGACGCCCCGCTGCGGTGGTGGGAGCTGGGCGGGGCGGTGGCGGGTCTCCTCGTGGCGGCCGTGGCCGCCTGGGCGCTGTATCGCACCACGCTCGCGCACCGGCTGACGCCCTCACTGGCGCTGTTCGCGCTCCTCCTGGCGACGGGCATCGCGGCCACGGCCATCGGGTTGACCGTCCCGGCCCTGGTGATCTGGTGCGGTTGTGCGGTGACGGCACTGGAGCGACTGCCCTTCGTCGCGGCCCTGCCCCTCGGCACGCTCGCGCTGGCGGGCTCTGTGGTGCTCGACGGGGATGCGTGGCCGGCCACCGCGGCGACGGTCACCGGGCTCGCGCTCGCCGGTTACGTGCTGCGGCTGGACGCGGAGGCGCGGGCCCAGTCGCTGCGGCTGCTGACCCAGGAGCGGGCGGCGCGGGCGGCCGAGGCGGAGTCGGCGGCGCTGGCGGAGCGGGCCCGGATAGCCAGGGAGATCCACGACGTGCTGGCGCACAGCCTCTCGGCGCAACTGGTGCACCTGGAGGCGGCCCGGCTGCTGATCGAGAGGGGGGCCGGGCGCGAGCGCATACTCGAGCGGGTCGTGGCGGCCCGCGGGATGGCCAGGGAAGGACTCGCCGAGACCAGGCAGGCGCTGTCGGCGCTGCGGGGCGAGGTGTCCCCGGTGGAGGAGTTCCTGAGCGAGCTCGTCACCGTGGAGGACGGGGCCGAGGTCACCGTCGTGGGGGAACGCCGCCCGCTGCCGGCCGAGGCCTCGCAGACGGTGCGCAGGGTCGCCCAGGAGGCGCTCACCAACGTCCGCAAGCACGCACCGGGCGCCAGGGTGCACTTGCGACTGGAGTACGCGCGGCGGCACGTGCGGCTGGAGGTGCGGGACAGCGGGGGGTCGCCGGGTGAAATGAGTGGCACGGGCGGGGGGTACGGTCTGCTGGGCATGCGGGAGCGGGCCGAGTTGCTGGGTGGCTCGCTGGAGGCCGGGCCGGGCGAGGAGGGGTTCGTGGTGACGCTGAAGGTGCCGGTATGACCTCGGAGGAGGAGAAGCCGGTGCGGGTCGTCGTCGCGGACGATCAGACGGTGGTGCGCGAGGGCATCGTGATGCTGCTCGGACTGCTGCCCGGTCTCGAGGTCGTGGGCGCGGCGGGGGACGGGGAGGAGGCCGTGCGGCTCGTCGGCGAACTGGCGCCGGACGTGGTGCTGATGGATCTGCGCATGCCGCGCTGCGACGGGGTGGAGGCGACACGGCGCCTCCGGGCCGAGTACCCGGGCACCCAGGTCGTCGTGCTGACGACGTTCGGGGACGACGAGTCGTTGTTCCCGGCGCTCAGGGCGGGCGCCCGGGGCTATCTGACCAAGGACGCGGGAGGCGAGGAGATCCTGCGGGCCGTGCGCAGCGTGGTCTCCGGGCAGGCCGGGCTCGCCCCGAGTGTCCAGCGCCGGCTGCTGGAGCGCCTGGACCGGCCCGGGACGGTCGTGGCGTCCCCCGAGGAGGCGCCGGACGGCCTCACCGTGCGGGAGGTGGAGGTGCTGGTGCTGATCGCGGAGGGGCTCAGCAACCAGGAGATCGCCCGGCGGCTGCACGTCTCCACCGCCACGGTGAAGACCCACATCAACAACATGTTCGCCAAGACGGGCCTCAAGGACCGTGCGCAGGCGGTGCGTTACGCCTTCCGGAAGGGACTGGTGACACCTCTCGAGTAGGTCACGCGGGTCACCTGATGGGGTGAAGACCTGAGGGAAGAAGAGTCGGGGAACCTCCTGATCTGTCCATCCTTGGGGCATGCAGTCACGCAATGGCCGTTCCCCCGTCGGCGGGGGTGCCGCCGAGGACCTTCCGGAGCACCCCGCACCCCGCGATCCGGTTCCCCCGGACGGGGGGCAGGGCCCGGCCGCCGGGTACGACGACCCCTGGTACGACGCGCTCGCCGCCGGCTGGGCGGAGGCGGACGGGGCGGGCCTCGCCGCGCGGGCGGTTCCGGCACCTCGGCGGGAACGTGAACGGGGCGTGGCGGAGGTCTATCTGGAGGTGCGGTCCAGCGCCGCCTTCCAGGAGGTGCGTCGGCGGTACCGCCGGTTCGTGATCCCGGGGGCTCTCGTCTTCCTCACCTGGTACGTGGGCTACGTGGTGGCCGCGACGTCCGCGCCGGGGCTGATGGCGCGGCCGGTGGCGGGCGCGGTGAACGTGGCGATGCTGGCGGGGCTCGGGCAGTTCCTCAGCACCTTCCTGCTCACCTGGGCCTACACGCGGCACGCGCGGCTGCGCAGGGACCGGGCGGCTCTCGATCTGCGTTGGAGCACACAGGAGTTGACGAGGAGCAGCGGGGGCGGGCAACGGTGAACGGGCATCATCAGGCGCTGGCCCTGGCGCTGTTCAGCGCCTTCGTGGCCGTGACGCTGGCCATCACGACGTGGGTGAGCCGCAAGCGGCACGGCTCGGCGGAGGAGTTCTATGCCGGCGGGCGCCTCTTCTCGCCGATGGAGAACGGTTTCGCGCTCTCGGGCGACTATCTCTCCGCCGCCTCCTTCCTCGGCGTCACCGGGCTCATCGCGCTGTTCGGCTACGACGGGCTGCTGTACGTGGTGGGCTTCCTCGTCGCGTGGCTCGTGGTGCTGTTCTTCGTCGCCGAACTGGTGCGCAACTGCGGGCGGTTCACGCTGGCCGACGTGGTGGCGGCACGCATGAGGGAGCGGCCGGTGCGCATCGCCGCGGGCACCTCCTCGGTGACGGTCTCGGTCCTGTACCTGGTGGCGCAGATGGTGGGAGCGGGCAGTCTCGTGGCCCTCCTGCTCGGCGGCACCGGCGAGGCGGCCCGGTCCTGGACGGTCATCGGGGTAGGCGCGCTCATGGTGGTGTACGTGTCGTTCGGCGGCATGCGGGCCACCACGTGGATCCAGATCGTCAAGTCGGTGCTGATGCTCGGCGGAACGGTCGTGCTGACGGTGCTGGTGCTGGTCAGATTCCACGGCAACGTCGACGACCTCCTGCGCACCGCCACGGACCGCAGCGGGCACGGGAAGGCCTTCCTCGCACCCGGGCTGAAGTACGGCGGTGGCTGGACCGCGCGGGCGGACTTCGTCAGCCTGGGCCTGGCACTGGTCCTGGGCACGGCGGGCCTGCCGCACATCCTCTCGCGGTTCTTCACCGTGCCGACGGCCCGGGCCGCGCGCCGTTCGGTGGTGTGGTCGGTGGGGCTGATCGGCGGTTTCTACCTGATGACGATCGTGCTCGGCTTCGGGGCCGCGGCACTGGTCGGACCCGAGGCGCTCAAGAAGTCCGACGCCTCCGGCAACACGGCGGTGCCCCTGCTCGCGCTCGACCTGGGCGGCGGCGCCGACACCACCGGGGGGACGGTGCTGTTCGCGGTGGTCGCCGCCGTCGCCTTCGCCACGATCCTCGCGGTGGTCGCCGGTATCACGCTGGCCTCCTCGGCCTCCGTGGCCCACGACCTCTACGCGGCCCTGCGCCGGCCCGGGGGACGGCAGCGCGGGGAGGTCGGCGTGGCGCGGGTAGCGGCGGTCGGCATCGGGGTCGTCGCGATCGCGCTCGGACTGCTCGCCCGCGATCTCAACGTGGCCTTCCTGGTGGGGCTCGCCTTCGCGGTCGCCGCCTCCGCGAACCTTCCTGTGTTGATGTACACGCTGTTCTGGCGCGGCTTCACCACGCGCGGCGCGGTCTGGGCCGTCTACGGGGGACTGGTGCCCGCCGTGCTGCTCGTCGTGCTGTCCCCGGTGGTCTCCGGCAGCCCCGACTCGCTGTTCCCCGGAGTCGACCTGCAGTACTTCCCGCTGCGGAACCCCGGCATCGTCTCCATCCCGCTCGGCTTCCTGGCCGGCTGGCTCGGCACGGTCACCTCGGCGGAACCCCCGGACGAGGCCAAGCACGCCGAGACCGAGGTCCGTTCACTCACTGGCGCCGGGGCGGTGTGAACCGCCGGGCGACCCGACCCAACCCCGGCCGTCCGCCCCAAACCCTGGCCGTCTGCCCCAAGCCCCGGCCGTCCGGTCAGAACCCCGGCCGTCCGGTCAGAACCCCGGCCGTCCGGTCAGAACCCTGGCCGTCCGGTCAGCCCCGGCCGTCCGGCGACGGCCGCCGCGCTCCGCCGCCCACCCACCGCGCGGCCCGGGCTCGGAGCATCATGGGGGCCGCCGCGGCCACCGTCACGGTGCCACCCACGTGTACCGGTGTTCCGGGCGCCCCGTGTCGCCGTACTTCAAGGACAGGCTGAGCCGGCCCGCCTGTTCCAGGTGGCGCAGATAGCGCTGGGCGGTGGAGCGGCTCAGACCCGTCTCGGCGGCCACCTCGTGGGCCGACAGCGGGTGCCCGGCCCGGTGCAGCACGGTGCAGATGAGGTCGGTGGTCGGCTCCGAGTGGCCGCTGGGCAGCCCCTGGGCGGAGGGCACGGGCCCGGTACGCAGCGCGCCGAAGATCCGGTCCACCTGCTCCTGTCCCGCCGGGCCGTGACCGCCGACCCTCTCCACCGTCCGGCGCAGCGCGGCGTAGGACTCCAGGCGGGCGCGCAGCGCGGTGAAGGTGAACGGTTTCACCAGGTAGTGCAGCGCGCCCAGACGCATGGCCGCCCGCACCGTGGCGACGTCGCTCGCCGCCGTGATCATGATGACGTCGCTGCCGTGGCCGCGTTCGCGCATGCTGTGCACCACTTCGAGGCCCGTACGGTCGGGCAGGTAGTGGTCGAGCAGCACCAGGTCGACCGGGCAGCGCGCCACGGCCGCCAGGGCCTGCGCGCCGCTGTGCGCGTGCGCGGACACCCGGAAGCCGGGAACCTTCGCCACGTATCTGGCGTTGATCTCGGCGACACGGAAGTCGTCGTCGACCACCAGGACGTCAATCATCGAGCCTCTCCCTCAAGGCCGACGGGCGCGACGCCCGTGAGTTCGGCCCCCTGGTTGTAGCGCGAGCAGAACGAGCACAACAGGCCGCTGCAGGCAAAAGAACGTTCAGGGCGCAGAAGACTGCTGCGTGGCCCCCGTCACACCTACGGTCCTCGGCCATGAGCGCAGACATCGGCCCCGCCATCGAACTGCGGGGCGCCGGCAAGACCTTCACCACCCCCTCGGGGGGCCCGCACACCGCCGTCCGCGGGCTCGACCTCACCATCGGGCAGGGTGAGTTCGTGGCTGTCGTGGGCCCCACCGGCTGCGGCAAGTCGACCACGCTGACCCTCGTCAGCGGCCTGGAGGAGCCCACCGAGGGCGAGGTCCTCGTCTTCGGCCGCCCGGTACGGGGAGTCGGCGACAAGGTCGGCTTCGTCTTCCAGCAGGACGCCACCTTCCCCTGGCGCACGGTCCTGTCCAACGTCATGGCGGGCCCCCGCTTTCGCGGTGTGCCCAAGACGGAGGCGCGGCAGAAGGCGCGCGCCTGGCTGGAGCGGGTGGGCCTCGGCGCCTTCGAGGACCGCTACCCGCACCAGCTCTCCGGCGGCCAGCGCAAGCGCGTCGCCCTGGCCGCGACCTTCGTCAACGACCCCGAGATCCTGCTCATGGACGAGCCGTTCTCGGCGCTCGACGTGCAGACCAGGGCACTGATGTCGGACGAGTTGCTGGAGCTGTGGGGCGGCACCCGGGCCTCCGTCGTCTTCGTCACCCACGACCTGGAGGAGTCCATCGCCCTGGCCGACAAGGTCGTCGTGATGACGGCCGGGCCCGCCACCGTCAAGCGGGTCTACGACATCGACCTGCCACGGCCCCGCAAGGTGGAGGAGGTACGTCTGGAACCTCGGTTCGTCGAGATCTACCGCGAGATCTGGGAGTCCCTCGGCGAAGAGGTCCGCATCACCCGCGAGAGGGGTGCCGCCGATGTCGCCTGAGATCCTGCCCGAGACGGCGGTCGCGGCGCGCGCGGCCGAGAAGACCGGCGTGGACCGCTCCCCGGCACGCGCGCGTGCCGCACGCCGGCGCACACTGCTGGTCACCGCCGCCCGCGTCCTCGTCCTCGTTCTCGTCCTCGGCCTGTGGGAGCTGCTGTCCCGCACCGAGGTCATCGATCCGTTCAACTTCTCGATGCCCTCGAAGATCTGGGACCAGACCTGGACCTGGATCACCCACGGCACGGCACTCGGCTCGCTCGGCGAGCAGATCTGGTACACGCTGCAGGAGGCGCTGCTCGGCTGGGTGTTCGGGGTCGTCGCGGGTGTCGTCCTCGGCATCGCGCTGGGTCGGATCGCCTTCCTCGCCGACATCCTCGGGCCCTACATCAAGGTGCTCAACTCGATCCCCCGGATCGTCCTCGCCCCGATCTTCGTCATCTGGTTCGGGCTCGGTCCCGCCTCCAAGATCGCCTCGGCCGTGGTCCTCGTCTTCTTCCCGGTCTTCTTCAACGCCTTCCAGGGGGCCCGCGAGGTCGACCGCAACCTGGTCGCCAACGCCCGCATCCTCGGGGCCGGCGACCGCCGGGTGACCTTCCAGGTCGTCATCCCCTCGGCCACCTCCTGGATCTTCACCAGCCTCCACGTCAGCTTCGGCTTCGCCCTGATCGGCGCCATCGTCGGCGAGTACATCGGGGCCACCAAGGGCATCGGGCTGCTCGTCGCCCAGTCCCAGGGCACGTTCAACGCGGCCGGTGTGTACGCGGCGATGGTCATCCTCGCCGCGGTCGCCCTCGTCGCCGAAGGGCTGCTCACCTTCACCGAGCGCCGCATCTTCCGCTGGAAGCCGCCCGCGGACGGCCGCTGAACCGGCCCGGCACGCCCCGCCCCGTTCTCCCGGCACGCCACAGCCAGCCCTCCGCGCCCGCTCGCGCCCCCTCCCCGCACCACCTCACGAAGGACGTGAACCACCATGCGCACGCACCGACCCGTCCGCTACGCCGCCCTCGCCACCGCCGCCCTGCTCGCCCTCACCTCGCTCACCGCCTGTGCCGACGACGCCTCCGGCACGGCCTCGGGCTCCGGCGGCAAGGGGGACGGCAAGGGAGTCAAGGTCAAGATCATGGTCGGTGGTCTGGACAAGGTCATCTACCTGCCCGCGATGCTCACCCAGCGGCTCGGCTACTTCGACGCGGAGGGCCTCGACGTCGAGATGCTGAGCGAGCCGGCCGGGGTGCAGGCCGAGACCGCGCTCGTCTCCGGGCAGGTCCAGGGCGCCGTCGGCTTCTACGACCACACCCTCGACCTGCAGACCAAGGGCAAGCACGTGGAGTCCGTCGTGCAGTTCTCGCAGGCGCCCGGCGAGGTGGAGGTCGTCTCCAAGAAGCACGCCGGCGACATCACCTCGCCCAAGGACTTCAAGGGCCGCAAGCTCGGCGTGACGGGCCTCGGTTCCTCGACGGACTTCCTCAGCAAGTACCTCGCGGTCAGAGCGGGCGTGAAGGTGAGCGAGTTCAGCCCGGTGGCCGTCGGGGCGGGACCCACGTTCATCTCGGCCCTGCAGAAGGGGTCCATCGACGCCGGGATGACCACGGACCCGACCGTCGCCCAGATCCTGAGCAAGGACCTCGGCAAGGTCCTCCTCGACATGCGCACCCCGCAGGGCTCCAAGGAGGCGCTCGGCGGCCCGTACCCCTCGTCGAGCCTGTACATGCAGACCGAGTGGGTCGACGGCCACAAGGACACCGTCCAGAAGCTGGCCAACGCCTTCGTCAGGACCCTGAAGTGGATGTCCACGCACAGCGCGGCGCAGATCGCGGACAAGATGCCCGCCGACTACTCCCAGGGGGACAAGAAGCTCTACGCGGGCGCGATCGAGAGCACCCTGCCCATGTTCACCAAGGACGGCGTGATGCCCCCGGAGGGACCGGCCACCGTGGAGCGTGTCCTCAAGGCGTTCAACCCCAACATCAAGAACGCGACGATCGACCTGGACAGGACGTACACCACGGAGTTCGTGAAGAAGGCCACCGGCTGAGCGGGCGCCCGCGCGGCCCTCACCCCGGCGACGGCCGCGCGGGCGTCGGTCACCCTCACCCGGGCTCCTCGGAGAGCGCCTCCGGAAGGACCACCGTGAACTCGGCGCCGCCGCCCTCCGCCTCGCCCACGCGGACGCAGCCGCCCTGCCGCTCGGCCAGGCGGCACACCAGGGAGAGGCCGATACCGCGCTTTCCGTGGGCCGGTGGCCGCTTCGTGGACCATCCGTCGGTGAAGATCAGTTCCCGACGGTCCGCCGGAACGCCCGGGCCGGTGTCGCGGACCCGGAGCACCGCCGTACGCCCCTCGGCGCGCAGCTCGACCTCCACGCGGGCGTGCCGCGTCCCGGCGACGGCGTCCAGGGCGTTGTCCACCAGGTTGCCGACGACGGTGACCAGGCCCCTGGGGTCGATCAGCCGGTCCGGCAGCAGGGTCCCGTCCGCGACCCACAGGGCCACCCCGCGCTCCGCCGCGACGGTCGCCTTGCCGACCAGCAGGGCCGCGAGGAGCGGGTCGTGGACCTTCTCGGTCACCTGCTCCGCCGTGACCCGGTGCTCGCCGACGACCTCCCCGACGAACTCGACCGCGTCCTCGTACATCTCCAGTTCGAGCAGGCCGAGAAGGGTGTGCATCCGGTTGGCGTGCTCGTGGTCCTGGGCGCGCAGGGCGTCGATAAGCCCCCGCGTGGAGTCCAGTTCGCGCCCGATCCGCTCCAGCTCCGTACGGTCGCGCAGGGTCGCGACGGCGCCGCCGTCCTCCGTGGGCATGCGGTTGGCGAGCAGCACGCGGGGGCCGCGCACCGTCAGCAGGTCGGTGCCGGTGACCCGCCCGGCCAGCACGTCCGTGGTGCGCCCGGCGCCGAGCGCCTCGTCGAGGGGACGCCCGAGGGCCTCCTCGCCGATGCCCAGCAGCCGCCGCGCCTCGTCGTTGAGCAGGCGGACACGCCCGGCCCGGTCCAGGGCGACGACGCCCTCCTTGATGCCGTGCAGCATCGCCTCCCGCTCCGAGAGCAGGGCGGATATGTCGGAGAACGCGAGGTCGCGGGTCTGCCGCTGGACCCGCCGGGAGATCAGGTACGCGGCCAGCGCGCCGATCGCCAGGGCCGCCCCGGCGTAGGCGAACAGCCCGGGTATCGCGTGCACGAGCTTGGCGCGGACGCTGTTGTACTCGATGCCCACCGAGACGGCGCCGATGATCCGCCCCTCCGCGTCCCGCAGCGGCACCTTGCCCCGGGCCGAGCGGCCCAGGGTGCCGCGGTCGATCCCCATGACCTCCCTGCCGGCCAGAGCCCCGCTCGGGTCGGTCGAGACGACCTCGCCGATCCGGCCGGGATCGGTGTGCGACCAGCGCACCCCGTGCAGGTTCATCACCACCACGTACTCCGCCCCGCTGGCCCGCCGGATGCGTTCCGCCTCCTGTTGGACGGGTCCCCCGGGTGTCGGCAGGGAGGTCCGGAAGTCCTCGGCGAGCTGCGGCTGGGCGGCGGTGGTCTGGGCGATGGCGAGGGCCCGCCGCATCGCCTGCTCGTCGAGCTGCTTGCCGAGCGGGGCGAGGAAGAGACCGGTGGCGAGCACGGCGACGCCCGCGGCGACCGCGACCTGCATCAGAAGGAGCTGCGAGAACATGCGCCGCGGCAGGCCGAGGCGCAGCCGTCGTACGGGTGTACGGGGACTCATGGGCACGACGGTACGGTCCGCGTGCGCCACGTCCCAGGGAGCGCGGTGGGGGAATCGTGCAGGGTGGGGCGCCGGGGCGCCCCGGTGCGTCACAGCGCGCGGGGAGCGTGCGCACGGCCCGCGCGCCCCGGGACGGACGTCAGCGCCGGCCGGGACCCGACGCCCGCGCCGGGTGCAGCGCGCGCACCGCCTCGACGTCCATCCGCGCGGGGGAGCCCAGAACCGAGCCGCAGCTCTCCGGCCGGGGCGGCGAGGAGGCACCCTGGACCACGGTGACCCGCCAGAGGCGACCGTCCGCGTGGGCGACGGTGACCTCCCAGAGGGGGGCCTCGCCCTCGGTCCGGGTCACGGTGAGCGCGTCCGCCGCGTGGATGCCCGTGCGCGCGCGGACGGCGAGTTCGGCGGCCTGGGCGGGCCGCTCCCAGGCGGAGCCGCCCCGGCACCCCTCCAGCACGATCCGCCCCTCGCGCACGCCCCGGAGCGCGTCCCGCACCAGCGGCGCCGTGGCCCGCCCGTAGGCGTAGCCGTACGGGAGGACCAGCACGGTGGGGGCGAAGCGGTGGCCGCCCAGGTGGGTGACCTCCCAGGTGCCCGGCACACCGGCGGCGGCCAGTTCGCCGGCCAGCGGCCGGCCGAGGAGGGCGCAGCACCGGTCACGCTTGCCGTTGGTGCACACCAGGGCCAGCGGATCACCGGTGTGCGGGCGGCCCGCCAGGGCGTCGTCGAAGGTGCGCGGGTCTCCCGCGCCGAGCGCCGCGAAGTCCAGGTCGAGAAGGTGTGCGGGGTCGGTGACGGTGGCGCCGTGCAGCCAGGAGCGGCCGGGCACGGTGTGGGCGGCGTACACCTGCCGCACGGCGGAGGTGTCGGTCTCCTCGGTGCGCACCTGCGCGCCCGGGTCCGGGTCGGCATGGCGGCCGGGGCGGCGGATCAGTGCGAGGCGCACGCCCGTGCCCTTCGCGGCGGCCTCCAGGGCGCGGCCGAGCCGCTGGTCCAGCTGGCTCGACGTGAGGGCCTTGACGCCCCAGGGGCCGGGCTGTTCGAGGAGCAGCCAGGTCCGCGCGGTGGCGGCGGTGCCGGCGAGGGGCTCGTCGAGGGCCTGGGACGCGGTGGTGCACGTACTCACAGAGGTGAGCCTAACCTGACTTGCCCGGTGGTGCCGTCCGGGGCCGCCCCGGCGCCCCCCCCGGGGGGGACGAGCCTGGCGGCCGGGCCCCCGGGAGTCCCGGCGAGGCACGCGTTCGACGCGGGGGGCTCGCCGGGGGCGGTTCACGCGTCCGGGATCTGGGCCTTCGCGCGCAGCAGTGTGTCGCGGGTGATGACCACGATGCGTTCGTAGTCGGCGCGGGACGCGTCGGGGGGAAGTTCGGCGTCGAGTTGCGCGGTTGCCTCGGTGCCGATGACGGCGAAGTTGCCGTCGTTCAGCTCGAAGATGTCGGGGCAGCTCTGCCCGGTCGCGCTGCCGCGCTCCCGGGGCGAGGCGCCGATGCGACGCACGATCTTCAAGTCCGTTCCTAGCCTGGTGAGAGGGCGGGTCGCCACGGATGCCCGGGACGCCTGCGGCACGGGGGCCGCACAGAAAAAGCAGTTCGCGACAGGTTTGACTCCGGCGAACTGCGGGTAGAATAGCGCCCCTCACCACAGGCGCCTTCACGCGGACTTCCGTGGTTGACGAAGAGCAACCCGCCTCACTCGGATGGCGGTTCGCCCACCACCCACCATTCCTCGTGCTCGCCGTCCTCCTGTTCGGTGACCAGCGCGTCCATGTCGCGCACCAGGGCGTCCATCATCCTGCCGATCCGCGCCTCCTCCGACCACGCGGGCAGGCTGTCGCGGTGCCTGCGGGTCGCCTGCCAGTACTCCCGGAAGACCGCGTTGCGGCACATCATCCGTACGTGGCCGTACAGCTCGGCCAGGCTCAGGGCCCCGATGCGGTGGAAGTACAGCGCGTTGACGTACAGGGCGTTGGCGAAGAGGTACTGGCGCTGCCGCTCCGCCGGGACCTCGTCGTCGTAGGTGTCCAGGACGGCGGCGAGCGCGGGGTCGTCCATGGCCTTGCACAGCAGGTCGAAGTGGAGCCGGTGCTGTTCCACGAGTGCCGCACGCCGTCGTTTCCGGCCGTACCGCTCGGTGACGGTGCGTCCGGCCGCGGCCAGAGTGTCTCTGGTCGCGGATCGGAGCCTCCGTATCGCCGAGGTCTGTGCGGTCATGTGCAACCCCCGATTCCAGGCGGCCGTGCGCCGGCCGTCGGATGCGGGAGGGCTGACGGGGACCGGCGAGCGGTGGGCGACGCTTGCCGTCTCCAGGGTGCATAGGAGCACTGATCGGCGGGGAGGCGGAAACAAGGCGCACAGGGGGAAGCGAGGGTCGCACGGACCGGCGCCAAGCGGAACGTCTGCCCCGCGCACGCCGCGCACCGGCGCACACCCCGGGGCGTGCCGAAGGGCTCGTATCCTGGTACGGCAGCGCAGTTCTCGCGCGTGTTCCGGAGTTGTCCGGGACGCGCGCCGGCACGGAGGGGTCGCACGGTGGACCAGAGCCCGGTGAACCGGAGCCCGAGCCGTCGGCAGGTACCGGTCGTGGTCCTCGCCGGGTTCCTCGGCTCCGGCAAGACCACCCTGCTCAACCATCTGCTGCACCACAGCGGGGGCAGCCGCATCGGTGCCGTCGTCAACGACTTCGGGTCGGTCGAGATCGACGCCATGGCCGTGGCGGGGGCACTCGGCGACTCCACCGTCTCGCTCGGCAACGGCTGCCTGTGCTGTGCCGTCGACGCGAGCGAGCTCGACGCCTATCTGGAGCGGCTGACCCGGCCCTCGGTCGGCGTCGACGTGATCGTCATCGAGGCCAGCGGGCTCGCCGAACCGGGGGAACTGGTGCGGATGGTGCTCGCCGGGGAGAACCCCGACGTCGTCTACGGCGGGCTCGTCGAGGTGGTCGACGCCGCCGAGTTCGAATCCACCCGCTCCCGGCACCCCGAGATCGACCGGCACCTCGCCCTCGCCGACCTGGTCGTCGTCAACAAGCTGGACCGGGCCGCCGCGGACGGCGCCGGGGCGCGCGTGCTGGAGACCGTACGGGAGCTCACCGACCGGGCCGCCGTCGTCCCCGCCTCCTACGGGCGCGTCGACCCCGAGTTCCTCTTCGACTGCCGGCCCTCCGAGGAACGCCTCGGGCAGCTCTCCTTCGACGACCTCCCCCGGGAGGACGAGGACCACGCCGCCCACCCGCACTCCGGCTACGACACGCTGTCCTTCGTCTCCGGTGTGCCGCTCGACCCGCAGCGGCTGCTGGCCTTCCTCGACAGCCGCCCCGAGGGCCTGTACCGGATCAAGGGGTACGTCGACTTCGGCGCCCACGACCGCCGCAACCGCTACGCCGTGCACGCGGTCGGGCGGTTCCTGCGCTTCACCCCGGAACCCTGGCCGGACGCCCGGGCCGGAGCCGGAGCCGGAGCCGGAGCCGCAGTCGCAGTCGGAGCACGGGCCGGGGCGGAGACCGGGGGCCGGCTGACCCAGCTCGTGCTGATCGGCACCGGTCTCGACGCGCCCGCGCTGCGCAAGGAACTCCAGGCCTGCGAGGACGGCTCGCCGGACATCGACGAGCACGCCCTGTGGGGTGTCCTGCGCTACGTGCCGGACCCGGAGGAGGCCCCGGGCGCACGGGGCCTGGACGAACCGGCCCTGGACCCACCGACCCCGGACCCACCGACCCCGGAGCCACTGGATCCGGACGCACCCGACGCGGACGCCCCCGACGCGGACCCGCGGGACCCGGACGGCGGCCCGGGCCCCGAACGCCCTCTCGACTAGGCGAACACCCTCCCGGCCGGGCGAACCCGTCCGCCGGGTGAACCTCTCGGCCGGGCCGGGCGAACGCCCCCTCCGCCGGGCGAACGCCCCCTCCGTCAGGCCGGGCCCGCCACCACCGCCACCGTCTTCGCCAGGGACACCCCCGAGCCGTCGCGGCGCGGGTCGATCTCCGGCAGTTCGGCCGGCGCCCCGTTCTTCTGGGCCGCCCGCGCCGGGGCCGGACCCGCCCAGGCGAAGGACAGGCAGTCCTCGCCCTTGAGGAACCGCTGGCAGCGCACGCCGCCCGTCGCCCGCCCCTTGCGCGGGTACTGGTCGAACGGTGTGGCCTTGGCCGTCGTCTGCACGGAGTCGTCCAGCGTGCCGCGCGATCCGGCGACCGTGAAGACCACCGCGCCGGCGGCCGGATCCACCGCCGTGAAGGAGATGACCTTGGCCCCCTGGGTGAGCTTGATGCCCGCCACGCCGCCGGCCGGGCGGCCCTGCGGGCGCACCTGGGAGGCCTGGTAGCGCAGGAGCTGGGCGTCGTCCGTGATGAAGACCAGGTCCTCCTCGCCGGTGCGCAGTTCGGCGGCGCCGACGATCCGGTCGCCCTCCTTGAGGGTGATGACCTCCAGCTCCTCCTTGTTGGAGGGGTAGTCGGGCACCACCCGCTTGACGACCCCCTGTTCGGTGCCGAGCGCCAGGCCGGGGGAGGACTCGTCCAGCGTGGTCAGGCACACCACCGTCTCGTCCGCGTCCAGGGAGACGAACTCCGCCAGCGGGGCGCCGCCCGAGAGGTTGGGCGTGCCCGTCTGCTCCGGGAGCTGGGGCAGATCGACCACGTTGACCCGCAGCAGCCGGCCGGCCGAGGTCACCACGCCCACCTCACCGCGGGCCGTCGCCGGGACCGCGGAGACGATCAGGTCGTGCTTGACGCGGCGGCCCTTGCCGTCGTCGGCGAAGGGGTTGGCGTCCGCCGTCCGTGCCAGCAGCCCCGTCGAGGACAGCAGCACCCGGCACGGGTCGTCCGCCACCTGCAGCGGCACGGCGGCCGGCGCACCCGAGGACTCCAGCAGGACCGTGCGCCGGTCGGTGCCGAACTTCTTCGAAACGGCGGCCAGTTCGGCGGAGACCAGCTTGCGCAGCTCCGTGTCGGAGTCCAGGATCCGGGTCAGCTCCGCGATCTCGGCGTTCAGCCGCTCCTTCTCCGACTCCAGCTCGATCCGGTCGAACTTGGTCAGCCGGCGCAGCGGCGTGTCCAGGATGTACTGCGTCTGCACGTCGGACAGTGCGAACCGCTCGATCAGGCGCTCCTTGGCCTGTGCGGAGTTCTCGCTGGAGCGGATCAGGCGGATCACCTCGTCGATGTCCACCAGGGCGGTGAGCAGACCCTCGACCAGGTGCAGGCGGTCGCGCCGCTTGCCGCGCCGGAACTCGCTGCGCCGCCGCACCACGTCGAACCGGTGGTCGAGGTAGACCTCCAGCAGTTCCTTCAGACCCAGCGTCAGCGGCTGGCCGTCGACGAGGGCCACGTTGTTGATGCCGAAGGACTCCTCCATGGCGGTCAGCTTGTAGAGCTGCTCCAGGACCGCCTCCGGCACGAAGCCGTTCTTGATCTCGATGACCAGGCGCAGGCCGTGCTCGCGGTCGGTGAGGTCCTTGACGTCGGCGATGCCCTGGATCTTCTTGGCGCCGACCAGATCCTTGATCTTGGAGATGACCTTCTCCGGACCGACCGCGAAGGGCAGTTCGGTGACGACGAGGCCCTTGCGGCGGGCCGTGACCGTGTCGATCTCCACCGTGGCGCGGATCTTGAAGGTGCCCCGGCCCGAGGCGTACGCGTCCCGGATGCCGGACAGCCCGACGATCCGGCCGCCGGTGGGCAGGTCGGGGCCCGGGACGTGCTTCATCAGGGCGTCCAGGTCCGCGTTCGGATACCGGATCAGATGCCGGGCGGCGGCGATCACCTCGCGCAGGTTGTGCGGCGGCATGTTCGTGGCCATGCCGACCGCGATCCCGGAGGCGCCGTTGACCAGCAGGTTGGGGAAGGCGGCGGGCAGCGCCACCGGTTCCTGCTCCTGGCCGTCGTAGTTCGGCCCGAAGTCGACGGTGTCCTCCTCGATGGACTCCGTCATCAGGCTCGTCGCCTCGGCCATCCGGCACTCGGTGTACCGCATGGCGGCCGGCGGGTCGTCATTGCCCAGCGAGCCGAAGTTGCCGTGGCCGTCGACCAGCGGGACGCGCATCGAGAAGGGCTGCGCCATGCGGACCAGGGCGTCGTAGATCGACGCGTCGCCGTGCGGGTGCAGCTTGCCCATGACCTCCCCGACGACGCGGGCGCACTTGACGTAGCCGCGGTCGGGCCGCAGCCCCATCTCGTTCATCTGGTAGACGATGCGGCGGTGCACCGGCTTGAGGCCGTCCCGGGCGTCGGGCAGGGCGCGCGAGTAGATGACCGAGTACGCGTACTCGAGGAAGGAGCCCTGCATCTCGTCGACGACGTCGATGTCGAGGATCCGCTCCTCGTACGAGTCGTCGGGCGGCGGGGTCTTGGTGCTGCGGCGGGCCATCGCTGCCGGCTCCTTGTGTGGGCGTGGGCGGGATCTGATGCGGACCATTGTGGACCGGGGGACCGACAACGTGTCGCGGGACCCGGCCCGGAGGCTCGCGGCCGTGCTCCCGGACCCGCCCACCGGGGGTGCCGGCGGCGGCCGGGCGGGTACCCGCGCACCCGTGGGTGAGCCGCGCACCGGCGTGGCCCCGCGCCCTCTGCGAGGGCACATACAGTGGCAGGATTGGCACAACTCCGCGGTTGGTCACAGCCGCTTCTCGTGAGTGAAGGGACGTACATGCCCATGGGTCACACGGCCACCGCCGAGGCAGGCTCCGGCGGCCTGACAGCGACCGAACACCGTCTGGCCAACGGTCTGCGCGTGGTGCTCTCCGAGGACCACCTGACCCCGGTCGCGGCGGTGTGCCTCTGGTACGACGTCGGCTCGCGCCACGAGGTCGAGGGACGCACCGGCCTGGCTCACCTCTTCGAGCACCTGATGTTCCAGGGCTCTGGACAGGTGAAGGGCAACGGCCACTTCGAACTGGTGCAGGGCGCCGGCGGCTCCCTCAACGGCACCACGAGCTTCGAACGCACCAACTACTTCGAGACCATGCCCGCCCACCAGCTGGAGCTCGCCCTCTGGCTGGAGGCCGACCGCATGGGCTCGCTGCTGGCCGCCCTGGACGAGGAGTCCATGGAGAACCAGCGGGACGTCGTCAAGAACGAGCGCCGCCAGCGCTACGACAACGTCCCCTACGGCACCGCCTTCGAGCGGCTGACCGCGCTCGCCTATCCCGAGGGCCACCCCTACCACCACACCCCGATCGGCTCGATGGCCGACCTGGACGCGGCCACGCTGGAGGACGCCCGCGCGTTCTTCCGCACCTACTACGCGCCCAACAACGCGGTGCTCTCGATCGTCGGCGACATCGACCCGGAGCAGACGCTCGCCTGGGTCGAGAAGTACTTCGGCTCCATCGCCTCGCACGACGGCAAGCCCGCCCCGCGCGACGGCGCCCTCCCCGACGTCATCGGCGGGGAACTGCGCGAGGTCGTCGAGGAGGAGGTCCCGGCCCGCGCGCTCATGGCCGCCTACCGCCTCCCGGAGGACGGCACGCGGGCGGCGGACGCCGCCGACCTGGCCCTGACCGTCCTCGGCGGCGGCGAGTCCTCCCGGCTGTACAACCGCCTGGTCCGCCGGGACCGCACCGCCGTCGCCGCCGGCTTCGGCCTGCTCCGTCTCGCCGGGGCGCCCTCCCTGGGCTGGCTGGACGTGAAGACCTCCGGCGACGTCGAGGTGCCCGTCATCGAGACGGCCGTCGACGAGGAGCTCGCCCGGTTCGCCGAGGAGGGCCCCACCGCCGAGGAGATGGAGCGCGCCCAGGCGCAGCTCGAACGCGAGTGGCTGGACCGGCTCGGCACGGTCGCCGGACGCGCCGACGAACTGTGCCGGTACGCCGTCCTGTTCGGCGACCCGCAGCTCGCCCTGACCGCCGTCCGGCGCGTCCTGGAGGTCACCCCCGAGGAGGTCCGGGACGTCGCCCGGGCCCGGCTGCGACCCGACAACCGCGCGGTGCTCGTCTACGAGCCGGTCGCCCCCGAAGCGGCCGAAGCCACCGACGAGGCAGCCGAAGCCACCGACGAGAACGAGGAGTCGGCGAAGTGACCGAGCTCGCGACCATGGAGTTCCACCCGCAGCCCCGGCCCGGCGAGGCGAAGCCCTGGGCGTTCCCCGCGCCCGAGCGCGGCACCCTGGACAACGGCCTGACGCTGCTGCTCTGCCACCGCCCCGGCCAGCAGGTCGTCGCCGTGGAGATCCTCCTCGACGCGCCCCTGGAGGCCGAGCCGCAGGGCCAGGAGGGCGTCGCCACCCTCATGGCGCGCGCCTTCTCCGAGGGCACCGACAAGCACTCCGCCGAGGAGTTCGCCGCCGAGCTGGAGCGCTGCGGCGCCACCCTCGACGCGCACGCCGACCACCCCGGTGTGCGGCTCTCCCTGGAGGTGCCCGTCTCGCGGCTCGCCAAGGCGCTCGGCCTGCTCGCCGACGCGCTGCGCGCCCCCGCCTTCGACGACGGTGAGATCGAGCGCCTGGTGCGCAACCGGCTCGACGAGATCCCGCACGAGACCGCCAACCCGGCCCGCCGCGCGGCCAAGGAGCTGTCCCGGCAGCTCTTCCCGGCCGACTCCCGGATGTCCCGGCCCCGCCAGGGCACCGAGGAGAGCGTCTCGACCATCGACTCCGCCGCCGTCCGCGCCTTCTACGAGCGGCACGTACGGCCCGCGACCGCGACCGCGGTGGTCGTCGGCGACCTCACCGGCTTGGACCTCGACGCGCTGCTCGCGGACACGCTCGGCGCGTGGACCGGCGCGCCCGGACAGCCGCGCCCGGTGCCCCCGGTGACGGCCGACGACACCGGCCGGGTGATCGTCGTGGACCGCCCCGGAGCCGTCCAGACGCAGCTCCTCATCGGCCGTGTCGGGGCCGACCGGCACGATCGTGTGTGGCCCGCCCAGGTCCTCGGCACGTACTGCCTCGGCGGCACCCTCACCTCGCGGCTCGACCGCGTGCTGCGCGAGGAGAAGGGCTACACCTACGGAGTGCGGGCCTTCGCCCAGGTGCTGCGCTCCGCGCCCGACGGCAGCGGCGCGGCGATGCTCGCCATCAGCGGCTCCGTGGACACCCCGAACACCGGTCCCGCCCTCGACGACCTGTGGAAGGTGCTGCGCACCCTGGCGGCGGAGGGCCTGACCGACGCCGAGCGCGATGTGGCCGTGCAGAACCTGGTGGGCGTCGCCCCGCTGAAGTTCGAGACCGCGGCCGCCGTCGCGAGCTCGCTCGCCGACCAGGTCGAGCAGCACCTGCCGGACGACTACCAGGCGACGCTGTATCAGCAGCTCGCCGCCACCGGCACGGTGGAGGCGACGGCCGCCGTCGTCAACGCCTTCCCGGGGGACCGCCTGGTGACGGTCCTGGTGGGCGACGCCGAGCAGATCGTGGAGCCCGTCCGTGCCCTGGGCATCGGCGAGGTCACCGTGGTGGCCGCCGAGTAGCGCGCCTCTCGCGGCGACGTGGTGGGCCGGGCCCCGGTGACCCGAGAGGTCGCCGGGGCCTTCCGCGTGCCGGGGCCGGCGCTTCGGCCGCCCCCTGAAGGCCGCTCAGGGGCGCGAGTTTGTCCGTATTGCCACAGGAGAGAGCGCTTCGCTCATGTGGGATACGCAACAAAACCGTTACCTCGTTTGCCCGCTGAAACGCCGTCCGCTTAGCGTCTTCCCGGCTGTCCGTCAGGCAGCGCGCCGCATCCGCGGCAGCGGGCAGCCATCGCCGAGTCCCCCTACGGCGCGAGCCCGGGGGAGCCGGGGACCCACGTCCCTGGGGTGAATCGGGCGCCCCCGCAAAGGGTGTCCGTAGGAGACCTTCCTGCTCCGAACCCGTCAGCTAACCCGGTAGGCGAGAAGGAAGGAAAGGACAAGCCCCTTCATGGCGTTCACCCGCGCCCCTGGGAAGCACCGCCGCGCCGACCGCACGAAGCGCACGACGACCGGCGCCGTGGGCGTCGCCGCCCTCGCGACCACCGGCGTCGTCGGTACCCTCGCCGGCTCCGCGGTCGCCGCCGAGCCGCCCGCCTCGGTCGGGCAGACCGGCCTCCTGCGGGCCGCCGGCATCGGCGAGAGCGTCGCCGCCCGGATCGACGCCCAGGCGCTCGCCCAGGAGAAGGCCGCCGCCCGCAAGGCCGCCGAGGAGGCCGCCCGCAAGGAGGCCGCCGCGAAGGCCGAGCGGGCCCGTGAGGCCAAGGAGCGCGCCGCCCGCGAGGCGGAGCGCAAGCGGCTCAACACCTTCGTCATGCCGATCACCGGTTCCTACGTCTCCACCGGCTACCAGGCCAGCAGCTCGCTGTGGTCCTCCGGCAGCCACACCGGCATCGACTTCCACGCCGCCACCGGCACCTCCGTGCACGCCGTCGGCGCCGGCACCGTGGTGGAGACGGGCTGGGGCGGGGCGTACGGCAACCAGGTCGTCATCAAGATGAACGACGGCACCTATACCCAGTACGGCCACCTGTCGTCCATCGGCGTCACGGTGGGCCAGCAGGTCACCGCCGGCCAGCAGATCGCCCTGTCCGGCGCGACCGGCAACGTCACGGGCCCGCACCTGCACTTCGAGGCCCGCACGACCGCGGAGTACGGCTCGGACATCGACCCGGTGGCGTACCTGCGCGGACACGGCGTCAACGTCTGAGGCGCACGCACCGACACATACCCGCCACGACGGCCCCGGCTCACGCAGCCGGGGCCGTCGTCGTTTTTGTCCCGCCGCTGTCCAAAAAATAACCATGGATCAGGGATCGCCGTCGGAAATTCCTCCCGTCTGCAATAGAGTCGGACGAGCAATGCGCCGGCCGACGGTGTTTGCACGGAAATCAGGCGGAGGTCGGACATGCGTATTCCGGCGCACTCGGTATGCACGGCGATCCGTGAGGACATCGTCGCCGGTGTCCACGAACGCGGGAGCCGGCTCACCGAGGAGGTCCTCGCCAGACGCTACGGCGTCTCCCGCGTCCCCGTGCGCGAGGCGCTGCGCACGCTGGAGGCCGAGGGGTTCGTGGTCACCCGCCGGCACGCGGGCGCCTGCGTGGCCGAGCCCACCGGGCAGGAGGCCGCCGACCTGCTGGACATGCACGTCCTGCTGGAACCGCTCGGCGCCGCACGGGCCGCCCAGCGGCGCACCGAGGCGCATCTGAAGGTGCTGCGCGGCCTGGTCAGACTGGGCAGGGAGCGGGCCGGCCAGGGCAGCAGCGAGGACCTGCGCTCCCTGGACGGCTGGTTCCACGACACGCTGGCCCAGGCCGCCGGGAGCCCGGCGCTCAGCAGCACCCTGGCCCAGCTCCGGCACAAGATCGCCTGGATGTACGTGGCCGGGGCGCCGGCGGACCCGGTGACCGACTGGGCGGAGCATGCCGCCGTCGTCGACGCGATCGCCCGCGGCGACGGCGAACGCGCCCGCACCCTCACCGCCCGGCACACCGAACGCGCGGCCGCCGCCCACCGCCTGCGCCCCGCCCCGACGGGAGCGGACGTGAGCACTTCGCAACAAGCCGTAAACATTGCGAGCCCGCGGAATTAACACGGGCATCGTACAAATAAAGAAAGGTGTGCGCGAAATTGCCGGGCGGTTGAATTCCTCTCCCCTTCGCGCGGCGGCTGAATTCACAGGGCTCGGTGCGGAAATAAGTACGGGCTCTGTCCGTTGCCCGCGGTCGGCGGGCGCCACTCCTTCGCATGCCGGGCCTCGTGGTGGCCGGTGCCGCCCCCACGCACCCCGCCGCGGTCGGCAGACCGCGAAAACTGGGGCGCGTGGGGCTGCCTCGCCGTGTGATGATCACCCCGGCGTGCCGGGGCTGCCGGTGCGTCAGCCGCGCTCTCACACCCCTGGGGGTAGCAATGAGACCGTTCCCCGCCAGACGCCCGATACGTTTACCTCTCCGATCCGGTGCCGCCGTGGCAGTGGCCGCCGGTCTGCTGGCAGCAGGGCTCGCCGCGCCCGCGCTCGCCGCTGACGACCCGTCCGAGAACGACCAGTTGTGGATCAACGAGCCGTACGACAAGACCCTGCCGCTCGGCACCGGCGGCGGTCAGCCCCCGTCCCGCACTCTGGGCGTCGGCATCTACCACGACAACGAGAACGTCACCGTGACCGACGGCAAGCTCTTCATCGACATCTCAGGGCTCACCGGGGTCGCCGAGGTGACCTGGCCCGAGAACTGCACGCCGAGCGGCACGAGCGCGGTGTGCGACGTTCCCCAGGTGCCCACGATCGGGGGCGACTACGAGGACCAGGTGTTCCTGAAGGTACGCGCCGCCGACGGTGCGAGGGCCGGCGCGAAGGGCAGGATCGCTTACGAGGCGTCGGCCACCGGCGGCCCCGACGGCACCCTCACGGCGCCGCACGAAAGCTTCGACACCACACTCACCGTCGGCTCCGGGCCCGACCTCTCCATCGACCCCATCGCCCCGGTCGAGGCCGGGCGGCCGGGCGACGAGCGGACGATTCCGTTCCGGGTGGTCAACAACGGCAACGAGAGCGCGAACGGGATCACCGTCAAGCTCTACGCCTCGTACGGCCTGAGGGAGCTGCCCCGATACGACGGCTGCACGTACACCACTGTGGACGGCGACCACGACGCGCCGTCGACCACGGCGACCTGCACGTTCGACCAGGCGCTGGCGCCGGGCGACTCCTTCGACCTGCCGAAGCCGCTGACGGTGCGATTGGCTCCGTACGCGCTCAACGAGCGGCTGGACCTCGACGTCGAGCCGGGCCACGGTGCCCGTGACATCGACTCCGAGAACGACTACACGGCCCTCGAGATCCTTGTGGACAACGTCGCGGACTTCTCCGTGAGCGGTGATGCCATCTCAGGGGCGCCCGACGAGACGGTCACGGCCGATCTCACGTTCGAGAACAAGGGCCCGGCCTGGTTCGGCAATCTGGGGTCCGGGGAGCCGGCTGTCGATGTCCGGCTGATCGTGCCGGAGGGCGTCAAGGTTGTCGGCGTGCCGTCCGGCTGCCGCCCGCACACCCTCGAGGGCGGCTACTACCCGCAGCAGACGGGCGCCCCGCGCTACGACTGCAACCCCGGGTACTGGGTGCGGGAGGACACCCGGCGCACGTTCTCGTTCTCCGTGCGCATCGACACAGTGGTGTCCGGCGAGACCGGAGCCGTGAGTATTCACCCCGCGTTCGGCGAATTCGGTGAGGCCCCCTTCGACTTCGACCCGGACCTCGCCAACAACACGGCGGTCCTGGCCGTCAACTGAGGTGCCGCTGCACCTACAGGGCTGAGAGCCCGTCCTCGCGGGTGGGCCGCGCCACCGACGGCGGCACGGCCCACCCGCGAGTCACCGGCCGGTACACCGGTGAGGCCGAACGGTCGGCTCAGACCGTCTCGGGAAGCTCCTCGAGGCCGTCGGCGACGAGCTTGGCCAGGCGGTCGAGGGCCTCGTCGGCGCCCGCGGCGTCGGAGGCGAGGACGACCTCCTCGCCGCCCTGGACGCCCAGACTGAGCACGGCCAGCATCGAGCCGGCGTTGACGGGGGTGCCACCCGCCTTGGTGATCGTCACGGGGACGCCGGTGGCGCTGGCCGCCCGGACGAAGATGGAGGCGGGGCGGGCGTGGAGGCCCTCGGCCCAGCCGATGTTGACGCGGCGCTCAGCCATGGTGATGCAGCCCTTCAGGTGTGTGCCAGGTTGTCTAGACCACTGCCCAGTGTTCCACACGGTGGCTCCCCGGCGTGCGGTCGGCTCCGGGACGCGTGCTTGTCGGTGCCGGGCCGTACGCTGGGGCCCATGCAGAGCCCGTCGGACCGGCACGAGTATCCCGCCCACTGGGAGGCCGACGTGGTGCTGCGCGACGGCGGCACCGCGCGGATCCGGCCCATCACGGTGGACGATGCCGAGCGCCTGGTCAGCTTCTACGAACAGGTGTCCGAGGAGTCGAAGTACTACCGCTTCTTCGCCCCGTACCCGCGGCTGTCCGCCAAGGACGTGCACCGCTTCACCCACCACGACTTCGTCGACCGCGTGGGGCTCGCGGCCACGGTCGGGGGCGAGTTCATCGCCACCGTGCGCTACGACCGCATCGACGCCGAGGGCCGCCCCGCCACCGGACCTGCCGACGAGGCCGAGGTTGCCTTCCTGGTGCAGGACGCGCACCAGGGCCGGGGCGTCGCCTCCGCCCTCCTGGAGCACATCGCGGCGGTCGCCCGCGAGCGCGGCATCCGCCGCTTCGCCGCCGAGGTGCTGCCCGCCAACACCCGGATGATCAAGGTGTTCACGGACGCCGGGTACACCCAGAAGCGCAGTTTCGAGGACGGCGTCGTCCGCCTGGAGTTCGACCTGGAGCCGACCGACCGCTCGCTGGCCGTGCAGCGCGCCCGGGAACAGCGCGCCGAGGCCCGGTCCGTGCACCGGCTCCTCGCGCCCGGCTCGGTCGCGGTCGTCGGCGTCGGCCGGGCCCCCGGCGGGGTGGGCCGCAGTGTGCTGGGCCACCTCAGGGACGCCGGGTTCACCGGGCGGCTGCACGCCGTCAACACGGCCTTCGCCGAGGACCTCGAGGAGATCGACGGGGTGCCCGCGCACCGCTCCGTGCGCGAGATCGACGGCCCGGTCGACCTCGCCGTCGTCGCCGTCTCCGCCGAGCGGGTCCCCGACGTGGTCGCGGCGTGCGGCGAACACGGCGTGCAGGGCCTGATCGTCCTCTCCGCCGGATACGCCGAGAGCGGTCCCGAAGGGCGCGAACGGCAGCGCGCGCTGGTCCGCCAGGCGCGGACGTACGGCATGCGCATCATCGGCCCCAACGCCTTCGGCGTCGTCAACACCTCGCCGGAGGTCCGCCTCAACGCCTCCCTGGCGCCCGAGATGCCGCGCCCCGGCCGGATCGGCATGTTCGCCCAGTCCGGCGCCATCGGCATCGCCCTGCTCTCCCGGCTGCACCGGCGCGGCGGGGGCGTCACCGGGGTGACCGGCGTCTCGACGTTCGTCTCGGCCGGCAACCGCGCCGACGTCTCCGGCAACGACGTGCTCCAGTACTGGTACGACGACCCGGACACCGACGTCGCCCTCATGTACCTGGAGACCATCGGCAACCCCCGCAAGTTCACCCGGCTCGCCCGGCGCACCGCCGCGGTCAAGCCCCTGGTGGTGGTCCAGGGCGCCCGGCACGGCGGCACCCCGACCGGTCACGCGGTACGCGGCACCCGGCTGCCGCACGCCACGGTGTCCGCGCTGCTGCGTCAGGCCGGGGTCATCCGCGTCGACACCATCACCGAACTGGTCGACGCCGGACTGCTGCTCGCCCGGCAGCCCCTCCCCGCGGGCCCCCGGGTGGCGATCCTCGGCAACTCGGAGTCGCTGGGCCTGCTGACCTACGACGCCTGCCTGGCCGAGGGGCTGCGGCCGCTGCCCCCGCTGGACCTGACCACGGGCGCGAGCGCGGAGGACTTCCACGCCGCCCTGTCCCACGCGCTCGCCGACCCCGGCTGCGACGCCGTGGTCGTCACGGCCATCCCCACGGTGGGGGAGGACGCCTCGGCGGACGCCGCCCTGGCCGAGGCCCTCCGCTCCGCCGCGAGCGAAGCCCCCGCGAAGCCGGTCATGGTGGTCCACGTCGAACTGGGCGGCCTGGCGGAGGCCCTCTCGGCGGCGGCCGGCACGGGCCCCCAGCCCTCCGCACCCCCTGCGCCCGCCCTCCCGCAGCCGCCGGACCACCCGCCCGCCGCGCACACCACGAGGCCCGCCCTCGCCGCACCCCCCGCGGCCCCCTCCCCGCAGCCGCCCCGCGCCGTCCCCGCGCCGCCCGCGGGCTCCCGGCTCATCCCCGCCTACCCCGCCGCCGAACGGGCCGTACGGGCCCTCGCCGAGGCCGTGCGGTACGCCCAGTGGCGTCGGGAATCGGCCGAACCGGGCCGGGTGCCCGAGTACGAGGACATCGACGAGAAGGGCGCCGCCCGGCTCATCACCCGGCTCCTCAGCGACGGCCAGGGACGCACCCTCGACCCCGACCGCACCTGCGACCTGCTCGCCGCCTACGGCATCCACGTGCACCGCGCGCTGCCCGCCCCCACCCTCGCCGCCGCCACCGAGGCCGCCCGCACGATCGGCTACCCCGTCGCCCTCAAGGCCACCGCCCCGCACCTGCGGCACCGCGCCGACCTCGGCGGCGTCCGCCTCGACCTCGCCGACGAGGGGCAACTGCGCCACGCGTACACCGAGCTGACCGAGCTGTTCGGCGGCCCCGAGGAGCTGCGCCCGGTCGTGCAGGGCATGGCACCGCGCGGCGTCGACACCGTCGTACGGGCGGTCATCGACCCCGCCGCCGGGGCCGTGCTGTCCTTCGGGCTCGCCGGGGCGGCCTCGCAGCTCCTCGGCGACACCGCGCACCGGCTGGTCCCGGTCACCGACCGGGACGCCTCCTCGCTCGTGCGCGCGATCCGCACCGCACCGCTGCTGTTCGGCTGGCGCGGCTCGGCCCCCGTGGACACCCCGGCGCTGGAGGAACTCATGCTGCGCCTGTCCCGTCTGGTCGACGACCACCCCGAGGTCGTCGCCGTCACCCTGGAACCGGTCGTGGTCGCCCCGCACGGGGCCAGCGTGCTCGGCGCCACCCTGCGACTCGCGCCCCCGCCCGCCCGCGACGACCTCGGCCCCCGCACCCTGCCGGTCTACTGACCGGTACACCGGCGGGCCGGGGCTCCCGGGAGGGCGGTGACGAGCGGTGCCGGGCAGTGGGCGCGCCCCCGTAGGATGGACGTCATGGCCAAGACCAGTACGACGACCCAGGGGCTGCGGACGGCGATCGAGCGCAGCGGCTACTACCCGGCCCTCGTGGCCGAGGCGGTGGAGGCCGCCGTGGGCGGCGAGCCCATCCGGTCGTACCTGGTCCACCAGGAGACCACGTTCGACCAGAACGAGGTCCGCCGCCACGTCACCGTGCTCGTCCTCACCGGCACCCGCTTCATCGTCAGCCACACCGACGAGCAGGCCGCCGACGACACCTCGCCGACGCCCTACGCCACCACATCCACGGAGTCCGTGAAGATCGGCCGCATCTCCTCCGTCGTGCTCAGCCGCGTCGTCGCCAACCCCGAGTCGTACAAGCCGGGCACCCCGCCCCGCGAGGTCGTGCTCACCATCGGCTGGGGCGCCGTCTCCCGCATCGACCTGGAGCCGGCCGCCTGCGGCGACCCCAACTGCGAGGCCGACCACGGCTACACCGGCAGCTCGACGGCCGACGACCTGAGCCTGCGCGTGAGCGAGGCGGGGGACGGACCGGAGACGGTGGCGCAGACGCTCGCCTTCGCGCAGTCCCTCTCCGAGGCGACCGCGGACACGACCCGATAATGGCACTGCCCGCCTGGGACCACCCCGAACCCCTCGCCCTCCGGTCGGCGCCCGTCCCCGAGTACGGCAGCGGCTCGCTCGCCGACCTGCTGCCCACCCTGGCCGCGGGCATGGGGGTACCCGGCACCACCGCCACGATCCCCGAGCTGACCCCCGCCGACCGCGCCTGCGTCTTCCTCGTCGACGGCCTCGGCTGGGAGCAGCTCAAGGCGCACCCCGACGAGGCCCCGTTCCTGACCTCCCTGCTCGGCACCTCGCGCGGCGGCACCGGCCGCCCGCTCACCGCCGGCTACCCGGCGACCACCGCCACCTCCCTGGCCTCCGTCGGCACCGGCCTGCCCCCCGGCGCCCACGGACTGCCCGGCTACACGGTGCGCAATCCGGACACCGGCGCGCTGATGAACCAGCTCCGCTGGCAGCCCTGGGCGCCGCCCGCCGCCTGGCAGCCCCACCCCACGGTCTTCCGGCTCGCCCACGAGGCCGGTGTGCACGCCGCCCAGGTCTCCGCCCCGAACTTCGAGAACACCCCGCTGACCAAGGTCGCGCTCAGCGGCGGCACCTTCCTCGGCCGGCTCTCCGGCGAGGAGCGCATGGACCTGGCCGCCGAACAGCTCGCCGCGGCCGACCGCGCCCTCGTCTACACCTACTACTCCGAGGTGGACGGCGCCGGCCACCGCTACGGCGTCGACTCCGACACCTGGCGCGGCCGGCTCATGCACGTCGACCGCCTGGTCCAGCGCCTGGCCGAGCAACTCCCGCCACGTACCGCGCTCTACGTCACCGCCGACCACGGCATGGTCGACATCCCGTTCGACGAGGAGCACCGCATCGACTTCGACGAGGACTGGGAGCTGCGCGCCGGGGTCGCGCTGCTCGGCGGCGAGGGCCGCGCCCGTCACGTCTACGCGGTGCCCGGCGCGGCGGAGGACGTCCTGGCCTGCTGGCGCGAGGTGCTCGGCGAGCAGTTCTGGGTCGCCTCCCGGGACGAGGCGATCGCGGCAGGCTGGTTCGGTCCCGAGGTCGAGGCCCGGGTCCGCCCGCGCCTCGGCGACGTCATCGCCGCCGCCCACGACGACGTCCTGCTCATCGCCTCCGAACGGGAACCGAAGGAGTCGGCGATGGCCGGCAACCACGGCTCGATGACCCCGGCCGAGCAGTGGGTCCCCCTGCTCGAAGTACGCTCCTGATCCCGCGCCGTCCCGGCCGCGCCCCTCACCGAAAGGTGCCCGTTCCCTCATGCCCGAGCTGGTGTTCTTCTCCGGAACGATGGACTGCGGGAAATCCACGCTGGCCCTCCAGATCGAGCACAACCGTTCGGCGCGCGGTCTGCAGGGCGTGATCTTCACCCGGGACGACCGCGCGGGCGAGGGCAAGCTGTCCTCCCGCCTCGGCCTGGTCACCGACGCGGTGGAGGTCGAGGACGGCTGGGACCTGTACGCCTACCTCGTCGAGCACCTCTCCAAGGGCGGCCGCGCGGACTATGTCATCGCCGACGAGGCCCAGTTCCTCGACCCCGTGCAGATCGACCAGCTCGCCCGCGTGGTCGACGACCTCGGCATCGACGTCTACGCGTTCGGCATCACCACGGACTTCCGCTCCAAGCTCTTCCCCGGCTCCCAGCGGCTGGTCGAACTCGCCGACCGCGTCGAGGTCCTCCAGGTCGAGGCCCTGTGCTGGTGCGGCGCCCGCGCCACGCACAACGCGCGCACCGTCGGCGGCGTCATGGTCGTCGAGGGCGCCCAGGTCGTCGTCGGCGACGTCGCCCAGTCGCCCGACGAGATCGGCTACGAGGTCCTCTGCCGCCGCCACCACCGCCGCCGCATGACGGCCGCGACCTCCCGCGCGGGGGCGCTGTCACCGGACGTGCTGCCGGTGTCCTCGGACTGACGCCGGCTCCGGCCCAGGGGAAGCGCTCCGGTCGAGCAAGGCCCTCCCTCCTCAGGCCGAGGAGGAGCCCTCCCGCCTCAGCCCCCTAGTTGCCGCAGGATGCCGGTGAGTTGGCGCACCCGGGGGTGGTCGGGACCGTGGGTGTCGCGGTATCCCTCGATCGCCTCGCGCAGCAGCGGCACCGCCTCGGCCGCCCGGCCCTGGTTGGCCTTGGCCGCCGCGAGGTCGACCTGGGCGCCGAGGGTGGAGGTGTGCCGGGGCCCGCACAGCCGGCGACGTGCCTCCACGACCTCGGTGAGCAGTTCCTCGGCGCGCGCGGTCTGCCCGAGTTTCGTCAGGACGGCGGCGTAGTTGTGCCGGGCGGTCCAGGTGGACGGATGGTCCTCGCCCTGCCGCCGGGCCCGGACCTCGATCAGCTCCCGGTACATGTCCAGGGCCTCGGCGTGCCGGCCGTGGTGGGTGAGGACGGCGGCGAGGTTGTGGAGCGCGCTCAGGGAGGTCTCGGACGCGGGATCGGGGTCCTCGGCCAGGATCGAGCGGTACTCGCGCTCCGCCTCCGCGAGCCGTTCGGGCGAGCCGCGCAGGGCGCCCGCCAGGGTGTTCCTGCTGCTCAGCGTGGAGGGATGGGTGGGGCCCAGGGTGCGGGTGCGGCGGGCCACGGTGTCCCGCATGAGCCCCTCCGCCTCGTCGTGACGGTCGAGGTGCAGCAGGACGAGCGCGAGGTTCGAGGCGATGCCGAGGGTCTGCTCGTCGTCCTGGCCGCGCAGTCGTTCCCAGCCCGACAGCGCCTCGCGCAGCCGCTGTTCGGCCCGGACGAAGCCGCCCTCGTCCTGGAGGAGCCGGGTGAGGTCGTTCAGCGCGAGGAGCCGCCGCTCGGGTTCGGCGCCGGCGGAGTCGACCAGCCAGGTCAGCAGGTCGACGGCGTCGCCCCGCCGGTCGGGGAGGCGGCCCAGGGCGACCGCCCACACGTGCAGCGCGCGCAGTGTCTCGGGGTGTCCCTGCCCGAGCCGCTCCCGGCTGTTCAGGAACTCCAGCTCCGCCGCGTACTCCCGGGTCGGTGTCAGCTTGACCTCGACCAGGGGCACGTCGCCCTGCCGTTCGGTCACGGTGATGTCGGCGCTGCCGAAAGCACCGTCCACGTGTTCGCTCGTCCTCGCCGGCCCGGCCGCCGTGCCCGCGACGCCCGCCGTGTCCGTCGAGTCGATCGGGTCCGTCGTCTTCCTTCGCCAGAATGCCACCCACCCAGCTTCGCGCGTCCCCGCCCCGAAGCGGAGTCCTTTGCCGGTCATCGCCCGGAATGCAGGTACGCGGCCCAGAGGGTCGGGGTCCCGGGGAACCGCTCCCGGCAGCGCCGCACGGCGTGGTGCAGTGCCCTCGCCACGTCCTCGCCCGCCCTCAGTCCGCGGTGCAGATCCACCGAGACGAGCCAGGCCACACGGTCGTTGACCTGCCAGAGCGTGCCGACGACCTGGGGGTAGCCGGCGAGTTGGAAGGCCGAGACCAGATGCAGGCTCTCGTCCGGGATGCGAGGGGCGCCCAGGGAGGTCTCGCAGGCCGAGAGCACGGCGAGCCGGACCCCTGACAGTTCCAGCCCGGACAGGTCGAGGAGGGACAACCGACCGTCGTGCAGCAGGAGATGACCGGCCGAGGGATCGTCGGGGTCGCTCGCCGCATGGCAGGCGATGTGGACGGAGGCGTGCGAGGTGAGCGCGGCCCGGACCGCGTCGACCGTCGCCCGCGCACCGTCCAGCCGCGTGACCGGCCTCAGCGCCGCGATGTCCTGCGCCTCCCGGCCCACCCCGCGCAGTGTCCGCGCCCCGGCCGCGTCCCCGACGGTCACGACGAGGAGGTCACCGTCCGCCGGGCCGGCCGCGCCCCCCTGGTCGTGCCGGGTCCTGGCGTGGCGCAGCGCGCGCAGGGTCGGCGTGTAGGAGGACACGACCCGGTCCAGGACGGCCGGGCCCCGCGGGAAGCGGCCCGCCGCGTGCAGGGGGAGCAGGGCCAGCCTGCCCGCCGGCGACCACCACAGACGCGGCGGGTCCCCCTCCGGCGCGCCGGTGCGGCCGAGGGCGGCGAGGACCGGCTCGGCGATCGCCTCCCACAGCCAGCCGAGGACCTCCGTGACGACGGTCTGGGCCTCCGCCTCCCCCGGTCCCGGCCGGGTCGACGCGGTGAGCGCGGCCCCGAAGGCCGCCGCCCGCTCCTCGACCGCCTCCGGGGTCACGCCGGGCAGGGCGACCGGGGTGACCCCCGAGGACCGCACGAGCAGCGCGTCGCCGCGGAAGCGGCTCACGTTGATCAGCACCACCGGACCTTCCTCCGCGCACGCGAGCAGGTCGGCGAGGCGGGGCGCGGCGAGGAAGTCGCCGAAGCCCGGCAACGCCCGCGCCCGGTCCAGCAACTCCTGCAGCCGACGGTCCAGTCGGTGCCGGACGTCCGCCGCCGTGTTCGGCAGGTACCCGGCGGGGCCCAGCAGGTCGAAGGTCTCGCGCAGCCGGCCGGCGAGGTCCGGCGCCACGGTGCGCAGCCGGGACAGGTCGTCGCGGCCCTGCAGCACCTGCCCGCCCAGCAAGCCGCGACCCTGTTCGAGCAGCAGCACCGCGCCCTCCGGATCACCGGCGGCGAGCGCGGCGGCGGCCGCGTCGGAGGCGAGGCCGTCGAGTTCGGCGAGCATCCGCTGCTGATCGGCCCGGGCCAGCCGCCGCGGCACCACGAGCGGCAGCAGGCCGACCGCGAGCGCGTACGTGTCCCGGGCGCCCCGCCACTTCCCCGCCCGCGCCTCGGTGAGTGCCCAGGCGCGGGCGGCCCTGACCCGCGTCAGCGGCGGCACCGCCTCGTTGCGCGCCGCCTCGCGGTAGGCGTGCCCGGCCGCCGCGAGCACACCGGGGTCCCCGCCGAGCGCGTACTGCGCGTCCAGCGCCTCGCCGTGGGCGATCTGCGCCTCGGCACGACGGGGCGAGTCGGGGGCGCAGGCCCGGACGGTACTGCCCAGTGCCACCACGGCCGCGCGCAGCGCCTCCGCGTCGCCGCCCGCCAGATACTCCGCGAAGCGCACCTGGCCGAGACCGGCCAGGGCGGTCACGTGGTCGTCCCCGCCGTACGGCGTCGTGCCGACGACCTCGCCGAACAGGGCGGCCGCCCGCTCCAGATCGGCGGGCCGGAGCGTGTGCCGGTACCGCACATGGTGCAACTGGCCCAGCAGCAGCGGGACCATGGCGCCCCCGCCTGCCCCGCCGCCCGCGTCGTACGCGGCCCGGCCCACCTCCAGCGCCCGGTCCAGCAACTCCACGTCGGCGGTCAGCTCGACCAGACTGTGCACGGCGGTCAGATGGTTCTCGCAGAAGTTGTGCCACGGGCCGGTGCCGGGCGGGACCGCCGCGAGGGCCTCCTCCAGCAGGGCCACGCTCTCCCGCAGGGCCACGACGTCACCGGTGTGCCGGCCGCGGTCCCGCAGCGCGGCGGCGAGGTCGACCTTGTGCCAGGGCATACCCGCCGAGGTCTCCGGCACCTCCTCCACCACGGCCCGCAGGTACCGCACGGCTTCCTCGCGCAGGCTCTCCTCGCCCGTGTGTTCCGCGGAGGTCTGCAGCACATTGCCCAACTCGCCCAGGCGGAGCACGCGTTCGGGGGCGTCGGCGGGCGTCTGGCGCAGGCACTCCCGCAGCACCGCGGCCGCCCCGACGAGGTCCTCGTGCGCGTGGGTCACCTTGTACCGCACGTACAGGGCACTGCCCAGAACCTGCAGCGCGGCCGGTACCCGGGGCAGCCGGGACGCCGCCTCGACGGCCTTGTCCACGGGGCCGCGGTCGCGGGTCGTCTCGCCCAGCCGGAGAAGGGCGTCGGCGCGCATCAGTTCCGCCGCGAACCGGTTCTCCCCGTCCAGCAGCGGCAGGGCCTCCTCGAGCCCGTCGAGTGCCTCGCGCAGCGCCGCCGGGTCGCGGAAGTACGGGAAGTGGTCCAGCAGGAGGGCGCTCAGCGAGGCCACCAGCACCGGCCGAACGGGGTGGTCCGGCACGTACCCGAGGGCGGTGCGCAGCTGGGCGATGCCCGTCAGCAGGTCGGCGGGGTCGCCCGTGTGCCGGTGGCGCTCGCGCAGCAGCATCGCCAGCTCGTGCATCGCGTTCACCGAACCCCGCGCGGCCTCGCGCCGGTTCCGCACGATCTCGTCGTCGAAGGGTGTCGGGGCCACCCCACGAGGCTATCCTCCGTACGGTGACGGCTGATCAACTCGGGGTGCTGTGCGGGCGCCTGACCCTCGACGGTGACGCGGTGCGCGTGACGCCGGAGATACGGGCACTCGCGGAGTCGATCGTCGAGCGGGTGCGCGCGGGCGTCCCGCCGGACGAACTCGCGGACGACTTCGACGACCTGGAGGACGCGCTGTTGCGGGCCGGCCACGCCGCGGGACTCGGCCCGGTCCGCTCGCCCTACGAGGGCTGGCCGGGCGCGGGCGACGGGCATCGGGAACTGGAGGTCCACACCTGCCCCGGCGGCACCTGCGCCCGCGTCGAGGTGCCGGGCGCGCGGCCGGTCCCCTGCCCGGTGCACCGGCGGCCGATGGCCCTGACCAGGCTCCGGCCGTGATCAAGTTCCTGGAGGCGCTCGGCGGGAAGCTGGCCGAACGCTGGCTGGCCCTGCTGTTGGGCCCCGGCGCGCTGCTGCTGTGCGTGGCCGCCGCCGGGACGACGCTCGGACAGCGGCACTGGTACCGCCTCGGCCCACTGACCGAACGCCTCGACCGGCTGTCGACGGAACCCGCGCTGCGCAACACGGGCACCCTCGTCCTCGCCCTGGCCGGGCTGCTGGCCGCCTCGGCGGGACTGGGGCTGGCGGCCGGCGCCCTCGGCGCGGCCCTGGAGCGGCTGTGGCTCGCCGACCGCCCGCGGCGCCTGGTCGAGCGGCGCAGACGGCGCTGGGACGAGGCCAGGAGGGACTACGAGGCGGCCCTGCTGGAGGCGGCCACGCGCACCTTTGCCGAGGAGGCGGCCGCCGCCCGGGAGCGGGCCCACGTCTGCAACGCCCGGCGCAACCGGATCGCCCTCGCCCGGCCGGCCCGGTCGTTCTGGCTGGGCGACCGGCTGGCCGCCGTGGACACCAGGATCTGGGAGACCTACCGGCTCGACCTCACCTCCGCGTGGCCCCGGCTCTGGCTCACGCTTCCCGAGGACGTCCGCACGGAGATCGGCGCGGCCCGCGCCCGCCTCGCCGCCGCGACCCGGCTGGCGGCCTGGTCCCTCGGCTATCTCGCGGTGGGCCTCGTGTGGTGGCCCTCGGCGCTCGCCGGCGTCGTCACGGCCGCCATGGCCTGGCGTCGCGCCCGGGTCGCCGGGGCGGCGTTCGCGGACCTCGCCGAGTCCGCCGTCGACCTGTACGGCAGGACGCTCGCGGACCGACTCGGCATCCCCTGCGAGGGCGTGCTCACCGAGGAGACGGGCGCGGCGATCACCGGACTGCTGAGGAAGCGGACCTGAGCATGGGGCCGCGGCTCTCGCGGCGGCCTGCCTCCGTCGGCGCTCCCGCCTTCGTCAGCGCGGCCGCCGCAGCAGCGCGAACAGCGCGCCCTCCGGGTCGGTGACCGTGGCCGTCCTGCCGTGCGGGCCCTCGTGGGGCGGTTCGAGGACCTGCCCGCCCAGGGCCGTCACCCGGGCCGCGGCCGCGTCGACGTCGGCCACCCGGAAGTACGTCACCCAGTGCGCGCCCCGGTCGCGGGGGAGGGCCTGGCCCATCCCGCGCACGGTGGCGACCGGGCGGCCGCGGCGGCGCAGGACGACCCGGTCGACGGGGTCGGCCGCATCGGCGGGCCCGGCCGTGCCCTCGACGTCCGCCGCCGGGTCCCGCGCCTCCGCCGTCTCCGCCTCCTCCCCGTCCTCGTAGCCGAAGACGTTGCGGTAGAACTTCGTCACCCCGGTGGACTCGTAGGTCAGCAGTTCGTTCCACACGGGTGTGCCGGGCCCCTCCGCCGGCTCCGCACCCCCGTGAACCGTCGGCTGCCAGATGCCGAAGACCGCCCCCATCGGGTCGACGGCGACGGCCATCCTGCCGTCCGCACCCGCGTCCAGGGGGCCGACGCCCACCGTGCCGCCGCAGTGGCGCACGGTCTCCGCCGTCGCGTCGGCGTCCTCGCAGGCGAAGTACGGCGTCCAGGCCACCGGGAGCTCCTGGTCGGGCGGCATGTGCCCGATGCCGGCCACTTCCCGGCCCGCCAGCAGGGCCCGCACATACGGGCCGAGCCGCCCGGAGCCGGGACGGAACTCCCAGCCGAACAGCTCCTGGTAGAAGTCCTGGGTCGCGGCCGTGCCGTGCGCCATCAGGCTCACCCAGCAGGGTGTGCCGGGTGCGGGACGGGCGGGCGCGGTGCCGTTCGGGCCGGCCGGCCGACGTGCCTCGGTCATGGTCACTCTCTTCTCGGCCCCTTGGCGGTGGCCGGTCCGCTTCGCCTGCGTGCGGCCTGTCGCGGTCGCGCCGGTGCACGCTTCGTGCCGATGGTCGCACCGCGGGTCGGGTCCGTTGCCGGGCCGCGCCGTCGTCGGTGCCTCACCGCGGGGGACCTCGGGGGTGCGATGTCCCGTCCGTTGCCGGGCGATGGCCGCGCGGTGACGTTCGGCTGTACAGATGGTGTCCGATCCCGTACGCGGGGTGATCGGAACCGTCCGGCCGGAAGGGTAGCCGGATCGCGGGGAAGTGGCCACCCCGTGCGGGAGGATGGGAGCCATGAATGCCATCATCTCCGCATCCGAGCTGGCCGGTCTCCTGGCGGACCCCGCGCCGGAGCGGCCGGCCGGCTCCGCCGCGCCCGTGCTGCTCGACGTCCGCTGGCAGCTGAGCACCGCCACGGCCTCCGGTCAGGCCCCCTTCGACGGCCGGGCCGCCCACGCGGCGGGCCATCTGCCGGGCGCCGTCTACGTGGACCTGGACGCGGACCTCGCCGGGCCGCCGGGACCGGCCGGGCGTCATCCGCTGCCCGACGTGGAGCACTTCGGCGCGGCCATGCGTGCCGCCGGTGTCCGTGAGGACCGCCCCGTGGTCGTCTACGACGGCGGCCAGGGCTGGGCGGCGGCGCGCGCCTGGTGGCTGCTGCGCTGGGCCGGGCATCCGGACGTGCGGGTGCTGGACGGCGGGATCGCCGCCTGGGACGGGCCGTCGGCCACCGGGGCCGAGGAGCCGGAGCCCGGCGACTTCCGGCCGCGTCCGGGCGCGCTCCCGCTGCTCGACGCGGACGGGGCGGCGGCGCTGGCCCGGACCGGGGTGCTGCTCGACGCGCGGGCGGGGGAGCGGTACCGGGGCGAGGTCGAGCCGATCGACCCGGTCGGCGGCCACATCCCGGGCGCGGTCTCGGCGCCGACGACGGAGAACGCGACCGCGGCCGGCACGCTGCTGCCCGCCGCCGAACTCGCCGACCGCTTCAAGGCGCTGGGTGTCACGGAGGGCACCGAGGTGGGCGTGTACTGCGGCTCCGGCGTCTCCGCCGCGCACCAGGTGCTGGCGCTCGCCGTAGCGGGCGTCCCGGCGGCGCTGTACGTGGGCTCCTGGTCGGAGTGGAGTGCCGACCCCGGCCGTCCGGTGGCGGTGGGTCCCGACCCGCAGTGACCGCGGAGCGCGTACACGAAAG
This sequence comes from Streptomyces griseoaurantiacus, assembly GCA_014656015.1. GTDB lineage: Bacteria > Actinomycetota > Actinomycetes > Streptomycetales > Streptomycetaceae > Streptomyces > Streptomyces griseoaurantiacus. Next base: position 162,876 of record BNBP01000002.1, on the reverse strand, counting down.
CGGGGCCCGTACCGGATGAGGTACGGGCCCCGCCTCGCGCTTGACGTTCCGTCATCCGGGGCTTGCCGGTCGGTCAGCCGGAAATCGGTCCCCACACGAACGTGGCCACCACGGCGCCGGGTTGACCGGCTGTCGGTGACCACCGTGCCGAGGTGCCACGGGGACCGAGGGAGCAGATCGGACCCCGTGTCGGCTCCCGCTACTCCTGCTTCTTGCGGCGGGTGCCGAACACGATCTCGTCCCAGCTCGGCACGGCCGCCCGACGGCCCGGGCGGACGCCGTCCGCCTCGGCCTGCCGGTCGGTGGAGCCGATCAGCCGGTCGCGGTGGCTGGTCACCGAACGCGGCATCAGCACATCGGCGTAGGCCGAACCGGCCGAGGCCGCCGGCGCCGGCGGCTCCTCCGCGGCGGGTTCCTCCGTGGGCTCGTCCTCGGGCTCCGCGGGCGGCTCCGGGACCACCAGGTCGCCCCGGAAGCTCGGCACCGCCTCCAGCAGGCTGGTCAGCGAGTCGCGTTCGCCCGCGCCCTCCTCGGGCTCGGGCACCTGCGCGGGCAGTACGGGGCGCTCCGTCTGCCGGTCCAGGGCGCGGTCCAGCGGACGGTCGCGCGGCAGCCGGGCGATCCGGGGCACGAACGGGAAGCTCGGCTCGGGCGCGGCGAGGTCCTCGGACTCGCCGATCAGCGAGCGCGCCTCCTCGTCCACGGCCTGCACGAGGCGACGCGGCGGGTCGTACGTCCAGCTCGCCGAGTGCGGTTCGCCCGCGACCCGGTAGACGAGCAGAACCTCCCAAGTGCCGTCGTCCCGGCGCCAGGAGTCCCACTGGACGGTGTCCTTCTCGGCGCCGCGCAGCAGCAGTCGCTCCTGCACGGCCTCGCCGAGCAGGGGACCGGCGTTCTCGCCGGGGCGGCGGACGGGGGTCTTGCGGGCCCGCTCCGCCATGAAGGCGCGCTCGGCCAGCACCGGACCCTCGAACCGGCGGACGCGGTCCACGGGGATGCCGGCGAGCTGGGCGACCTCCTCCGCGGAGGCACCTGCTCTTATACGGGCCTGGATGTCACGGGGGCGGAGATGGCTCTCCACCTCGATCTCGATCTGGCCGAGGCGGGGACGGTCGCCGCGCACGGCGGCGCGGAGCCGTTCGTCAATCGGAAGCGTGTACTCCGTGCTGTCCGCAGCCTTCAGCACCAGCCGTGTGCCGTCATTGGAGACGGCCACGACACGCAGTTCGGGCATGGGGACCTCCCGGGTGGTGCCTGCCGACGTCACGTGCGTCGCTGCTTCCGCTAGTCGAGTGTGGCCTGCCCGGGTGCAGCCTGCCACAACCTTGCCGAGTTGCCCGGCGTGTCGGGCGCGAGCCCTGAAACGCCGTTATGGCACGGTTACCTGATCGCAACGCTGAGTGACGAGCTCAGTCACTCTGTGCAACGCACTCTCCCTCCCGGCGGTCCAGCACGGTCCCGGACACCCTGATGGGACCCGGGACCCAGGGCTCGCAACAGTACTCCATTCGGACCACCTTCGTGGATCACCACGCCGTCGGACTTCTCGGGAACAGTGCGCTCCCGAGGGTCCGGTGGGTAGGCCGTCCCGAGGTGCCGCGAGCCAGGTACCTATCTCCCCAACACACGCCGCAAGTAGTCGTTCTGGAAGCGGCCGTCCGGGTCCAGCCGGTCCCGGAGCGCCGTGAACTCGCCGAAGCGCGGATAGGACGCCGCGAAGTACTCGGCGTCGCGGGTGTGCATCTTGCCCCAGTGCGGGCGCCCCTCGTGCGCCGTGAAGATCCGCTCGGCGGCGGTGAAGTACGCCTGGTACGGCGTGCCGCGGAACATGTGCACGGCCACGTAGGCGCTGTCCCGGCCGGAGGCGGTGGACAGCGGGATGTCGTCGGCCGGGCAGGTGCGGACCTCCACCGGGAAGCTGACCCGCAGCGGCGAGCGGTCCACCATCGCCTTCAACTCCCGCAGCGTGTCGGGCAGGGCGGCGCGCGGGACGGCGTACTCCATCTCCATGAAGCGCACGCGGCGCGGGGAGGTGAAGACCCGGTAGGGGAGGTCGGTGTACGTCCGCGTGGGCATGCCCCGGCTGGCGACCCTCGCGATCGTGGGGATGGTCGCGGGCACCGCGCGGCCCAGGTGGTTGACGGCGCGGAAGAGGCCGTTGGAGAGGAACTCGTCCTCGTACCAGGTCCTCGCCCAGTGCACCGGCCGGCGCGGGCCGGCGCTGCGGTTGTTGCGCTTGGTGTTGGTGTTGCCGGTGTGCGGGAACCAGTAGAACTCGAAGTGCTCGTTCTCGGCCCACAGTTGGTCGAACTCGGCCAGTACCCGGTCCAGGCGCATCCCTTCCTCGCGCGCGGAGAGCAGGAAGACCGGCTCCACGGCGAAGGTGACCGCGGTGACGACACCGAGGGCGCCGAGCCCGATGCGGGCGGCGGCGAACACGTCCGGGTTCTCCGTGGGTGAGCACGTCAGCACCGAGCCGTCGGCCGTCACCATTTCGAGTGCCCGGATCTGGGCGGCCAGTGAGCCCGACTCGCGGCCGGTGCCGTGGGTGCCGGTGCCGGTCGCCCCGGAGACCGTCTGCTCCATGATGTCGCCCATGTTGGTGAGTGAGAGGCCCTCGCGCGCGAGGGCCTCGTTCAGCCGCTTGAGCGGGGTGCCGGCCTCGACGGTGACCGTGCCGGCCGCGCGGTCGACGCTCCGGATGCCGGTCAGCAGATCGGGGCGGATCAGGAGGCCGTCGGTGGCGGCGATCGAGGTGAAGGAGTGACCGGTGCCCACCGCCTTGACGCGCAGCCCGTCCTCCGCCGCGCGGCGCACGGCGGCGGAGACCTCCTCCACCGACGCCGGGGCGACCTGGCGGGCGGGCCGGGCGGTGATGTTGCCCGACCAGTTACGCCACGGGGCGGTTCTCCCCGTCCCGGTCCTCCCCGTACCCGGCCGCCTCGGGCCGGACCTCCCCGAGGCCGGTCCGCCGCTCCCCGTGCCGCTGTTCCCGCTCGCTGTGGTGCTCATGAAGCCCCTCCCGCCGCGTGACCGGCCTCGACAGCCGGCGGTACCCGAGGAGACCGACCGCCACCGCGACGGCCCCGGAGACCACCGGGACCCCGTACCCGGCCCTGGCCCCGGAAGCGTCGATCACCCACCCGGACACCGAGGAGCCGAGCGCGACGCCGACCGCGAGCCCGGTGCTCACCCAGGTCATGCCCTCGGTCAGTTTCGCGCGGGGTACGTGCTGCTCGATGAGGCCCATCGTCGTGATCATCGTCGGAGCGACGGACAGGCCCGCAAGGAACAGCGCCACGGCCAGAGACGGCAGGTTTCCGACCAGTAGGAACGGGATCATACTCACGGCCATGGCGCAGATGCCCAGGAACCAGCGGCGTTCCGGCGCCCCCGCGAAACGGACCAGCCCGAACAGGAGTCCGGCGAGGCAGGAACCGGTGGCGTACAGGGCGAGCACCAGGCTGGCGGCCCCTTTGTGGCCCTGCTCGTCGGCGAAGGCGACGGTCACCACGTCGACCGCGCCGAAGATCGCGCCGGTCGCCGCGAAGGTGCCGACGAGCACCTGCAGGCCCGGCGCGCGCAGGGCGGAGCCGCCGCCCCGGCCCGCGCGCGGATGCGGCGGGGGCTCGGTGGCCCGCTGCGAGGTCAGCCAGAGGACGCCCGCCGCGAGGAAGCAGGCGGCCAGCAGCGGACCCGCCTCCGGGAACCACCGGGTGGACAGCCCGATGGAGAGGATGGGCCCGAAGATGAAACACAGCTCGTCGACGACCGACTCGAAGGAGTAGGCGGTGTGGAGCCGCGGGGTGTCGCGGTAGATCGCCGCCCAGCGCGCCCGGATCATCGCGCCCAGGCTCGGCACGGCGCCGATCCCCGCCGCGCACACGAAGAGCACCCAGTCGGGCCACCCGTGGTGCGCGGCGGGCAGCAGCACGGCCGCGGCGGCCAGCGCCACGAGGGTCGCGGGGCGCAGTACCCGGCGCTGCCCGTACTGGTCGACGAGGCGCGAGATCTGCGGCCCGAGCAGCGCGGCGGACAGCGCGAGGGTCGCCGACAGCGCGCCGGCGAGCCCGTAGCGGCCGGTGAGCTGGGAGATCATCGTCACGATGCCGATGCCCATCATCGACAGCGGCATCCGCCCGATCAGCCCGGCGGCGGAGAACGCGGCGGAGCCGGGGGCGGCGAACAGGGCGCGGTAGGGGCTGGGCACGGGGGGCTCTCCGGAGAAACGCGCGGTAAGGCGTGAAGCGGGGGACGTGCCTTACGACTTAGGGGAGCCTTACTGTACGCGGGTCCTCGCCGCGCGGTACCCCGTGGGAGGATCGAAGACATGCCCGACGTACTCGATCCCGCCCCTTACGACGCCCTTCTGCTCCTCTCGTTCGGCGGCCCCGAGGGCCCGGACGACGTCGTTCCGTTCCTGGAGAACGTGACCCGTGGCCGCGGCATCCCCAAGGAGCGTCTGAAGGAGGTGGGGCAGCACTACTTCCTCTTCGGCGGCGTGAGCCCCATCAACGCCCAGAACCGCGCGTTGCTCGACGCCCTGCGCGAGGACTTCGCCGCGCACGGCCTCGACCTCCCCGTCTACTGGGGCAACCGCAACTGGGCGCCCTACCTGACGGACACCCTGCGCGAGATGGTCGCCGACGGCCGCCGCCGCATCCTGGTCCTGGCCACCAGCGCCTACGCCTCCTACTCCGGCTGCCGCCAGTACCGCGAGAACCTCGCCGAGGCGCTGGCCACCCTGGAGGCGGAAGGACGGGAGCTGCCGAGGATCGACAAGCTGCGGCACTACTTCAACCACCCCGGCTTCGTCGAGCCCATGATCGAGGGCGTACTGGAGTCGCTCGCCGACCTCCCCGAGGACGTGCGCGAGGGCGCCCACCTCGCGTTCAGCACTCACTCCATCCCCGAGACGGCCGCCGACACCTCGGGCCCCGCCGGGCAGCACGGGGACGGCGGGGCCTACGTGCGCCAGCACCTCGACGTGGCCCGGCTGATCGCCGAGGCCGTCCGGGAGCGGACCGGCGTCGACCATCCGTGGCGGCTGGTCTACCAGTCGCGCTCCGGCGCCCCGCACATCCCGTGGCTGGAGCCCGACATCTGCGACCACCTGGAGGAACTGCACGGCCAGGGCGTCCCGGCCGTCGTGATGGCTCCCATCGGGTTCGTCTCGGACCACATGGAGGTCCTCTACGACCTCGACACCGAGGCGAAGGCCAAGGCGGAGGAACTGGGCCTGCCGGTGCGCCGCTCCGCCACCGTCGGCGCCGACCCGCGCTTCGCCGCCGCCGTGCGGGACCTGGTGACCGAGCGTGCCGCCGCCGAGCGCGGGAAGAAGGTCGCCCCCTGCGCCCTCGGCGCGCTCGGCGCGAGCCACGACGTCTGCCCGGTCGGCTGCTGCCCCGCCCGTGCCCCCAAGCCCGCCGCCGCGGGCGCCGACAGCCCCTACGCGTGAGGAGCGGCGTGAACCAGCCGGACCACAACCCCCTGACCGAGCGGCCGGAACGGACCGCACTGAAGGGCGAACTGCTGCGGATCGCCCTCGACGCCGCCGACCGCGCCGGAACCTTCCTGCGCGACGGCCGGCCCGAGGACCTCGCGGTGGCCGCGACCAAGTCCAGCGCCGTCGACGTCGTCACCGAGATGGACATCGCCTCCGAGAAGCTGATCACCGGCCTGCTCGCCGAGGCGCGGCCCGAGGACGGGGTCCTCGGCGAGGAGGGCGCCAGCGTCGAGGGCACCAGTGGCGTCCAGTGGGTCATCGACCCTCTCGACGGCACCGTCAACTACCTGTACGGACTGCCGAGCTGGGCGGTGTCCATCGCCGCCCGGCTGGACGGGGAGACCGTGGTGGGCGTCGTGTACGCGCCGATGCGCGGCGAGACCTACCGCGCGGTCCTGGGGGAGGGCGCCCACGTCAACGAGCGCCCCACCCGGGTGCGGCCCGCCCCGGAGTTCGCCCAGGCCCTCGTCGGCACCGGCTTCGGCTACCTCGCCGAGCGCCGGGCCCGGCAGGCCGAGGTCATCCGTCACCTGGTGCCCGAGGTACGTGACATCCGGCGCGGCGGCTCGGCCGCGATCGACCTGTGCGACGTGGCGCTGGGCCGGCTCGACGCCTACTACGAGCGCGGACTGCACCCCTGGGACTACGCGGCCGGCGACCTCGTCGCCCGGGAGGCGGGCGCGCTGACCGGCGGCCGCCCCGGAGAGCCCGTGTCGCCCGAGCTGACGCTCGCGGCACCCCCCGGCCTCTTCGAGCCGCTCCAGGCCCGCCTGGAGGCCCTGGGCGCCTGGCACGACTGACCCGGCCGCCCGCGGGCAGGGGAGAAGAGCGCGGAGAACACGCGGCGGGGCCCCGGTCGGATCGATCGACCGGGGCCCCGTTGCGCATGACGTGCGCGGGGTACGGCGGGAGCAGGGCTCGAAATGCCGTACGCGGATGGTTCAGACGTGGGTCACGCCTACCTCGACGCCGTGCTCGGCGGCCAGACGACGGAGATCGTCGAGCTCCGACTCCTCGACCTCCACGAGGAAGTCGTCGCCGGTCTCGCGTGCCCGCGTCAGGTCGGACTCGGTCGTCCTTATGCGCTGCAGAAGTCCTGCGGTGAATGCGTCCATGCTGCGCCCCCTCGTCCTGGGTCGTGGGTCGGTGGCACCGGGGGGTGCCCTTCGGAAGGGACGATCACGGCTCCGGCGGATGCCCGGCGCACTCCCGCCGGGCGGCGACGGTGCCGGACACCCACGTCCGCTCTGCGCAAAAGCGGCCGCCGGCCCGCCACACGGGAGTGGCGTGCCCAAGCAGAGCGTGATCGCGGGGTGTAAAGCCGTCCTCCCCATGCCGCATCGCGGGGAAACCTCGGCGGAGAAGATTTTCCGCGCACCCCCGGCCCCACCGGACGTCCTCCACGCGCACGGGCCCCTTCCGGGCCGTCCGTCCGGCCGTCTTACAGCCGACTTATGGCCGAAAAGGGCAGGATGGAGCTCTCATCCACGAACGGACCCCTGCCCGCGTGCCCCCGCTGTGGGCCGCGTGGACAGGAACGAGGGAAGGACGAACGACGTGCGCGTACTCGTCGTCGAGGACGAGCAACTGCTCGCCGATGCGGTGGCCACCGGACTGCGCCGGGAGGCCATGGCCGTCGACGTCGTGTACGACGGCGCGGCCGCCCTGGAGCGCATCGGCGTCAACGACTACGACGTGGTCGTCCTCGACCGGGACCTCCCCCTCGTGCACGGCGACGACGTGTGCCGCCGGATCGTCGAGCTCGGCATGCCCACCCGGGTGCTGATGCTCACGGCCTCCGGCGACGTCAGCGACCGCGTCGAGGGCCTGGAGATCGGCGCCGACGACTACCTGCCCAAGCCCTTCGCGTTCAGCGAGCTCATCGCCCGCGTGCGCGCGCTGGGCCGGCGCACCAGCGTGCCGCTGCCGCCCGTCCTGGAGCGCGCCGGGATCAAGCTCGACCCCAACCGCCGCGAGGTCTTCCGGGACGGCCGGGAGGTGCAGCTCGCCCCCAAGGAGTTCGCCGTGCTCGAGGTCCTCATGCGCAGCGAGGGGGCCGTCGTCTCCGCCGAGCAGCTCCTGGAGAAGGCCTGGGACGAGAACACCGACCCCTTCACCAACGTGGTCCGGGTGACCGTCATGACCCTGCGCCGCAAGCTCGGCGAGCCCCCGGTGATCGTCACCGTGCCCGGCTCCGGCTACCGGATCTGAGCGCGTGGCCGCCACGCCGGCGCCCCCCGCGGCGCCCCCGAAGCCCACCTGGGACCCCAACCGGCCGGAACCCCCCTTCCCCTGGCTGCGCCCGACCATTCGCATACGGCTCACGCTGCTCTACGGCGGCATGTTCCTGATCGCCGGCATCCTGCTGCTGTCGATCATCTATCTGCTCGCCGCCCAGGCGCTGCGCACCGGCAGTGAACCGCTGTTCAAGATCGTCGAGTTCAACGACCTCAAGGTCACGAGCAACGACTGCCCCGGCGTCAACAACAAGCTGTCGCTGACCGAGTTCAACGACGCGATCAGCGCGTGCACCGACCACCAGCGCCAGGTGGCCCTCGACCACCTGCTCAGCCGCTCGCTGCTCGCGCTGCTCGGCCTCGCCGTGATCGCGTTCGCCTTCGGCTACGCCATGGCGGGCCGGGTGCTCTCGCCGCTCGGCCGGATCACCCGCACCGCCCGCGCGGTGGCCGGCTCGGACCTGTCCCGGCGCATCGAACTGGACGGCCCGGACGACGAGCTCAAGGAGCTCGCCGACACCTTCGACGACATGCTGGAACGGCTCCAGCGGGCCTTCACCGCCCAGCAGCGGTTCGTCGGCAACGCCTCGCACGAGCTGCGCACGCCGCTGGCGATCAACCGCACGCTCCTGGAGGTGCACCTCTCGGACCCGGGTGCGCCGGTGGAGCTCCAGCAGCTCGGCAAGACCCTGCTGGCCACCAACGAGCGCAGCGAGCAGCTCGTGGAGGGCCTGCTGCTGCTCGCCCGCAGCGACAACCAGATCGTCGAGCGCAAGCCCGTCGACCTCGCCGAGGTCGCCGCCCAGGCGATCGACCAGGTGCACGCCGAGGCCGAGGCCAAGGGCGTGGAGATCCGCAGCACCCGCGCCCCGGCGGTGGTCCAGGGCAACGGCGTCCTGCTGGAGCGGATCGCCCTGAACCTGGTCCAGAACGCCGCGCGCTACAACGTGCCGGAGGGCGGCTGGGTGGAGGTCACCACCGAGGTGCAGCACGGGCAGGCGGTGCTCGTGGTGTCCAACACCGGGCCGGTCGTGCCGGCCTACGAGATCGACAACCTCTTCGAGCCCTTCAGAAGGCTCCGCACCGAACGCACGGGCAGCGACAAGGGGGTGGGGCTCGGGCTGTCGATCGTGAGGTCGGTGGCCCGGGCGCACGGCGGACACATCTCCGCCCGGCCGCGGGAAGGGGGCGGTCTCGTGATGCGCGTCACCCTGCCGATCTGAGATCATGTCGCCGCCCGCACGGCCGGTACGGAAATTGTTTCGCTTTGGGCGTAATTTCCGAACCGGTCATCCGGTCGTCACATGTGTGATCGATCACAGGAGGGCTTTTCCGGCCGTCTACGCTGCGTGATCATTTGGGCGTCGACAAAGCCGGAAAATACGGGTTTTCCGGCACCGGTATCACGGGAAGTACACGGTGAGACGCCTTTGGAGGGCACCGTGTGGACCGTGTACGGTCCGGTTCGCCATCCAACCCGATCACTCTCGAGGACTCCGGTTGGGTGTCGATTGAGTAACAGACCTTGATGTGAGGCAAAATCTCCGCCTCGAGGCGGGCACAAGTCCGGCCTCTCACGCGTTACGTGCGCTGGAGACACCCGCAGACACCCAGAGGGGGAGAGCGAAATGGCAACCGACTACGACACCCCACGCAAGACCGACGACGATGTCGATTCCGACAGCCTGGAGGAACTCAAGGCCCGGCGGAACGACAAGTCGACCTCCGCGGTCGACGTCGACGAGTTCGAGGCCGCCGAAGGCCTGGAACTGCCCGGAGCGGACCTCTCCAATGAGGAGCTGGCCGTCCGGGTGCTGCCCAAGCAGCAGGACGAGTTCACCTGCATGAGCTGCTTCCTGGTGCACCACCGCAGTCAGCTGGCCCGGGAGAAGAACGGCCAGCCGATCTGCCGCGACTGCGACTGAGGCGGGGTCGGCCGTGACCGGCTCGACCCCTCCCTGGAAGCGCCGCTTCCGCAGGAAGGCGGAGGCGGACCCGGGGCCGCAAGACGGCCCTCACGGCGTGCGTGACGACGAGCGGGGCCCCTCGGGCCCCGGAGTGCCGGAACACCCGGGAAACCCCGGGGAGAAGGGCACTCCGGGGGACAGGGGGGCCTCGCTCGCGTCGGACGGCATGCCCTCGCGTCCTCCGGCGCCCTGGGACTCCTCCGCGCCCACGGACCACTCCGCATCCGCCGACTCCCCGACGCCCACGGATTCTCCGGCGCACACGGCCCTTCCGGCGTCCCCGGACGAGGCGCTCCCCGCCCCCGCGGCGGGCGGACCGCCCACGCCCGTCGAGCCCTCGCGCGTGAAACGGCGCCGGGCCGAGGCGGCGCGGCTCGTGCGCACCGGCGTCCGGGCCGGTGTCCGCATGGGCGACCACGGGGTCCGGCTGGGACTGACCCACCTGGCCGACCGCATCATCGACATCGCCCCGCGCGTGCCCGTGCGCGACCTCGCGACCCTGCGCCGGCAGTTCCCGGGGCTGGGACCCGAGGAGATCGCGGAGCGGCTGGTGACCGGCGCGGCGGCCGCGACCGCCACGGTCGGCGCAGGCGTGGGCGCCGCCGCCATGATGCCGGTGCCCCCGGCGATGCCCACCGAACTGGCCGCGGAGATCACCGGCGTCGCCGCCGTCGAACTGAAGCTGATCGCCGAGCTGTACGAGGTGTACGGCGTCCGGCCGCCCGGGACGGTGGCGCAGCGCAGCGTGGTCTATCTGCGGACGTGGTCCGGCGAGCGGGGCATCGACGTGACGAAGCCGGCGACGCTGAACACGGCGCTCGCGGGACCGATGAAGCGGGAACTGCGGCAGCAGATCACCAAGAGGCTGGTGCGGGACCTGCCCAACCTGATCCCGTTCCTGATCGGGGCGGCGGTGGGGGCGGCCCTGAACCGCCGCGAGACCAGACGGCTCGCGAAGCGGGTCCGCGCCGATCTGCGACGGGTGCGGACCGACTGGCCCGCCGTCGAGGCGTGAGCCCCCCGCGCCGGGGGACTACGACGTCCGGGCGGCCTTGAGGGAGGCCGCCAGCCGCTCCGGCTCCCTGGTGGAGAGGTAGAGGTACGGGGTGGGGTCCTCGGGGTCCGTCACCTGGACCCGCAGGGCCGTGCGGATGTAGGCCCGCAGCAGCATGAAGGCCCGGGTGTCGGCCTTGCGCGTGCGCCAGGCCTGCGCCTCCTCCGGGTCCAGCACCTCCGCCTCGCCCAGCGCGGCGACCGGGATGCGGGCCTCGCCGGCGATCAGCGCGTCGCCGACCACGCGGATGCGCGGGGAACCGTACGCACTCACCACCACCGCCGAGACCGCCGTCCCGCCCACGAGGCCGCCCAGCATCGGCAGGGTGCCGAAGGGGAGCAGGACCAGGGCCACCGCGAGGCCCATCAGGAGGCACATCAGCCACCAGGAGCGGGGGGCGGTGAGACGTTCTTCGTACGCGGGCGCGGAGGGCTGCATGAGGCCAAGCTTGGCATGGTGTCGGGGCGGGGCCGACGCGCGGGTAAGGTCTGCGCCTGTGAGTGGTACTTCCCCAAGTTCGCAGGGCGCGCGGGGCCCTCAGGGCCCGCCTGGCGCGCAGCCACCGCAGGACACGAGCGGCGCCCCCGGCCGCGGGCTCGAGGTGCTCCTCCGGCGTGTCGACCCCGACGTACCGCTTCCGGCGTACGCGCACCCCGGCGACGCGGGGGCCGACCTGCGCACCACCGAGGAGTGCGAGCTGGCACCGGGTGAACGCGCCGTCCTGCCCACCGGGTTGTCTGTCGCGCTCCCCGAGGGGTACGCGGCCTTCGTGCACCCGCGATCCGGCCTCGCCGCCCGCTGCGGTGTCGCTCTGGTGAATGCCCCGGGGACGGTTGATGCCGGGTACCGTGGGGAGATCAAGGTGATCGTGGTGAATCTCGACCCGCGCGAGAGCGTGCGGTTCGAGCGCTTCGACCGGATTGCCCAATTGGTCGTCCAGCAGGTCGAGAGGGTCCGCTTCCGCGAGGTCGCGGAACTTCCCGGCTCGGCGCGGGCCGAGGGGGGCTTCGGGTCCACCGGCGGTCATGCCGCCGTGGGCGGCACAACGGGTGGGAATCGATACGCTTCGGTCGTATCCGACCGGGAAGGACAGTGACGTGTTCGGACGTCGCAAGAAGAAGGGGTTCGCCGACGACGTGGCGGACGCGACGGGCGAGGCCGAGCAGGTCGTCGACGGCGTCGACACCGAGGCGGACGACGAGCAGGCCGAGGGCGGGCGCGAGCGCGTACGGCTCGCCCCCGGACCGCGGCCCGACGGCCCCTGGGACGAGTCCGAGGTGCGTGACCCCGCCGAGGGCCGGGTCGACCTCGGCGGTCTGTTCGTGCCCGGTGTGGACGGCATGGAACTGCGGGTCGAGGTCGCCGGTGACGCGATCGTCGCCGCCACCGTCGTCCTGCGCGACAGCGCCATCCAGCTCCAGGGCTTCGCCGCCCCGAAGCGCGAGGGCATCTGGGGCGAGGTCCGCGAGGAGATCGCCGGCGGCATCACGCAGCAGGGCGGCATCGTCGACGAGGTCGAGGGCCCGCTCGGCTGGGAGCTGCGGGCCCAGGTGCCCGTGCAGCTCCCGGACGGCACCGGCGGCTTCCAGGTCGTGCGGTTCGTCGGCGTGGACGGTCCCCGCTGGTTCCTGCGGGGAGTGATCTCCGGGCAGGGCGCGGTGCAGCCGCAGGCGGCCGGACTGCTCGAGCAGATCTTCCGGGACACGGTCGTGGTCCGCGGCGAGGGCCCGATGGCGCCCCGCGACCCGATCGTCCTCAAGCTGCCCAACGACGCCCAGATGGTGCCCGAGGGTGTGCAGCAGGAGGAGGGCTCGCGCTTCTCCGGCGGCATGGGGCAGCTCCAGCGCGGACCGGAGATCACCGAGGTCCGCTGACCGCGCCCGGCGCACCGTGCGCAAGAGGCCGCGTCCCCGGTGGGACGCGGCCTCTTCGCGTGTCCGGGCGCGAGTGCGAGGATGTGCCGCGGGCCGGGAACCCGGCCCCGGTCCCGGCCGTTCGACCGGACGGGCGCAGGTGGGAATCCGGTGAGAATGCCGGGTGGTGCAGCGGTGCGCGGGCCGAGAGGGCCGGCGGACGACGGGGAAGCGGGGGAGGGGCCATGAGCCTGGCCGTCACCGGGACGGAGACCGACACGAGGACGATGGTGCGCGTCGAGGAGGTCCACAAGTCGTACGGCACCGGCGCCGCCGCCGTGCACGCGCTGCGCGGGGTCTCCTTCGAGGTGCCGAAGGGCGAACTCGTCGCCCTCAAGGGCCGCTCGGGGTCCGGCAAGACCACCCTGCTCAACCTGCTCGGCGGGCTCGACGAGCCGGACGCGGGCCGCATCACCGTCGCCGGGCACGGCCTCGGCGACCTCGGCGAGGAGGGACTGCTCGCGCTGCGGCGGGACCGGATCGGCTTCGTCTTCCAGACCTTCGGCCTCATCCCCGTCCTCACCGCCGCCGAGAACGTGGGGGTGCCGCTGCGGCTGCGCCGGGCGGACCGGAGGGAGCGGGAGGAGCGGGTGGCGCTGCTGCTGTCGCTCGTCGGGCTCGCCGACCACGCGGAGCAGCGGCCGGGCGAACTGTCCGGAGGGCAGCAGCAGCGGGTCGCCATCGCCCGGGCGCTGGCCAACAGCCCCTCGCTGCTCATAGCGGACGAGCCGACGGGGCAGCTCGACGCCGAGACGGGGCTCGCGGTGATGGAACTGCTGCGCGCGGTGGTGCGCAGCGAGGGCGTCACCGCCGTGGTGGCCACGCACGACACGACCCTGCTGGGGCTGGCCGACCGGGTGCTCGAACTGAGCGACGGCGAGCTGACCGAGCGGACCGGGAGCATCGAGCGGACCGGGACCGCCGGGGCCTGAACCCGCACGCTCCCCATGCGCCCCCGTCGAGGTCGTGTGCCCGCCGCCCCGTCAGGGTCGCGTCAAGGACGCCCGCGAGGGCGCCGGGCCGGCCGCCGGGCCGGAACCGCGCGCCGTAGGGTCGACATCGCGCACGCGCGCGGACGGCGGCACCCGGCGGCGGCCCGGTGCGGCGCAGAGGGACGATGAGGCGATGGGACGCGGCATACTACGGATCTACCTGGGGGCGGCACCGGGCGTCGGCAAGACCTACGCCATGCTCAGCGAGGCCGGACGCCGCCTGGCACGCGGCACCGACTGCGTCGTCGGCCACGCCGAGCACCACGGCCGCCCCCGCACCGAGGCGCTGCTGCGGGGCCTTGAGATGGTGCCGCCCCGTGAGCTGGAGCACCGGGGCGCGGTCCGCGCCGAGATGGACGTCGAGGCCGTACTGCGCCGCGCTCCCGCCGTCGCCATCGTCGACGAACTCGCCCACACCAATGTCCCCGGCTCCCGCAACGCCAAGCGCTGGCAGGACGTGGAGGAACTGCTGGCCGCCGGGATCGACGTCGTCTCCACCGTCAACATCCAGCACCTGGAGTCACTCGGCGACGTCGTCGAGTCGATCACCGGGGTGCGGCAGCGGGAGACCGTGCCCGACGAGTTCGTGCGCCGCGCCGACCAGGTCGAGCTCGTCGACATGTCGCCGCAGGCGCTGCGCCGCCGCATGGCGCACGGCAACATCTACCAGCCGGACAAGGTCGACGCCGCCCTCTCGCACCACTTCCGCCCCGGCAACCTCACCGCCCTGCGCGAGCTGGCCCTGCTGTGGGTCGCCGACCGGGTCGACGAGCACCTCACCCGGTACCGCAGCGAGCACCGCGTCTCGGCGATATGGGGCTCCCGGGAACGCATCCTGGTCGGGCTGACCGGCGGTCCCGAGGGCCGCACCCTGATCCGCCGGGCCGCACGCCTCGCCGAGAAGGGCGCGGGCGGCGAGGTGCTCGCCGTCTACGTCGCCCGCAGCGACGGCCTGACCTCCGCCTCGCCCAAGGAACTCGCCGTCCAGCGCACCCTCGTCGAGGATCTCGGCGGCACCTTCCACCACGTGGTGGGCGACGACGTGCCCGCCGCGCTGCTCGACTTCGCGCGCGGCGCCAACGCCACACAGATCGTCCTCGGCTCCTCGCGCCGCAAGACCTGGCAGTACGTCCTCGGCCCCGGCGTCGGCACCCTCGTCGCCCGCGACTGCGGGCCCGACCTGGACGTGCACATCGTCACCCACGAGGAGGTCGCCAAGGGGCGCGGGCTGCCGGCCGCCCGCGGCGCCCGGCTCGGCCGGGCCAGGATCGTCGCGGGCTGGGCCACCGGCGTCGCCGGTCCCGCCCTCCTCGCCCTGCTGCTCGTCACCGTCGACCCCGGTCTCGCCAACGACATGCTGCTCTTCCTGGCGCTGACGGTGGCCGCCGCCCTGCTCGGCGGGCTGCTGCCGGCGCTGGCCTCCGCGGCGGTCGGTTCGGTGCTCCTCAACTATTTCTACGCACCCCCGCTGCACCGCTTCACCATCGCCGACCCGAGGAACATCGTCGGCATCCTGATCTTCGTCGGAGTCGCCGTCGCGGTCGCCGCCGTGGTGGACCTCGCCGCCCGGCGCACCGACCAGGCGGCCCGGCTGCGTGCCGAGTCCGAGATCCTCTCCTTCCTCGCGGGCAGCGTGCTGCGCGGCGAGACCAGCCTGGAGGCGCTCCTGGAACGGGTCCGGGAGACCTTCGCCATGGAGTCGGCGGCGCTGCTGGAACGCGCCGGCGACGTCGCCCCCTGGACCTGCGCGGGCGCGGCCGGCCCCGGCGCCCGCGTGGCGCGGCCCGAGGAGGCCGACGTGGACGTGCCCGTCGGCGACCACATGGCGCTCGCCCTGTCCGGGCGGGTGCTGCCCGCCTCCGACCGGCGGGTGCTCGCCGCGTTCGCCGCGCAGGCCGCCGTCGTCCTGGACCGGCAGCGGCTGCGGCAGGCCGCCGAGGAGGCCAGGACGCTGGCCGAGGGCAATCGCATCCGGACCGCGCTGCTCGCCGCCGTCAGCCACGACCTGCGCACCCCGCTGGCCGGGATCAAGGCGGCGGTCAGCTCCCTGCGCGCGGACGACGTGGCCTGGTCGGAGGAGGACCGGGCGGAACTCCTCGAAGGCATCGAGGACGGCGCCGACCGGCTCGACCACCTGATCGGCAACCTCCTCGACATGTCCCGGCTGCAGACCGGCACCGTCACCCCGCTGATCCGCGAGATCGACGTGGACGAGGTGGTGCCGAGAGCGCTCGGCGGGGTCCCCGAGGACCGCGTGGGCCTCGTGGAACTCGACGTGCCCGAGACACTGCCCATGGTCGCCGTCGACCCCGGGCTGCTGGAGCGGTCGGTGGCCAACCTCGTCGAGAACGCCGTGAAGCACGGCCCGCCCGGGACGCGGGTCCTCGTGGCCGCCAGCGCGCTGGCCGACCGGGTCGAGGTACGCGTCGTCGACCGCGGACCCGGCGTGCCCGACGAGGCGAAGGACCGCATCTTCGAGCCCTTCCAGCGCTACGGCGACGCCCCCCGCGGCTCCGGCGTCGGACTCGGCCTCGCGGTGGCGCGCGGCTTCGCCGAGGCGATGGGCGGCACCCTGACCGTCGAGGACACCCCCGGCGGCGGACTGACGATGGTGCTGACCCTCCGGGCGGCCCCGCGGCCGGCGGAGGACGTGCCCGCGGCCGCCCCCGCCGTGCTCACCGGCCCGCCCGCCCTGCACGGAAGGAGGGCCTCATGACGCGCGTACTGGTGGTCGACGACGAGCCGGGGATCGTGCGCGCCCTGGTGATCAACCTCAGGGCGCGGGCCTACGAGGTGGACGCGGCGCACGACGGCGCCACCGCGCTCCGGCTGGCGGCCGCACACCGTCCCGACGTGATCGTCCTCGACCTCGGACTGCCCGACATGGACGGCGTCGAGGTCATCCGGGGACTGCGCGGCCGGACCAGGGTGCCGATCCTCGTGCTGTCCGCCCGCCACGCCTCCGACGAGAAGGTCGGCGCGCTCGACGCGGGCGCCGACGACTACGTCACCAAGCCCTTCGGCATGGACGAACTCCTTGCCCGGCTGCGCGCCGCAGTGCGCCGGGCGGAGCCGGTGGGCGCCGGCGAGGGCGATGTGATCGTGCAGACCGAGGGCTTCACCGTCGACCTCGCCGCGAAGAAGGTCGACCGGGGCGGCCGGGACGTACGCCTCACGCCCACCGAGTGGCACCTCCTCGAGGTCCTGGTGCGCAGCCCCGGCCGGCTGGTCGGCCAGAAGCAGCTCCTGAAGGAGGTGTGGGGGCCCTCCTACGGCACGGAGACGAACTACCTGCGGGTGTACATGGCCCAGCTCCGCCGCAAACTGGAGGCCGACCCCGCCCACCCGCGGCACTTCATCACGGAACCGGGAATGGGATACCGGTTCGAGAAGTAGCCCACACCGGTCGGCGGGCGGACCGTACGTATGTGTCGGCGGCCCCCGGTACGCTTTCGGTATGAGTGCTGTTCCCCGTTCCGAGAAGCCGGTGGGCCGGTTCCGGCGCATGCTCGACCGGCTCTCCTCGTCCCAGGAGGACCTGGAGTCGGAGGAGCTGCGGGAGGACACCGAGACCGCGGGGTGCACCCGCATCGGTGACTGTCAGGACCGCCAGCTGGTCACCGTTACTGGTACCTTGCGCACGGTCACGCTGCGCCCGCGGGCCGGGGTGCCGGCCCTGGAGGCCGAGCTGTTCGACGGCACGGCCGCGCTGGACGTGGTGTGGCTCGGCAGGCGCTCCATCCTCGGCATAGAACCGGGGCGCAAGCTGATGGCCTCGGGTCGGATCTCGATGAGCCGGGGCCGCAGAGTGCTGTTCAACCCCAAATACGAACTGAGACCGCTCGGACGGGAGTAGCCGGTGACCTCACTCGAGAAGCCGACCGAAGACGACACCGCGCACGATTCGCGCGCGGTCACCGAGGCCGCTCTCTTCGAGGCGTTCGGCGGCGTCCGGGGCATGGTCGAGACGGTGCTGCCCGGACTGCTCTTCGTCAGCATCTTCACGATCAACAAGAACCTGCACCAGTCGGCGATCGCCGCGCTCGTGGTGTCGCTGCTGCTCGTCGCGGTGCGGCTGGTCCGCAGGGACACGGTGAAGCACGCCTTCAGCGGGGTCTTCGGCGTCGCCTTCGGTGTCGTCTTCGCGATGATGACCGGCAACGCGAAGGACTTCTACCTGCCGGGCATGCTGTACACGCTGGGCCTCGCGCTCGCGTACATCGTGACGACGCTGGCCGGTGTCCCCCTGATCGGCCTGATGCTCGGGCCGGTCTTCAAGGAGAACCTGTCCTGGCGCACACGCAACCCCGGCCGCAAGAAGGCCTATGCCAAGGCGAGCTGGGCCTGGGGCCTCATCCTGCTCGCCAAGTGCGCGGTGCTGTTCCCGCTGTACTGGTGGGCCGACACGACGCAGCTGGGCTGGGTCCTGATCGCCCTGAAGATCCCGCCCTTCCTGCTGGCGGTCTGGCTCACCTGGGTCTTCCTGGCCAAGGCCCCGGCGCCGATCGACGTCTTCGCCGAGATGGAGGCGCAGGAGGCGGAGGAGAAGGCGCGGGAGCAGGCGGCGCGGGGCGAGAGCGCCTCATAGGCGAACGGTCCCCCGGGGTCCGAGGGGTTCGGCCGGTCCGACGGATGGGCACCCCGTCAACGACGCGTGCCCCCCGCGCCCGCGCCCCCGCAGGGGCCGGACGCGGGGGCCCGCAGGATCCCGGCAGGACCCGTCAGCCGATCGCGTCCTCGCGGCGCACCGAGAGCAGGTCCTCGAGCTGCTCCTCCCTCGCCTGCGCGGCCACGAACAGCAGTTCGTCACCGGCCTCCAGCGCGTCCTCCGGCGAGGGCGTCAGCACCCGCGTCCCGCGGATGATCGTCACCAGCGAGGTGTCCTCGGGCCAGCGCACGTCACCCACCTGCGTGCCCGCCAGCGCGGACTCCGGCGGCAGCGTCAGCTCCACGAGGTTCGCGTCCCCGTGGCTGAAACGCAGCAGCCGTACGAGGTCGCCGACGCTCACCGCCTCCTCCACCAGCGCCGACATCAGACGCGGCGTGGACACGGCGACGTCGACGCCCCACGCCTCGTTGAAAAGCCACTCGTTCTTCGGGTTGTTCACCCGGGCGACGACGCGCGGCACCCCGTACTCCGTCTTGGCGAGCAGCGAGACGACGAGGTTGACCTTGTCGTCACCCGTCGCCGCGATGACCACGTTGCAGCGCTGGAGCGCGGCCTCGTCCAGCGAGGTGATCTCGCAGGCGTCGGCCAGCAGCCACTCCGCCTGCGGCACCCGCTCCACCGAGATCGCGGTCGGCGCCTTGTCGATCAGCAGCACCTCGTGGCCGTTCTCCAGCAGTTCGCCCGCGATCGAGCGACCCACCGCACCGGCCCCGGCAATGGCGACCCTCATCAGTGACCGGCCTCCCTCTCAGGGCCCTCGGCGAACGTCGCCTCGACCTTCTCGACGTCGTCCGTGCGCATCATCACGTGCACCAGGTCGCCCTCCTGCAGCACCGTCTGGGAAGAGGGCAGCATCGCCTCGCCCAGCCGGGTGAGAAACGCGACCCGCACCCCGGTCTCCTCCTGCAGTCGGCTGATCTTCTCGCCCACCCAAGCCGGGGAGGCGTGCACCTCGGCGAGCTGCACCCCGCCGGTGGGGTCCCGCCACAGCGGCTCGGCGCCCGAGGGCAGCAGCCGGCGCAGCATCTGGTCGGCGGTCCAGCGCACGGTCGCCACGGTCGGGATGCCGAGCCGCTGGTAGACCTCGGCGCGGCGGGGGTCGTAGATGCGCGCCGCCACGTTCTCGATGCCGAACATCTCGCGGGCCACCCGGGCGGCGATGATGTTGGAGTTGTCGCCGCTGGAGACGGCGGCGAAGGCGCCGGCCTCCTCGATGCCCGCCTCGCGCAGGGTGTCCTGGTCGAAGCCGACCCCGGTGACGCGGCGGCCGCCGAACCCGGCGCCGAGCCGGCGGAAGGCGGTGGGGTCCTGGTCGATCACGGCGACCGTGTGCCCCTGCTGCTCCAGGGTCTGGGCGAGAGCGGAACCCACTCTGCCGCAGCCCATGATCACGATGTGCACGGCCCTACACCACACTCCCCGCGGACCTCGCGGCCCGCGTACGCGTCCTGCTCATGGCTCTCTTTCGGCTCGCCCGGCAACAGTGGCGGCCCGGTGCACGGGCCGCGGTGCACCATCATGCCGTTGGAACACCGTGGCGGACTCCCCCGGGGACCGGTCCGTCGCCCCGCGTCCAACGTAGCGGCAGCCGGGGCCGGACCGGGCGCCACCGTCCCCCGGGCGCCGCGAGCGGGGGCGGTCCCGTACCCGGTACCGTCTGCGGACCCCGCACGGCCCCGTCCCCGTACCGCCCCGGTACCCCCGCTGCTCCCGATACCGATACCGATACCCATACCGATGCCGACGCCGACCCGAGAAGAGGCATGCGTGACCGGAGACAATCCGTTCGGACGCCCCGAGCCCGAGCCCGAGCCCGAGCCGGGACCAGGACCCGAGGCCGGACCCGAGGCCGGGCCCGAAGACCGGGCCGGGCAGGAGGCCGGACCCTCGCTCACCGCCGAGCTGCTGCGCGAGTTCCTCGCCGCGGGCAGCGACGCGCTGGCCCGGCTGGCCTCCGACGAGGGCGCCGTCGACGACTTCGGCTTCGATCCCGACCTCACCGACGAACTGATCCTGCCCCTCCTCAGGCCGCTGTACGAGAAGTACTTCCGGGTCGAGGTGGAGGGCCTGGAACACGTCCCGGCGGACGGCGGCGCCCTGGTCGTCGCCAACCACTCCGGCACGCTGCCGCTGGACGCGCTCATGCTCCAGGTCGCCCTGCGCGACGACCACCCCGCCCACCGCAGGCTGCGCCTGCTCGCCGCCGACCTCGTCTTCGAGCTGCCGCTGGTCCGCGACATCGCCCGCAAGGCGGGCCACGTGCGCGCCTGCCGCGCCCACGCGACCCGGCTGCTCCAGGCCGGCGAACTCGTCGGTGTCATGCCCGAGGGCTACAAGGGCCTCGGCAAGCCGTACGAGGAGCGCTACCGGCTGCGCCGCTTCGGCCGGGGCGGCTTCGCCGCGGTGGCACTGCGCACCGGCCGGCCCCTGGTGCCCTGCGCGATCGTCGGCGCCGAGGAGACGTACCCGATGATCGGCGAGTCCCGCACCCTCGCGCGGATGCTGAACCTGCCGTACTTCCCGATCACGCCCACCTTCCCGCTGCTGGGCGTGCTCGGCCTGGTCCCGCTGCCGAGCAAGTGGACCATCCGCTTCGGCGCGCCGATCACCGTGGACGGTTTCCCGGAGGGCGCCGCCGAGGACCCGCGAACGGTGGAGAAGCTGGCCCGCGAGGTGAAGGACACCATCCAGCACTCGCTGAACGAACTGCTCGCCGAGCGCCAGTCGCCGTTCGGCTGAGGCGCGGGCGGCGGAGCTGAGACGCGGGCGGCCGAGGGGCGGCCCACCTCGCCACCGGGCCCCGCCCCACGGCCCCCGCCCCACGGCCCCCGTCCCGCGGCTCCGGCCCGGCCTCGGCAAGATTCCGTTAAGAATTCGCCGCCGTCCGTCCGGGCCCTCGCGGGCACAGGGCCGATCTCCTGCGGGAATCGGCGATCCGCCGCCTCCGACGCGTCGGGGGTGGCGGGTGGGCGCCGTGTGTTCGAACCCTTAACATCCCGGTTGTGTCCAAACTGACCGACGTGCCCAAACGCATCCTCATCGGGCGCGCACTGCGCAGCGACCGGCTCGGAGAAACGCTCCTGCCGAAACGCATCGCACTCCCCGTCTTCGCCTCCGACCCGCTCTCCTCCGTCGCCTACGCGCCGGGGGAGGTGCTCCTGGTCCTCTCCATCGCGGGCGTGTCGGCGTACCACTTCAGTCCCTGGATCGCGGTCGCGGTCGTCGTCCTGATGTTCACCGTGGTCGCCTCCTACCGGCAGAACGTCCACGCCTACCCCAGCGGCGGCGGCGACTACGAGGTGGCCACCACCAACCTCGGCCCGAGGGCCGGCCTGACCGTCGCCAGCGCCCTGCTCGTCGACTACGTCCTCACGGTCGCCGTCTCCATCGCCTCCGGCATCGAGAACCTCGGCTCCGCGATCCCCTTCGTGGTCGAGCACAAGGTGATCTGCGCGGTCGCCGTGGTGGTCCTGCTGACGCTGATGAACCTGCGCGGGGTGAAGGAGTCGGGCAAGCTCTTCGCGATCCCGACGTACGTCTTCGTCGGCGGCGTCTTCATCATGATCGTGTGGGGGGCGTTCCGCGGTCTGGTCCTGGGCGACACCATGCGGGCACCGACGGCCGGCTTCCACATCCGGGCCGAGCACCAGGGCCTGGCCGGGTTCGCCCTGGTCTTCCTGCTGCTGCGGGCGTTCTCCTCCGGCTGCGCCGCGCTCACCGGCGTCGAGGCCATCTCCAACGGCGTCCCCGCCTTCCGCAAGCCCAAGTCGAGGAATGCCGCGACCACGCTCGCGATGATGGGCCTGCTCGCCGTCACCATGTTCTGCGGCATCATCGCGCTCGCCATGACCACCAAGGTCCGCATGGCCGAGAACCCCGCCGTCGACCTCATCCGGGGCGGCACGCCGGTCGGCTCCTCCTTCGTGCAGGACCCGGTGATCTCCCAGGTCGCCGAGGCGGTCTTCGGCGACGGCAGCTTCCTCTTCGTCGTGCTGGCCGCCGCCACCGCGCTGGTCCTGTTCCTCGCCGCCAACACCGCCTACAACGGCTTCCCGCTGCTCGGCTCGATCCTCGCCCAGGACCGCTACCTGCCGCGTCAGCTCCACACCCGCGGCGACCGGCTCGCCTTCTCCAACGGCATCGTGCTGCTCGCGGGCGCGGCGGCCCTGCTCCTCATCGTCTACGGGGCCGACTCCACCCGGCTCATCCAGCTCTACATCGTCGGCGTCTTCGTCTCCTTCACACTCAGCCAGACCGGCATGGTCCGGCACTGGAACCGGCACCTGCGCACCGAGAAGGACCAGGCCAAGCGACGCCACATGATCCGCTCCCGCGCGATCAACACCTTCGGCGCCTTCTTCACCGGCCTGGTGCTCGTCGTCGTCCTCGCCACCAAGTTCAGCCACGGCGCCTGGGTGGCGCTGCTCGGCATGTGCATCTTCTACGCGACGATGACCGCGATCCGTAAGCACTACGACCGGGTCGCCGACGAGATCGCCGCACCCGAGGAGCCGGTCCCCACCGACGACCTGGTGCGCCCCTCCCGGGTCCACTCCGTCGTCCTCATCTCCAAGATCCACCGGCCCGCGCTGCGCGCCCTGGCCTACGCCAAACTGCTCCGCGCCGACAGCCTGGAGGCCCTCAGCGTCAACGTGGACGCAGCGGAGACCAAGGCGCTGCGCGCCGAGTGGGAACGACGCGGCATCGACGTCCCCCTCAAGATCCTCGACTCGCCCTACCGCGAGGTGACCCGGCCGGTCATCGACTACGTCAAGAGCCTGCGCAAGGAGTCCCCGCGCGACGCCGTGTCGGTGATCATCCCGGAGTACGTGGTGGGCCACTGGTACGAACACCTGCTGCACAACCAGAGCGCGCTGCGGCTCAAGGGCCGGCTGCTGTTCACCCCGGGCGTCATGGTGACCTCGGTGCCCTACCAGCTCCAGTCCTCCGAGGCCGCCAAGGTGCGCGCCCGAAGGCGCCTGGAGTGGAACGCGCCGGGCGCGGTCCGCCGGGGCCCCAAGGAGCACCGGGACCACCACCACCGGGAGTCCGGCACGAAGCGCTGAGAGCCGGCGGGCCCGGGAGGGCGCTCAGCGCCGGCCGGCCCGGGAGCCGGGCGACGCGGGCGGGTGTGCCGGGCACGTAGACTGGTGGGCTGTTGCCCACCGGCGGACGGACGCGCGCCGCCCGCCGCACCCCCTCTTGATCATCTGGAGTACTCCCCCCATGCAGGCAGAACCGAGGAAGTCGCTGGTGGGACAGGAGTACGAGGTCGAGGTCGGCCCCGTCGCCCACGGCGGCCACTGCATCGCACGCACGTCCGAGGGGCAGGTCCTCTTCGTGCGGCACACGCTCCCCGGTGAGCGAGTCGTGGCCCGGGTGACCGAGGGCGAGGAGGGCGCCCGCTTCCTGCGCGCCGACGCGGTGAGCGTCCTGGAGGCGTCCAAGGACCGCATCGACGCCCCCTGCCCCTACGCCGGCCCCGGCCGCTGCGGCGGCTGCGACTGGCAGCACGCCAAGCCGGGCGCCCAGCGGCGCCTGAAGGCCGACGTCATCGCCGAACAGCTCCAGCACCTGGCCGGACTCACCCCGGAGGAGGCCGGCTGGGACGGCACGGTGCTCCCCGCCGAGGGCGACAAGCTTCCCGCGGGCGAGGTCCCGGCCTGGCGCACCCGCGTGAGCTACGCGGTGGACCCCTCCGGCCGCGCGGGCCTGCGCCGGCACCGCTCGCACGAGGTGGAGCCGATCGAGCACTGCCTGATCGCCGCGCCCGGCGTGAGCGAACTCGGCATCGAGCGCCGGCAGTGGCCCGGCATGGACTCCGTCGAGGCGATCGCCGCGACCGGCTCCCAGGACCGCCAGGTCGTCCTCACCCCGAAGCCGGGCGCCCGCCTGCCGCTGGTGGAGCTGGACCGCCCGGTCTCCGTGCTCCGCGTCGACGAGCGCTCCGGGGGCGTGCACCGCGTCCACGGCCGCCCCTTCGTGCGCGAGCGCGCCGACGACCGCACCCACCGGGTCGGCGCCGGCGGCTTCTGGCAGGTCCACCCGAAGGCCGCCGACACCCTGGTCGCCGCCGTCATGCAGGGCCTCCTGCCCCGCAAGGGCGACACCGCACTCGACCTGTACTGCGGAGTGGGCCTCTTCGCGGGAGCGCTGGCCGACCGGGTCGGCGAGAAGGGTGCCGTGCTCGGCATCGAGTCCGGCAAGCGCGCGGTGGAGGACGCCCGGCACAACCTCGCCGAGTTCGACCGCGTCCGCATCGAACAGGGCAAGGTCGAGGCCGCCCTGCCGCGCACCGGCATCACGGAGGCCGACCTCGTCGTCCTCGACCCGCCCCGCGCCGGCGCCGGCCGTAAGACCGTCGCCCACCTCACGACCCTCGGCGCCCGCCGCATCGCCTACGTCGCCTGCGACCCGGCCGCCCTCGCCAGGGACCTGGCGTACTTCCGCGAGGGCGGCTACCGGGTGCGGTCGCTGAGGGCGTTCGACCTGTTCCCGATGACGCATCACGTGGAGTGCGTGGCTGTTCTCGAGCCCGCCCAGAAGGGGCTTTGAGCTGCCGTTTTCGTGGCTTCGTCGGGGGTGGCCGGCGCTGACCCGGTGGTCCACCCGTCATGCGAGGTGGCTGATCCGGCCCGGACGGCCCGGCCTCGCGTCCGTGACACAGGGTCCTGACGCTCGACCGACGCGCGTTCCGGACGGCAGGTCAGCCCGAGCCCGTCGGTCCCCGGCGCCCCGTCGGCTCGCGGGTCAGGTCGTCGGAACGGGTCGCAGCCGGTAGGCGTCCCCGTGCGCGACGACACGGCCGGCTGTGGGCGGGGCGAAGTGGGTGCCGAGGAGGAGGGTGTCCGTACCGGCGAGGGAAGCGAGCAGTTCACCGCGGGTGGTCGCGGACTGCCGCGGGTCGATGTCCACGCAGGCGCCGATGGCGGGGTGGGCGAGTTGGACCGGGTGGTGGATGCAGTCACCGGTGATCAACGCCGTTTCACCCTGACTGTTCAGTTCGACGGCGACATGGCCGGGGGTGTGGCCGGGGGTGGGGACCAGGCGG
Source organism: Streptomyces griseoaurantiacus (assembly GCA_014656015.1). Taxonomy (GTDB): domain Bacteria; phylum Actinomycetota; class Actinomycetes; order Streptomycetales; family Streptomycetaceae; genus Streptomyces; species Streptomyces griseoaurantiacus. Next base: position 137,487 of record BNBP01000002.1, on the reverse strand, counting down.
AGGCTCGGGGTGATGCGCACGCCTTCGGCCGAGACGTCGACCAGGTCGAGCAGACCGGCCTGCTCGACCGGGATCACCGAGTCGCGGAACATCTGGCGGCGTGCCTCTTCCATGTCGTGGGCGGCCCAGAACGCCCTTTCGGCGCGCGCGGTGAGGTAGCGCGCCTCGGGGAACGTGGGGACCCATGCGTCGTCCACCTTCCGGGTGTTCCAGCCGACGTGGTCGGCGTGCAGGTGGGTGAGGACGACCAGGTCGACGGAGTCGGGCGGGAAGCCTGCGGCAATCAGTCGCTCGGGGAAGTCGGTGCGCAGGTCGTGCCAGGCCGGGTTGGCCCGTTCCTTGCCGTTGCCGATGCCGGTGTCGACGAGTACGCGTAGCCCGTCCACGGCGAACGCGAAACTGTGGCTGTCGATGCGGAGGATGCCGTCATCGTCGGCGAAGTGGGGACGCAGCCAGTCCTGGCCGGCTACCACCTGAGGAGTGGCGTCGGGCAGCAGCCAGGGACCGGTCGCGGGCGGCAGCGGTATCTCGTCGATGCGGTGGACGGTGATGTCGCCCACGGCCCAGGAGGGGATGGGGGTGTCCGAGGGAGTCTGCATGATCTGTTGTTTCCTTTGCTCTTCAGCGCAGTGGCCGGTTGCGTGGACTGCTGCTGGGCTCAGTTCGGGCTCGTGACACGGCGAGCGCGGTGAGGGCCGCCGCAGCGAGGAGTGCGGCGATGACGGTGTAGACGTGCGAGGTGGTCCTGAGCCCGTAGTGCCGGGTGGCGACCCCTGCGGCGACGGCGGGCAAGCTCATGGAGAGGTAGCTCAGAACGTAGTAGGCGGCCAGCGTCGCGGCGCGGTGCTGCTCGTCGAGCGAGTCGAGGAGCGTCCGAAGCACGCCTCGCGAGACGGCGCCGAAGGCTGCGCCGGCCAGGGCGGCGCCGCCGTAGACGGTCGGCAGCCCGGCGCCGTGCAGACCGCTCAGGGTCAGGACCGCGGTGGGCAGGACGGAGAGGCATCCGCCGATCGCGGTGGTCAGGGGATCGGTGCGGCGCAGTACCCACACGGTGAGTGCGGCTGCGGCGCTGAAGGTGAAGAAGATCATGCCGAGGGCCGCCTGCGGGGCGTTGGGGGCCACCAGGCGCACGAGGGCCGGCCCGAGGGAGGAGTAGAAGCCGCCCAGTGCCCAGACGGCGACGACAGCGGTGCCGGTGGTCAGCAGGGTGCGGCGCACCGCGGGCGGTACACCGAGCCGCGGGCGCAGCGATCGGACCCCGTTCGCCTGCCGGTCGACTGTCTCCGTGGTGAAGGTGACGGCGATCGCCTGGGCGGTGAACAGCGCTGCCAACAACGCGTAGACGGTGACGGCGGGGGCCGGGGCGAAGCGGATGAGGAGGGTGGAGACGAGAACGCCCGCAGCCATGCCGGCGACCGGGGCGATGATGTTGGTCAGGGCGGACCGGCCGGGGTGTCGCGGGTTCTCCAGGTCGAGGAGCGCCGCGCCGGCGGCGCTGGTGGCCACGCCGGTGGCCGCTCCTTGCAGGAGGCGGGCCGCCGCCAGGGAACCCGCGCCGTCCGCCGAGGCGAGGAGAACCATGGCGACGGCCTGCGCGCCCAGGGCGCCTGCCAGGACGGGGCGCCGTCCCAGTCGGTCGGAGAGCGCTCCGGTGGTGAGAAGGGCTGACAGCAGCGCCAGGGCGTAGGCGCTGAAGACCACCGTGACGGCGAGCGCCGAAAGGCCCCACTGGTCCTGATAGAGGGGATACAGCGGTGTCGGGGCACTGGATGCCGCCAGGAGGGCCACGAGTACGGACGCGTCCAGACCGAAGGAGGCGGCACGGTTCTTCCCGCGGGCGCGGCTGTCTCCGACAGGGCAGTGCGCAACTGGGCCGGACACGACGTCGGACATGGAACCCCTTCCTTAAAGCAACTCGTTTGCCTTAAGGAAGGGTAGGTTCTACAGTCGAGCTAAAGCAAATCATTCGCTTTAAGCGTGATGCGCCTCGTCGCTCCATCCCGACCAGGGGAGAATCCGTGTCCTCCGCCGAACTCACACCGTCCGAGGCCGCCCGCTGGGCCGCCCGGGCCGGGCTTCCGTTGCCCGATGACCGCCACGCGGCGGTCGCGGCCACCGCCGACCACATCCACTCCGTCGTCGCGGTCCTGCGTGAGCTGAATCTCCGTGACACCCCGCCCGCCGGTGCCTTCCGTGCGGAGAAGGAGAAGCACGATGCAGCCGTATGAGTTGTCCCTCGCCGCCGCCGCGCGGGAGATCCGGGAGCGGCGGCTGTCCCCCGTCGAGCTGGTCGACTCGGTCCTCGACCGCATCGAGCAGGTGGAGCCGCACATTGCGGCCTACGTCTCGGTTCTCGCCGATCAGGCCCGCCGGACCGCCCGTGACGCCGAGCGTGAAGCCGTACAGGGCTCCTACCGAGGCCCTCTGCACGGGATTCCGGTGGGGCTCAAGGACTTGATCGATGTCGTCGGCGTGTCCACCACGGCAAGCTCCAGGACCCGGGCCGGTCATCGCGCGGCCTCCGACAGCACGGTCGCCGCGAGTCTGCGGGCGGCCGGCGCGATCCTGATCGGCAAAACGCACACCCACGAGTTCGCCTACGGGCTGATCACCCCGCAGACCAACAACGCCTGGGATCACAGGAGGATCGCCGGTGGCTCCAGCGGCGGTTCCGCCGTCGCCGTGGCCTCCGGCGCGGCGACATTCGCCCTCGGTACCGACACCGGCGGATCGATCCGGGTGCCCGCGACCCTGAACGGAGTGGTCGGACTCAAGCCGACGTACGGACTCGTGCCCCGTCACGGCGTCACGTCGCTGTCCTGGTCGCTCGACCACGTCGGCCCGATCGCCCGTACCGTCGACGACACGGCCCTCGTCCTGACCGCCCTCGCCGGGTACGACCCCCGCGACCCCGCCTCGGTGGCCGTGCCCGGCGTCGGCTACCGGCCGCACCCCGACCCGGACCTGACGGGAGTGCGTGTCGGCGTGCCCCGCAACTACTACTTCGCACACGTCGACGCCGAAGTCGCGGCCGCCGTCCGCCGCGCCATCGCGCAGCTCGAGGCGCTCGGCGCTCGGCTCATCGATGTCGACATACCGATGACCCGCTACATCCAGGCCGTCCATTGGGGCCTGATGGTGCCGGAAGCCACCGCGTACCACCAGGCCACCCTGCGTACCGTCCCCGAGCTGTATCGGGCGGATGTCCGGATCCTCCTGGAGGCCGGCGAACTGATGGGCGCGGGCGACTACCTGCGGGCGCAGCGCGCCCGGACGCTGATGCGCGACGAGTGGGCCCGCGTCCTGGAGGAGGTCGACGTGATCGCCGCTCCCGCGGTGCCGATGGCCGCGGTCCCGGCCGGTCAGGAGACCGTCACCTGGCCCGACGGCACGGTCGAGAGCGTCTCCGACGCGTACGTGCGCCTCTCCTCCCCGGCCAACATCACAGGAGTGCCCGCACTCTCCGTCCCGGTCGGCCAGGACGCGGCGGGCATGCCCATCGGCATGCAGTTGCTCGGGCGGCCCTTCGCCGAGCGGACGCTGCTGCTGGTGGGCCACGCCTACGAGCGGACGCAGCCCGCCCGATCGCTCGCACCCGTCACCTGAGGGCGGTGTGTGGGCCGGGCCGGGAATTTCCGGCCCGGCCCACACACCGCTCGGCTCCGGCGGGATCAGGACCGGATGCCCGCCACGACGAGATCGGCGAGGCCCCCGGCACAGCTGTCGGGCAGGCGCTCGCCCTTCGCCGCGGAGGTGGTGCCGGCGTCCCCCGAGGGTGCCGGAGCGCGTCGAGGGCCGGCGGCCACAGGGTCACGGTGCCACCGAAGGGCATGCGCTGCCCCGGGGTACGGAAAACCGCTAAACGCAAGGACTGTGCTTTAGGCTGGTGGGATGAGCACCAGGCAGAGGGTTCGCCCCGGCGGGCGCAGCGCACGCGTCCAGGCGTCGGTGCACACCGCCGTACGGGAACTCCTGGAGGAAAGGGGCCGCGAGGCACTGACCGTCCCCCTGGTCGCCCAGCACGCCGGAGTCACCCCGTCGACCATCTACCGACGCTGGGGCAACCTGCAGGAACTCCTCTCCGACGTCGCGGTGGAGCGGCTGCGACCCGATGCCGCACCGGAGGACCACGGCGACCTGCGGTCCGACCTGACGGCGTGGGCCGAGCAGTTCCTCGACGAGATGACGTCCGCCTCGGGCCGCGCCTATGTTCGCGACGCCCTGCTCGGCGACCCGGACGGCGACAACGCCGGTCAGTGCTCGGCCTACGCGGCCGAACAGATCAACGTCATTCTCGCCCGAGCCGCCGACCGGGAGGAGAACACTCCCGACGTCGAGACGGCTCTGGACCGCGTCGTCGCCCCCATGATGTATCGCATCCTCTTCCGTCCGACCGGGCTCGACGCCGCGTACGCCCGCCGGCTCGTGACCGAGCTCTTCGGTGCACCCCGGAAGGGCGACCGGTGACCGGGCGGCTGTCTCCGTCGCCTGCGACAGCGCTCGCGCGGCCCACGTCCCGACGGGCGCTCCGGCCACTGCACCCGTGGCCCCGTGAGACGGGCGCGAGAGCTCCGGGGTCCAGCGGGAGGTGAACGCGCCTGTGGCGCCCACGGTCGTCCGTGCGACATCGGCTACACGATCCCGGGCCGGTCGTGGACCTACCGGCACCTGGGCCCGGGGCCGGGCCCGGACTACCTCGACGACTCGCGGGGCCGCGACCGGGCGCACAGGAGACGACTCGCGGGGCCACGACCGGGCGCACAGGAGACGACTCGCGGGGCCGCGACCGGGCGCACAGGACCGGCCGCGCCACGGCCGCCGACCTGTACGGCACCGCCCGTGCGCTCGCCGCCACTCCGCTGGGCCCCGCCCCGGTGAACGCACCGCGGTGAGGCCCTTGTCGGGATGGCGGCCCGGTCCGCCGGTCGTGGCCGCCGCCCGCGGGGCGTGGGGCCGGGCGCGGTGGTTACCCGTGCCGCATGACTGAGACACGGCCTCTTGCCCTGATCACCGGTGCCTCCAGCGGAATCGGCCGCGAACTCGCCCGGCAGTTCGCGCGGCACGGCCACGACCTCGTGGTGAGCGCGGAGGACGAGTCGCTGGAGTCGGCCGCGCGGGAGCTGGTGGAGGCGGGCGTGGAGGTGCGCGCCGTACGTGCCGACCTCCGCATCGGCGAGGGACGGTTCCGGCTGCTGGACGCGCTCGCCGGACTGACGGTCGACGTCGCCGTCCTCAACGCGGGGGTGGGCCGGGGCGGCGCCTTCGTGGACACCGACCTCGCCGAGGACCAGGAGATCGTCGACCTCGACGTCACGGCGACGATGCGGCTGGCCAAGCCGCTGCTGCGGGCCATGGTGATGCGCGGGGAAGGCCGGCTGGCGTTCACCTCGTCCCTCGCCTCGACGATGCCCGGCTCCTTCCAGCCCGTCTACAACGCGTCCAAGTCGTTCGTGCAGTCCCTCGCCCAGGCGCTCGCGGAGGAGGTCGAGGACACCGGCGTGACGGTCACCTCGATCATGCCGGGGCCGACCGACACCGAGTTCTTCGACCGGGCGGGCATGGCGGAGGACACCCGCATGGGCACGTCGAAGAAGGACGATCCGGCACAGGTGGCGGAGCAGGCGTTCAGGGCGATCATGGAGGGCGAGAGGAAGGCCGTGACCGGGTCCCTGATGACCAGGGCGCAGGGCCTGGTCGGGAAGGTGCTGCCCGACGGGGTCAAGGCGGCGGCCCACCGGCGCATGGCGGAACCGGGCACCGGGCGTCCCTCCGAGAACCCGGAGGACCCCGAGAAGTCCGGGCACGGCCAGGAGTGACCGCGGTACCGGGCGCGGGCGCTCCGGTTCCGGCGCTCAGACTCCCGAGGGGGTGACCGGGCGCGGGGACCGGCCGGCGTCGCCCGGGCCGTACCAGTCCAGGCAGAGGACGGTGGCGTCGTCCGCGGGCTGCCGGCCCCCGTAGGCGGCGGCGACGGCGGCGACCATCGCGCCCACCGCCTCCCGCGCGTGCTCGACGGCCGTCTCGCGGAGGAGGGCGGGCAGGTCGACGACCGAGGCGTCGCGGTCCTGCATGCCGTCGGTGTACAGCAGCAGACGGTCGCCGGGGCGCAGGTCCAGGTCCTGGACCGCGTAGGCACCCTGCCCGAGGACGCCGAAGGGCAGGTTCACCTGCGGACGGAGCTCGCGCACCCTCCCCTCGCGCAGCAGCAGGGGCCAGGGGTGACCGGCGTTGACGAACTGGGCGCGGCTGCCGTCGAGGGCGATCCGGAAGAGCTGGCCGGTCGCGAAGGTGCGCCGGCCGTGGTCGAGGAGCGCCTGGTGGACCCTGCGGGCCTGCTCGGCGAGGTCCACTCCCGCCCGGCGGGCACCGCGTGAGGCGTTGACCGCGAGGGTGGCCATGAGTGAGGCGTCCACGTCGTGCCCCATGGCGTCGGTGATGGACAGGTGCAGATGGTCCTGGTCGAGGGAGTAGTCGTAGGTGTCACCGGCGATGTCGGAGGCCGGGACCAGCGCCCCGGCCAGGTCGAACTCGGGCGCCGCGCAGGCGGAGGCGGAGGGGAGGAGCTGGCGCTGGATCTCGGCGGCCAGACTGACCGAGGTGGTGCGGTTGCCCCAGTGGTAGAGGTCGGTGAACCGGCGGTCGGTGACGATGATGTAGGCCAGGGCGTGCGCGGCCTCCTGGACCTGTTCCAGCACCTCCTCGGTGACCCGGGTGAGGAACAGCTCCAGGACGCCGATGGCGTCGCCCCTGTTGGTGACCGGGGCGAGGACCCGCTGTCCGCGCCCGTGCGCGTCCTGCGGCGTCCGCACCAGTTTCTGCCCGCGCAGCACCTCGTCGTAGACGCTGTCGTCACCGAGGAAGACCTGCTCGGCGGGGTGTTCGCGCGGGGGAGCCGCCTGATCGCTGACCCGCAGCAGACGCCTGCCCACGATGTCGACGAAGAGGAACGACACGTACCGCGCGCCGAACCGTTCCCGAAGATCACGCGCGACCACGTCCAAAGAGCGCACCGGTGCGGCGTTCTCGGCCGCCGCCAGCACATCCGTCAACATCATTCGATCACCCGCCATGAAACCCCCGCACCGTGCGGCCTGCCCGCGCCGGCACAGCGGTCCCCGCCGGGTGCCCGGCGTGCCCGCGACCGGACGTCATCGTCTCGTACCCGCAACGCCCGCGCTCAGCCGTCCTTCGTGAAGGACGCGTGACCGTCCCCCGCACGGCCCCTTCACGCATGCCCGCCGGGGCGTGCGTGAAGGGGCCGTCACTGGCGGCTGAGGGCCCTGGACACCCCCGCGGTCAGGGTCGTCGCCAGGATCCACCCGGCGACGGTCAACGTGTGGGCGAGCAACTGCCCGCCGCCGTGGGGCGCGAAGGCGGCCTTCTGCCCGAAGCCGATGACGGGGAGAAGGAGGTCGAGGGCGTAGAACACCGGGCTGAACGGCGGGGCCTTGCCCGCCTCCAGCGGGGCGGGGGGATGGGCGGAGAAGAAGGAGGCCCCCAGGGCGAGGAGGGCGATGATCCACAGTGCGGCGCGGGCGGGCCGGTAGCCGTAGCCGACGGTGGCGTCCTGGACGTAGCCCCACAGGCGCGCGTGCGCGGGGAGCGCGGAGCGGCGGTGCCGCTGCTTGGCGAGCAGGACGGTACGGGCCTCGTCCTCGTGCCCCAGGCTCCGGTAGGCGGCGGCGAGCTGCTCGTAGGGCTGCGGGACGTACCCTTCCGTCCCGCGCCGGAGCCAGGCGAGCCGTTCGCCGGCGGTGAGGGGGGTGGCGAGGGCGTCGTACGCGGTGTGGGCCAGGCGCAAGCCGGTGGGCCAGGTGTCCGGTGCGTCGTGGAGGACGCCCAGCTGCGCGTTTCCGGCGTCGACCGTGCCGTCGATGGGTCGCCGCGTGCGCAGATCGGTCTCCCGCGCCTGGACCAGGCGCAGCGACAGCGCGGTGCCCGAAGGGTGGTCCACGGTGGCGTCGCGGAAGCTGAGGAGGGTGCCGACGCGGGTGCCGTCGAGCTGGACGCCGCCCTCGACCGTGAGGCCCAGGCCGAGGTCGGCATTGCGGTGGACGGTGACGTCGACGGCCTCCAGGGCGATGTCACCGGGGTTGCTCAGCCGGGCGCCGCAGAACCCCAGGGCGGCCGCCACCTGGGCGCCGGACAGGATGAGGCGCCCCTCGGACCGGAAGCCGGGGTGGAAGGTGAAGTCCTCGGTGACATGCACGTGGTAGGCGTCCAGGGCGGTGCCGCCGGGGTTGCTCAGGTGGGCGCCCTCCAGGTCGAACTCGCCGGCCACTGCGGCTCCGGTGACCCGCGTCAGGCCGTGCACGGTCAGGCCGGTGCACAGCAGGTCCCCGCCCGTGGACAGCCGTACGGCGCGGACCGCGTCGCGGCCCGGCGCGGTGATCACGGTCCGCCTCAGGTCCAGGTCGCTGTGGATCTCCGCGCGGGTGAGGACGAGGGGGCCGGAGAGCCGGCAGTGGGAGAGGACCATCCGGCCGCGGACCTCGACGGTGTCGGCGCTCAGGCCGGGCAGGACGCAGTCGGAGAGGACGAGCTCGCGGAACTGGGCGCCCCGCAGCAGGGGTGCCTCGTCGAAGTGGCAGTCCGTCAGGGCGACGGGCGCGATGACCTCGGCGAACTCCAGGTCCAGCGTGCCGGTGACGGACACGCCGTCCAGGCGCAGCGCCGGGCGTTCGCCCGGGCCGGGCTCGGGGCCGGCACCGAGGAGCAGCGCCGCCAGGAACTCCGCGCGGACGGAGGGCCGGGGGCCCCGCGGCGTTGCGGGACGCGGAGCGACACGGTGGCCCCGGGCGTAGGAATGCCACAACTGGCGTTCGGTCGTACCCAGTTCCTCCAGTCGCATGATCGGTGATCATCGCAGTGCCCGGGGGCCCGGACAAGGCCGGTGGAACGGCGGCGCGGGGCGCGCGACACCGTCGGCCGCCCTCCCCGGGCGCCTCAGCACGGCAGGCGCACGGTGAACACCGTCTCCTCGTACGGCCGGCTGCGCACGAGGACGTCACCGCCGTGGGCCCGCACGAGCTGCCGGACGATGGACAGCCCGAGACCGCTGCCTCCCGTGCGTCTGCTGCGGGAGCGTTCGGCCCGCCAGAAGCGGTCGAACACCCGGGGCAGGTCCTCCTCACCGATGCCGCAGCCCGTGTCCCGCACCTCGATCGCCACGGCTCCCGGCACCCGGCGGGCGCCCAGGGTGACACGACCGCCGGGAGGGGTGTGGCGTATCGCGTTGGACAGCAGGTTGCCGAGGACCTGGCGCAGGCGGACCGGGTCGGCGGTGACCGTGAGGCTTCCCGGGGCGAGGACGGCGGTCTCGACGCCCCCGGCCCGCGCGGTCGCCCGGTGGGCGCTCATCGTCTGTTCGACCAGCTCGCGCAGATCCAGTACCCGGGGGTGCAGGCGCAGGGTCCCGGCGTCCGCCGCGGCGAGCACCTGGAGGTCGTCCACGATGTGCTGCAGGAGGCCCGCCTCCTCCTGCAGCGAGGCGAGGAGGTCCGCGTCGGGCTCGGCCAGGCCGTCCTGCGCCGCGTCCAGCCAGCCGCGGATGTTGGTGAGGGGGGTGCGCAGCTCGTGGGCGATGTCGCTCACCATGACCCGGCGCTGCTCGTCGGTACGCTCGCGGCGTTCGGACAGGTCGTTGAGGGCGGCGGCCAGATGCCCGGTCTCGTCCTTGGCGGTGACGGGGACGGGCAGGTGCCGGCCCGAGGGGGCGCGGGCCGCCTGGGCCAGCGCCCGCAGCGGACGCACGAGCCTGGTCGCCACGACGACGGTCACCGCGACGGTCGCGGCCAGGACCAGGCCGGTGGTGAGGAGGACCCTGAGGGTGCCGGACGGGGACAGGTCGAAGACGGCGGTGGCCCGGCCGGGCGGACCGGTGACGAACAGCAGGGCCGCCGGCGCGACGTGTGCAGACAGCTGCTCCCGCCGGCCCTCCTCCACGCAGTCGTCCAGGGCCGGGGAACTCTCCGCGGCGCCGTCCTCGCCCACCTGGAAGTCCGCGGTGAGGGTCAACGGCCGCGGCAGGCGCAGATGGTTGCGGGTGCCGCAGGCGCGGACGAGCCCGGTGAGTTCGCGCAGGGCCGCGGCCTCGGTCGGGGTGGGGGAGCCGAGGGCCTTGGACGCGCAGAGCGGCGGGACGACGTCGCGCGCGCCGCGGACGCGCAGTGCGGGTCTGCCCGTGGGCTCCTCCACGATGAACGCCTCGGTCTTCTGCAGGTCGTGCAGGCAGGTGACCTCCGTGCGGGCGGCCCGCAGCAGCGCCGTCCGCTCCCCGGCGGGCAGGCGGTAGGGGCCGACGGCCCGGGGGTCGATGCGGGAGGAGCGCTCCGTGCCGCCGGTGTCCCGGTCCGCGGACGGGGCGATGTGCAGGGGATCGATCACGGCGCTCTCGCCGCGCGGCAGCCGTTCCGCGGCCGACTCGCGGGAGGCGGCGAGGACCCGGCGCGTCCGCGTGGTCAGGACGAGCGTGCGCCCCGTGGACCGGGCGAGGTTCTGGACGGTGCGCTCGACGCCGTGCCAGCTCCGGTGGGTGGCGGCGTAACCCTCCAGGGTGCTCTGGATGGCGGCGTCGTCCGTGAGGTCCTGGCCCCGCTCCTGCTGGATGGCGACGGTGGTGCTGCGCACCGTCAGCCAGGCGGTGGCTCCGATGGACACCAGGGAGATCAGCACGGAGGTGAGCAGCAGCCGGAAGAGCAGGCTGTTGCGGAAGGGGACGTCAGAGCCCACGCCGGCCCCCGGGTCCCCCGGGTCCGCCGGAGAGCTTGTATCCGACGCCGTGGACGGTCAGCAGCAGCTCCGGCCTGCGCGGCGAACTCTCGATCTTCTTCCGCAGGTTCGCGATGTGCATGTCCACGGTGCGCTCGGTGACGGCTCTGCCGTGGTCGGTGACGCAGTGCAGCAACTGGGTCCGGGTGAAGACGCGTTCGGGCGCGGCCGCCAGGGTGCTGAGCAGCCGGAACTCGGCGGGGGTGCAGTGCACGGGGCGGCCGTGGACGGTCGCCTCGTGCCGGTCCGGGGCCACGGTGAGCGGACCTGCGCTGAGCAGGCGCTCCTCCTCGCGCCGCGGCTGCCGGGTGCGCCGCAGCAGGGTCCGGACGCGGGCCACCAGTTCCCGGGGCCGGAACGGCTTCGTCATGTAGTCGTCCGCCCCGACGTCCAGGCCGAGCAGCAACTCGTCCTCGGTGGAGCGGGCGGTGAGCATGAGGACGGGGGTGTCGCCCGTGGCGCGTATCCGGCGGCATATCTCCAGCCCGTCGAGACCGGGCAGCATCCAGTCGAGGATCAGCAGGTCGGGCGGCCGCCGGGTGGCTTCGCCGAGGGCGGTCGGACCGTCGTGCACGACGGTCACGGTGTGGCCGTCGTGCACCAGGTAACGACGGATCAGTTCCGCCTGCTTTTCGTCGTCCTCGGCCACGAGTACGTATGCGGACATGGCCAGATGATAGGCCAGGGGAGCGCGTGCGGAATGCGGAGGAATATGACTTCTCGCCATGACGACTTCTTGACATACATATGCTGGGCGGTCGGTCGGGGAAAACATTGACAGCTTTCTGACAACGCCTTGCCATGCTGCCGGGCATGCCGAAAAAGAAGCTTCTTCTCCTCACCTGCGCCGCGCTGTTGGCGGCCTCCGCCGTCGGCTGTTCCTCGGGACATACCGGGGGCCGGGACGAGGGGGTCGTCTCCACCGCCGAATCCGGTGGTGGAAAGGGCGGTGCCACGAAGGGGCCGTCCGCCGACCCCGCCGAAGCAGGCCGGCCCCAGCTCCGGCTGGACACGACCCCGCTCGAGGAACTGCGCCTTTACCAGGGCTATCTGCACTGCATCAAGGACCGCGGAGTCGACGTCGGCAGGGGCACGCAGAAAATGCCGGAAGCCGATCCGAAGATGCTCTGGTTCCCCGGTATCGACGTGGCCGAGGAACGACCGGAGGTGGAAAAGGCGTGCATCGGCAAGAAACCGCTGACGCCGCCGGAGACGGATCCGAAGCGGAATCCGCACTACATGGACGACTACAACGAGTGGATCGCGTGCGACAACCGCAAGGGGTTCAAGGTGGAGCCCCTTCCGGACGGGGGCGGCTGGAACTACGCGCCCCACGCGACCCCGCCGAGGGACGCGGACCGGATCGACCAGGAATGCATGCGGGAGGCGTTCGGTGGCAAGTGAGCACGAGGCCGCGGACACCCTCGCCCTGCGGGTGACGGCCCGAGAGGAGGCGGACCGGGGTGTGCCGCCCACGGGCCGCCGCAGGAGGCGGACCGTGGGCCTCGCCGTCGCCGCCGTGCTCCTCACGGGCACGACGGGCGCCCTGGTGCTGTGGTCCGGCGGGGACGGAAACGGCCCCGCGCCCGAGTCCGGCCCGGGAATCAGGAAGGTCGCCGTGGTCAGGACGGACCTGTCGGGCAGTAAGGAGATGGACGGGACACTCGGCTACGACTCCCCGCGCACCCTCCGCGGGACCGGCGAGGGCCGGGTGACCTGGCTCCCCGCGCGGGGCGCCACGGTCACCCGCGGGCACCAGCTCTACCGTGTCGACGAACGCCCCACCGTGCTCCTCTACGGCAGCACACCCCTGTACCGCAGGCTCGACACACCCGGCACGGTCGGCCGCGACGTACGGGTCCTCGCCGACAACCTGAAGGCCCTGGGATACGACATCGGACCGCAGCCCGCACCGGGCACCGTCGTCCGGCGGCAGGTCCCCGGGGAAGGCTCCCCGCGAACGGATCGGGCACCCGGTGCCGGCCGGGGCACGCCGTCGTCCGGCGCGCCCGCGTCCCCGACCGGGCCGCCCGCCGCGTCCGGCGGCGGAGAAGGGCAGGGGACGGGCGAGGCGGGGGAACAGCAGCCGGGCGCGAGCGCGGGCCCGGCACGGTCCACGGTGCGCCGGGACGACGGCGTGCTCACCGCCTCCCTGATGTCCGCTGTCGAACGCTGGCAGAAGGCCGCGGGCCTCGACCCGACCGGCGTGCTCGATCCCGCCGACGCGGTCGTGGCCAAGTCGGCGGTACGGGTCTCCGGTCTCCGCGCCCAGCCGGGGGACGAGGCCGCGGACGAGCTGATGTCGGTCACCTCCACCACCAAGACCGTGACCGTGCCCGTGGAGTCGCTCGACCTCGGGTCCGTCTCCACGGGTCGGCGCGTCACCGTGGTACTGCCCGACCGGTCCACCACCCCCGGCCGGGTCGCCGCGATCAGCACCGTCGTCCAAGGCGGAGGCGGGGAGAGCGGGGAGGGAGGGGAGGGCGGCGACCGGCAGTCCACCACCAACGTCACCGTCTCCCTGGACGATCCCCGAGCCGTCAAGTCCCTCGACTCCGCCCCCGTACAGGCCAGGTTCCACGGCAGGGCGAGGAAGCACGTGCTCGCCGTCCCCGTCGGCGCCCTGCTCGCCCTGCGCGAGGGCGGCTACGCGGTCCGGCGCGCCGACGGCCGCCTCGTCCCGGTCGACACCGGCATGTTCGCCCGGGGACTGGTCGAGATCAGCGGCAAGGGCGTCGACGAGGGCACGAAGGTGGAGACGACGGCATGAGCCAGGTCATCGGCGTGTACGAGGCGAGCGTGACCCATCCGCCCGCGGTCAAGGCCCTGGACCGGGTCTCCCTGAGCCTCGCCCGGGGCGAGTTCCTCGGGATCCTCGGCCCCTCCGGCTCCGGCAAGTCCACGCTGCTCCACCTCATGGGCACCCTCGCCGCACCCACCAGCGGCCGGGTCGTCATCGAGGGACAGGACGTGGCCGAGCTGTCCGACCGTCAACTGTCCGCGCTGCGCGGAAGACGGCTCGGCTTCGTCTTCCAGCACTTCCACCTGACGGACGGACTCACCGCGGCCGAGAACGTCGCGACCGGCCTGCTCTACGCCGGCGTGCCCAGGAAGTACCGCGCGAGACGGGCCGGGGAGGCACTGGCCAGGGTCGGACTCGCCCACCGGGCCGGCCACCTGCCAGGACAGCTCTCCGGAGGGGAGCGTCAACGGGTGGCCACGGCACGCGCGATCGTCCACGAGCCCGCCCTGGTCCTCGCCGACGAACCGACCGGCGCCCTGGACACCGCCAACGGCGAGGCCGTCCTCGCCCTGCTGAGCGAACTCAACGCGGCCGGCACCACGATCGCGCTCATCACCCACGACCGTGACATCGCCGACCGGCTGCCCCGCAGGGTCCGCCTGCGCGACGGCCGCTTCGTCGCGGACACCGCAACCACCGGAAGCCCGTCATGACCACGCCCGCCGCCCCGCCCCGCACCACCACCCGGCGTCCCCGCAGGCGCATCGACGGCCCTGTCCGACCCGTACGCCTCGCCCCGCGCGACCTGCTCAGCCTCGGGCTCCTCGGCCTGCGCACCCGCAGGCTCCGTGCCGCGCTCTCGGCCCTCGGCATCTCGATCGGCGTCGCCACCATGGTGGTGGTCACCGGCATCCCGGCCTCCAGCCAACGGGCGCTCATGGACGAGATATCGGCCCTCGGGTCCGACATGCTGCGGGTGCAGCCCTTCCAGGGCGAGGGCGCACAGGCGCGGCTGCCCGAGGAATCGGTCGACATGGTGCGCCGCATCGGGCCGGTCACCGGGGTGAGCGCGGTGGCCAACACCCACGCCGAGGTCCAGCGTTCCGACCTCGTCGGCGGTGAGGACTTCTCCGGCGCCGGACTCAGCGTGCTCGCCGCCCGGCGCGACCTGCTGGACGTGGTGGGCGGGAAGGTGCTCTCCGGAAGGTACTTCGACGCCGCCGACGAACGGTTCCCCACGGCCGTACTGGGCCACAAGGCCGCGCACCGTCTCGGCATCGGGGAGATCCCCGCGACCGGCCCCGCTCCCGAGGTGCGGATCGGCAGGGCGTGGTTCACCGTGATCGGCGTCCTGCACTCCGTACCGCTCTCCTCCGACCTCGACAACGCGGTGCTCACCGGATGGCCCGCCGCCCGGCGGCTGCTGCGCTTCGAGGGCAATCCCACGGTGCTCTACGTCAAGGCGCGCGAGGAGCACCTGGAGGACGTCCGCAGGGTCCTGCCCGCCACCGTGTTCCCGGAGCAGCCCGGGCAGGTCCAGGTCAGCCGGCCGTCCGACGCCCTGGCGGCGAAGCGCGCCACACGCAACACCTTCTCCTCCCTGTTCCTGGGCCTCGCCGGTATCGCGCTGCTGGTCGGCGGGGTGGGCGTGGCCAACACCATGGTCATCTCGGTCCTGGAGCGCCGCAGGGACATCGGCCTGCGCCGGGCACTCGGGGCGACCAGGGGGCACATCCGCGTGCAGTTCCTCACCGAGTCCGTGGCACTGTCGCTGCTCGGTGCCCTCGCCGGAATCCTGCTCGGCGTCCTCGCCGCCGTGGGCTACGCGGCCCACCAGCACTGGCCGGTCGTGATCCCCCCGCTTCCGCTCGCGGGCGGCTGCCTGAGCGCGGTGCTGATCGGCATGGCCGCCGGTGTCTACCCCTCCCTGCGTGCGGCGCGCCTTCCGCCCACGGAGGCACTGGCGTCCGCGTGAGCGGCCGAGCCGAGGGTCCCGGGTGCGGTCGACGGCTGCGCCCGGCACGCGGGTTGGGGCATCCTGGCCCCATGAGCGGTCGAGGCGGCGGCACCCGGGAGCGTGTGCTGCCCCCCGCGCTGCGGGTGCCTCTGGGGGTGGCCGCGGGGCTCGCCGGGCTCGTGGTCCTCGCGCTCGGGCTGCGGTACGCCGGGGACGGCGGCCCCGGCAGGGTGGACGGGTGGCTCGTCCCCTCGACCGCGGACAGTGTGCGGCCGCCGTGGCGGTACGCGGCGCTGGCCGTCGACTTCCTGGGGGAGCCCGGGGGAGCGGCGGTGCTCATGGTGACCGCGCTGGCGGGGTGCCTGCTGCTGCGCCGGCCGCGCGCGGCGGTGTTCCTCCTGGCCGCCACGGGGCTGACCGTGGCGACGACGACGCTGCTCAAGCACCTCGTGGGGCGCACGATCCACGGCGCCGGGAACCTGTCCTTCCCGAGCGGGCACACCGCCTTCGCGACCACGCTCGCCCTCGTCGCGGCACTGCTGGTGGCCGGCCGGCGCGGCCTCCGCCGGACGGCCGGCACGCTCCTCGTGCTCGGCGCGGCGTTGGTCGCCGGGGCCGTCATGGGCTGGGCGGAGGTCGCCCTCGGCGCCCACTACGCGTCCGACGCGCTCGGCGGCTGGTGCACGGCACTCGCCGTGGTGCATGCGACCGCGTGGCTGATCGACCGCGCGGCAGAACGCGGGGCGGCCCGGCCGGGTACCGGCTCGGCCACCCGCCCCGAGAGCGGGACCGCCGCCCGCGGTGTCGCGGGGCGCTCCCGGCACGGTCGCGGCGTGTGACCCCGCGGCGTCAGCGGTCGGCGATGTCCTCGCGGAGTCCGTCGGAGAACTCCCACCACGACAGCGGCAGCCAGTCCCCCTTGACGAAGGCGTCCACGGTCGCGCCCCGGCCGCGGACGGACACCGTCGTTCCCGGTGGGTAGGTGGTGCCGGACAGGCCGGCCACGGGGACCAGCAGGGTTCCCAGTCGTTCGGCGGGCATACCGCGGCCTCCTTCCTCGGTGCGTGGCGGACGGGCGTCGGACGGCCGAGGGGCGTTCGATTCCTCCAGAGGCTACCGATTTGCCCACCCGTACGGGCCGGACAATCATGAGAGATGGGTCACGGATGCCTAAATCGAACGAACAAGCGAGGGTGGCGAGCATGAAGGCTGTCGTCTACAAGGGGCCGTTCTCGGTCGCGGTCGAAGAGGTGGAGAAGCCGGGGATCCAGCATCCCGACGACGTGATCGTGCGCGTCACGTCGACCGCGATCTGCGGCTCCGACCTGCACATGTACGAGGGGCGCACCGCCGCGGAGCCCGGCATCGTCTTCGGTCACGAGAACATGGGGATCGTCGACGAGGTAGGTCACGGCGTCACCGGGCTGGAGAAGGGCGACCGCGTGGTCATGCCCTTCAACGTCGCCTGCGGCTTCTGCCGCAACTGTGCCGCGGGGTACACGGGGTACTGCACGACGGTCAATCCCGGATTCGCGGGCGGGGCGTACGGGTACGTCTCCATGGGTCCCTGGCAGGGCGGGCAGGCCGAGTACCTGCGCGTGCCCTACGCCGACTTCAACTGTCTGAAGCTGCCCCGGGGCGACGCGCACGAGAGGGACTTCATCCTGCTCGCCGACATCTTCCCCACCGGCTACCACGGTTGTGAACTCGCCGATGTCCGCCCCGGGGAGAGCGTCGCGGTGTACGGGGCGGGGCCGGTCGGGCTGATGGCCGCGTACTCGGCGCTGCTGCGCGGCGCGAAGAAGGTGTTCGTCGTCGACCGTGTCCCCGAGCGGCTCCAGAAGGCCGAGGAGATCGGCGCGGTGCCCGTCGACTTCTCCGCGGGCGACCCGGTCGAGCAGATCAGGGACCAGACCGGCGGCGAAGGCACGGACAAGGGCGTGGACGCCGTCGGCTACCAGGCGACGGCCGGCGCGAGTGGCGAGGAGGAACCGGCGACGGTGCTGAACTCCCTCGTCAACACGGTCCGGCCCACCGGAGCGCTCGGTGTCCCCGGTCTCTACGTCCCGTCCGACCCGGGCGGCCCCGACGAGCAGGCCAAGCAGGGCATGCTGCTCGTCGCGATCGGCAGGCTGTTCGAGAAGGGGCTGCGGATCGGGACGGGGCAGTGCAACGTCAAACGCTACAACCGCTTCCTGCGTGACCTGATCATCGAGGGCAGGGCGAAGCCCAGCTTCGTCGTCTCGCACGAACTGCCGCTGAGTGAGGCCCCGTCCGGCTACGACAAGTTCGACAAGCGGATCGAGGGCTACACGAAGGTGATCCTGCACCCGTAGTCACCGTGGTGGCTCCACCCCTCCCGCCTCACGCCCGCCGCCGGAACACCGGCTTCACCGGGCGGCCGCCCAGCCACGGGGTGGGGTCGCCCGCGTCCAGGGCCTTGCGGTAGACCGCGCAGGCCCCCGCGACCACCTCGACCGTGTGGTCGATGTCGGCCTCGTCGAGGGCGGCGCTCACCACGAACGAGGGCGCCAGCACCCCGCCCATGAGGAGCCGGCGCAGGAACAGGGTGCGGTACGGCTGGGACGGCCTTCCGTGCGCGTCCAGGGTCGCGAAGACCAGGTTGCTGGCCCGGCCGCGCACGAGGACGTGCTCGCCGACGCCCATGCCGGCGGCGGCCTCGCGGACCCCGGCGGCCAGCCGCTCGCCGAGGGCGTGCAGCCGGGCGGTGACGCCCTCCTCCACGTAGGTGGCCTGCACGGCCATCGCCGCGGCCAGGGAGTGCGTCTCGGCGCCGTGGGTCGTGGACAGCAGGAAGACGCGGTCGCCCGAGTGGCGCAGTCCGCCGCGTTCCATCAGCTCCCGGCGTCCGGCGAGCGCGGAGACGGCGAAGCCGTTGCCCAGCGCCTTGCCGAACGTGGACAGGTCGGGGGTGACGCCGTACAGGCCCTGGGCGCCCGCCTCGGACCAGCGGAAACCGGTGATCATCTCGTCGAAGACGAGGACGCAGCCGTGCCGGTCGGCCAGTGCGCGCAGCCCCTCGAGATAGCCGGGCGGGGGCTCCCCGGCGGCGGCGGGCTCCAGGACCAGGCAGGCGATCTCGCCCTCGTACCGGCCGAGCAGGGCCTCCGTGGCGGCCAGGTCGCCGTAGGGGAAGGACACCGTCAGCTCGGTGGTGGCGGCCGGGATGCCGGCGGACATCGCGGTGGTGCCGATGAACCAGTCGTCGACGGAGAAGAAGGGGTGGTCGGCGCAGATCGCCACGCGCGGGCGCCCGGTGGCGGCGCGGGCCAGGCGCACGGCGGCCGTGGTGGCGTCGGAGCCGTTCTTGGCGAACTTGACCATCTCGGCGGTCGGCACGGTCGCCAGGAACCGCTCCGCCGCCTCGGCCTCCAGGACGGAGGGGCGGACGAAGTTGGCGCCCCGGTCCAGTTCCCGCCGCACCGCCTCGGTCACCCGCGGATGGGCGTGGCCGAGACTGACCGAGCGCAGCCCGGAGCCGTACTCGACGTACCGGTTGCCGTCCACGTCCCACACATGGGCGCCCCGGCCGTGGCTGATGACGGGGGCCAGGCCCTCGGGGTACTGGTCCTCGCCCTTGGCGTAGGTGTGCGCGCCACCGGGGATCACCGCGCGCAGGCGCGCGTTCGCCACCCGGGACCGGGGCAGGGCGAACTCCTCGGCGGCCGCGTCGACTTCGGCCGTTCGGGCTTCTTCGGCGCTCACCGCTCACTCTCCAGTCGCTCGATGACCTCGGCGAGGCCCGGGGCCTCCCGGTCCCGGGGGGACACCGAGGTGACCGGCAGCGGCCAGGGGATGGCCAGCTCCGGGTCGTCGTAACGGATCGTCACGTCCTCGGCCGGGTCGTGCGGGCGGTCGATCCGGTACGTGGTGTCGGCGGTGGCGGTCAGCGCCTGGAAGCCGTGCGCGCAACCCACCGGGATGTACAGCGTCTCCTGCGTCTCGCCGGAGAGTTCGAAGAATGCCCGGCCCAGGTAGGTGGGCGAGTCCGGCCGCAGGTCCACGACCACGTCGAAGACCTTCCCGGAGGAGCAGCGCACCAGCTTGGCCTCGCCGGCGCCGGACCGCAGATGCATGCCGCGCAGCACGCCCCGCGCCGAGCGCGAGAGGCTGTCCTGGACGAAGGCGTGCGGGTCGAGGCCCACCGAGCGGAGCACGTCGGCGTCGAAGGTGCGGCAGAAGAAGCCGCGTTCGTCGGCGTACGGAGTCGGCCGGAACAGATACGCTCCGGCGACGGCCGGGACGGCGTTCGCTTTCATGAGGTCTCCCGCGTTGGGTGGGCGTGCGTGGCGGCCGGGTACAGTGCCGCCGCCAGCGCGTCGAACTGGTGCCGGACCCGCCGGGCGACCGCCTCGCTCCGCTCGGCCAGGGGCCGCCGCAGCTCCGCCGCCCGCTTCTCCAGCTCCCGGAACTGCTCGAGCAGCCGGTCGGCGTCGATGTCGCGGGCCGAGTGACAGTAGGCACCCATCCCCATTCCGGCCATGAGCGCCTCGCTCTTCGCCGAGTAGCTGAGGGCGAGAGTCGGCGTGCCGACCTTCAGCGCGCAGACCAGGTTGTGGTAGCGGGTCGCCACCACGGTGTCGGCCGCCGCGGTCTCCTCCATCAGGGCGGCGAGCGAGGCCGCCGGGGAGACGGTGACGAGCGGCGAGTCGACCGCGTCGGCGATCGCGGCGGCCACCGGCCGGTCGAGTTCGTCGCCGGTGAGCAGCCGGACCGCTCTGCCCTCCTCGACCAGCGCGCGGACGAACCGCGTCGCCCCGTCGAGGTAGCGCCGGTGGATCTCCTCCGCCACGGCCCGCTCGTCGTTGCTGCCGTGGAAGTCCATGACGCCCACGCAGACCCGACCCCGCGTCCGCGCGGGCTCGCTCGCGGACGGCGTCGGCAGGGCGAACACGAGGTCCGCGTAGACCTCGTCCCTCGCGGTGTTCACGCCCATGGCCCGCATCGCCTCGCGGGACTGGGCGTCACGGTAGGACCGGTACACGGCCAGCCGTGTCGACCAGCGCGTCAGGACCCGGGTCGACCGGTTGCCGATCGTGCCCGCGCCCACGCTCACCAGCGCGACCCGGGTGCCGAACAGCCGGCCCGTCAGACACAGCAGGAACAGCGAGTAGGGGAAGCCCCAGGGCCTGAGCGGCAGTGTGGTCTCCAGGACACCCGTGCCCGGCACGATCACCGCGTCGTGCCTGCGCACCCAGGCTGCGGTGCGGAAGACGTCGATGAGCTTGCCCAGCGCCTTGGCGGCGATCGCGCTCGCACGCGATGCGGTCCGGTACTCCCCGCCGTACCAGTTCAGCCGCGTCGCGGGGATCCCGTGGCGGGTCGTGACGATCTCGGGTCCGCCGCACATCGCGTCCACGGCCGCATCCGGGCGGGTGGTCCTCAGGTGGCGGAGCACGGCCTCGAGCGACCCGTCGTTGCCGCTGTTGCCGGCGCCGAACAGGCCGAACACGCCGAGACGCAGGGGCTCGTCGTGCATGGTGGTCATGCCCGCCTTCCCTCGCGGCCGGCGACCAGGTCGTCCACGGAGACGGTGAGCCGGTCCGGGGCGAGGGGTGCGCGGTCCTCGACCCGCTCGCCGGCGCCCGGCCGGATGCGGCTGGTCAGCCACGCGGCCAGATGGCGGTGGCACGCCCGCCGGTCGGCCGAGGACAACGGTGCCCGCCCGATCGCGGAGGCGAAGCCCCAGACGTACTCGGCGAGGAGCCGGGGCGTCGGATGCAGCGGGCCCGCCCGGCGCGGGTCGAGGTTGACGCACCGGGAGCGCTTGGAGGGGTTCGCCCGCTCGGCGCGGGTGGGGTGGTCCCGGCGGAAGTACAGCAGCTCCGGCACCTGGTGGAACGGCCCGTGCAGGGTGATCTCGGCGACGAACGTGCGGTCCGCGTGGTGATAGCTGTCGTGCGGTTTCACGCGGCGCAGCACGGAGGCCCGCATCACTCCGTAGAAGTCGTCGCCCCCGGGCTCGAAGAGCAGGCTGCGGAAGCGCTCCGGAGCGCGTGGGGAGTCGGTGGCGAGCCCGTACTCGTAGGGCACCTTCACCTTGCCGTCGCCGTCGATGACGGCCTGGCCGGCGTGCGCCAGGACCACCTCCGGCCGCTCGTCCAGGGCCGACACGCAGCCGCGCAGCAGGTCCCGGGCGTAGAGGTCGTCGTGCGAGGCCCACTTGAACAGTTCGCCGCGGCACTCGGTGAACACGTAGTTGTGGTTGGGGGCGGCGCCGATGTTGCGGGGCAGCCGGATGTACCGGATGCGTGAGTCCCGGGCGGCGTACCGGCGGCAGATGCCCTGGGTGCCGTCGGTCGACGCGTTGTCGGAGATCACCAGTTCGAAGTCTTCGTAGGTCTGCCCCAGGAGGGCGTCCAGCGACTCGGCCAGGTACTCCTCGCCGTTGTGGACGGGAAGGCCGATGCTCAGCCGGGGGTGGGCGGTCATGTGGTCCTCACTTCGGGATGGGATGGTCGTGGCGCTCGCGCAGGGCGGCCCGCAGCTGCGACCACCACACGGCGGAGCCGCAGACGGACGCGGCGGCCGCGCCCCAGGCCGAGCCGGCCGTGCCGCCCGCGACAGCTCCGCCCAGCCCGCCCGCGACGTAGCAGGCGGAGGCGAACAACTGGCAGCGCAGACTGCGCCGGGCCGCCGCGAGCGCGCGCAGGCCGGCCGCCGCGCCGGTGCCGAGCCCGGCGCCCGCGACGCTGAGGGTGACGGGCACGATGAGCTCGGCGGAACCGCGCCAGACGTCGCCCAGAACGAAGGCGCCGAGCCGGTCCGGCACCAGCAGCAGCGCCGCCCCCCACGACAGCGCGGCGACGGCCTGCCCGCCGCCGAGCAGGAAGCAGAACCTCGCGAGCCGTCGCGGGGCCTGCCTGAGCACCCGCGCCGCCTCCGCGACGGTGACCAGCGACAGCCCCATCAGCACGGCGAGGAACGGGCCGAGCAGCAGTTCGGCTCCCCGGATCACCCCCACGGCGCCGACCCCGACGATCGCGCCGAGCCCGTACGCCCTTATCTGGCTCGCGCCGCTGACGCCGATGTTCTCGGCCAGGTAGCGGTAGCCGAGGTCGCGGTGGTCGCGGTGCCACTCGCGTACCCCGGCCGGCCTCGGCCGGATGCCGGACTGGTACCAGCCGTAGGCGGCGGCGACCGCGGCGGACCCGCCCCAGGCAAGGAGGAAGGCCGGCACAGTGCCCACGCTCGCCGCCGCCACCATGGCCGGGACGAGCGCGAGGGCCCACACGACGTCGTTGACGAACGCCTTCCGGCCGACGCCCGCGGCGAAGAACGAGTACCGCCAGGCGTCCTGGAGCAGTAGCCCCGGCAGGACGACGCCGAGCGCGGCGAACGCGGCTCCCACCTGGCCCCGGATGCTCAGCCCGGCGACCAGACACACGGTGCCGATCCCGGCGCCGACCAGCAGCGCGGTGCCCGACGACCGGGCCACCGCCCCGCGCCAGGACGACTCCGGCACGCCGCTGAAGCGCACCACGAGCGGATCGGTGGCCAGGCCGCGGGAGACGTTGAGAACCACGCCGTAGGTCACCCAGGCCAGGCTGAACACGCCGAACGCGGTCAGCCCCAGCGAGCGTGCCAGGTAGACGCCCACCACGAAGTTGGACAGGCTGGAGGCCGCCTGGTCGGCCAGCCCCCAGGACAGTCTGCCGACGACGCCCCGCCGGGCGGGTTCCGCCGGTTTCGTCGTCCGCTCCCCTTCGACGGTCACCGGCGTCATGCCTTGAGCAGCCCGGCGCCGTGCAGGGCGTCCGCGGCGTCGGCGACGGCGTCGAAGGGCAGCCCCGCCCGCTCGGCGACGTCGAGCAGGCTGTGCGTGCCGTCGGCGAGGTTCAGCACCCAGAGCATCGCCATCTGCGCCTGCTTGGCGTCGCTGCGGCCGCCGAGGGAGTCGTACAGCCCTCGCCGGCCCAACTGCGGTTCCCCGTAGGGGCTCAGGTTGACGTACCGCCGGTTGCGGTCCAGGACGGCGAAGGCCTCGCGGCACACCGCGAGGGTGTCCGCCATCGCCTCGGGCGAGACGAAGTCCAGGTCGTCCGCCGAGGTGTGGTACTCGGGATAGGCGGCGTACGGGGTCCGGGTGAGGGAGCCCACGCCCAGGTCGAAGCCGGGGGAGCAGTACTGCCGCTCGTCGTAGCCGTACGGGGTGAACTCGGTGATCCGGTGCGGGCGTTCGGAGGAGGACAGGACGTGCCGCAGCACCCGGTCGATCTCCGCGTCGCCACGCCGGCTGCGCTTGTACGTCAACTGCCCGGGGTCGCCCGCACAGGCCAGCACCAGGCCGTGCTCGACCTTGCCGACCCGCTCCCGGTTCCGGGCCAGCCAGGTGATCGCCCCGACGGTGCCGGGCGCGAACACGAACCGGTAGGTGTAGTAGGGCTCGCGCGCGGCCAGTTCACGGGCCAGGTACGTCGCGACCGCGATGCCGGCCAGGTTGTCGTTGGCCAGCGAGGGGTGGCAGACGTGGCAGGAGACGAGCACCTCCTCGGGGACCTGCCCGGGGACCACGTGCTCGGCGTAGGTGAGGTGTCCGTCGGTGAGGGTGGAGTCGATCCGCACCTCGTACTCGCCTTCGGGCAGCGCGTCCAGGGTGTCCTGGGCCAGGCAGAACCCCCAGGTCGGCGTGTAGTAGCTGGTGCGGTACGGCACCCAGGACGGATGCTCGGGCAGGGTGTGCAGATGGGCCCGCAGCTCCGACAGCGGCATCCGTGCGAACACCGGCACGCTGTAGCCGAGCACGTGCAGGCTGGAGGCGCGGAAGTCGACGACCCGGCGGCCGGCGGCATCCGCGATGTAGGCGTCCCGGATGTTCCACTCCTGCGGGATCGTCCAGTCCAGCACCTGGGTGCCGGTCGGCACCTCGTGCACCCGGAGCGGGAGGTACTCGCCGACGATGTCCAGGGTGGCGCGCACCCCGTCGCCCGTGATGCTCCGGCACAGCGGGTACAGCCGCTCCACCAGCGCGTACATCTCGGCCGCGGACGAGCCCCCGGCACCCGCGGGCACCCTCTCCTCACTCGCCGCGGTCATCGGCGCCACCGCAGGGTGTCGTCGACCGCGCCCGCTTCGATGGCCGTGCGGAGCACGGCGAGCCGGGTGAAGCGGCGCTCGAAGTCGTGCCGGGAGAGCCCGAACCGCTGATACGCGTCGACGAGTTCGATCGCCCCCTGTTTGACGGTCCACTCGCAGTCGAAGCCGGGGACCGCGGCCCGGAACCGGGAGAAGTCCACCCGGTAGGAGCGCGGGTCGGCCCCCGTCTCCCCGGTGATGACCACCTCGGAGCCGGGCACCGCCGCCGCGACCTGCTCGGCGATCTCGGCGACCGTGACGTTGTTGACCTCGCTGCCGATGTTGAAGGCCCGGTCGTGCACGGCCTCCCGGGGCGCGGTCAGCGCGGCGGCGAAGGCGCGGGCGATGTCGGCGGCGTGCACCAGCGGACGCCAGGGGGTGCCGTCGGACATGACGAGCACCTCGCCGGACAGCAGCGCGTGGCCCACCAGGTTGTTCAGCACGATGTCCGCGCGCAGCCGGGGCGAGAAGCCGAAGGCGGTGGCGTTGCGCATGAACACCGGGGTGAAGTCCTCGTCGGCGAGGGCGTGCAGGTCGTCCTCCACCCGGACCTTGGACTCCGCGTACGGCGTCACCGGGCGCAACGGGGCGTCCTCGCCGACGAGTTCGCCGCCGCCGGCGGCCCCGTAGACCGAGCAGGTGGAGGCGTACAGGAAGCGCCGCACCCCCGCCTCACGGGCCAGCCGGGCCAGGCGCACCGAGGCGTGGTGGTTGATGTCGTAGGTGAGTTCCGGCGCCAGCGAGCCCAGCGGGTCGTTGGAGAGCGCCGCCAGGTGGATCACGGCGTCCACCCCGGCCACGTGCTCGGCAGTCAGGTCCCGCAGGTCCACCCTTCCCCGAGCTCTCGGCTCCGCTCGAGCAGGGGAGACCCCGACCCCCGGCGGGTCGGCGGGCGCAGGGCCGAGGACGCAGTCGGCGAACAGGCCGGAGTCCAGGCCGAGGACCTCGTGTCCGGCGGCGGCCAGTACCGGGGCCATCACGCTGCCCAGGTAGCCCTGGTGTCCGGTCAGCAGTACGCGCACAGTTCATTCCCCCAGCGTGAGAGTGAGTTTGGTGACCGCGAACGCCTCGGCGTACCGCGCGTGGCATTCGATGCCGCGGATCCGGGCCAGGCCGAGGAAGGCCTCCCGGTCGTACCAGGGCCGGTGCCGCTGCGAGGGGTAGTGCTCCTGCAGCAGCCGCACCTTGTCCTCGGCGGTCTCCGGGGACAGCGGCTGGTACGCCGTGGGGCGGGCGAGGTCGCCGTCCCACTTGACGATCTCGTAGCCGAGGACGAGGTGGTCGCGGAACGCGCTGGGGACCAGCCGCGCCAGGCAGCGGTGGTCCTGGTGGGCGTCCTCGGTGCGCGGGGCGAGCACGAGGTCCGGCTCGGTCCGCCCGCGCAGCTCCTCGACGGCCGCCTTGGCCTCCTCCCAGCGCCCGGGTATCCGCCCGTCCGGCAGCTTGAGCACGGTCGGCCGCAGGTCGGCGCCCGGGCAGAACGCGGCCAGCGCGGCCCGCTCCTCCTCCTCGCGCTCCCCGCCGCCCCCGGTGAGGACGAGCGCGTCCACGCGGAGCCCGGGGTGCGCGCGGCAGGCCGTCAGCAGGGTGCCGCCGGCGCCGAGGGCGATGTCGTCGCAGTGCGCGCCCACCGCGACGATCCGCTCCAGGGGGCCGGTCCCGAGCCCTCTCACGCGTCCACCGCCGCGCGGTCCCGTTCCCACACGGCCCAGGGGCGCTCGCCGCGGGCGTAGGAGGCGTCGAGCGCGGCCCGCTCCTTGACGGTGTCGGTCGGCCGCCAGAAGCCGCGGTGCCGGTGCGCCACCAGCCGCCCCTGCTTGGCGAGCTGCGCGCAGCCGTCGGCGACCAGGTCGCCGTTCTCCGGGATGTGGTCGAAGACCTCCTGCCGGAGCACGAAGTAGCCGCCGTTCTCCCACAGCGGCAGCTCGCTCACCGGGGTGATGCCGCCCACCAGGCCGTCCTCGCCCAGCTCCACGCAGTGGAAGGAGGACTGCGGCGGCACCACCATCATCGAGGCGCCGGCGTCCCGCCGCTCGAAGCGGTCGATCATCTCGGGCAGCGGGGCGTCGGTGAGCACGTCGGCGTAGTTGGCGAGGAACATCTCGTCCCCGTCGAGGTGGTGCCGCACCCGGCGCAGCCGCTCCCCGATCGGCGACTCGATCCCGGTGCCCGCGAAGGTGATCGTCCAGTCGGAGATGTCGGTGGACAGCAGCTCGGTGCGCCCGCCGCGCAGCACGAAGTCGTTGGACGTCGTCTCCTCGTAGTGGAGGAAGAAGTCCTTGATGTGATGGGCGCCGTAGCCCAGGCACAGGATGAACTCGGTGTGTCCGTAGTGGGCGTAGTAGCGCATGACGTGCCAGATCAGCGGGCGCGGGCCGACCATCGCCATCGGCTTGGGCACGTCGTCGGCGGTGCCGTTGCGCATCCGCATCCCGTAACCGCCGCAGAACAGGACGACCTTCACGGCCCCACCTCGACAATGCTCAGTTCCGGTATGGGGAAGACCAGCCGGCCGCCCCATTCGTGGACGAAGGACAGCTGCTCGGTCAGCTCGGCCCGCAGGTTCCACGGCAGGACGAGGACGTAGTCCGGCCGGTCGGCGGCGATCCGCTCCGGTTCCAGGATCGGGATGCGGGTGCCGGGGGTGAACCTGCCGTGCTTGTAGGGGTTGCGGTCGACGGTGTACGGCAGCAGGTCGGGGCGGATGCCGCAGTGGTTGAGCAGGGTGTTGCCCTTGCCCGGGGCGCCGTAGCCGACGACCGTCTCGCCCCGCTCGGCCGCGTCGATGAGGAACCGCAGCAGGTCCCGGCGCACCTTGGCCACCCGGGCGGAGAACTCGGTGTACCCGGACAGTTCCCGCAGCCCGGCCGCCTTCTCGCGGTCCAGCACCTCGGTCACCCGGGCCGAGGGCTCACCGGCCACCCCTTCGGGCCGGGCCCACAGCCGGATGGACCCGCCGTGCGTGGGCAGCAGTTCGACGTCCACGAGGGTCAGTCCGCCGCTCGCCAGCGCCCGGGCCGCGGCCGCCACCGTGTAGTACTGGAAGTGCTCGTGGTAGATCGTGTCGTACTGGTTCTCCTCGATCAGGGTGAGCAGGTGCTGCACCTCGATCGAGACCCAGCCGTCGTCCGCGACCAGCGCCCGCAGCCCTTCGGTGAAGCCGACCACGTCCGGGATGTGCGCGTACACGTTGTTGGCCACGACCAGGTCCGCCGGGCCGTGCTCCGCGCGGACGCCCGCCCCGGTCCCCGGGTCGAGGAACGCGGTGAGGGTCGGCACCCCCGCCTCCCGGGCCGCCGCGCCCACGTTCACCGAGGGCTCGACGCCCAGGCAGCGGATCCCCCGGTCCACCAGGTGCTTGAGCAGATACCCGTCGTTGCTCGCGACCTCGACCACGAAGGCCTCGGGGCCGAGCCCCAGCCGGTCCACGGCACCGGCGACGAAGGAGCGCGCGTGCTCCACCCAGGACGTCGAGTAGGAGGAGAAGTACGCGTACTGCGTGAACGTGTCCTCCGGAGTGATCAGCGGCGGGATCTGCGCCAGCCAGCAGTCGGTGCACACCCGCAGGTGCAGCGGGAACGCCGGTTCCGGCAGGTCGAGTTGCTCCTCGGCGAGGAAGCTCTCGCACGGCGGGGTCGCCCCCAGGTCGACGACGCTCTCCAGCGCCGCCGAGCCGCACAGTCGGCATCGTGTCATCTGCTGCCCCCATTTCGCCCGCGCGGGCGCCCCCGCCGCGAGCCGGTGATCTCTGTCCCCACGGGCGACGGGCCCTCCCCGCCCCCGGACCACCCGGCGAGCGCGGCGCGGTACCCCTCCACCAGGCGCTCCAGGCCGACGGCCGGACCGAAGTCCCGCTCGTAACGGCGCCGGGCCGCCCGGCCCATCTCCTCGTTGCCCTCCCGGTCGGCCGTGATCCGGCGCAGGCACCGGGCCAGCGAGGCGGTCTCGCCCGGCTCGTGCAGCAGCCCGCTCACCCCGTCCTCGACCAGCTCGGTGAAGGCGCCGTGCCCGGCGGCGACCGCCGGGACCCCGGCCGCCATCGCCTCCGCGGCCACCAGCCCGAAGGCCTCCAGCCATGTCGAGGGGGCCACCACGGCCACCGCCCGCGCGAGCGCCCGGCGGCACTCCTCGGGCCCGTACAGGCCCGCGTACCGCACGTCGTCCCGGCCCGCCGCCCACGCGGCGACCTCCCCCTCCAGCGGGCCCGTGCCGGCGATCAGCAGCGGCACGCCCACGCCCCCGGAGGCGGCGAGTTCGTCCCAGGCGGCCATCAGCAGCCGTACGCCCTTGGCCTCGGCGAGCCGGCCGAGGAAGAGCAGGTGCTCGCCGGGGCCCGCGCGGCGGTCCGCCGGGTCCGGGTCCGGCACGAAGTTGTGCTTCACCGCGAGCCGTTCGGCCGGCATCCCGCCCCGCACCAGCACCTCGCGCTGCGCCGCCGAGATGCAGAAGAACCGCTCCACCCCGGTCCACCAGCGCCGCCGGTTGACCGAGAGGCTCACCGCGAGCGGCACCGTCGCCACCCGCGAATCGCGGTAGCAGCCGTGCCGGACGGCGGGCAGCGGCGAGGAGCCGACGCACTCGGTGCACGGGTGGCCCTCCCGCTGGAGGGTGCCCGGCGGGCAGATCTGGGTGTAGTTGTGCAGCGTGGCCACGGCCGGCACCCCGGCGTCCGCGCACGCCGCCAGGACGGCAGGCGACAGCAGCGGGAAGACGTTGTGGACGTGCACCACGTCGGGGCGCTCGGCCCGCAGCCGGGCGGCGAACTCCCGGCGCACCGCCGGATTCCACGGCACGAGCAGCGGCACGGCGGCCTTGCCGAGGGGGGAGCGGGCGGCGATGTCGTCGCTGTGCCGCTGGAACAGCCCGACCTCGTGGCCGCCCTCGCGCAGCAGCTCCACCTCCTGGTCGACGGCCTTGTTCTCGCCGCTGGGCTGCGCCGAGCGGTAGCGGTTGTGCACCACGAGCACGTGCATGGTCAGGGAACCTCCGGTTTCCGGGCCCAGCGCGGGACGCGTCGGCGCGGGGGTCCGGGCGTCCGCGGGGCGGCGTCCGGGGCGGCGGGCGCCGCCGGGGGTGCGGGCGCCGGGGCGGGGGGCACCAGCAGGGAGGCGGCCACGGCCAGGTGCAGCAGGTAGGGCGAGGCGTCGCCGAGACCGGCCTCGGTGTACGAGGCGAGGGCGCAGTAGCTGATCAGGAAGAGCGCGCAGGCCCGCGACAGCGAGGGCGGCCGCAGCAGCGCCACGGTGCCCAGGACGAGGAGGGCCGTCGCGATCAGCGAGACGCCCAGCAGGCCCTGCTCGTGGTAGACGGCCAGCCAGCTGTTGTCGATGGGCAGTCCGTCGAAGGACTTGTCGCCGAGCCCCGTGCCGAACACCTGCTCCGTCACGGTCCGGGGCGCGTCGAGCAGCGCGTGCCACACCTTGGCCCGGCCGGTCAGGCTGGAGAAGTTCTCCTCGTCCTGCCCGCGCAGGAACCACGCCTGCAGCGCCGAGCCGAAGCCCACCGCCGCCACGGCGGCGACCACCACCGTCCAGGTGAAGAAGCGGCGGGCGGCGGCGCTGCTCAGGAAGAGCGAGCCGATCGCCAGCAGCAGTCCCACGAGCAGGCCGAGCGTGGCGGTGCGGGTGTGGGTGAGCGCGAGCAGCACCAGCGAGGGCACGACGACCACCGTCGCGCTCCGCCGGTCGGTGCGGCGGCCCAGCAGGAGCAGCACGGCGAGACCGGTGATCACGGCGGCGTACTGGCCGATCTGTGGCGGGGTGAGCGGCCACAGCGCGCCCACCAGCCGCCCCCCGTACAGGTCCGGCAGCGCCGTCCCCGGGGAGACGAGCGCCCCGGCGGCGACCGAGCCGAGCACCAGGAAGTACGCCCGGATGTGGTGCCGAACGAAGGTGTGGCTCCCGTCCCACCAGCGGCTCAGCAGCCACAGCGTGCCGAGGAACAGTGCGAGCCGGCCGCAGCGGAACAGCGCCCCGAACCCGGAGCCCAGACCGGCGCTGGACAGGACGCTCGACACGAGCAGCAGGGTGAGCAGGGACAGGAAGGCCCCGCCCCGCACGCGCAGCCGGGGATTGACGAGGAGCGCCAGGGCGAAGGCGAGGACCAGCGCGCCCATGGTGACCATCTGGATGAGGGAGCGGGGCAGCGGGACGATGGTCTCCGCCCCGGCGGAGCCGAGGGTGTTGAGGACCAGCAGGCCCCAGACGACCCCGACGGTCCGCGGCGTGCGGGCGGCGGGGGGCGGCTCGGCACCGGGCCGGGTGTCCACCACCGTGCCCGTCGCCGTGTCCACCGCCGTGTCCACCGCCGTGTCCGCCGCCGTGCCCGCCCCGTCCTGCCAGGCCCGTCCGTCCTGCCAGGCTCGTCCGTCCTGTCCGTCCTGTCCGTCCTGTCCGGCCCGTCCGGCCGGTTCGCGCTCCTCGTGCGGATCCACGCGCATCTCAGCCCCCCACCGGTGTGTCGAACGCACTGCTCTTGTCCTGCCGGTAGGGCGCGGCCTGCCATTCCTGGGCATCGAGCACCCGGCTCGGGTCGTGGGCGACGAACGTCCACGGCCCGACGTAGACGTTGTCGTACCACCGGTTGTGCTGCTCGCGGGTGATGGCCTCGGCCACCTTCTCGCCCTTGTACGGCGACCAGTCGGGATACGTGCCGTAGTTGGCCAGCACCGCCATCCGGTCGCACTTCACCGTGCAGCCGAGGACGGACTTGTCCAGGACGAAGCGGTTGGCGTGGATGTCCACCCGCTGGGTCCTCCAGCGGCAGTCCGCGTAGAGCGGCGCCTCGGCGATGCCCGGCTGCGCGCAGCGCTTCTTCCGCTTCACGAGCAGGGTGCAGTCACCGGAGGAGGTGTTCGCGGGGCTGTTGCAGAACCGGTCGGCGTTCTCCCAGAGGGTGATGCCGGACCAGTTGTCCTCCAGCACGTTCCGGTAGATCTCCAGCTTGTCCGTACGGGCCGGGACGCGCGGCTCCCCGCCGGACTCGGACACGTAGACCGTCGCGAAGGGGAAGGTGTCGCCGCGGTCGGCGTACTTGCGGCCCTCCACCCAGTTGTTGCGCCGGATGACGTTGTCCCGGACGACCGCGTTGTAGCTGGTCTCGTAGATGAGCGCGGCACCGTCGTTGGCCTCCAGCAGGTTGTCCTCGATGCGGAAGTCGTTGTTGTTGGTGTCGGCCCACAGCCCGGTACCCCGGTTCTCGTGCACCCAGTTGCCGCTGACGTCGGCGCCGTCCACGGCCCAGAACTTGACGCCCCCGGTGCAGCCGCAGCCCGGCCGGCGCCGCTCCCAGTCGCCGGTGTTGTTGCCGGTGATCTCGTTGCCCTTCACCACCAGGTCGCGCAGGGGGCCGTCGCCCTTGTACGCGTTCATGCCGTACTGCCCGTTGCCGCGCAGGCAGTTGCCGCGGACCGTCTGGCGGGCGCCGGCCATCAGCCCTGCGCCGCTGTTGCGCTGGATCACCGAGTGCTCGATCACCCATCCGTCGGCCGAGTCGTGATTGACGACGCCCTCGTCCTGCGGGGCGACGAAGCCCTGCACGGTCAGATGGCTGAGGGTGACGTCGGTGGCGGAGCCGCCGAAGGCGTACTGGTTGGTCTTCCGGCCGTCGAGCACGGCTCCCGGCGCGCCGAGGTAGCGGTCGCCCTTCTTGGGGACGACCTGGGAGAAGCGGTCCTTGTCGAGCCGGTGCCTGCCGGGCTTCAGCCAGAACGTGGTGTGCGCCGGGTGGCTCTTCGTCTTCTCCGCGAGGTCGCCGACGACCGAGGGGTCGACCGTGACCGCGCCCGCCGGCGCCTTCGCCGGTCCCGCCGGGGGCTTCGCGCACACCCGGGCCGGGTGCCCGGGCCCGGACGTGGAGGGCGCGGTGGTCGGACGCGCCTTCGGGGCGTCCGACGAACCCACGCAGCCGGAGACCAGCAGTACCGGCGCCAGCACGGCCGCCGCCCGCCGGGCCCGGCGCCGCCAGGTGGATCCCACGCGTCCTCCTCCCTTCCTCTGCACTGCGGTCGTCGGTGGTCGGTTGTCGGTGATCGGTGGTCGGTCGCCTGCCGGCGCTAGTCGCGGAACGCGAGCACGGTCGTGAACGCGTGCGCGTCCTCGGTGAATCCACTGCCGATCAGGGTCGTGGCGGGCTCCTTGCGGCCGAAGCCGGGGGAGTACCAGCCCAGCGGCGGATCGCTCTCGCCCCGGTGCGCCCGCCAGGTCAGCCGTCCCGGCAGGTCGAGCACCGCCGTGCGGGCCTCGCCCTCCCGCGACCAGGTCAGCTCGGCCCGGTTCCCCGAGAGCTCCGCGGTGACGGCCGGGCCGAGGTGGAAGGCCAGGCGCACCGCCCGGCGCGGGTCGCGCACCTCGTCGGTCACCCGCAACTCCCGCCGCTCGGCGTCCAGTTCGACCCGGCGGCGGTGGACGGCGCCCCGGTACCCCGTGTGCTCGGCGCACCAGTGGGACACCCCCGTGGCGGAGGGGCGCACGTCGAGGACGCGGCTGCGGGCGTGCCGCGTCCACAGGAACGGGCCGCCGGAGACCGACTGGTCCTCGCCGTCCAGTTCCAGCGTGTTGTGTCCCAGGGTCGAGCGGAAGTAGCGCCGCCACTCGGGCTGCCCGTGGTAGCAGTACGTCCCCGGGTCGGCGAGCACGTCGACGCCCTCGTGCCGCACCTCCAGCGACAGCGCGTCCGCGTGGGCGTGCGCGGCGATGGACAGGAAGCCGTGCGGGCCGCCGTCGCAGCGGCACCAGAGGCCGCCCGGTCCGCGCAGCACCGTGAGTCCCGCGTCCCGGAAGTGGACGGGCCGGCCCTCCGGGCGGCGCGCCGGGAGACGTACGGGGCGCAGGAGCGCGGTCAGCAGCGGGGTGCGGACGTCGGTGCCGGGCACGGCGGGCCACCAGGGCAGGGAGCCGAACACGGCACCCCCGGTGGCCAGCAGCGAGCCCCAGCGTCCGGTGCCCGCGCCGTCCAGGACCAGGCCGTGCCCGTCGTCCGCGTCGCCCTGGCGCGGCGGCCGCAGCCGCTCGTCCACGACGGCGGCGAGCGCGTCGGTCATCCGCAGCAGGACCAGCCGGGTCCTCGCCGGGACCGGCACCCCGGCGGCGTCCGCCTCCGCGAGGGCCGCCAGGCCCAGTTCGAGGACGAGACCGTGGTACTCGGTGGCCAGCTCGCGGTTGAGCCCTGAGGGGAAGGTGTTGCCGCGCAGGTGTCGGTCCAGCGCGCGCAGGGCCTCGGCCCGCCGGCGTGCCGAGTCGGGGAACCAGCCGAAGGCGCAGGCGGCGGCGAACTGCCCGGCGGCCTCGGCCACGGCGTGGTTGTTGGCCGAGGAACCCCGGCTGGGGAACGCTGCCAGCCAGCGCTGGTGGTGCCAGATCTGCCCCAGCGCCTCCGGGTTCTCCTCGAACAGCGCGGCGGCGCCCGGCCAGCCGTCGAGCAGCCGGCGGACCCACACCCACGACAGCAGCCGGATGCCCAGCTCGATGCCGCTCGTCCAGTGCGCCCCGCGCAGCGGCGGATCGGCCGCCCACCAGGACCGCAGATGCGCGGCCGTCCGCTCCGCGTAGCGCTCCTCGCCGGTCAGCGCGTACGCGGCGGCGAGGACGGTCAGGTACTGGTGCCGGGAGGGCTCCCAGATCTGCTTGATGTCCCCGACCGCCTCCTCGTCCCGGTAGGGCACGTCGAAGGCGTGCACCGACGGGGCCCGGCGCCCGGTCCTCGGGTCGTACGACCAGTCCGGGTCGGCCATGTCCGCGCGGGCCACCCCGAAGAACTCGGCCTGGCCGTCCATGAGCCGGTCCGCCTCGGCGAGCAGGCGCTTGGCGGCGTCCGGCGGCACCGCGTCGAGCGCGCCCGCGGGCAGCACGGCGGTGAACCGGGCGCCCGTCACCCGGGGCGCCCGTGGCAGCGGCGCCGAGCGCCACCGCCGGCGGCGCACCGCGTCCCCGGCCCGGCCGGCGACCTCCCGCGGCCCCATCCGGGACAGCCTGCGCAGATACCAGCCGGGGCTCCCCGGCGGCGCGGTCACCGCGCCCCCGTCAGCGTCACCGGGGCGCCGGCCGCGAGGCTCGCCGCGACGGCGAGCGTGGCCGCCGTGGTGGTGGCTTGCGATTCCAGCGGCACCGGCATCGGGCCGCCGGTCCGCACCGCCCGCACGAACGCCGCCAGTTCGGCCTCCTGCCCCTTGTCCCGGGCCTTGGGCAGCCGCGAGGACACCCAGGTGCGGCGGCGGCCGTCGTAGACCGAGGCACGCACGAAGTCGTCGAGGCGCAGCGCCCTGCCGTCCGCGACCAGGTCCAGGGTCTCCTTGGGGAAACCGCTCGGACCGCTCGTGACATAGCTGAGCGTGGCCGTGGACCCGTCCGGGTAGCCGAGG
Source organism: Streptomyces griseoaurantiacus (assembly GCA_014656015.1). Classification (GTDB taxonomy): domain Bacteria; phylum Actinomycetota; class Actinomycetes; order Streptomycetales; family Streptomycetaceae; genus Streptomyces; species Streptomyces griseoaurantiacus. The sequence continues at coordinate 102,564 of BNBP01000002.1, read as the reverse complement.
ACGACCTGCAGGTCCTCGTTGCCCGGGGTGGCCCTCGCGTACACCGAGACCGGGTCGGCCCCGAGGAGCCGGCTCGCCGTGTCGATGAAGTGCCCGCCCTCCCCGGCGAACCGCGAACCCTCGGTGCTCTGCCGCAGGTACCAGCTCCCCGGGTCCAGCCGGCCCGCGTTGATCAGACAGCGCAGGCTCGCCGGGCCGCTGCGCGGCCCGAACCGCTTCCCGGCCTCCACGAGCAGCGGCGCGAAGCGGCGGTTGAAGCCCACCTGGAGGCGGTCGTTGCCGGACTCCTCCACCGCCGCCAGCACCCCGGCCAGTTCCTCCTCGGTGAGCGCGAGCGGCTTCTCCACGAACACCGCCTTGCCCGCCAGCAGCGCCTTCCGGGTCAGCTCGGCGTGCGAACTGTGCCGGGTGACCACGAACACCGCGTCCACGGACGCGTCCCCGAGGACGGCGTCGAGGTCGGTGGTGGCCTCGGCGAAGCCGAACGTGCGCTGTGCGTTGGCGGCGGACAGGGCCGTCGTGGTGACGACCGCGGACAGCTCGACGCCCTCGCGGCCGGCCAGGTGCGGCAGCAGCATCGACGTCGCGTAGTTCCCGGCGCCGAGGAACGCGAGCCGCACCGGCCTCCCGGCGGCCCGGACCGGGGCGGGCGCCGCCGCCGCGCGCCGCACGGCGGGCACGCCCACCTCCGGCGGCACCGTCTCCGCCGTGTGGGCCGGATAGCGGAACAGCACCGCCACCGCCTTGAGTTCGCCCTCCTCCAGACGCCGGTAGGCCTCCACGGCGTCCTCGAACTCGGCGACGTGGGAGACGAGCGGCTCCACGTCGACCCGGCCGCGGGCGACCAGGTCCAGGAAGCAGGCCAGGTTGCGGCGCTCGGTCCAGCGCACATGGCCGATCGGGTAGTCCCGGCCCTCCAGCTCGTACTCCGGGTCGTAGCGCCCGGGCCCGTAGCTGCGGGAGAAGCGGACGTCGAGCTCCTTCTCGTAGTACGCGTTCCACGGCAGGTCCAGGCGGCACTTGCCGATGTCGACCACCCGGCCGCGGTCCCGGCTCAGCCGGGCGGCCAGCTCCACCGGCTGGTTGCTGCCACCGCCGGCGGCCAGATACACCTGGTCCACGCCGTGGCCGTCGGTCAGTTCCGCGACGGCGTTCTCGACGGCCGGGGAGGAGGGGTCGCCGCAGGCCGCCGCGCCCAGCCGCTCGGCCAGCTCGCAGCGCGCCGGATCGGGGTCGGCGCCGATGACCCGCACGCCCGAGGCGGTCAGGAGCTGTGCCACCAACTGCCCGATCAGCCCCAGTCCGACGACCAGGGCCACCTCCCCGAGCCGGGACTCGCCCTGGCGCACGCCCTGCAGCGCGATCGACCCGACCGTGCCGAAGGCGGCGTGCCGGGGGGCGAGGCCGTCCGGCACCGGGGCGTACAGGTTCTTGGGGACCCAGTTGACCTCGGCGTGCAGCGCGTGCTCGTTGCCCGCGCAGGCCACCAGGTCGCCGACCTTCACGTCGTCGATCCCGGCACCGACCTCCTCGACCACCCCGCACAGCGAGTAGCCCAGCGGCGTGTACGAGTCCAGCTTGCCCATCACCTTGCGGTAGGTCGCGGGCACGCCGTTGACGGCCACGCTCTGCACGACCTTGGCGACCTGGTCCGGGCGGGAGCGGGCCTTGCCGAGCATCGACATCCCGGCCTCGGAGACCTTCATCAGCTCGGTCCCGGTGGAGATCAGCGAGTAGAGCGTGCGGACCAGCACCCCGCCCGGCTTGCAGCCCGGCACCGGCACGTCGAGGAGCGTCAGCTCACCGCTCTTGTAGTTCTGTACGACCTGTTTCACCGAAAGTCCTCTTCAGTCCTCTTCAGTCCTCTTCGTTGCTCCGCCGTCTCTTCGCCGGGGGAGGGCTACGCCGTCACAGACGGGGGCGGGCCGGGTGGCGCCCCGGACCCGGAGGCCGCGCCGCGGTACCAGTACTCCAGGGTCAGCACGTGCCACAGGTGCTTGGAGAAGTCCCGCTGTCCGGCGGCGTCCTCGGCGACCATCCGCCGCAGCGCCTCCCGCCGCAGCAGCCCCGCACGCACCAGTTCGCCGTCCTGCACCACCTCCCGCACCAGCGGCGCCAGGTCCCGGCTCATCCAGGCCCGCAGCGGGGCGCTGAACAGGCCCTTGGGCCGGTACACGATCTCCCGGGGCAGCACGGAGGCGGCCGCCTCCTTCAGCACGGCCTTGCCCTGCCGGCCGGCGATCTTGCGGTCGCCCGGCAGCGCGAAGGCCGCCCGCACCACCTCGACGTCCACGTACGGCACCCGCACCTCGGTGGAGGCGGCCATGCTGGAACGGTCCGTGTAGGCGAGGTTGAGGCCCGGCAGGAACATCCGGGCGTCGCCCAGGCACATGCGGTTGACGAAGTCGTCGAGGTCGTTGTCCTCGTAGACGTCCGCGTGCTCGGTCAGCACGTCGTCCACCGTCCCCGCCAGGTCCGGATGGAGCAGGGCGAGCAGCTCCTCGCGGTCGTACATGGTGTAGCTGCGCCGGAACGCGGTCTCCTCGGGCAGATCCGCGAAGGACAGGAACCGCTTCGCGAACCGCACCGACCGGTAGCCCCGGCGGGCGGAGGCCACCGGCAGCCGGTCCACGGCCGTGGACAACCCGCGCCGCAGCGGGCGCGGCACCCGCTGGTAGCGCAGCGCCAGCACGTTGGCGAGGTGCTTGCGGTACCCGGCGAACAGCTCGTCGGCGCCCATCCCCGAGAGCATCACCTTGACCCCGGCCTCCCGGGCGGCCGAGCAGATCAGATACGTGTTGATCGCGGCGGGGTCGCCGATCGGCTCGTCCAGGTGGTACGTCATCCGCGGCAGCAGGTCGAGCACGTCGGGCGCGATCTCGATCTCGTGCAGGTCGACGCCGAACCGCGCGGCCACCTGACGGGCGTACCTCAGGTCGTCCGGCATCGCCTCGAAGCGGGCGTCCTCGGCGCGGAAGCCGATCGTGTAGGCGGAGATCCCGGGCCGGTCCCGGGCCGCCAGCGCGGTGAGATAGCTGGAGTCGAGACCGCCGGAGAGGAACGTCGCCACGGGTACGTCGGACATCAGATGGCGCCGGGTCGACTCCTCGACGACGGCGGCCAGGTCCGGCACCTCGCCCGCGAGGGCCCGCTCCCGGCCCTCGGCCGCGACCTCCTTGAGGCTCCAGTACCGGCCGCGCTCCTCCCGGCCGTCGGGCCGCAGCCGCAGCCACGTCCCCGGCGGCAGCTTCTCCGCCTCGCGGTACGCGCACCGCGAGTCGGGCACCCAGTAGTAGAGCAGGGAGGCCACCAGCGCCCCGTGGTCCACCTCCAGCTTCCCGCCCGTCACGGCGGCCAGCGCCTTCAGCTCGGAGGAGAAGACCAGGCCCCCGCCGCGCCGCAGCAGGAACAGCGGCTTGATTCCCAACTGGTCCCGCGCCAGGGTCAGTTCACCGGTCCGCTCGTCGAAGACGGCGAAGGCGAACATGCCGCGCAGCCGGGGCAGGCAGTCGGTGCCCCAGCGTCGCCACGCCTCCAGCAGCACCTCGGTGTCGGAGGTGCCCCGGAAGCGCACCCCGGCGGCCTCCAGCTCGGCCCGCAACTCGGGCGCGTTGTACAGCTCGCCGTTGTAGGTGAGGGCGAGGCCGCCGGAGACCATCGGCTGGGCGCCGGTCTCCGACAGGTCGATGATGGACAGCCTGCGATGCCCGAGCTGCACCTCGCCGTCGCCGGCGGGGTGGCCGTAGCGGCCCGCCGCGTCCGGGCCGCGATGGGCGAGGACGGCGGTGAGCCGGTCGGTCACGGCCTTGCCGTCCGGCCACCGGTAGGTGCCCGCGATGCCACACATGTGCTAGCGCACCTCCTGATCGCTGCCACCCGGAACCCTCGGCACCGGCATCGACGGCCGCTCCGCGCGCGGCCGGGCCGCCACCCCGTTCCGCCGCCCCGGCCACTCCCCGCGCCCGCCCTCCCACAGCGTGCCGTCGGTGCGGTCGCGGGGATCGGGGTCGACGAGCACGGTCCCGAGCACCTCGACGCGCTGCTCGGCGAGCCGCCGTGCCACCGTGTGCAGCCAGGCGGCACTCCCGTGCCCGGCCCGCACCACGAGGACGGCCCGCCCGCCGAGATGCGGCAGATCGGACCAGGCGGTGCCGGGCCGGACGGACCCCAGCCCGATCCGCCGCCCGGCGGACGTCCCCTCGCCCGCGGGGGCCTCGGACAGGGCGACCGCCTTCGGGCCGCCCCGCCGCCCGCTCCGCACGGCCTCCTGGCCGGGCAGACCGTCGACGAGGAGCACCGGGCCGCCCTCCGTCTCCAGTGCCGACGCGAGGTCCCGGGCGAGGAGGGCCGCGGTGCGGGCGCAGCCTAGTTCGAGCAGGGCGACGGGCGCGTCCACGGCGGCTGCCTCATCGGTTCCGCGCACCGTGCGTGCCAGGGTCGTGGTGAGCCGGGCCCGGGCCGCGCGGGCGCGGCGGCCGCCGGGGCGCAGTTCGGCGAGGACCGAGGTGCCCAGGTGCGCCGCGATCTCCCGGCGCAGCACCGGACGGTCACCCACCACCGCGCCGACCGCCGCCACCGCGAGCCCCAGCACCAGCCCGAGGACCAGCCCGATCGCCGCGTCGGTGGCGAGCGCCCGGGGCAGCGAACGCGGCACCACGCGGGCGTCGTCCACGATCTGCGTGCCGGCCAGCACCTCGGGCTCGCCGGTGCGGGCCTCCGCCGCCCGCTCGTCGAAGTCGGCGATGCGCGAGTTGAGTTCGGCCCGGCGGGCGAAGAGCGACTCGACGCTCGCGGAGGCCTTCGGGTCCTGCTCCGGCGACTCGTCGCCGATCGCCTTGTTGACCTGGGCGAGTTCCTTCCGCATCCGGTCGCGCTGGTCCAGCAGCGCCTGTGCCTCGGCGTCGGCGCTCCGCCGCATCCGCCGCACGTGGTCGGCGACGAAGGCGTTCGCCAGCGCCCCGGCCCGGTCCACCGCCTCCGCGTCGCTGTCCCCGGTCACCTCGATCCGCAGCAGGTTGTTGGTGAGCCCGGTGCCCCGGTAGTCCCGCAGGAAGTCCCCGGGCTTCTGGGAGGAGCCGAGAGCCCGCAGCGCCGCCCCGGCGATCCGGGTGGTGCCCAGCAGTTCGACGTCGGTGCGGATCAGCGTGCCGGTGTCATTGGGCTGGTCGTCCTCGTGCGTGACCAGCACCGTGGTCGTCGCGGTCGGCGCCGGGGGCAGCAGGACCGCCACGGCCGCGCCGACCAGCAGGCCCAGCAGTGCCAGCGCACCCCACAGGCGGCGCCGTCTGCGGACCGCCGCGAGCAGCGACTGCAGGTCGATCAGCGGAGCGTCGGCCGAGGCTTCCCCCGCCTGGTGCGTCGTCATGCGCCGCCCCCCGTCGTACGGCCGCGCGCGGCGAGCGCCGGGGCGGCGGTGTCCGGCACGGCCTCGTCCCCGGCGGTGGCGTCCCGGTGCCCCGCGGACCGTTTCCCGCGCAGCCGGACCGGGCCGGCCAGGACGACGCCCACGACCTCGTGCCCGGCGTCCGCGCACGCCCCGGCGAGGCCGGCGAGTTCCTCCTCGGTCCAGTTGCCCGCGCCGAGCACGACCAGCGCGCCGGCCTCGTCACCGCGGTCCGGCACGAGCGGCCGGGCCACCGGCACCTCCACCACCCGCAGCAGCGGGTGCCGGCCGTTCGCCGAGCCCGGCGAAGGAGCGCTCCCGGCCTCGGCGGCGAGCCGCCCGGCCGCGTGACGGGCACTCGCATCCCCCTCGGGCACGAGGACCAGGACCCCTCCGGGCGCCGGCAGCCGGTCCCGCAGCCGCGTGTACACCCGCCGGTAGCGCAGCCGCAGCCCGGCCCCGTCCGCCGTCGTGCGCGGCACCGGCACGTCCCAGCGGGTGTCGGTGCCCAGCAGCCGGCGCAGCCGGGCCCGCGCGCCGCGGCGCTTCGGGCCGTGCCGCCCGGTGGGCACGTCGACGGTGCCGAGCGGCACCGTGCCGAGCGCCGCGGCGATCTCCGGTCCGGTGCGCGGGCGGCGGTCGGCCCGGGCGGCGACGAGGTGGCCGACGATCCCGAGCAGCAGGAACAGCACCGCGCCTGCGGCGACCAGCTGGATCCGCGTCGGCGGGGCCTCTCCGGTCGGCCGGGGCGCCGGCCCCATCACGACCATGCCCGTCCTGTTGCTCGCGGGATCGGCCTCGTCCAGCTTCTTCATGGCCTCCTGCAGCGCGGTCCGCAACTGCTCCAGCTCGGTGCGGGCCTGCACGCTCTCCACGGTCCGCCCGGGATCGGCCGCCTCGGCCAGCTCGCTGATCCGGCGGTTGGTCGTCGTCACCTGCTGCCGCAGCGCCTGCGGTCCCGACACCTCGTCGGTGTCGGAGGAGTCGCCCGCGATCCGCCCCGCGAACGCGACGAACTGCTGCGCCACCTGGTCGGAGAGGCGCTGGGCGCGCGCCGGGGTGTCCGCCGTGCCCGAGATCCTGATGACGTTGCCGTCGGTGACCTTCGCACGCACTCGGTCCCGCAGCTCGGCACGGCTCACGTCGGTCCAGCGCAGCGAGGCGGCCGCGCGGTCGACCACGGTGGAACTGCTCGCGATCTCCGCCTGGGTCAGCAGTCCGCGCTCCTCCCACTGCCCCGGCAGCAGCACCGATGCCGACGCGGTGTAGCGGGGCGGGAACAGCAGCGAGGTGCCGTAGCCGGCGAGTGCGCCCAGCACGACGAGGAGGGCGAGCAGCCGCCGTCGCCGGCGCAGGATGCGTCCGAGAGTGACCAGCCGGATGGTGTCCTCGCTCAACGCCGCCGCCTCCGCCCCGTGCGCGGGGGGCCGTCGCCGCAGGCCGCGGCGTAGGCGGCGAGCAGCGCGGCCTGCGAGTTGCGCCAGGACAGCCGCCCCTCGATCCGTTCCCGGCCGATCTCGCCCATCCGGGCCCGTCTTCCGGGATCGTCCAGCAGCATCGCGACGAGCTTGGCGAACGCGGACTCGTCGTCGGCGGGCGCGTAGACGGCGGCGTCCCCGGCGGAGACCCGCGCCTCCTTCAGATCGAAGGAGACGATCGGCCGGCCCATCGCCATGTACTCCAGGACCTTGTTCATCGTCGACACGTCGTTGAGCGGATTGCGCGGGTCGGGGGAGAGGCACACGTCCGCCGTGGACAGCCGGCGCACCAGGTCGTCGTCCGGGATGCGCCCGGTGAACTCCACCTGGTCCTCCAGCCCGAGTTCGCGGGACAGCTCCACCATCGCGTCGAAGGCGTCGCCGGAACCGACGAACACCGCGTGCCAGTCGGTGCGCCCCTGCTCCTCGCGGAGCTTCGCCAGCGCCCGCAGGGCGTAGTCGACGCCGTCCTGCGGGCCCATGACGCCGAGGTAGCACAGCAGATGGGGCTTGCCGCGCTTCAGTTCCGGCTCGGGCGGCACCGGCCGGAACCGGTCGGTCCCCGGCGCGCTGCGCACCACGAACACGTCCTCGGGCCGCCGGCCGCCGCGGCGCACCGCGACCTCCTTGTAGCTCTCGTTGGTGGCGAGGACCACGTCCGCGGCCCGGTAGGTCATCCGCTCCAGCGCGCACACCGCGCGGTAGAGCACGTCCTTGCCGCGGCCGAACCGGGACAGGTACAGCTCGGGCACCAGGTCGTGCTGGTCGAAGACGAACCGTGCCCCGCGCCGCTTCAGCCGCAGCGCGGGCAGGAACAGCAGGTCGGGCGGGTTGCAGGCGTGCACCACATGCACCGGGCCGACCTTCCGGGCCAGCCGGGCCGTGTGCCACAGCGCCGAGCCGTACTCCCGCAGGTACCCGGCCGGCCCGCCGGTGGCGGCGCGCAGGGGGTAGCGGTGGATGCGCACCCCCTCGATCACCGTCTCCGCCTCGGTGTCCCGCTTGGTGCCCCGGGGGCAGATGACGTGCACCTCCCAGCCGGCGTCGCGCAGTGTCGTGCACTCCTGCCAGACCCGGCGGTCGAAGGGCACGGAGAGGTTCTCCACCAGGATCAGCGCGCGCCGACCCTTCCGGCCTGCGGAACTCCCTGACGGGAAACGGCCGTTGCTCCGGTCGACCGCTCCGCCGTCTTGGTCGTCGAACGATGTGTCACCAGGCAAGGCCCACGTACCCCGGTTCGGCCCGGCGCGTCTCGGCGTCGGGAAGGCGGACGAGATCGATGATCGCGGGAGTGCCGCCGTGGGGCAGGGCCCCCAGCACGGCGGGGTCCCTGGTTCCGACGAGGCACACCTCGGCATGGTCGAGGACCTCCTCGACGGAGTCGGCGAGGAGCTGCGCGAGATGCGGCAGCCGCGTCTCGACGTACTCGCGGTTGGCGCCGAGCAGCCGGGAAAGGCTCACGTTGGCGTCGTGGATGCGCAGCTCGTAGCCCTTGCCGAAGAGCCGCTCCGCCAGTTCGACGAGCGGACTCTCCCGGAGGTCGTCCGTGCCGGGCTTGAAGGACAGCCCGAACAGGCCCACCCGACGGCTGCCGGTGCGCTCCACCAGCTCCACCGCGCGTTCCAGATGGGCGGAATTGGAGGGCAGGACGTGCGAGAGGATCGGCACCGACACGTCCGCCCGCTGCGCCGCGTGGACCAGACTGCGCAGGTCCTTGGGCAGACAGGAGCCGCCGAAGGCGAAACCGGGCCGTAAGTAGGCGGGGCTGATGTTGAGTTTGCGGTCGGCCAGGAAGACGTCCATCACCTGGTGCGAGTCCACGCCCAGTGCCCGGCACACCGCGCCCAGCTCGTTGGCGAAGCCGATCTTCAGCCCGTGGAAGGCGTTGTCCGCGTACTTGATCGCCTCGGCCGTCGGGACGGGCACCCGGAACACCTCCCCGGGCAGGTCCTCGTACAGCTCCAGCACGGTGTCCCCGCTGGCCCGGTCGAGCTCGCCGATGACGGTCTTCGGCGGGTCGAAGAAGTCCCGCACGCTCGTGCCCTCGCGCAGGAACTCCGGGTTGACCGCGACGCCGATGTCCACCCCGGCCAGCCCGCCGACGTGCTTCTCCAGCAGCGGCACCAGCAGGTTCAGGCAGGTGCCCGGCAGCATGGTGCTGCGGAAGACGACGGTGTGCCGGACCCCCCGCCCGGCGTCCCCCGCTCCGGCGCCGCCCGCTTCGGTGTCGCCCGCCGCTCCGGTGTTCCCCGCTCCGGTGTTCCCCGCTCCTGTGTCCCCGGACCGCTCGCCGGCCTGCCGCGCGGCCTGCTTCTCGGCCAGCGCGGCGCCGATCTCCTCGGTGACCCGCTCCAAGTACGTCGTGCACAGGCTGCCGTTGGGCTCAGAGGGGGTGCCCACGCAGATCAGCGACACCTCGCTCCCCATGATCGCCTCGCGGACGTCGCCGGTGGCGCGCAGCGCACCGTCGGCCACCACCTCGGCGATCAGCTCACCGATCCGTTCCTCGACCACCGGCGCCCTGCCGTCGTTGACCAGGTCGACCTTGACCCGGTTGACGTCCACCCCGATGACCTCGTGCCCCATGCCGGCCAGGCACGCGGCCGAGACACAGCCCACGTAACCGAGCCCGAACACGCTGACTCTCATGACCCGTTCCCCCCTCCCAGCTCCCATGACCCGTTCGTCCCCCCCCCGGGCCGTACCGGCGCCCGTCGGCCGCGCGCCGGTACGGCGTCCCCGCCTCAGTACGCGCCCTGCCCGTAGAGCACCGCGCGCAGCGTCTTCCACAAGATCACCGTGTCCAGGGCGAGCGACCAGTCCTCCACGTACCGCAGGTCCAGGCGCACCGCCTCCTCCCACGGCAGGTCGCTGCGCCCGCTGATCTGCCACAGGCCGGTGAGCCCGGGCTTGACCAGCAGCCGCCGCCGGATGTCCGGCCCGTACGCCGCGGACTCCTCCGGCAGCGGGGGCCGGGGACCGACCAGCGACATCGACCCGGTGAGTACGTTGAGCAACTGCGGGAGCTCGTCGATCGAGTAGCGCCGCAGCACCGCCCCCACCCGGGTCACCCGCGGATCCCGGCGCAGCTTGAACAGCAGTCCCGCGCCCTCGTTGTGATCCGCCAGCGTGGCGCGGGCCCGGTGGGCGCCGACGACCATCGTGCGGAACTTGAGGATGGTGAACTCGCGGCCGTCCTTGCCGACCCGGCGCTGCCGGTAGAACGCCCCACCCCTGCTGTCCACCCTCACCAGCAGGGCCACGAGCGCCATCAGCGGCGCGAACAGCAGCAGCAGGAGGGCCGCGCCCAGCCGGTCGACGATCTCCTTGACCACCCGGCGGCCGCCGGTGAAGGCCGGCATGCTGACCCGCAGCAGCGGGATGCCGAGCACCGCGTCGACGTGCAGTCGCGGGCCGGCCACCTCCATCAGCACCGGGGCGACGACCATCTCGGCCTCGCTGCCCTCGAGGTTCCAGGCGAGCCGCTGCAGCCGCTCGGGGGACCAGTGCGGATCGGGCGTGATGGCGACGACGCGGTAGCCGTCGCGGCGGACGTGGTTCGCGACGTCCGTCAGCCGGCCGACGACCGGCACCCCGCCCACGTGGTCGGTGTGCTCGGTGCCGGGGCCCAGGCCGTCCGTCGTGCACACCGCGTCCACCCGCCAGCCGAGATGCGGGAACTTGCGGGTCCGGGTGATCAGATCGCGCACGGTGGCCGGATCCCCGGCGGCGAGCACCGGTCTCAGACACCGGCCCGCCTTGCGCTGCCGGTGCAGCCGGAGGCGCAGCACATAGCGGGCGATCATGACGACGAGCGCGATCGCGGGGACCGCGACGAATATCCAGAGTTTGATGTTGCGCGAAGTGAGAGCGATACCGCCGAGTGCGAGGACGACCGTCGCCATGAACAGCGAGCGGCCGAGCCGCCGGAATTCCTCGGCCCCCTGGCCGAGTACGGCTGGCGCCCAGGCCCGACTCACCGCGAGAGCGCCCAGCACGAGTAACTCGGTGCCGAAGGCGAGAATCCCCCACTTCTCGTGCCAGTTGGCCGCGTCCCGGACTCCGAAGAACTCCCCGATCACCCCGACGACCAGGGCGGTCGCCAGAGTATCGGTGGTGATCACCGTGCGGCGGTACCGCTGTTCCCAGTCACTCTCGGACGGTCTGATCGTCCTGCCGGCCCCGTCCGACCCGTCCGGCAGACGCCCGGACGTGGACGGAAAAGGGCTGACCAATTCCCCCTGTCGCACAGAAACCCCCCAGGTCAACAGCGGTGGGCGGACACGCCCACCACTGTGCTCACCACGAGGGGCCCCCGCCCCTCGCAGTCCCTCCCCTTCACGGGGGGCACCGCCCCCCGCCCCGCGCCGTTCCTCCCCCTGGAAGGCCCCCGCCTCCCAAGCACGACATCCCCGGTGTTTCGGCGCTGCTTTGACTACCCACCCTCGCGGCAGCGAACTCGTCTTCCCTGACACTTTCTCGAAGTGCGCGACCACTCGTCGCATCTCGGGCCGAACGCAGGTGGAACACCCGTGCGACACGAGAAACTCCGGTAATTGATCATCCCCCTGATCTCTTCCCGAAGATCATTCCCCCCGCTTGTCGCCCGAGCGGCTGAAGCACGGTCAATCTAGACCATCGAGGCCGGTATGTAGAGGGGATGTGTGCAATTCGTGTGCGGCTTTGAGCCAGCATTCAGCCGCCCTCCGGTTCCGGCTGAACGTGCGTCACCGTGGGCATTCACCGCGGAGCCGGGCGGGAGGCCTCTTCCGGCCGCCGGTGTCGCGCGCGGGTCCGCGCGCGGGCGGCGCCTGCCCGGCCGTCCGCCGCCCCCCACGCGGGTGTGCGCCCCCTCGCACTGGGCGCTCCGCCCCGCCGGAACCGCCGCACACTCCACCGCCACTGCCCTCGCACGCCCTTGACCTGCGGCGATGTGCCGCGCGCACCGGCCGATGCGCAACTTCTATTGGCCGCGGGGCGCGGCCCGGGGGCAGGGTGGACGGCGGTGGCCCGGTTCTCTCCGGTGCCGCGATCCCGACTGCCCCCGCACCGAACGGAGTTCAGCCATGCCCACATCCGCCTCCACCCCGGCCTCCACCCCCGCCCCCACGCCCGCCGCCCTGATCACCGGGGGGACCAGCGGCATCGGCCGGGCGACGGCCGAACTGCTGCACGCGCGTGGATACCGGGTCATGGTCACGGGACAGAACCCCGAGACGCTCGACGCGGCCCGGCGTGAGCTTCCCGAGGACGTCGTCGTGCTGCGGGCGGACGCGCGGTCCCTGGCCGACGCCGACCGGGTCGCCGAGGAGGTCCGCGACCGCTTCGGCTCGCTCACCGCCCTCTTCCTCAACGCCGGCATCACCCGCCCGACGCCCCTGGAGAAGGCCGACGAGGAGACCTTCGACGAGGTGTTCGAGGTCAACGCCAAGGGCCAGTTCTTCACCCTGCAGAAGACGGCGCCGCTGCTCGCCGACGGGGCGTCCGTCGTCTTCACCGTGGGCATCGGCGTGACCAGCGGCATCCCGGGCGGCAGCGTGACCGCGGGCAGCAGGGGCGCCCTGCTGGCGATGGTCCCGTCGCTGGCCCTGGAGCTGGCACCCCGGCGGATCCGCGTCAACGCGGTGAGCCCGGGGGCCGTCGACACCCCGATCTGGACGAAGTCCGGACTGCCCGCCGAGCTCCTCGCGGAGGTCAAGGAGACGACCGCCACCCGGGTCCCGTTCGGCCGCTTCGGCACCGCCCGGGAGATCGCCGAGACGGTCGCCTTCCTCGTGTCCGACGGTGCCGCCTACGTCACCGGGCAGAACATCGTCGTCGGCGGAGGGAGCGGGCTGGGGGTGTGAACGCCCCCGTTCCTGAGCCGAGTTGTGGGGTCTGCCCGCTCAGGCCGCCGCAGGCGTCCCCGCCAGGCCCCGCTTGACGTGCCGGGTGACGTCGTCGGCGAGGATCTCGGTGAGGCCCCGCTCGATGCCGTCGAGGGCCTGGGTGGCCACCTCGGCCGGGTCGATCTTCTGGTCGGCGGGGATGGCCCCGGCCATGTCGGTGTCCATGTAGCCGACGTGCAGCGCCGAGACGCCGATGCCGCGGGGCGCGAGTTCCTCGCGGACGGCGTCGGTCAGCGCCCACGCCGCCGCCTTGGCCGCCGAGTAGGCGCCGACCCGGGCGGGGTGCAGCCAGGACAGTACCGACAGGACGTTGAGGACGGTGCCGCCCCCGTTGCCCTCGATGACGGGGGCGAAGGCCCGGGTCACGGCGAGCGGGCCGAAGAAGTTGATCCGCATCTCCTCGTGCACCGCGTCGAGGTCGCCGCCCACCAGAGCCGCGCCGGTGAGGATGCCCGCGTTGTTCACCAGGAGGGTCGCGTCGGAGGCGAGGCGTGCCGCCTCCCGTACGGACTCCTCGTCGGAGAGGTCCAGGCGCAGCGGGACGGCCCCCGGCAGGTCCATGCTCTCGGGCCGGCGTGCTGTCGCGTAGACCTTGGCCCCGCGTTCCACGAGCTGGGCGGCCAGGTGCCTGCCCAGCCCCCGGTTGGCTCCGGTGACCACGGCGACCGCGTTGTCGAGGTTCATGTCCGCTCCCTGTGCTGTGGGCTATTAGATTGCATCCATAATCTAAAACAGGTCTAGGATAGATGGCAAGCGACATCCAAATGGGAGGTGGCCGATGGGTCGTGTATCACAGGCGCAGGCGCGGGAGAACCGGCGACGGGTCGTGGAGACCGCCTCCCGGCTCTTCCGCGAGCAGGGCGTCCACGTCAGCGTCGCCGACCTGATGAAGGCCGCCGGACTGACCCACGGCGGCTTCTACAAGCAGTTCGACTCGAAGGAGGCGCTGGTCGACGAGGCCACCGCGCACGCCTTCGGGGAGCTCGCCCGCACCTACGGGCTCGACCACGGACGGGGCGCCCGGGAGCCGGGGGGGCGGGACCCGGGGGAGAGGGAGGCCGGGCGGCGGGCCCCGGCCGCTCAGCGGGAGCTGATCGAGGCGTACCTCTCCGTGCGGCACCGCGACAACGCGGCGGAGGGCTGCCCGGTCGCCGGACTCGCCACCGACATGGCCCGCACGGACGAGGGCCGCGAGGCCCACCGCGTCTACGCCGAGGGCGTGCGCGACTTCGCCGACGTGCTCGCGACCGAGGAGGAGGACGGTCTCGTCCGGTTGTGCACGATGCTCGGCGCGCTGGTCCTGGCCCGCGCCACGAGGGACGACCCGCTCTCCGAGGACGTCCTCGCCGCCGCGCGCACCGCGCTGACGGACGGCGGCTGACGGCAGGCCCGTACGAGACCCGCCGCGAGGCCACACGCACGTCCCGCCCGCGTTCGGTCGTGTCCGGCCGTGTCCGGCCGTTCACGACGCGGGGCGGCGCGGCCGGGGATCACCGTGCACCCCGCCCCGGGCGGGGCCCGACGCGTCCCCGCCCGGACCGGGGCCCCGTGCCAGAATGGGGCGTCCTCCGCCGCCGATCACCGCCCCGAGGTCCCGCCGTGCCGAAGCCCGCCGCCCGCGAACCGCAGCGGCGCAACGCACGCTCCAACCGGGCGCGCATCCTGGCCACCGCCCGTCAGGAACTGGGCCGCGACCCGGACGTCACGCTGGAGGAACTGGCCCGCGCCGCCGGCGTCGTGCGCCGCACCCTCTTCGGGCACTTCCCCGGACGGGCGGCACTGCTCGAAGCCCTGGCCGAGGAGGCGTCCGAGACGCTGCGGGCCACGATGGAGGACGGCGCCCGCCGCCCCGAAGCACCGGCCGAGCAAGCCCTGGCCCACTTCACCCTGTCGATGTGGGCCGTCGGCGACCGCTACCGCCTGCTGCTCTCCCTGGCCCGGCACGACCTGGGCGCCGAACGCGTCGCCGAGGTCCTCGCCCCCGCCCGCGAGGAGGTCACCGCCATCCTGGACCGCGGACAGCGTGAGGGCGTCTTCCACGCCCACCTTCCGCCCGACGTGCTCAGCGCCGGACTGGAGGCGATGACCGTCGCCCTCCTCGAACAGGTCAACACAGGCGCCCTGACCGACGACGGCACCCGCACGACCGTCGCCCTCCTCATCGCCGCCGGGGTGCCGGGAGAGCGGGCGGACCGTGTGGTGGCGGAGGCGGCGAAGGAGATGCGGCCCGTCCCCCGGGTGGACGGGGCCGTCGACGACTCCGGGGCCGCCGACGAACCCGGGGACTGAGCCGGGCGGCCCCCCTCAGTCGTCGTCGCCCCCGCCCTCGTCCTCGTCGTCCCCCTCGAAGAAGTCGCCGATCTCGTCGACGACCTCCGCCGCGACCATTCCGCCCGCGACACCGGCCGCCACGCCCACCGCGCCCGCGGCCACCGCCGTGCCGATCCCCGGGCCACCGCCGTGCTTGTCGTGGTGGCCGTGGTGCTCATGGTGGCCGTACGGGTCGCCGTAGGGCGCGTCGTGGCCGTACGCCGCGTGGGAGCCGTACGACTCACGGTGCTCGACGAGTTGCCGGACCCAGCCGTCCACCTCCGCGTTCCAGTCGCGCACCGCGACGTCCTGGTGGGCGGCCGTGAAGCGGGTCAGCGCATCGTGCCCAGGGGAGAGGAAGCCACCGCGCTTGTCGGCCTCCAGGACCACCTCCACCCCGGCGGGGGAGGCCAGGAACGTCAGCTCGATCTCGTTCACCGCGTGGGCGTACGCAGGCGGCGGGGTCAGCTCGATCTCCTGGTAGAACGGCAGCCGCTGACCGGTGCCCCCGATGTGGCCGTACTCCAGGTCCGCCGACCGGAATCCGAAGCCGAGCTGCCCGAAGGCCTCCAGGATCGCCTCCTGCACCGGAAGCGGTGCCACGACGAGCGGGTCCAGGTCGCCCTTGTCCCGGGCGGAGGCCACCGCCAGTTCCGTCCGTACCCCCAGCACGATGCCCAGCGGCTGCCCGTACAGCTCGGTCACCGGCGTCTCCCACGGCAGCGTCACGCGGAAGGGCACGCTGCGCCGTTCGCCCTCGCCGAGCCGGAAGCCGCCGCCGACCACGAAGCGCTCGAACACGACCGTGCCCTCGCTCTCGCCCTCGGCGTGTTCGGCCTCCACACGGGCGATCAGCTCCAGGGCGATGTGCTCGATCTCGACGGACGAGCCGCCGCCCTCCAGGTGGACCTGCCCGGACAGCGTGCCCCCGGGCAGTACGACGCCGCCGTCGCCGCCGTCCAGGACCGTGTCCACCGAGGGACCGCCCACGCCCATCGCTCCGAGCAGCCGTTTGAACACCATGCCGGTGTCGCTCCTTTTCACTCACATCGAGACCGTCAAGATCACAACTGCCGTGCCAGGTGGAAGAGTTCCCAAACGCCCTCGTACGAGTGACGCACGCCGTCCGTGTGCGGTGCGCGTGTGGCGTACGGTCCGCCCGCTCGCGCTGCACCCGCGAGAGGCGTGGGTTAATTTGTCCTGGTTCGCCATGTGTCCATGGAGGTTCCGGTGCGTCAGGACGCGTACGGCACGCTCGTCGGCGTCCGCCGGCCGGCACCCCGCCCGGCCGGCCCGCGGCCGCTCCGGCGGGACCGCGGCAGGGCCCCGCTCGCCGCCGTGGCCGCCCTGTTCACTCTCGCCCAACTCGCCGTGGTCCGGCCGGACCTCGGGCTCGGCTGGGACGAGACGGTGTACGTCAGCCAACTCGGCACGCACGCCCCGGCCGCCTTCTTCAGCGCGCCCAGGGCCCGCGGGGTGACCCTGCTGGTCGCGCCGGTCGCCTCCTGGTCCTCGTCCACCGTGCTGCTGCGGGCGTATCTCGCGGTGCTCTCCGGGCTCGGCCTGTACCTCGCGTTCCGGTCCTGGCGCGGACTGCTCCCGGCCCGCGTCCTCACCCTCGCGGGCGTCCTCTTCGCCACCCTGTGGGTCACGCTCTTCTACGGGCCGCAGGCCATGCCCAACCTGTGGGTCGCCTACGGCGCCCTCGCCGCGGCCGCCTGCTTCCTGCGTGCCCGCGCCGACTCCCGCGACCGTGCCGCACTGTGGGGACTGGGCGCGAGCGCGGCCCTCATGGCGTGGATGCGGCCGACGGACGCGGTGTGGGCGACGGTGCCGCTGTTCCTCCTCGTGCTCGCACCGGCGCGGGGCCGGCGGCGGGTGCCGTCGGTGCTCGTGCCGGCCGGCGTCCTGGCCGGCGGGCTGGCGGCCGGGGCCGTCGAGTGGATCGTCGAGGCGTACACCTCCTACGGCGGACTCGGCCGGCGCCTCGCCGAGGCCTCCCGCATCCAGGGCGGCCTGGGCTGGAACCTCGCCTTCGACGACCAGCTCCGCGGCCTCGCCGGACGCGCCCTGTGCCGGCCGTGCGCCGGGCCGCTGCCCCCGGTGGCCGAGACGTGGTGGTGGTACACCCTGCCGCCGCTCGCCGTCCTCGGCGCCCGCGTCGCGGTCCGCGCCCGGCGCCCGGTGCCGGCCGTCCCGACCGCCCTGGCCTGTGCCACCACCGTCGCGATCCCCTACCTCCTCCTCATCGGTTACGCCGCCCCGCGCTTCCTCCTCCCCGCCTACGCGCTGCTCTCGCTGCCGGTCGCCGTGGCCCTGCTGCGCCTGACGTCCGCCGGGTCCGGCCGGTGGGGCACGGCGGCCCGGGTGCTGGTCGCGGCGGGGCTCCTCGGCCATCTGGTGGCGCAGTACTCGGTGCTCGACGGGGTGGTGGAGCGGTCGGCGGCCGGACGGCGGGGCTGGGCCCGCACGGCCGCCGCGCTGCACGGACTCGGTGTGCGGCCGCCGTGTCTGCTGACGGGGCGCGAGGCGATCCCCGTCGCCTACTACACGGGATGTGCCTCGGCGCAGGTCAGCGGGCACAACGAGAACAGCACGCCCGGGCGGATCCTCGAGGCGGCCACGCGCGTACCGGTCGCGGCGCTCACGGCGCCGGACGCCGATCCGCCGGGGTTCGCCCGGGGATGGACGGTCCACCGGTACGGGGGCGTGTGGGTGTGGGTGGCGCGGGGCGCCCGGTAGCGAGGGGGGAGGCAGAGCTGGGGCGCCACCTGCTTCTCGGGGGCGCGGGGAACCGCGCGACAAGCCACGACGCCCGCACCCGCCGACGCGCCCCTCGAGGAGTTCGACGGTGCGCGCGTGCACCCCGCGGCCCGCACCCGCCGACGCGCCACAACCGCCCGAGCTCTCCCGCACCCCGGCAGCCCCCGGGCGGCCCCCGCCGTCACCCCGGATACGCATGCGTCTGCGTCGCCTTCACCGTCGCCCAGACCGTCACGCCGGGCCGCAGGTCCAGCTGGGCCGCGGAGAGCGTCGTCAGATCGGCGAGGACACGGAGTTCACCGGTGAGGTCGGCGCGGACCTGGTCGGCGTGGGTCTCCAGACCCGTCACCTCGCAGCGCCACAGGTTGCGGGCGCTGGCCCCGACCGGGCGCTCGCTGTGGAGGGTGACCGCACCCGGCGGGAACGCCACGAACGCCGGACCGGACAGCTCCTCCGTCGTCGTGATCGACGGGCCCCCGCCGAGCAGCCGTACGGTGTGGCCCTCGGCCTCGCCCCGGTACAGGTTCAGCCCGACCAGTCGGGCGATGTAGTCCGTCCTCGGCCGCCGGGCGATGTCCGCGGGCGGGCCCTCCTGCACCACACGGCCGTCCTCCACCACCACCAGCCGGTCGGCGAGCACCATCGCGTCCAGCGGGTCGTGCGTGACGAGCACCGCGACCGCCTCGAACTCGGCCAGCCGGCGCCGCAGTTCGGCCCGCACCTCCAGCCGGGTCCGGGCGTCGAGCGCGGCCAGCGGCTCGTCGAGGAGCAGCAGCCGCGGCCGGGTCGCCAGCGCCCGGGCGAGCGCGACCCGCTGCGCCTGGCCACCGGAGAGCCGGCGCGGTCGGGCGCCCGCGTGCTCCGCCAGCCCCAGCCGCGCCAGCCACTCGGCGGCCTCGGCCCGCGCCTCGCTCCGGGACGCGCCCCGGCAGCGCGGCCCGAAGGCCACGTTGTCGAGCGCGGTGAGGTGCGGGAAGAGAAGGTAGTCCTGGAAGACGACCCCGACGGGCCGGGACTCGGGCGGCATACGCTCCAGCGGTACCCCGTCCAGCCGCAGCCGGCCGCCCGCACCGGGCGACAGCGGCGCGAGACCGGCCAGCGCGCGCAGCGCGGTCGTCTTGCCCGCGCCGTTCGGCCCGAGCAGCGCGACCACCTCGCCGGGCCTCGCGGTCAGGGTGACGTCGAGCCGGAAGGAGCCGCGCACGACGACGAGGCGCGCGTCGAGGCCCTCGCTCCCGTCCCCGGCCCCGCCCTCGCAGGCCCGCGCGGTCTCCTCCGCGAACCCGTCCGTCTCCGCCTCCCCCTGCCCCTCCGTCTTCCTCATGAGGCCGTCAGCCAACGATCGCGCAGCGCCGCGAGCACCGCGACCGACACCGCGAGCAGCACGAGGCTCAACGCGATCGCCGCCGCCGGGTCGTTCTGCAGTGCCAGGTACACGGCGAGCGGCATCGTCTGCGTGCGGCCGGGGAAGTTGCCCGCGAAGGTGATCGTCGCCCCGAACTCGCCCAGGGCCCGCGCCCACGCCAGCACCGCCCCCGCCAGGACACCGGGGGCGATCAGCGGCAGCGTGACCCGGCGGAAGGCGGTGAAGCGGGAGGCGCCCAGCGTGGCGGCCGCCTCCTCGTAGCGCGGGTCGGCCGCCCGCAGCGTGCCCTCCACGCTGATCACGAGGAACGGCATCGCCACGAACGTCTCCGCCAGCACCACTCCCGTCGTGGTGAACGGCAGGGTGATCCCGAACCAGGCGTCGAGCCACTGCCCGACCACGCCGTTGCGGCCGAGCGCCAGCAGCAGCGCCACACCGCCCACCACCGGCGGCAGCACCAGCGGCAGCGTCACCAGCGCCCGCAGCAGTCCGCGCCCGGGGAAGTCGGTGCGGGCCAGCAGCCAGGCCAGCGGCACGCCGAGGGCGAGGCTGAGGGCGGTCGCGGCCGTCGCGCTCAGCAGCGAGAGCCGCAGCGCCTGCCACACCTGCGCACTGGTGAGCTGGTCCGGCAGATCGCGCCAGGGGGCGCGGATCAGCAGGGCGAGCAGCGGCAGCAGGAGGAAGAGGATGCCCACCAGGGCGGGCAGCAGCAGCGGCAGCGGCGCCCCGGCCCGGCGGCCACCGCCCGTCGGACGCTCCCGCCCACCGCCCGCCGGACGCGCCCGCCGTCCCCGTGCGGAACCGGCCGGGCCACCCTCCACCCCGGCGGGGACGGGCGACGAGGGACTCACGGCGTGAGGAACCCGGCCGCGCCGAGCACCTTCCGCCCCTCCGCCGAGTTCACCAGGGCGAGGAACGCCTTCGCCCCGGACGCGTTCCCGGCGTTCTTCAGGCGGACGATCGGATAGTCGTTGACGGCCTCGGCCGACTCGGGGAACTCCACGCCCTCCACCTTGCCACCGGCCGCCTTCACATCGGTGCGGTAGACGACGGCCGCGTCGGCCTCCTTCAGCTCCACCTTGGTCAAGGCGCTCTTGACGTCCTGCTCGTACGAGACCGGCGTGAGTTTCAGGCCGCTCGCCTCCAGCGCCGTCCGCGTGGCCGCGCCGCACGGCACGGTCTCCGCGCAGAGGACGACCTTCAGGCCCGACCTGGTGAGATCCTTCAGGGAGGAGATGTGGTCGGGATTGCCTTGCAGGGCGGCGATCTCCAGGCGGTTGCGGACGAAGGTCGCCGGCGTACCGGCGGCGTCCCCGGCGTCCGTCACCGTCTTCATCGTCCTCGGGCTGGCCGAGGCGAACACGTCGGCGGGCGCGCCCCCGGTGATCCCGGCGGCGAGGCTGTCGCTGCCGCCGAAGTTGAAGGCGACCTTCGTGCCCGGGTACCGCTTCTCGAACGTCTTGCCCAGCGTGGTGAAGCTCTCCTGGAGCGAGGCCGCCGCGAACACGGTCACGGTCCCCGTGGGCCTCCCCGAGGCGCCACCGCCGGAGCCCCTGGTGTCGCCGGAGCCGTCGGAGCCGTCGGAGGAACAGGCCCCGGCCGCCAGCAGCACGGCGGCCGCGCCGATGCCGGCGAGCAGCCGCCGAGGGGCACGGCGGGACGTTCGGTTCATCACTGGTGGTCTCCCTCTGCCTGGGCGTGTCCGCCCCGCACCTCATGCCGCCGCACGGCCGACTCGAGCATCATTCTCGCACCTGCGGGCCACTAGCCGCCAGGGAGCCAGCAAGAGCGGCCGTACGTGGGTGTTCAGCCTGGCATCTGCCGTCACCCGGACCTGCGGGGAGACGGGCGTGCCCCGTGAAGGAACCCCGCCGGAGGGCGCCGCAGGTGAACCCCTCGGCCCGCACCCCCGTACAAGGTGCCGAAAGCCCGCCTCGCCTCGCACCCGTACGGAGCCCGCATGTCCACCGCGACCCGCACCACCACCCTCCGCCGCGCGGGCGTCCTCGCCGGTCTCGCCGCGGCCACCGTCCTGACCGCCGCCGGAGCCGCCTCGGCGCACGTCGGCGTCCATCCCGGCAGCTACGCCAAGGGCGCCACCGACGGAGTCCTCACCTTCCGGGTCCCCAACGAGGAGGACACCGCCAGCACCACCGAGGTGCGGGTGTACCTGCCCACCGACCATCCGGTCCTCGGTGTCCTCGTCAGCCCGCAAAACGGCTGGAAGGCCGAGGTCGCCACCACGAAGCTGAGGAAACCGGTGAAGACCGACGACGGCAGCATCACCGAGGCCGTCTCCCGCGTCACCTTCAGCGGCGGCCGCATCCGGCACGGCCAGTACCAGGACTTCGACATCGCCTTCGGCCGACTCCCCGAGGACACCGGCACGTTGACCTTCAAGACGCTCCAGACCTACTCCAACGGCGACGTCGTCCGCTGGATCGAGGTCCCGCAGAAGGGCGCCGAGGAACCGGAGCACCCGGCCCCGACGCTCACGCTGACCGCCGAGGGCACGGCCGGCGAGGACGGCTCCGCGCAGGCGGCGGGAGACACCGCGAAGTCCGCCCGTGCCGTCCCGGTCGCGGCGCCGGTCGCGCAGCCGAAGGCGTCCTCGGCCGCGGAGGACTCCACCGCACGCGCTCTCGGCATCGCCGGTCTCGTCGCGGGGCTGCTCGGTCTGGCCACCGTCTTCGCGTTCGCGCGCGACCGGGCCGCGAGCGCCACCGTGCCGGCCGCGGACTCCGGGCAGGCCGCCCGCGCGGACGAGGGCGACGAGAAGTGAGCGGAGGGAGCGGGGAAACCGGGTTCGCGGAACCGGCCGGGCCGGCCCACGGTGAGGGACCGTTCCCCGCGCCGCGCTGAAACGGGGCGGAAACACCGGAAACCTCCCGCGCGGGTGATACGGCTCCCATGCCGGACGTGTCGCGGACCGTGTCGCGTTCGGCCGATCGGGTGACGATGCGTAAGAATTGTCCCGTGCAGATGACCAGTGCGAGCCAGCGGGGAGGGCCGGTGAACAGCCACGATGTCACCGACGAACAATGGGAGGGGCTCGCCCAGGTCGTGCCGCTGCGTGGCCGGGACGCCTGGCCCTCGACGGTGGACCACCGGTCCTACGACCACCGTGCCTACGCCGAGGCCGAGACGGAGACCAGGCGCCGGTTCGTGGTCCTGAGGGTCAACGTCTTCGCGGACGCCCGCGACGTCGCCGAGACACTCATGGCCGGGATCCCCGTCCTCCTCGACCTCACCAACGCGGAGACGGAGGTCGCCAAACGCGTCCTCGACTTCAGCACGGGCGTCGTCTTCGGCCTCGCCAGCGGCATGCACCGGGTCGACAAGAACGTCTTCCTGCTGACCCCGCCCGACACGGAGGTCACCCCGTCCGAGACGGGGGCCGGGACGCCGGGTCAGTAGCGCGCCGCGGCTCCACCGGGACGCACGGCGGCGCGGTGCCGTCCGGCGTCGGCGACGACCTGGACGGCCCCGTGACTCCTGCCCGGCGCAACCGGAGCCGACGGCCCCGTGACGCCCGCCCCGCACCGGACCGGCCGCCCCCGTGGCGCCTGCGGCGCGCCGGGTCGGCCGCCTCCGTGACTCGTGCCCGGCGGAACCCGAGCCAATGGCCCCGTGTCGCCCGCCCCGCACCGGGCCGGCCGCCCCCGTGGCGCCTGGGGCGCGCCGGGTCGGCCGCCTCCGTGACTCGTGCCCGGCGGAACCGGAGCCGACGGCCCCGTGTCGCCCGCCCCGCACCGGACGGGCCGCCCCCTGACGCCTGCGGCGCGCCGGACCGGCCCGTCTCGCGAACGCCGTCGCCACCGTCCCCGCCCCGGCAACCCGCCCGGCCCCGTACCCCGTTCGTGCGAAGCCCCTCGTAGCGGAACGGTTCGCCAGTCGTGTCGCCGCTTACGGTCGCCGCATGCACGCGCCCCCACCCCCCGCGGACACCCGGGTTGGACCCACCCCCGTTCCCGCCTCCGCCGCCGCCCCCGTTTCCTTCCGGCCGCACGTCACGGAGCTGCGGCTCTCCGCCTACGCCGGCCATCGCCGCCTCACCCTTCCCCTGGACCGGTTCACCCTCCTCGCCGGACCCAGCGGCAGCGGCAAGTCCCGCGCCCTGGAGGCCTGTGCCGCGCTCGCCCGGCTCGCCGCCGGGGACGACCTCGCCGAGGCGTTCCCGGCCCCGGCCACCTGCGTGCCCCGCTCGGCACGGCCCGACCCGCAGCAGCGCCGCGGCTTCCGCATCGGCTGCACCGCCGACGGCCCGGCCGGCCCCGTGCATCTCGACGTGGCCGTCCAGGTCGAGCCCGAACTGCGGCTCGTCGGCGAGCGGTTGACGTCCGGCGGGCTGCCGCTCCTGCAGTCCGCGCTGCGCGATCCCGGACGCCGCACGGTGCAGGCCGCCTGGCACACCGCCGGCGCCGCCGCCGTCACCAGGGGCCCGCTGCCCGACGACCGGCTCGGCACCGCCCTGCTCCCGCTGCGGGTCGCCGGCGGCACGGACGGGCAGCGCAGGGTGCTGGCGGCGGCCGAGCAGATGGTGGTGGCGCTGCGCTCGGTCTTCCCCTGCGATCCCCGCCCCGAGCGGATGCGCGCCCCGGTGGAGCCCGGCGCGGGCCGGCTGCTGTCCGGCTGCGACAACCTCGCCGACGTCCTCGCCCGGACCCGCGAGGAGTGCGGGCAGCGGCACGCGCTGCTGGTCGCCGCCGTCCGCGCCGGCCTCGCGGGCACGGTGACCGGCCTGCGGGCGGAGAGCGGCGAGGACGGCCGGCTCCGCGCCTGCGTCGACCGCGGGGACGGCTCCCCCGCCACCCCGCTGGAACTGCTCGGCGACGGCGAACTGCGCCATCTCGCCCTGGCGTTGGTGCTGCTCACCGGGCCCGGAGTCCTGGAGGTGGACCCCGTGGGGGAGGTGCCGGCGGCGCTGCAGTGCCTCACCGTGCTCGCGGACGACCTCGACCGCTCCCTCGACCCGCGTCAGACGAGGGAACTGGCGCGGCTGGCGGCGCGCATGTGCGAGCGCGGCCACATCCGCCTGCTCGGTGCCCTCTCCGACGCCTCCCGGGTGGCCGGAGTGGAGGGCGTGACAGTGGTACACCTGGGCGCGTGAACGAAGACGCCCAGGACGCACGGCACCCGCGGAACACGCAACCCCACGACGAACACCCGTTGAATCTGGCCCATTTGCAACGGCGGCTGGTCGACTTCGCGGCCGCGCGCGCCTGGTGGCCGCACCACACCCCGAAGAACCTGGCGGCCGCGCTGAGCGTGGAGGCCTCGGAGCTGCTGGAGATCTTCCAGTGGCTGACACCGGAGCAGTCGGAGCGGGTGATGGCGGACCCGGAGACGGCGCACCGGGTGCGGGACGAGGTCGCTGACGTGCTCGCGTACCTGCTCCAGCTGTGCGAGCGCCTCGACGTGGACCTGCTGACGGCGCTGGACGAGAAGATCGACCGCAACGAGAGCCGCTTCCCGGCCCCCGCGCCCGCGCACGGACCGGCGCCCGCGCCGGAGGCCTGAACCCGCGCCCCCACCATCCCGACAGCCACCCCGACAGTCACTCCGCGTAGTCGAAAAGTTGTCCACAGGCGGTTTCCTGTCCACAGATTTCGGACGACCTCTGGCTTTTCGACTGGGAGACCTTCACTCTGGGTAGTGAACAAGGGAGTTCGGGTGGGCGTGCGAAGAGCGCGCCGGAGGGAGCGGGGGCAGCGCATGGACGCGGTGCGGCTCATCGTGGAGAGCAGGCGTGCCCTGACCGGGAGCGAGGACGCGCTACAGACGACGGCGGAGGCGTGGCAGGCCTACGCCCTGGCGCAGGCGGTCGGCAGCCGCCTCGCGGTGTCCGGCCCGCCGCAGCTCCGGGGCGAGGCGCTGGGACTGACGGAACTGGCGGGCCGGGGCTGCGGGGTCCTGGACGCCCCGCCACCCCTCGTCGCCGACCTGCGCGCCGCGCACCTCACCGACCTGGGGGACGCCCGCAAGGCCCTGCTGGAACTGGCCTCGCTCCTGGTGGAGGTGGCCATGTCGCTGGTCGCCCTCGCGAGCACGGCGGGGGACGAGGGGGCGTACTGGCAGTGCATGGAGGCGATCGACGCGGCGGACGAGTCCCGGGACCGCGTCCAGGAGATGCTGCGCCGCCTCGCGCTGACGGAGGAGGAACCCACCCCCTGGGACGCGGCCCTGGGCTGACGGCCGCCGCCACCCCCGTCGCGCCCCGCCCCCGCCTTCGGGGCAGGATGGACGCCATGGACCTCCGCATCTTCACCGAACCCCAGCAGGGCGCCAGCTACGACACACTCCTCGCCGTCGCCAAGGCGACGGAGGACCTCGGCTTCGATGCCTTCTTCCGCTCCGACCACTACCTCGCGATGGGCGACTCCGACGGCCTCCCCGGCCCCACCGACGCCTGGATCACCCTCGCCGGCCTCGCCCGCGAGACCAGCCGCATCCGCCTCGGCACGCTGATGACCGCCGGCACCTTCCGGCTGCCCGGCGTCCTCGCCATCCAGGTCGCCCAGGTCGACCAGATGTCCGGTGGCCGCGTCGAGTTCGGCCTCGGCGCCGGCTGGTACGAGGACGAGCACAAGGCGTACGGCATCCCCTTCCCGAAGGAGAAGTTCGGCCGCCTGGAGGAGCAGCTCGCGATCGTCACCGGCCTGTGGGGCACGAAGCCCGGCGAGACGTTCAGCCACCACGGCACGCACTACGACCTCACCGACTCGCCCGCGCTGCCCAAGCCCACCCAGGCGAAGATCCCGGTGCTCATCGGCGGCATGGGCGCCAGCCGCACCCCGCGGTTGGCCGCGCGGTACGCGGACGAGTTCAACATCCCCTTCGCCTCCCTCGCCGACAGCGAACGACAGTTCGGCCGGGTGAGGGAGGCCGCGCAGGCGGCCGGCCGTGACGCCGACGAGCTGACGTACTCCAACGCGCTGGTCGTCTGCGTCGGCAAGGACGACGCCGAGGTCGCCCGCCGTGCCGCCGCGATCGGCCGCGAGGTCGAGGAACTGAAGGAGAACGGCCTGGCCGGCTCCCCGGCCGAGGTCGTGGACAAGATCGGCCGTTTCGCGGAGATCGGCTCCACCCGGTTCTACCTCCAGGTCCTCGACCTCTCCGACCTGGACCACCTGGAACTGATCTCCTCCCAGGTCCAGTCCCAGCTCTGAGCCGCGACTCCGCGCCGAGCCCCGAAACGGAATGCCAGGGGCTCGGCCGCGGGGCGGAAAAATACCTGATGACCGGCGTGCCCTTCGCTGTAGGTTGAAGCGGCACGCCGGGTCCGGAACACCTGTACGAATCCGTGACCGGCGTGGCCCGGCGACGCGCACCACCGTGCCGTCGCCGCACGTCCGTCTGAGGCCCCGTACTCCAGGCCCCGTCTCGAGGTCCGATTCCCGTGTTCCTGACGATCAGCACCACCGGCACGCCCGAACGCCCCGCGACCGATCTCGGCTACCTGCTGCACAAGCACCCCGAGGCCGCGCAGACGTTCTCCACCTCCTACGGCACCGCCCACGTGCTCTACCCCGAGGCGGACGATCTGCGCTGCACGGTGGCGCTGCTCCTCGAGGTCGATCCGGTCGCGCTGGTCCGGCGCGGCAAGGGCAAGGGCCGCGGCGGCGCACCCGACGCCGCCCTCGCCCAGTACGTCAACGACCGCCCGTACGCGGCCTCCTCGCTCCTCGCCGTCGCCCTGAGCAACGTCTTCTCCAGCGCCCTGCGCGGTGTCTGCAGGGCCAGGCCCGAGCGCGCGGCCGAGCCGCTGCCGCTGCGCGTCGAGATACCCGCGCTGCCCGCCCGCGGCGGCCCCGCGCTGGTCCGGCGGCTGTTCGAGCCGCTCGGCTGGACCGTCACCGCGGACCCGGTCGCACTGGACGCGCAGTTCCCGCAGTGGGGCGAATCCCGCTACGTACGCCTGGTCCTGGAGGGCGGGACGCTCACCCTCGCGCAGGCGCTGCGCCAGCTCTACGTGCTGCTCCCGGTCCTCGACGACGCCAAGCACTACTGGGTCTCCTCCGACGAGGTCGACAAGCTGCTGCGGGCCGGCGAGGGATGGCTGCCCGAGCACCCGGAGCAGAAGCTGATCGTCGGCCGCTACCTCACCCGGCGCTGGTCGCTGGCCCGGCAGGCCATGGAGCGGCTGGAACTGGTCCGGCTCGCCGAGACCGACGACAGCGAGGTCGAGGAGATCGACAACGCGGTCGCGGCCGAGACAGAGAAGGAGGAGCGCCCCACCCCGCTCGCCGTCCACCGCCGTGAGGCGCTCCTCGGCGCGCTGCGCCGGCACGGCGCCGCCCGCGTGCTCGACCTGGGCTGCGGAGAGGGCCAGTTGGTGCAGACGCTGCTGCGGGACCCGGCCTTCACAGAGATCGTCGGCGTCGACGTCTCGGTACGGGCGCTCACCATCGCCTCCCGCAGGCTGAAGCTGAACACCATGGGGGAGCGGCAGGCCGCGCGCGTCCGGCTGTTCCAGGGCTCGCTCACCTACACCGACAAACGGCTCACGGGGTACGACGCCGCCGTGCTGAGCGAGGTGATCGAGCACCTGGACCTGCCCCGGCTGCCCGCCCTGGAGTACGCGGTGTTCGGTGCCGCCCGTCCCCGCACGGTCCTGGTGACGACGCCGAACGTCGAGTACAACGTGCGCTGGGAGAGCCTCCCGGCCGGGCACGCGCGCCACGGCGACCACCGCTTCGAGTGGACCCGCGAGGAGTTCCGCGCGTGGGCGGCCCCGGTCGCCGAACGGCACGGCTACGCGGTGGAGTTCGAGGCCGTGGGCCCGGAGGACCCCGAGGTCGGAGCGCCCACCCAGATGGCCGTCTTCACACGGCTCGCCGCCACGGAGGGTCCCGCCGACAGGAACGACCGGCACGACAGGGACAACCGGCACGACAGGAACGAGAAGGAAGAGGTGAAGGCGGCATGACCGGTACCGAGCGAAGGGTGCGCACCCTCCCCGTCACCGACCTGTCCCTCGTCGTCCTCGTCGGCGCCTCCGGCTCCGGCAAGTCCACCTTCGCGCGGCGGCACTTCAGGGCCACGGAGGTGATCTCCTCCGACTTCTGCCGCGGACTGGTCTCCGACGACGAGAACGACCAGAGCGCCACCCGCGACGCCTTCGACGTGCTCCACTACATCGCCGGCAAGCGGCTCGCGGCGGGACGCCGTACCGTCGTGGACGCCACCAGCGTGCAGTCGGACGCCCGCCGGGCCCTGATCGACCTGGCCCGCGCGCACGACGTGCTACCCATCGCCGTCGTCCTCGACGTGCCCGAGGAGGTGTGCGCCGCCCGCAACGCGGCCCGCACCGACCGCGCCGACATGCCCCGCCGGGTCATCGCGCGGCACATCCGCGAACTTCGGCGTTCGCTGCGGCAGTTGGAGCGCGAGGGCTTCCGCAAGGTGCACGTCCTGCGGGGCGTCGAGGAGATCGAGAACGCCACCGTCGTCACCGAGAGGCGTTACAACGACCTGACCGGACTCACCGGACCCTTCGACATCATCGGCGACGTCCACGGCTGCTCCGCCGAACTGGAGTCGCTGCTCGGAAAGCTGGGCTACGCGGACGGAGTGCACCCCGAGGGCCGCACCGCCGTCTTCGTGGGCGACCTCGTCGACCGCGGCCCCGACTCCCCGGGCGTCCTGCGCCGCGTGATGTCGATGGTCAAGTCCGGCAACGCGCTGTGCGTGCCCGGCAACCACGAGAACAAGTTCGGCCGCCACCTGCGCGGCCGCCAGGTCCAGCACACCCACGGACTCGCCGAGACGATCGCCCAGATGGCGGACGAGAGCGAGGAGTTCGTGCGCGAGGTGCGGGAGTTCGTGGACGGTCTGGTCAGCCACTACGTCCTCGACGGCGGTCGGCTGGTCGTCTGCCACGCCGGGCTGCCCGAGAAGTACCACGGCCGCACCTCCGGCAGGGTCCGCTCGCACGCCCTGTACGGCGACACCACGGGGGAGACCGACGAGTTCGGGCTGCCCGTGCGCTACCCGTGGGCCGAGGACTACCGGGGCAGCGCGGCCGTCGTCTACGGCCACACCCCGGTGCCCCGCGCCACCTGGCTCAACAACACCATCTGCCTGGACACCGGTGCCGTCTTCGGCGGCCGGCTCACCGCGCTGCGCTGGCCGGAGCGCGAGCTGGTCGACGTGCCCGCCGAGCGCGTCTGGTACGAGCCGGTGAAGCCGCTGGCCTCCGAGGCCCCCGGCGGGCACGAGGGCCGCCCGCTGGACCTGGCCGACGTGCACGGCCGCCGGGTCGTGGAGACCCGGTACACCGGCCGGGTGGCGGTGCGCGAGGAGAACGCGGCGGCCGCACTGGAGGTCATGAGCCGCTTCGCCGTCGACCCCCGCCTGATGCCGTATCTGCCGCCGACGATGGCACCCACCGCCACCTCGCGCCGTGACGGCTACCTGGAGCACCCCGAGGAGGCGTTCGCGCAGTACCGCGAGGCCGGCGTCGGGCGGGTCGTGTGCGAGGAGAAGCACATGGGCTCGCGTGCCGTCGCCCTGGTCTGCCGCGACGCCGCGGCGGCCGCCGAACGGTTCGGTGTCCCGGGTGGCCCCGAGGGGCCGACGGGCGCGCTCTACACCCGCACCGGGCGGCCGTTCTTCTCCGACGCCGCCCTCACCGAGTCGGTCCTCGACCGGCTGCGCGCGGCCGTGGGCGCCGCCGGGCTCTGGGAGGAGCTGTCCACCGACTGGCTGCTGCTGGACGCCGAGCTGATGCCGTGGTCGCTGAAGGCGTCCGGGCTGCTGCGCGGTCAGTACGCGGCGGTCGGCGCCGCCGCCGGGGCCGTGTTCCCGGGAGCGCTGGCCGCGCTGGAGAGCGCGGCGGGCCGGGGCGTCGACGTGGGCGCGCTGCTGGAGCGGCAGCGGGCGCGGGCGGTGGACGCGCAGGCGTTCACCGAGGCCTACCGCCGCTACTGCTGGCCCACCGAGGGCCTCGACGGGGTCCGTCTCGCCCCCTTCCAGATCCTCGCCGCCCGGGACCGCAGTCTGGCCGCCCTCCCGCACGACGAGCAGCTCGCCCTGCTCGACCGGCTGGTCGAGTACGACAGCGGCGGCCTGCTCACCACCACGCGCCGCCTCTACGTCGACACCGGCGACGAGGACTCGGTGCGCGCCGGGGTCGACTGGTGGCTGGAGATGACCGCGCGGGGCGGCGAGGGCATGGTCGTCAAGCCGGTCGGCGCGGTGGTGCGCGACGGTCAGGGACGGCTCGTGCAGCCCGGCATCAAGTGCCGGGGCCGGGAGTACCTGCGGATCGTCTACGGTCCGGAGTACACCCGCCCCGACAACCTCGCCCGCCTGCGCAACCGCTTCCTCAACCACAAGCGGTCCCTGGCACTGCGCGAGTACGCCCTGGGCCTGGAGGCCCTGGACCGCCTCGCCGAGGGCGAACCCCTGTGGCGGGTCCACGAGGCGGTCTTCGGGGTCCTGGCCCTGGAATCGGAACCGGTGGACCCGCGCCTGTAGGGCGAGGGGACGGCCCCCGCGCTCAGCGGGCGGCCGTCTCCTCGACGGACCCGGTCGCGGGGACGGTCCCGTCGTCCGCCCCGGGGCCCCCGGGGCGGCGGGGGGCGTTCTCCGGCCCGCGCAGGGCGATCACGAGGAACAGCGCGGCCATCACGGCGGCGCCCACCCACATGGCCTCCTGCCATCCCTCCACGAAGGACAGCCGCGCGGCGTCGAGCAGTTGCCGAGCGTGCGTGCCGGCGCCGGGCGCCGCCTCCACGGCATGGGCGATGCCCTCCCGCGCGGTGTCCGCGGTACCCCGGGGGACACCGTCGAGCCTGTCGTCGAGGGCGCGCTGGTAGCCGGTGGCCACCAGCGCGCCGAGCATCGCCACACCCAGCGCGGTGCCGAACTCGCGGGTGACGTCGTTGAGGGCGGAGGCCACGCCCTGCTGCCCGGCGGGCAGGGCGGCGGTGATCGCCTCGGTGGAGGGAGTCATCGACAGGCCCATGCCGGCCCCCAGGGCGAGCAGCCCGGCCAGCACGGAGGGGTAACCGCCCTCGACGGAGACGAACAGACCCATCGAGGCGAGGCCCACCGCGGTCAGGGCCACGCCCCCGGCCAGGGTGGAGCGGACGCCGACCCGCGCGGCCAGCCGGGGGGCCAGCCCGGAGGTCGCCATCATGACGAGCGCCATGGGCATCATCGCCACGGTGGACAGCAGCCCCGACCAGCCGAGCACGGCCTGGAAGAACGGGAAGAGGACCACGGCGACACCCGCCTGGACGCCGAAGACGAGGACCAGCGTCAGCGAGCCGCCCGCCAGACCGCGGTGGCGGAACAGACGGACGTCCAGCAGCGAGGCGTCCCGGCGGCGCAGCTCCCAGACCACGAAGGCGACGGCGGCCAGGACGCCGGCGCCGAGGCCGGCCAGGGGCACCGGGTCGCTCCAGCCGCGCTCGGGACCCTCCTGCAGGGCGAGGATCAGCCCGGTCACGGCGAGCCCGGACAGCACGGCACCGACGGTGTCGAAGGAATGAGGGGACCGGGCGCGGGAGTTGGGCACCGACCGCACCGTCATCGCCAGCGCGAGGGCGGCCAGGCCCACGGGCAGGGCGAAGAGCCAGCGCCAGTCGGCGACGTCGACCAGGAGCGCGGACAGGAACATGCCCAGGATGCCGCCGCCCCCGGCGACACCGGTCCACACGCCGATCGCCCGGCCCCGCCGCTCCTCGGGGAACGTGGAGGTGATGACCGCCAGCGTGATCGGCATGATCATCGCGGCGCTCGCGCCGGCCGTCACCCGGGCGGCGATCATCACCTCCGCCGAGGGGGCGAGGGCGGCGGCGAGGGCGGCGGCGCCGAAGAGGAGCAGTCCGGTGACGAGCACGGGCTTGCGGCCGAGCCGGTCCCCGAGCGCGCCGAAGGGCAGCAGCAGGGCGGCCAGGACCAGGGTGTAGACGTTGACGATCCACAGGACGGTGGTCCCCGAGGCGTCGAAGTCCACGGCCATGTGGGTCTGGGCGACGTTCAGCCCGGACACCGAGGCGATGACGGCCATCAGCGCGAGGGACACGGCGATCAGGATCGTGCGCAGGCGGCGCGCGTCCGGGACGTCCTCGACGCCCGCCGACGCGGCCGTCGTCCGGGGAGGTTGCTCGGTACTCATGGCCCCGACGCTAGGCACGCCTTGCGGAAGCGGCATGCGTGCTTGCGTGGAACGCAAGAAGACGGCGAGGAGGGCGGCCCCGTGCGCAAGCGGGGCCGCCCTCCCGTGCTCAGGACAGGCGCGAGCGGCGGCGGCCGTAGGTCGCGTAGAGCGCGCAGCCGGCCGCCAGGAAGGCGGCGAACTGGGCCCAGGCCGCCCAGCCCGTCTCGTACATCAGGTAGACGCAGCAGCCGATGCCGAGCAGCGGCAGCACCGGGTACAGCGGCACCCGGAAGGTGCGGGGCAGGTCCGGCTCGCGCCGCCGCAGCACCATCAGGGCCGCGTTCACCGCGGCCATCGTCGCCAGGGTGCCGATCGTGCACAGTCCCACCACCGCGTCCAGCGAGCAGAACGCCGCGGGCACCGCGAAGACGACGCCGATGATCAGCGTGCCCGCCACCGGGGTGGAGGTCCGCGGGGACACCCGGGCGAAGACCCCCGGCACCAGTCCGTCCCGGGACATGGACATCAGGATGCGGCTCTGCCCGTACAGCACCGCGAGCACCACCGAGGCGATGGCGACGACCGCCCCGAAGGCGATGATCCCGCCGCCGACGGCGGAGCCGGTCACCTCGTTCACGACGTACGAGAGCGCGGCGGGCCGTCCGCCGACCCGGTCCCCGCCCACCGCCCCGGTCGCCGCGACCGCGACCGCGCAGTACAGCACGGTGACCAGGCCGATGCAGACGAGGATCGCGATCGGGATGCTGCGGCGCGGGTCGCGGGCCTCCTCGCCGGCCGTGGTGATCGCGTCGAAGCCGATGTACGAGAAGAACGCGGCCGTGGTGCCCGCGCCGATGCCGCCGAGACCGTCGGGGGCGAAGGGGAGGAGGTTGCCCGCGCGGAAGGCGCTGAACCCGATGGCGCAGAACAGCAGCAGGATCACCAGCTTCAGGAGGGCCATCGCGGCCGTCGCTCGCGCGCTCTCCCGCACCCCGCGCACGAGCAGCACGCAGGCCAGGGCGATGACGAGCACGGCGGGCAGGTTGACCGCCCCGCCGTCGGCGGGCCCGGCGGACAGCACGTGCGGGAGCTGGTGGCCGGTGAGGCTGTGCAGCAGTTCGTTGACGTACTGGCTCCAGCCGACCGCGACCGCCGCGACGGAGACGCCGTACTCGAGGAGCAGGCACCAGCCGACGAGGAAGGCCGCGCCCTCGCCGAGCCCGGCGTAGGCGAAGGAGTACGAGGAGCCGGCGACCGGGATCGCGCCGCCCAGCTCGGCGAAGGAGAACGCGGTGAGCACGCAGGTCAGCGCGGCCAGTATGAACGAGACGACGACGGCGGGTCCGGCCTGGGCGACGGAGTCGGAGAGCCCGACGAAGATGCCGGTGCCGACGATGGCCCCCACGCCGAAGCAGATGAGCTGGAAGAGGCCCATCGTCCGCTTCAGGCCGTGCCCCTGGCGGTCGTGTCCGGCCTCGGCGACCAGTCGGGCGGGGGACTTGAAGCGGAGCGGGTTGGCGGGGGGTGCCGAGGTGTGCATGGGGTGGTGCTCTCTGTGCTGGTGCGGGCGCGGCGGGGTGGGCCGCGCGGAGCGGATCACGGAAGGGGTGGTTCCGGGGTCCGCGGGTGGTGCGAGGCGGTGCGGGGCTGGTGCGAAGTGGTGCGAAAGCGTACGAGGTGAAGCGTAGGGGGTCGGGGAGGGTGCGCGCGCTCAGGCGAGCGTGGCGACCAGGACCGCCTTGATCGTGTGCATCCGGTTCTCGGCCTCGTCGAAGACGACCGAGTGCGGGGACTCGAACACCTCGTCGGTGACCTCCAGCTCGCTCAGCCCGTGCCGCTCGTGGATCTCGCGGCCGACGACCGTGCCGAGGTCGTGGAAGGCGGGCAGGCAGTGCAGGAACTTGACGTCCTCGTTCCCCGAGGCCCGCAGCACGTCCATGGTCACCGCGTAGGGGCCGAGCAGCGCGATCCGCTCGTCCCAGGTCTCCTTCGGTTCGCCCATCGACACCCATACGTCGGTGGCGACGAAGTCGGCGCCCCGGACGCCCTCCTTCACGTCCTCGGTGAGCGTGATCCGCGCCCCGGACGCCTCGGCCAGCTCGCGCGCCGCCCGGACGACGGGCTCCTCGGGCCACAGCGAGTTCGGCGCCACGATCCGCACGTCCATGCCGAGCAGGGCGCCGGTGACGAGGTAGGAATTGCCCATGTTGTTGCGGGCGTCACCGAGGTAGGCGTAGGCGATGTCGGTGAGCGGCTTCTCGCAGTGCTCGGTCATGGTGAGCACGTCGGCGAGCATCTGGGTGGGGTGCCACTCGTCGGTGAGCCCGTTGTAGACGGGCACCCCGGCGAAGGCGGCCAGCTCCTCCACGACGGTCTGCGCGTGCCCCCGGTACTGGATCGCGTCGAACATGCGGCCGAGCACCCGGGCGGTGTCCTTCACGGACTCCTTGTGCCCGATCTGGGAGCCGACCGGATCGAGGTAGGTGGTGGCGGCACCCTGGTCCGCGGCGGCGACCTCGAAGGCGCAGCGGGTGCGGGTGGAGGTCTTCTCGAAGACCAGCGCGATGTTCTTCCCGCGCAGGTACGGCGTCTCGGTCCCGGCCTTCTTCGCGGCCTTCAGCTCGGCGGCGAGGGCGAGAAGCCCGCGGAACTCCTCGGCGGTGAGGTCCACCTCCTTGAGGAAGTGGCGGCCGGCGAGGACGGTCGGGACAGTCGCCATGGGGCGCTCCAGGGGACGGGGGCGGGTGGGCCGCGGGGGCCGGACAACGCCGAACGGCACGGACGAATGGAAGTCTATACGATGCTCCACATTTCTATACAGGTGCCTGGTGGGGAAGGGGTGACGCCGGTCCTGGCCGGGTGCCGGCGCAGGGCCGGGCCGGCCCCGGCGCCCTCGGCGCCTCGGGGACCGGGGCCGCGCTCAGTCCGGCACCGCGTCCCGCTCCACCGGGCAGCTCATGCAGCGCGGTCCGCCCCGGCCCCGGCCCAGCTCGCTGCCCGGGATCTCGATCACCTCGATGCCCTGCTTGCGCAGATGCGTGTTGGTGGTGGCGTTGCGCTCGTAGGCGACGACCACGCCCGGCTCGACGGCGAGGACGTTGCAGCCGTCGTCCCACTGCTCCCGCTCGGCGGCGTGCACGTCCTGCGTGGCCGTCAGCACCCGGATCTCATTCAGCCCCAGCGCCGCCGCGATCGCCCGGTGCATGTGCTCCGGCGGATGGTCGGTGACCTTCAGCTCCTTGTCGCCGACGCCGGGTTCGATGGTGTACGAGCGGAGCATGCCGAGGCCCGCGTACTGGGTGAACGTGTCCCCGTCGACCATCGTCATCACGGTGTCCAGGTGCATGAAGGCGCGGCGCTTGGGCAGGTCGAGCGCCACGATGCTGCGCGCCGACCCGGCGGCGAACAGCTTGTGCGCCAGCATCTCGACGGCCTGCGGGGTGGTGCGCTCGCTCATGCCGATCAGGACGGCGCCGTTGCCGAGGACGAGGACGTCACCGCCCTCGATGGTCGAGGGATAGTCCGCCTGCCCCTCGGACCAGATGTGGAAGCCGGCCTCCCGGAAGAGCGGATGGTGCCGGTAGATCGCCTCGAAGTGCACCGTCTCGCGGCGGCGGGCGGGCCGGCGCATGGCGTTGATCGAGACCCCGTCGTAGATCCACGCGGAGGTGTCCCGGGTGAAGAGGTGGTTGGGCAGCGGGCGCAACAGGAAGTCGTCCAGCTCCATGACGTGGAAGCGGACCGAGGTGGGCTCCGGGTGCCCGTCCAGGAACTCCCGCTTGGTCATCCCGCCGACGAGCGCCTCGGCGAGGTCGGGCGCGGGCAGCGCCGCGAAGGCGTCCCTGAGGTGGTCGGTGGCGAGGGGGCCGTACTCCTTCTCGTCGAAGACGCGGTCCAGGACGAGGGTCCGGGCTGCGGGGATGCGCAGGACGTCGACGAGGAGGTCGCCGAAGAGGTGCACGGCGACACCCCGGTCGCGCAGCACGTCGGCGAACCCGTCGTGCTCCGCGCGGGCCCGGCGGACCCAGAGGACGTCGTCGAACAGCAGGGCGTCCTTGTTGCTGGGCGTGAGCCGTTTCAGCTCGAGGTCCGGCCGGTGCAGGATGACCCGGCGAAGCCGGCCGGTCTCGGAGTCGACGTGGAATCCCATGCCTTCATCCTGACCGGTCGGCGCCGGTTTCATCCCGGGACGGCGGGGGAGGGTGCGCGGCGTCACAGGGCGCGACGGACCGTGTCCGCCGTCCGTCAGCCCTCACCGCCGGCGGGCTCCTCCCCGTTCCCGCCGTCCCGTGCCGCGGGGGTCCCGCCCACCGGGGCGGGGCCCCCACTCGCCGGCGGCACGCCCGCGAAGGTGGCGCCCGCGTCGCGGAGTCGGGTGCGCAGGGCGTGGAAGACCTCCGCCGCGCGGCCGCCGGGCCAGTCGGGTGGGAGGAGGGCGGAGGGCAGGCCCGGGTCGGCGTAGGGGAGGAGGCGCCAGGAGTCCAGGGCGCGCAGATAGTCGCGGTACGCCTCCTCGGCCGGGGTGTCCGGCCGGGCCTGCCAGGCCCGCAGCGCGGGGGCGTGGCGGGCGAGGAAGGCCTCGTGCTCCCGGGCTATCGCCGGCAGGTCCCACCAGCGGGTCACCGCCGTGGCGGTCGGCACGAAGCCCAGGTGCTCGCCGCGGAAGAGGTCCACGTAGGTCTCGAGGCCCAGCCGCCGCAGGGTGCGCCGGGCCTCCTCGTGCAGCCGGGCCGGGGCGATCCACACCCCGGGTGAGGCCGTGCCGAAGCCGAGCCCGGCCAGTCGGGAGCGCAGCAGGTGCCGCTTCTGGCGTTCGGACTCCGGCACCGAGAACACCGCGAGCACCCAGCCCTCGTCCGCCGGGCTCCCCGCCGCGTGCACGCGGTGGTCCATGTCCCGCAGCAGTTGCCGCGCCTCGGGGGAGAGCGCGTAGCCCGCGGCGCCGGTCGTGGTGCGGGCGGGGAGGAGCAGCCCGCGCCGTTTGAGCCGGGACACCGAGGACCGCACGGACGGGGCGTCGACACCGAGGGCGCCGAGCAGCCGGATCAGCTCGGCCACCGGCACCGGGCCGGGGACGTGCCGGCCGTACGCCCCGTAGAAGGTGACGATGAGGGAACGGGGGGTGTGGGGAGAGGGCGGGGGAGGGGCAGCGGGCTGTTCGGGCACGATGATCATTTTAGATCGTCCGGATCGTCGCCCCCGCCTCCCTGCGGCTCCGGAGGTATGCCCGTTGACCAGCGGATATGTCCCACGCCCCGGCGCGACGGTATTCCGTCGATCCGCCACGGGTGATGATCACGCTCGCTAGAGTGCGGGGGGTCGGCGGGGCGTCCCGGCGCGCCGGACGACCGCTCCCGCGAGGCGGGGAACGCGGAGGGCGCGCGCCTCCTGGGGGCCCGGACGTCGGGGAGAACCGCAGTCGTCACACACGGTCAGGAACCCTCTCAAGGAGACGCGCGAGATGCCAGAGATGACGCCCGAGGCCACGCGAGGGGCCGCGGACCAGGCCGGCCCCGCAGTGCCCGTGTTCAAGCCGTACACGGCCAAGGCCGATTTCCCCTGGGAAGAGCTCGCCCGGGACCGTTCCCGCTGCCCGGTGGCACATTCGGAGCACCTGGACGCGGTGCAGATCAGCAGTTACGCCGGGGTGAAGGAGGTCATGAACAAGGTGGCCGAGGCGTTCACCGGCACCTACAGCACCTTATGGCCGCTGACCGAGCCGCTGCCCGTGGACCAGCAGGTGTTCCCCTCCGCCGACCCGCCGCGCCACACCCGGCAGCGGAAACTGTTCGTCAAGGCGCTGTCGGCCTCCCGCATCGCGCACATGCGTCCGTTCAGCGAGCGCCTCGCGGAACGGCTGCTCGACGGAATCCTCGCCCGGGGTACCGGGTTCGACCTGGTCACCGCCTACTCCCGCCGGATCAGCGAGGGGCACATCGCCGAGCTCCTCGGGCTGCCGGAAGAGCTCCGCGAACGCTTCATGTACCTGTCGACCCTGACGGAGCTGAGTACCGCGGACGGCAAGGGCATGGGATACCGCGCCGAACTGGACGAGTGGCAGGCGCAGTTGGCGGGGATGGTCCGGGAGCGGCGGGCGGCGGGGGAGGACAGCGACGACCTGATCACCCGGCTCTGTTTCGCCGAGGACGAGGGCGACCGGCTGTCCGAACTGGAGGTGGCCTCGCTGATCCGCGCCATGATCCGGGCCGGCAACACCACCTCGGCGGCGGCCCTCACCAACACCGTGGCCGCCCTCGAACGCCACCCGGAGCAGAAGGCGAAGTACCTCGCCGACATCGAGGGGCTGACCCCGAGCCTGGTGGAGGAGGGCCTCCGGTACGACGGCCCGGCCCTCGGCCTGTGGCGCAGGTGCGCCCGCGAGACCACCGTCCAGGGCTACCCGCTCACCCCTGGGGACAGGGTCTTCACGGTCACCGCCGCGGCCAACCACGACCCCGAGGTCTACGACCGCCCCGACGAGTTCCTCATCGACCGCGACTGGAAGGAACTGCCGCCGCACCTCACCTTCGGCTGGGGCATCCACCACTGCATCGGTGTCAACCTGGCCCGGCTCGAACTGGAGACGTCCCTCGCCGCGCTCTACCGGCGGCTGCCGGGACTGCGGCTGGAACCGGGCGCGGAGATCCCGCAGGTACCCGGTCCGGTCTTCCGCAACTGGCTCTCCCTGCCGATGGTGTTCGACCCCGTCTCGACCGGGGCCGGCCGGTGAGCGCCGTCCTGCGGGGCGCGGACGGCACCCGCCTGTCGGTGGACCACGGCCTGTGCAGCGGTACCGGGCACTGCCAGGAGGCCGCCCCGGGAGCCTTCCGGCTCGCGGACCGCCGGGCATGGCCGGCCGAAGGGCTGGACCTGGCCGCGGCGGACCACGCCGGGCTGCGGCGGGCCGCGGACGCCTGCCCGTGGTACGCGATCACCTTCACGCCGGGCGGGAACGGCTGAGGACGGCGGACGCCGGGCGGCCGTCCGCCGCCCGGCGTGCCCTCAGTTGAGCTGCCGCTCGCGGCCCTCCCAGTACGGGGCGCGCAGCTCCCGGTGAAGGATCTTGCCGACGCCGTTGCGCGGGATGGCCTCGACCGCCACGAACCGGGTCGGGATCTTGTAGTCCGCCAGTTGCTCCCTCAGGAAGAGCCGCAGTTCCCGGGCCGACACCCGGTGGCCCGGGGCCGGCACGACGCAGGCCAGGACGGCCTCGCCCCACCGGTCGTCGGGTATGCCGATCACGGCGGCGTCGGCCACCGCCGGCGACCTGTGCAGGGCGTTCTCCACCTCGGCGGGGTAGACGTTCTCACCGGCCCGGATGATCATGTTCTTCACCCGGTCCCGCAGGTGGACGTATCCCGCCTCGTCCAGGTGGCCGACGTCGCCGGTGTGGATCCAGCCGTCCCGGAGCGTCTCGGCGGTCGCCTCCGGACGGCCCCAGTACTCGACCATGCGGGCAGGTGTCCGCAGACAGACCTCGCCCGCGGCACCCCGGGGCAGGGCGGTGCCGGACCGGTCGACGATCTTCACCTCGAAGCCCGGGTAGGGGCGGCCGGCGGCGTGCAGCAGCGGATTGCCCGGGTAGTGCTCGGCGGGCGGCAGGCACACCGCGGTGTTGCCGGTCTCGGTGAGCCCGTAGATCTGCGCCAGCGCGCAGCCGATCTCCTCGATGCACCGCCGGAGCAGCGTCTGCGAGATCGGTGCCGCACCGTAGACGATCTTCCGTAGGGTGCGCAACGCCCCCGGCCGCCGGCCGGGTTCGTCCAGGATCAGGGACAGCAGGGCCGGAGGCGCGCACATCGTCGTCACACCGTGCCGGGGGACCAGGGCGAGGACGCCTGCGGCGGACAGCGCCGGCATGACGACCACGGTCGCGCCGGCGTTCAGCGCCTGCACCACCCACCACAGGCCCCCGACGTGCCAGCACGGCACGCCGACCAGCGTGGTGTCGCCGGGCAGGAAGTCCACCCAGTCCTCGCCGGCCGCCGCGAGCGCCTCGGCGACCGCGAAGAAGCTGCGGTGTGCGAGGACCACGCCCTTCGGGACCCCGGTGGTGCCGCTGGTGTAGAACTGCACGACCGGGTCCCCGGCCCCCTCCGTCACCGGCGCGCCCGCGCCGTCCCCCGCCCCGGTGGCCTCCTCCGCGATCAGTACGGTCGCCGAGGTGGTGAGCGCCTCCGCGGCCTCGGCGAAGTCGCGCTGTACGAAGAGGACGGTGGCCCCCGAGTCGTCCAGGAGGTGCTCGACCTCCGGCGTCGTGAAACGCGAGCCGATCGGCAGGAAGACGGCACCGGTGCGGGCACAGGCGTAGAACAACTCCACCAGGAACGCGGAGTCCCGGCCGAGGTAGCCGACGCGGGTGCCCGGTTCCACGGCATACGCGCCGAGGACCGCCGCCCACCGCGCGCTGTTCTCCCACAGCTCGCGGTAGGTGCGCCGTTCCTCGCCGCAGACCAGGGCGGGATGGTGGGGGCGCTCGCCCGCGACGGTGGCGAGCCGTGCTGTCAGGGTGTTCATGAGGTGCCGTCCTGAGGATTCGGGGACTGGACCGGCCAGTGGCGGGCGCGCCGGTAGCGGGGGACGGGCCGGCCGCCGCGGCGCCCGGCGACCTCCGGCGGGGGCTGTTCGAGGACGACGTGCGCGTTGGTGCCGCTCAGGCCGAAGGAGGAGACGGCGGCCCGGCGGGGGCCCTCCTCCCGCTCCGGCCAGGGCCGCGCGGTGTCCAGCAGCCTGACGTTGGCCGACGTCAGGTCGACCTCCGCGAGCGGAGCCTCGGCGTGCAGCGAGCGGGGGGCGAGACCGTGCCGCATGGCCAGCGCCGCCTTCAGGACACCGCCGAGCCCGCCGGGCATCTGGGTGTGCCCGATGTTCGACTTGAGCGAGCCCAGCAGAACGGGTGAGCCCGGCGGACGGTGCGCGCCGTAGGCCGCCGCCACCGCCCGCACCTCCACGGCGTCGCCCAGCGCGGTGCCGGTGCCGTGGCCCTCGACCAGGTCGACGTCGGCGGCGGTGAGGCCGGCGGACGCCAGCGCCGCCTCCATGACCTGCCGCTGGGACACGGTGGTCGGCGCGGTCAGGCCCGGCCCGGCACCGACCTGGTTCACCGCGGAGCCGCGCACGACCGCGAGCGCGGGCAGTGCGCCGCGCTCGTGGTCGGAGAGCCGTTGCAGCACCAGCGTGGCGGCGCCCTCGGCGAGGCCCCAGCCGTCGGCTCCTGCGGAGAAGGACCGGCACCGGCCGTCCGGCGAGAGCACCCCCTGCCGCCGGGAGAAACCGAACATGTCCGGGGAGGACAGCACCGCGGCCGCGGAGACCAGCGCGAGGTCGCACTCCCCGTTGCGCAGCGCGGACACCGCCTGGTGCAGGGCGACCAGCCCCGAGGAGCACGCGGTGTCGACCGTGACCGCCGGGCCGCGGAAGCCGTAGGTGTAGGACAGCCGCCCGGCGGCGAGGCTCATCGAGCTGCCGGTGGCGAGGGCGTTCAGGTCGGCCTCGGGGACCCGGGTGCGCCACTGGTCGTAGAAGTCGCTGTACGTCAGGCCCACGAACACCGCCGTGCGGCTGCCGTGCAGGGCGGGCGGGTCCAGGCCGGACCGGGTCAGCGCCTCCCACGAGGTCTCCAGCAGCAGCCGCTGCTGCGGGTCGAGCAGTGCTCCCTCCCGTGCGCCGAGCCCGAAGAAGGCCGGGTCGAAGTCGGTGATACCGGTGAGGAAACCGCCCGCCAGGCCCGGTTCGGGGTCCCACCCCCGCTCGGCCGGGGGCGGGGACACCGTCTCGCGCTCCTCGCGCACCAGCTCCCACAGGTCCTCGGGGGAGGTGACGCCTCCGGGGAACCGGCAGCCGCCGCCCAGGACGACGACGGGCTCGCTGTGCGCGGCGAGCCGCTGCCGGGTCCGGTGCAGCTCGGCCGCGGCCCGGCGCAGATAGGCGCGCAGTTCCTCCTCAGACGCCATCGGCCGCCCTTCCGCCGTCGTCGTCCAGGAAGGCGAACAGTTCCTCGTCCGAGGAGAAGTCCGGCAGGGGCGCGGGCTCCGGCGGGGCGGGGGCGGGCGGCGGGGCCGTCGCCGCCGGCCCGGCGAGGCCGAGACCCTCCAGCACCGCCTCGGCCAGCTCCGCCGGACTCGGGTGGTCGAAGACCACGGTGACCGGCAGTTTCAGCCCCGTCGCCGCGTTGAGCCGATTGCGCAGCTGCACGCCGGCCAGGGAGTCGATGCCCAGCTCGCGCAGGCGGCCGCCGGCCGGCACGTCCTCGTACGTGTCGTAGCCGCACACCTGGGCGATCACCGTCCGCACCAGATCCACCGCGGCGCTCCGCCGCTCCCGTTCCGGTACCCCGGCCAGGGCCGGACGGGGCGCGGCGGCGGTGGTGCGCCGCGCGGGGACCCGGCGGGCCAGACCGCGCAGCATCGGCGGCACCGTGTCCGCCGGCACGTCCGCCAGGTCGAGTCGCACGGTGGCCAGCGGCGCCTCGTCCGCGCCGAGGGCGGCGTCCCACAGCGCGAGCCCGTAGGGCGTGGACATCGGGACGACACCGGTGGCGCGCATCCGCCGCCGTGCCGCCTCGTCCAGGTGGCCGGTCATTCCGCCGGCCTCCGCCCACAGCCCCCACGCCAGCGACAGCGCGTGCCGCCCGTGGGCCCTGCGGTGCTGCGCCAACGCGTCGAGGAAGGTGTTGGCGGCCGCGTAGTTGGCCTGTCCGGCAGTGCCGACCACCCCGGAGGCCGAGGAGAACATCACGAAGAACGGGACGTCACCGGCGAGTTCGTGCAGGTTCCACGCCCCGCGCACCTTGGGCGCCAGCACCCGGCGCAGCCGCTCCTCGTCGAGGTCGGTGAGCAGCCCGTCGTCCAGCACACCGGCCGCGTGCACCACACCGGCGAGCGGCGGGCGCACATCGGCGAGCACCTCCGCGAGGGCGGCCCGGTCGGCGACGTCGCACGCCGCGACGGTCACCTCCGCGCCCAGCGCGGTCAGTTCGCCGACGGCGGCCTCGGTGCCCTCGGTGCCCCGGCGCCCCAGGAGCAGCAGCCGCCGGACCCCGTACCGGCGGACCAGGTGGGCGCCGACGGCCGTGCCCAGCCTGCCCAGGCCGCCGGTGATCAGCACCGTGCCGTCCGGGCCGGGACCGAGTGGGGCGGCCGGGGCCGGGGCGCGTTCCAGGCGGGGCGCCAGCAACTTCCCCGCCCTGACCGCCAATTGCGGAAGTCCGCTGCCCAGGACCCGGCCGACGACCGGCTCGGACGGCGTGCCGGCGTCGAGGTCGAGCAGGACGAGGCCGCGGTCGGGGTGTTCGGCCTGGGCGCTGCGGACCAGGCCCCACAGCGGGGCGTGGCTCAGCCCGGACACCGGATCGCCGTCCGCGACGGCCAGGGCGTCGCGGGTCACGAGCACGAGCCGGGTGTCCGCCGTGCGCGCGTCCGCCAGCCAGTCGCGCAGGAAGGCGAGCATGCGGGCGGTGTGCCGTTCGGCGGCCTCGGCGGGCGGCCCGCCCTCGGGCGGGCACTCCAGGACCACCGCGTCGGCGCCCTCCGAGAGCGAGGGGTGCCACCTCGGTTCGCGCACGGTGACGACCGAGGGCGCGGGCTCCGGCGGCGTGCCCTCGACCTCCTGCCAGGCCACCCGGTACAGGCTCTCGTGCGCGGCGTCGGTGTCCCGCAGGAACTGGTCCGGGTCGACCGGCCGGACCAGCAGCCGCTCGACGGACAGCACCGGCTCCCCCTGCGTGTCGGTGGCGGACAGTCGCACCTCGTCGGCGCCCACCCTGTCCAGGCGCACCCGCAGCGTGGCGGAATCGGTCCGCCCGAGCCGTACCCCCTGCCAGACGAAGGGCAGGGCGGTGCGGTCGACGCCCGCCGCCAGCGGGTGCAGGCAGGCGTCCAGCAGGGCGGGGTGGACCACGTGGTGCGCGGCCTCCGCGAGCTGCTCCGGGTCGAGCTCCACCTCGGCATGCAGGGTGTCGCCGGCCCGCCACACCGCCGTGAGCCGGCGGAAGGCCGGGCCGTAGCCGTACCGCAGGGCGGCCGCGTCGGCGTAGAGGGCGGTGACATCGACGGGCTCGGCGCCGGCCGGCGGCCGGCCCGTTCCCTCCGGGCCGGCCGCCTCGCCCTCGCCGAGGGTGCCGGAGGCGTGCCGGGTCCACGGGCGCCCGGAGGCGGCACCGGCCGGTCGTGAGTGGATCTCGACCGTGCGCGGCTCCTCCGCCCCGACGATCACC
The DNA here is from genome assembly GCA_014656015.1 of Streptomyces griseoaurantiacus. Classification (GTDB taxonomy): domain Bacteria; phylum Actinomycetota; class Actinomycetes; order Streptomycetales; family Streptomycetaceae; genus Streptomyces; species Streptomyces griseoaurantiacus. Next base: position 58,051 of record BNBP01000002.1, on the reverse strand, counting down.
TGGAGCTCGCGCCGCGCGCCCTCGATCAGGACCAGCGGCGCCTCCAGGGCGAGTTCGTCCAGCCCGGACAGGCCGACCGCCCGTGCCGCCTGCAGGGCCAGGTCGACGAAGCCGGCTCCGGGGAAGAGCACCGTTCCGGCGACCGCGTGGTCGGCGAGCCAGGGGTGGGAGTCCAGGCCGACCTCCCCGTCCAGCAGCGTGTCGCCGGTGCCGGCGTGCGTGGAGGGCGTGCCGAGCAGGGCCCGCCGGGCGGGCGCGTCCGGCCAGTAGGGCCGCCGGTCGAAGGGATAGGTCGGCAGGACCGCCGGGTCCGGGTCCCGGCCCGTCGGCGGCAGCAGGGTGTCCCAGTCCACCTCGACACCGCCGGCATGGGCGGCGGCGACCTGGGCCAGGAAGTCCTCCGGCCCCGGCCGGTCGCGGTGCAGGGTGGGCAGGACCAGCGCGTCCTCGTGGATCTGCTGCAGCGCGGTGGTGAGCACCGGGTGCGGGCTCATCTCGATGAAGGTGCGGTTGCCCCGTGCCAGGAGGGTGCGGGCCGCGTCCTCGAACCGCACGGTCCCGCGCAGGTTGCGGAACCAGTAGCCGGCGTCGAGCGCATCGGTGTCGAGCATGTCGCCGGTGACCGTCGAGCAGAACTCGACGTCGGTGACCCGCCGCGGCCGGACGGGGGCGAGGGCCTCGCGGATCGCCGCCTCGACACCGTCCACGGAGGCCGAGTGGGAGGCGTAGTCCACGGCGATCCGGCGTACCCAGATGCCCTCGGCGTCCAGTTCGGCGACCAGCTTTCCGACAGCGCCCGCCTCGCCGGAGACCACGCACGCCGCCGGGCCGTTCACCGCGGCCAGGGACAGCGCCCCCGCGTAGGGCCGCAGCCGGCGCTCGGTCTCCTCGCGGCTCAGCATCACCGCCGCCATGCCGCCCTGCCCGGCCAGAACGGTGATCGCCCTGCTGCGCAGCGTCACCGCGCGGGCGGCGTCGTCCAGCGACAGCGCACCGGCCACGTACGCCGCGGCGATCTCGCCCTGGGAATGGCCGAGCACGGCGCGGGGCCGGACGCCGTGTCGCTCCCAGAGCCGGGCCAGGCCGACGAGGACGGCGAACAGGGCAGGCTGGACCACGTCCACCCGCTCCAGAGCGGCCCCTTCGCGCAGGACCTCGGTGAGGGACCAGTCCACATAGGGCCGGAACGCCGTGTCACACTCCGCGATCCACGCGGCGAACCCCGGGGAGGAGGCGAGGAGTTCGCGGCCCATGCCGGGCCACTGCGAGCCCTGGCCCGGGAAGACGAACACCGGGCCCGGGTCGTGCCGCGCGGTGCCCACCACCGCGCGGCCGGTGTTCGTGCCGGTGGCCACCGCCTGGAGGCCGCGGACCAGTTCGTCCCGGTCGGCGCCGAACACCACGGCCCGCTCGGCGAAGTCGGTGCGGCTCCCGCGCAGGGCGCGGCCGACTGCGGCCGGATCGGCGGCCTCCTCGGCGAGCGTCCGCAGCCGGGCGGCGTAGGCGCGCAGCGCCGCCGGGGTCTTCGCGGCGAAGGCCCACACGGCGGGTCCGTCGGTGCGCTCCGGGGCGGGGCCGGGTTCGTCCGGGGACTGTTCGAGGAGGACGTGGGCGTTGGTGCCGCTGACGCCGAAGGCGGAGACGGCCGCCCGGCGGGGGCGGCCACGGTCCGGCCAGGGCTGGGTGCGGTCGGCCAGCCGCAGTGCCCCGGCCGACCAGTCGATCCGGTCCGAGGGCTTCTCGGCGTGCAGCGTTCTCGGCACCACGCCGTGCGACATCGCCAGGACGGTCTTGATCACACCGGCCACCCCGGCCGCCGCCTGGGTGTGCCCGATGTTGGATTTGACGGAGCCGAGCAGGGCCGGCCGGTCGGCGGGGCGGTGGCCGTAGGTCGCCAGCAGAGCGTGCGCCTCGATCGGGTCGCCGAGCGGTGTCCCCGTGCCGTGGGCCTCGACGACGTCGATGTCACCGGCCTCGAGCCCCGCGTTGCGCAGCGCCTTGCGGATCAGCCGCTGCTGGGCGGTGCCGTTGGGCGCGGACAGCCCGTTGGAGGCACCGTCCTGGTTGACGGCCGAACCACGCACCACGGCGAGCACCCGGCGTCCGTCCCGCCGGGCGTCGGACAGCCGTTGCAGCACGAGCACCCCAACGCCCTCGGACGGGCCGAACCCGTCGGCGCCGTCCGCGAACGAGCGGCAGCGGCCGTCGGGGGACAGGGCCTGCTCGCGGCAGAACTCCATGTGCGGGGTGAGGTCGGCCATCATGGTCACGCCGCCGGCCAGCGCCACGTCGCACTGGCCCGTGCTCAGCGACTGCGCGGCCAGGTGCAGCGAGACCAGCGAGGAGGAACAGGCGGTGTCGACGGACATGGTCGGACCCTGCAGTCCCAGCGCGTAGGCGACGCGCCCGGCGGCGACGCCGATCAGGGTGCCCGTGCTGCGGTAGCCCTCGATCCGGTCGAAGACGGGGGCGAGGGCCGTCGCGTAGCCGGAGTCGAAGATGCCGACGAACACGCCGGTCTCGGTTCCGGACAGGGAGGCGGGGTCGATGCCGGCGCGCTCCAGGGACTCCCACGAGGTCTCCAGCAGCAGCCGCTGCTGGGGGTCCATCGCCAGTGCCTCACGGGGGGAGATGCCGAAGAAGCCGGCGTCGAAGTCCTGGACCCGGTCCAGGAAGCCGCCGCCCCGCACGTAGATCCTGCCCGGTGCGGCCGGGTCCGGGTCGTAGGTGCCCTCGATGTCCCAGCCGCGGTCGGCCGGGAGGGGACCGATCCCCTCCCGGCCCTCGAGGAGCAACTGCCAGAACCGCTCGGGGGAGTCGGCGCCCCCGGGGAACCGGCAGGCCATGCCGACGATCACGACCGGATCGTCCTCGGGCGCCGCCGGTACCTTGCGGGCGCCGTCCTCCTGCTCGGTCCGTTCGGTGTGCCGGCCCTCCGGCCCCGTGTCGGCGGCGGGGCGGAGGAGCCGTTCCAGGTAGTCCGCCGCGGCGGCGGGTGTCGGTGCGTCCCAGACGACGGTCGAGGGAAGCTCGACGCCGGTGGCCCGGGAAAGGCGTTCCCGGACCTCCGCCGCGAGCAGGGAATCGACACCGTGGTCCTGGAAGGGCACGCCCGGTTCGACCTCGTCGAGAGTGTCGTACGAGAGCACCTCGGCGACCGTCGCGCGGACGAGGTCGAGCAACTCGGGCCGTCGGGTGCGGGTTCGCTGCGCAGCCATGTTCCTCGTTGTCCTCAGGCAGTGAGCTGGGGGAGCCTGGTGAAGGCGAGTTTGACGGTGCCGTCGGCGGACCCGCCCTCGTCGTCCCAGAAGGAGCACGTCGTCTCCATCGACATGACGGCCGGTCTGCCCGGACGCACCGACACGCGCGGCTCCTGGAAGACGACCTCGCCCTCGAACGCACGGGGATTGATCATCCGGCGGAATCGGCTGCCGAGCCGGTAGATCAGCACGTCCGACAGCTGCCGTTCCCAGAAGTCCGCCATCGTCCAGGTGGAGAAGGCCTCGAAGAGCCGGTCCTCGACACATTTGGCGATGAGGTAGTAACCGAGCTGGTTGTAGCAGATGTTGAACTCGACCGCGTTGAAGTGGCCGGTGTCGTCGATGTAGCAGGACTCCGCGATGCCGAACCGGCCCCGGGCGCTCACCGTGTCCGGGCGTCCGGTCACCTCGGCCTCCCGCAGGTACCGGCTGTGGTCCCGGTAGGGCCGCAGCACGCCGTCCAGCAGTTCCCGGTCGGTGGCAAGCTGCTGGGGCATCATCCGGCGACCCCGAAGAACGGGAAGTCGTCGTGCACGGTGACCCGGTACGACTGGGCGGGCTCCGGACGGGGGTTGTGCAGCGCCCGGTGCACGAGTGCCCGGTTGTCCCACAGCAGCAGGTCGCCCTCGGTGAAGCTCTGCAGGTGGATGTGCGGATCGGTGAAGCCGGTGTCGAGCTGTCCGCTGCGTTCGAGCACTTCCTGGAGGATCTCCGGAGGCAGCCGGGTGCCGTCGGGCTCGACGAAGCCGAACGAGGCGGCCTCGCTCACGTAGAGGATCTCCTCGCCGGTCACCGGGTGCGTGAAGACGGTCGGGTGGAAGACCGGCGGGGTGACCTGCTCGATCTCGGCCTGCACCTCGTGGATGGGCCGGTACACGTCGGTGGGGCGGATCTTGAAGTAGCGGCGTGGGCTGTGCTCGACGAGGGTGCCGCGCAACCGGTCCTTCAGCCGGTCGGGCAGTTCGGCGAAGACCTTCGCCATGTCGATGTAGAAGGTACCGCGATTCGTTTTGGGCACGATCTGCGGATACGTCATCGTGATGCCGAAAGGATTCGACATGAAGGAATAGTCGGCGTGCCAGAATTTGCCGGTCTGCGGCACACCTTCGGTGCTGTCGCCCGGCTTCGTCCCCGATACGAATATTTCCGGGTGTTCCGGGTGGTGGTACATCGGTTCGTAGTACACCTCGATGGTGCCGAGTGCGCGTCCCAGGGCCACGAACTCCTTGGGCTCCAGGTGCTGTTCCTTGAGGACCAGGAGGCGGTGTCGGTAGAGGGAGGCCTTCAGTTCCGCGAGGTCGGCGTCCGAGGCGCCGGCTAACTCGAAACCGGAGACCGTGGCCCCCATGAGGCTGCCGGAATTCGGCTCTGTCTTCACGAGAAATCCTTTCCTGCGGTGACGTCCGCGGGCAGGGCGAAAAAGGCCCGACGGAAATCGTGGGCCGTGACGCCGCTTCGCGTTTCGGGGATCAGTTAAACGTGCGGTAGAGGGGGCTCGTCCCCGTACCGTTCGATTGTGATTCTGATCATGATCGACGGTGCGGCTTGACACCGGGGACCTCCACCGGGGACCTCCACCGGGGGCTCCGGCCCGCCCGCGCTCCGTCCCGTGGGCCACGGGAGTGACCGTGCCGCCCCGGCCGTGACCCCGCGGATGCCCGTGGAAGGTAACCGGCGACTCCACCCGCCTCGCCGAAGGAGCCCCATGCGCCCCTCCCTCCTCGTCCCGGCCCTCGCCGGCGCCCTGCTTCTCACCGCCGCCCCCGCGGCCGCCGCCCGCACCGCCGCCGTGCCCGTCGACGAGATCACCGTCGACTCCACCGCCCCGCTCACCGCCACCGGGCACCCCACCCTCACCGGCAGCTACCGCTGCGCCCCCGCGGCCGGTCCCGTCTTCCTCTCCGTCTCCCTGTCCCAGGCCGACCCGCGCGTCCACCACGGCATCGGCAGCACCTCCGCCCTCTGTGACGGCGCCACCCACCGCTGGACCCGCACGGCCACCGGCACGCGCACCTACGCGGCGGGCACGGCCCACGTCCAGGTGAGCCTGGTCGAGCTCAGCGCCACGGGCCTGCCGCTGCCCCGCGTCCACCGCATCGCCGAGGGCACGGTCACGCTGACGGCCGCACCGTGAGAGCCGCAGCGCCCTGGGACGAGAGATTGGACTGACAGAATTTGTCATCTGTCATTCGTTCTCCTAGGCTGCCCGCATGACAACCGGCACACCCGCCCCGGCGCCCGCGCCCACCGCCCGTCTCGGTTCCCGCACACTCCACCGCGTCGGCTACGGCGCCGCCCAGCTCGACCGCCTGCTCCACCGCCGCGAGGAGGCCCTCGCGCTGGTGCGCCGCGCCGTCGAGCTGGGCATCGACCACGTGGACACCGCCGACTTCTACGGCCACGGCTACGCCAACGACGTGCTCCGCGAGGCCCTGCGCCCCGAGGACGACGTCCTGGTCGTCACGAAGGTCGGCGCCGTCCCCGACCCCGGCGGCCCCCTGCCCCTGCGCCTCGCGCAGCGCCCCGCACAGCTCCGGGCCGCCGTCGAGGACAATCTGCGCGGCCTGGGCGTCGAACGGCTCGACGTCGTCAACCTGCGCCGTCTGGACGTCGGCCCCGGCCTGCGCGCGGAGGGCGAGCAGGTGGTCGACCTCGACGACCAGCTCGCGGAACTGCTCGCCCTGCGTGAGAAGGGCCTGATCGGCGAGATCGGCCTCAGCGGCGTCGACCTCGAGGGACTGCGCCGCGCCCTGCCGGCCGGCATCGTCTGTGTGCAGAACGCCTACAGCCTGCTCTCCCGCGAGGACGAGGAGATGCTGCGGCTGTGCGAGGCCGAGAACATCGCCTGGGTCCCGTTCTTCCCCCTGGGCGGCGCCTTCTTCCCGGACGTCCCCAAGGTCACCGAGGAGCCCCTGGTGCGCCGGGTGGCCGAATCGCTGGACGTGACGCCCTCTCAGGTCGGTCTCGCCTGGCTGCTGCACCACGCGCCGAACGTGCTCCTCATCCCCGGCACCGCCGACGCCGCCCACCTCGAGGCCAACCTGGCGACCGCGCACGTCACGCTCGACGCCGAGACCCTGGCCGCCCTGGACGCACTCGCGTCCGCCCCCGCCGACGCCCGGAAATGACCAGCGGCTTCCGCGTGTTGTCACCCGCGCACCGCGTCACCGAAGCCATCACCGACACAGCGCTCACCGACCCGAACACCCCACGCCACGTCCGACCGCGCGCATGACGGCGGACGAGGACAAGCACAAGGACGAAGGACGGATCATGAAGGCCATCATCTACCGCGCCAACGGCGGCCCCGAGGTACTCGAACTCGTCGAGCGCGACCTGCCCGAGCCCGGACCCGGCGAGGTCCGCGTGCGCGTCGCCGTCTCCGGCGTCAACCCGACCGACTGGAAGGCCCGCCAGGGCGCCAACGGCTCCCTGGCGTTCCCCGAGTACACCCCGCACCACGACGCCGGCGGCGTGATCGACGCCGTGGGCGAGGGCGTGGACGCCGGCCGCGTCGGACAGCGGGTCTGGCTCCACATGGCCGCCGGCGGACGCCCCACCGGCACCGCCGCCGAGTACACGGTCGTCCCCGTCGAGCGGACCGCCCCGCTCCCCGACGAGGTCGGCTTCGACGTCGCCGCCGCGCTCGGCGTTCCCGCGCTCACCGCCCACCGCGCGCTCACCGTCGCCGAGGACGCGCCGGACCGGCTGTCGCCGGGCGCGCTGGAGGGCAAGGTCGTGCTCGCCGCGGGCGGCGCCGGCGCGGTCGGGCACGCCGTGATCCAGCTCGCCCGCTGGGCCGGGGCCACCGTGATCAGCACGGTCAGCGGCCCCGAGAAGGCGCGGCTGGCCAAGGCCGCCGGCGCCGACCACGTGGTCAACTACCGCGAGGGCGACCCGGCCGCCGAGATCCGCGCCCTCGCCCCGAACGGCGTCGACATCGTCGCCGAGGTCGCCCTCGGCGCCAACCTCGACCTCGACCTGGCCGTCCTCGCGACCCGCGGCACGATCGCCACGTACGCCAACGACGGCAACAAGCCGGTCGCGCTCGACGTGCGCCAGAACATGACCCTCAACACGAGGTTCCAGTTCCTGGTCCTCTACACGGTCGGCCCGAAGGCGCTCGCCGCCGGCGCCGAGGACGTCTCCGCCGCCCTGCGCGACGGCGCCCTCCCGGTCGGCGAGGAGCACGGCCTGCCCCTGCACCGCTTCCCGCTCGACCGCACCGCCGAGGCCCAACGCGCGGTGGCGGAGGGCGCGGTCGGCAAGGTCCTGGTGGACGTGGCTCCGTGACGCACCGGCGGGGGCGGCGACGCACGCCGTCCTCGCCGGCGGTTCAGCGGCGCGAGCCCGCCGCCAGCGCCGTGAACGCGGCCCAGGCGTCCCGGGACACGGCCAGCGCGCGCCGGTCCGTATCCTTGGAGTCCCGGACGAGGACGGCCGCGGTGCGCACGGCGACCTCGACGCAGTTGTCACCGGAGCTGCCGCTGTAACTGCTCTTGAACCATGCCAGTTCAGTTTCAGTGGTACTCATAGCGCTCCTCGCATCTGCTCCAGCAGGCTCACCGTGGCCTCACGGCCGAGGGCCTGTGAACGCAGCTTGCCATAGCGCTGGAGCATGGCGCTTACGTCCTTCGGCGCTGTGATGAGAACGCTCGACTGCTGGCCCTCGGAGTAGCCCACCCACTCGTGCCGGGACGTCTCGGCCAGGTACATCAAGCCGTCGATGCCCGCGTGGTCGTACTGACGCAGAGGCATCACCTGGAGCTCGACGTTCCTTCGAGACCCCTGCTCCAGCAGGTGCTCCAGCAGGTGCCGGGTGACCGTCGGGCCGCCCATGTGCCTCTCCAGCAAGGCCTGTTCGATGACGAAGCTGAAGGCCGTGTGAGATCGCTCGGTCAGCAGCTGCTGGCGTTCCAGCCGTGCCGCGACCTGATGCTCGATCTGTTCCTCGGACAACGGAGGCAGCCGCCGCTCGAAGATCGCGCGGATGTACGGCTCAGGCTGCAACAGCCCGGGAACGGCACGGCATTCGTACGCGTAGAGCGACACCGCCTCCTCCTCGACCGCCGCCCACTGCCGGAACCACGACGCCAGCCCCGCCTTCCGCGTGAGGCTCTTCGCCGCCGCCCTCAAGACCCGTCCCGCGACCGCGCCCAGCACCTCCTCTGCGCGGTCCAGCAGGTCCCTCGGCGGGAACCGTTTGCCCTGTTCGATCTTCGCGACGTACGCGACCGAGTACCGCACCAGCGGCGCGAACTGCTCCTGAGTCAGGCGTGCCTCCTCCCGCAGGACCTTGAGGACCGCCCCGAACGTCCGCAGGCTGTCCGAGAGTTCCGGCTCGCAGCCACCGCCCCCGCCCTGCCCCGCTTTCCCGCCGCCGTTGCCCGTCGCCATCGCGGCCGCCTTCATCCGTGCCGCCGGGCCGTGTGTGTGCCGGGCCCGACGCCTGCCGTACCGTCCGCCGTCCGCGCTGCGCCACGCTCGGCGCATGCATCGTCACGTACAGCGACCGGTCCGGTCCAGTGGGCCGACCAGTACAGCGCGATCTGTATCGGCCGCGGACCTGCCGGACGGCCGGAGCACCTCGGCAGGTTGGACCGCATGCCGATCCCTCACGTCCGAAGCGCCGTCCCGGTGGACGCGTTCCGTCAGCGCTTCTCCGCCACCCGCCGTGGTGCCCGCCTCGCCCGGCTGCTCGCCGCGCATCAGCTCGCCGAGTGGGGCCTCCCGCACGGCACCGAGGCGCACGACACCGCCGTACTGGTCGTCGCGGAACTCGCCGCGAACGCGGTCCTCCACGGCCGGGTCCCGGGACGGGACTTCGCCCTGTCCCTGCTCCGCGACGAGACCCGGGGCACGCTCCGGATCGAGGTCACCGACACCCACCCCGCCTTCCCGGTGCGCGGGACCCCCGCCCCCGAGGAGGACGCGGGACGCGGACTGCTCCTCGTCGAGGCACTCGCCACCGACTGGGGCGTACAGGGCCGCCCCGGCCCGGGCAAGACGGTGTGGGCGTTGTGCCCCCTGCCCCAGGGCGCCCGGCTCGGTCCTCGACTGGGGTCCGAGGCCCGCGAGGGGTTCAGGCCGGCAGCAGGACCGGCTTGACGGCCTCGCCGCTCTCGACCGCCTGGGTCCAGGCGTCGATGTCGCTCAACGGGAAGGTGGTCACCAGCCGGTCGAACGGCAGGTCCCCGCGTTCCGCCATGGCCACCAGACGGGGGATGAGTTCGTGGGGGCGCGACGCTCCCTCCACCACGCCGACGAGGCGTTTACTGCCATTGACCAGGTCCATGACGTCCAGCGGGACGGTGGTGCCGGCCCGGGCGGTCCCCACGACGGCGATGGTGCCGCCACTCGCGAGGGCCCGGATGCCGTCCCCCAGCGCCGCCGGAGACCCGCTGCTCTCCACGATGTGAGAGGCGCCGCCGCCGAGTATCGACCGCACCCCTTCGTCGGTGGCGCCACGGGACGCGTTGACCACATGCGTGGCGCCGACATCGAGGGCCAGGTCCAGCCGGCTGTCACGGGTGTCCACGGCGATCACCGTGCGGTTTTCCAGGGCGGCCGTCATCACCGCCGACAGGCCCACGGCACCGGCGCCGATCACCACCACCGGCGCCGTGGGCGCGGGCGCGAGGACGTTCAGGACACTGCCCGCCCCGGTCTGCACCGCGCAGCCGAAGGGCGCGAGCAGCCGTGCGGGAAGGTCGGTGTCGACGACGACCGCGTTGCGCTCGTTCACCAACGCATGTGTGGCGAACGCCGACTGACCGAAGAAGTTCCCGTTCACCGGCTCGCCGTCGCGCCACAGGCGCGCGGTGCCGTCCTCGCGGGTACCCGCGGTGAAGTTGCGGGACACGAACCGGTGACACTGGCTGGGGACACCGGCCCGGCAGGGGCCGCAGCGCCCGCAGGAGTCGAAGGTCAGCACGACCCGGTCGCCGGGCCGCAGCCCGGTCACCGAACCGCCCACTTCCTCGACCGTTCCGGTGCCCTCGTGGCCGGCCACCAGCGGTGCCGGGACCGGCAGCGCGCCGGTCCGTGCCTGGACGTCGGCGTGGCACACGCCCACGGCGTCGATCCGTATCAGGGCCTCGTCGGCCCTCGGCGCGTCGATCTCCAGCTCGGCAAGGGCGAACGGTGCGCCGGCGGCGTCGGCCACGGCCGCGGTGACGCGACGCCGCGCGCCCACCGCGGCACCGCTCGGGTCCGGCCCGGAAGGGAGGTGCGGTGCGGAAGACATGGTGTTCACCTCTCTCACTCAGAACGACGGCAGCCGACGCTCACCGCTCTGCACGGTGACGGCGATCTGGTCGGTGAAGTCGTGAAGGGAATGGGGACCGCTGCGGCCCCAACCGCTGTCGCGCACACCACCGATCGGCGCCTGTATCTCGTCGTCGATGGTGGGCAGGTTGATACGCACCGAGCCGGCCCGGATACGCTCCGACAGACGGACGGCACGATGGGTGTCCCCGGAGATGATCGCCGAAGTGAGCCCGTACTCGAGGCGGTTGGCGAGGTCGACGGCCTCGTCGGCGCTCTCGACCGACCGTACGACGACCACCGGTCCGAACGTCTCCTCCACCGAGACGGCCGCGTCGTCCGGCACGTCCGCCAGAACGGTGGGGGCGTAGACCGGCCCGTCATGGGTGCCGCCGGTCAGCAGCCGGGCTCCCTTCGCCACGGCGTCCCGCACGCGCTCGTCGACGCGGCTCAGAGCCTCGGGTGTGATCAACGGTCCGATGAAGGTCTCCTCCTCCAGCGGGGAGCCGGCCCGCAGGGCGCCGGCCTTGGCCACCAGCCGCTCGACGAACACGTCGTACAGGTCCCGGTGGACGAGGATCGTCCGCGCGTTGAGGCAGATCTGCCCCTGGTGGAAGAAGGCGCTGAACGCGGCCACGCGCACCGCGTAGTCGAGATCGGCGTCGTCCAGGACGATCAACGGGTTGTACCCGCCGAGTTCCATGACCGACCGCTTCAGCGCCGCGCCGGCACGCTCGGCCAGCATGCGTCCGGTGGGGACGCTGCCGATGAAGTTGACGCAGCGCACCGCGGGATTCTCGAAGAACTCGTCGGCGATCGGGCCCGCCTCACCGGGACCGTGCGTCACCACGTTGACCACCCCGGCCGGCAGACCGGCCTCGTGGAGGATCTCGGCTACCTGGATGCCCGCCGAGACGGGCGCCAACTCGGTGGGCTTGACCACGACCGTGTTACCGGCGACGAGCGGCGAGAGGATCGCGCGCCAGGCCAGGATCTGCGCCCCGTTCCAGGGGGTGAAACTGGCGACCACCCCGAGCGGACGGCGCACCACGGTCTGTGTGGTGTCCGGGAAATCGGAGGGCAGCACTTCACCGGCGGGGAGGTAGGCCCAGCCCGCCGCCTGTTCGATGAGCTGTATGACCAGGCCGAGCTGGAAGCGGCCGTTGAGCAGCGTGGTCCCGGTCTCCCTGGCCATCGTCTCGGCCAGTTCCTCGCTGCGCCGCTCCACGATGGCCGCGGCCCTGCGCAGGATGCCGGCTTTCTCGGCCGGAGTGGTTCGGGCCCAGGCAGGAAAGGCCCGGTCGGCGGCGGTGATCGCCGCCGCCGTCTCCGCGCGCCCGCAACGGGCGGCGACGGCGAAGACCTCCTCCGTCCACGGGTCGAAGTCCTCGAATGTTCCGGCCTCTGCCGTGAGCCACTTGCCGTCACTGAAATACCCGTATTCGGAGGGCCCCTTTCGTGGCTGTCCCGTCCGCGATGCCGACGACGAGGATGCGGTCCGGTGATTCATCGTTGTCCTCCAGGGACGTTCGAAGAATGCCCGCAGTGGGCTTCACATCGACCCTCCATCGCGACTGGGCATGCCGTCAAATGCATGTCAAGCACTGTTAATATGCGCCACATGCATATCGAGAGCGTTGATCTGAACTTGCTCAAGGCACTTGACGTGCTGCTGGACGAACGCCATGTCTCACGTGCGGCGGCCCGTTTCCACCTCAGCCAATCGGCGATGAGCCGCACCCTGAGCAGGCTGCGGGAGGCATTCGGTGACGAGTTGCTCGTACGCACCGCCACCGGTTACGTCCTCACGCCACGCGCCCGTCACATCCAGGCCGAACTCTCGGACCTACTGCCCAGACTGCGGAGCCTGGTGACCGAGGACGATTTCGATCCCTCGACGGCGAACGGACAGATCCGCATAGCGGCGTCCGACTATTTCCTGGCCGTACTCGGAAACGCTGTTTTCTCTGCGTTCTTCGAGCAGGCCCAGGGCATTTCACTGGTCGTGGAGCCGGTCGGTCCCACCACATTCGACGATCTCGAACGAGGCCGCGTGGACATGGCGTTCGTCCCGACGTCGGTGCCTCCCCAGATGTCCAGGCACGTGCTGTTCACCGAGGATCACGTGTGCGTGCTGGCCGAAGACCACCCGCTGACCCGGGACCGGCTGACGCCGGCCGACCTGGGGGCGTATCCGCATGCCGGAGTGGCGGCCCTGGAGAGCGGGCGCATGCTGGTGGAGGCGCACTTGGAGCGGCTCGGCATTCGCCCGCCCGCCGGGCTGACCGTTCCCTATTTCGCCGCGGCTGCCGCCGCCGTGCGCGGGACCCGTCTGATCGCGACAGTACCCAGGCGGCTCGTCGGCCTCCTGCGGGAACCCGGGGTGCGTGTGGCCGAGGCGCCGGAGCGGTTCCCCTCCTTCGACTACCCGATGCTGTGGCATCCGCGTCTGACCGGCGACCCCGCGCACCGGTGGATGCGCTCGCTCCTGATCCGCGCCGGGGCGGCTCTCACACCCGGGCCGGACACCGGTGCCGCGAAGGACGGTCCCTCAGGCGAGCAGTCCCTGTCCGAGTGAGAGGTCCTCGTCGTCGATGACATTGCGCTTGAGCCAGGTGGAGAAGGGGACGCCGTCGGCCGTGCACTTGTTGTAGAAGTTGCTGTTCGTCAGGGTGTGTTGGGTGGCGTGCTTCCTCGCGTTGTGGCCCCAGGCGGTGAGGAAGAAGTTGTAGTGGAGGCCGGACTTGTCGAGGCGTGCGATCGATGCCTTGGTGTTGGCCGCCCAGTCGTCGATGAACGCGTCGGTCTCGGTCGACGTGCGGTTCAGTGCGGCGCCGAAGCGCGTGAGGGTGTCGTCGTAGAGCGTGTTGGCGTGCAGGTACTTGATGGCGCGCGGGGTGGCGTCGCAGCGGTGAAGAAGCGCGTCCTCGTAGAGGTCGGTGCCGATGTCGAAGCCCAGGGTCTTCGCGCTGTCGGCTTTCCAGGTCGTGTCCATGATGTCGCGCCAGCGCTCGCTCACGATTCCGACGCCGTCCGAGAGGCAGTAGAGCTTCGAGTCCGGGTAGTGGTCGGCGATCTGCGGGGCGTAGAAGGCGGAGGACCATGCGCCGGCGCTTTCGCCGGAGACGAGGACCTTGTCGGCTGCCGGGAAGTTGGCGTAGACCCAGTCGAGTACGGCCGTCACGTTGTTGCGCCCGTTGTGGTGGACCTTGGTGGTCGTGCCGTTGTGGGAATAGGTGTTGACGGTGTCACCGACATGCAGGTCCCCGGTGCTGTAGGGGACGAAGACGATGTTCCAGTCACGGAAGGCGTTGGCGGTGGCGCGGCGGTCGGCCATCCCGGCGAGCCCGGCGGGGAACAGTCGGGTCAGCGAGTCGAAGTAGAACATCCGCAGATCCCGCGTGTAGCCGCTCACGAGGCCGAGGGGTCTGATCGGACGGGCGGCGGTCTCCCCGTCCCAGCAGGCTCCGCCACCGGAGAACTGGATCACGAGATTGCTGGACGTACCGCGCCGGACGAACATCGCGTACGCGGAGCCGTCGGCACTCACGGTCGTCCTCCCCAGGTCGACGGTGTGCCATGTGGTGTCCGTGACCTCGTCGAGGCCGGCCACCTGGCTCGGGCGGCCGAAGTGGATGAAGTACAGGTAGAGGATTCCCATCACGAGTACGGCGCCGATCGCGGCCGCGGTCGCCGCCACGTTCGTGTAGAGGCCGAGGGCGACCGCGGCGCAGATGGCTGCGGCGACGGCCCACTTTGCTGCTTTCATGCGTGCACTGCCTGTCTGTGTCGTGGGATGAGGGCAGCCCATTTAGCTCTACCCGCACTCTTAGTATACCGAGATTACTTTTACTCTCAAGATACAAAGAGATCGAGGGTAAGATGGTGGGATGGTGGATGAGGAGCCCCTGGGGCGGCGTGAGCGCAAGAAGGCGGCGACGCGGGCGACGATCCTGGAAGCGGCGACGGCGCTGTTCCTGGAGCGAGGCTTCGACGCGGTGACGGTGCGCGAGATCGCGGACCGGGCCGACGTGACACCCAAGACGGTCTTCACGCACTTCCCGCAGAAGGAAGCGCTCGTCTTCGCGGACGAGAAGGAACGGCACGACCGGCTGGTGGCCGCCGTCCGGGACCGCCCTTCGGGCGTTTCGGTCTCCGACGCGCTCAAGGCGCACTACCTGGCGGAGATCGCCGAGCTGAGAACGGAGCCGCAGAGCCGGATCCTCGCGCTGATGGACGGCACGCCGGCGTTGATCGACTACGCGGAGAAGATGTGGCTGCGTCACGAGGACGCGCTGATCGCCACGCTCACCGAGGAGTTCGGTCTCGCCGAGCCCAGTGAGGAGATCCGCTTCTACGTGCGTTTCGCGCTGCAGATCCAGCTCGTCGCGGTCCGCGAACCGGACCCGGAGGCGTACGTGGAGGCCGGCTTCCGGTTCCTCGACCGGGGCTGGGCCCAGTATGGCGAGGGTGGGCGCTAGGGGCCGTCTGACAATTCGCGCCTGCCGCGCGGGGTCCGGCACGCGCTTCCCCTCTGCCCTGAACGGGCGTGGGGGCCACCACCGCGTCGGCCTCCTCCTCCGCCGTGCGGCCGCACGCACCGGACCCCGCTCGGGCCGGACCCCGCTCGGGCCGGACGAAGCGCACCGCGCCTCACCGTCGGCCTCGTCCGAACGGGCTGCCCCGGTTCGGCCCGTACCGCTCGAGACGTTGGCCGGGCCTGCCCTGGCAGGGTGTCAGCGGAGACGGGTGAGCCCGTCGAGGATGACGGCGATGCCCGTGAGGAACTGCTCGCGGTCGTCGTGATCCCTCATCCGGCCGACGATGGCGTGCATGAACGGATAGGCCTCGGGCGTGAGTTCCTGCAGGCTCGCCGAAGCCGCGTGCTCCTCGCGGTCGGCATCGCCGTCGGTGCCGGAGGTGTCCCCTTCGATGCGGACGTTCTGGCTGACGGCGCCGAGGATGTAGTCCCTGAGCGTGGAGGCCGCGTCGAACCAGCGCTCCTCTGGCACGCCGAGTGCCTGCACCTGCCGGCCGAGGCGCTCGAAGATGCCGACCGTGACCGGCCCGACGGGGTTGCGGACGATCTGCAGGGTCAACCGCGTGGCCAGCCACGGGTGAGCGGTGATCGCATCGAACAGGGCCAGGGCGGCCTCGCGGATCTCCTCGGCCGGTGTGGACGCCGCGGGAGCGGGCGCCGCGGCCAGCGCCGCCGTCACGACCGTCTCGGTCGCCGCGTCCAGCAGATCGTCCCGTTTGCCCACGTGGTACGCGATCGCCCCCGCCCCCGTCGACAGGCGCTCACTGAGGGCCCGAACGGTCAACGCACCCTCGCCGCCCGCGTCGAGCAACTCGATGGCGGCGGCGACGATCTGATCCCTGGAAAGCACCTGATTACGCCGCCCTGGGCGACGGGTTGGCGTTGTCATGCCTCCATGGTGACACATTTAGTGCACCGTGCCAACTTGGTTCGCCGCACCAACTTGGTGTAGCGTTCCATTTTGGCACGCTGCACCAAATGGGGTGGCGCGGCTGCATCGATCCAGTCCACTGGGAGTCGTCATGAAAACTGTCACGATCGTCGGCGCCGGGCTCGGCGGCCTCACCCTGGCCCGCGTCCTGCACGTGCACGGCATACCGGTCGAGGTCTACGAAGCCGAAGCCTCACCCGATGCGCGGGCGCAGGGCGGCATGCTCGACATCCACGACTACAACGGCCAGCTCGCCATCGAAGCCGCGGGCCTGCGGGAGGCATTCCGCGCCATCGTGCTGGAAGGCCGCCAGGCGATGCGGGCGCTCAGCGAGGACGGAACCCTGCTGTTCGAGAAGGCCGACGACGGCCAGGGCGGCAGGCCCGAAGCCCAGCGCGCGGATCTGCGGCGGATGCTGCTCGACGCGCTCCCCGCCGGCACGGTGAACTGGGGCGCCAAGGTCACCGGAGCCCGCGGCCTCGGCGAGGGCCGCCACGAGGTCGCCTTCGCCGACGGCCGCACCCTCGTCACCGAGCTGCTCGTCGGTGCCGACGGCGCCTGGTCGAGGATCCGCCCGCTGCTGTCGGCGGCGACACCGGAGTACGCCGGCACCTCGTTCGTCGAGACCTACCTGCACGAGGCCGACACGCGGCACCCGGGCGCCGCGAAGGCGGTGGGCGGCGGCATGATGTTCGTCCCCGCACCCGACCGGGGCATCACCGCGCACCGCGAACGCGGTGACACCCTGCACGCCTACATATCCCTCACCAGGCCGCTGGACTGGTTCGACCGGATCGACTTCACCGACTCCGCCGCGGCCACCGCCCGCGTCGCCGCCGAGTTCGAGGGCTGGGCCCCGGAGATCACCGCGCTGATCACCGACAGCGACACCCCGCCCGTCCTGCGTCCGCACTTCGCCCTGCCCGACGGGCACCGCTGGCAGCGGACGCCAGGGGTGACCCTGATCGGCGACGCCGCACACCTGCAGGTCCCCAACGGCGAGGGAGCCAACTGGGCCATGTGCGACGGCGCCGAACTCGCCGGCGCCCTCGCCGCTCACCCCGACGACCTCGAAGCGGGCCTCGAAGCCTACGAACAGGCCATGTTCACCCGCATGAGCCAGGCAGACGACGTGATGAACGAACACCTCGAGGAGGCGTTCGGCGAGGACATGCCGGAAAGCCTGCGGGCGCTGATGCCCGAGAGCCGGCAGGACGACTGAGCGGCACGAGCAGCACACCTCACCGGCGTGAGCCTGGTGCCGGGCCCGTCCGGCCGCGAGGGGTGGCGTGCGCCGCACTCCTCCCCGCCCCGCCGAGCGGCAGGTCGGAGGGGGTGCGGCGGCACCCGCACGTCAGATGTCCCGGAACGTCTCGATCTGCGCGCCCACCGAGTTGAGGCGCTCGGCCAGTTCCTCGTAGCCGCGGTTGATGACGTACACGTTGCGCAGCACCGACGTGCCCTCGGCCGCCATCATCGCCAGCAGGACGACCACCGCCGGGCGCAGGGCCGGCGGGCACATCATCTCGGCGGCGCGCCAGCGGGTGGGACCCTCCACCAGGACCCGGTGCGGGTCGAGGAGCTGGAGGCGGCCGCCGAGGCGGTTGAGGTCGGCCAGGTAGATGGCGCGGTTGTCGTAGACCCAGTCGTGGATCAGGGTCTTGCCCTGCGCGGTGGCCGCGATGGCCGCGAAGAACGGCACGTTGTCGATGTTGAGGCCGGGGAACGGCATCGGGTGGATCTTGTCGATCGGCGCCTCCAGCTTGGAGGGGCGCACGGTCAGGTCCACCAGCCGCGTACGGCCGTTGTCGGCGACGTACTCCGCAGAGCGGTCGTGGTCCAGGCCCATCTCCTCCAGCACCGCGAGCTCGATCTCGAGGAACTCGATGGGGACCCGGCGCACCGTCAGCTCCGACTCCGTCACCACGGCGGCGGCGAGCAGGCTCATCGCCTCCACCGGGTCCTCGGAGGGGGAGTAGTCCACGTCGACGTCGATGTTCGGCACGCCGTGCACGGTGAGCGTGGTGGTGCCGATGCCCTCCACCTGGACGCCCAGTGCCTCCAGGAAGAAGCACAGGTCCTGGACCATGTAGTTGGAGGAGGCGTTGCGGATGACGGTGACGCCCTCGTGGCGGGCGGCGGCCAGCAGCGCGTTCTCCGTCACGGTGTCCCCGCGCTCGGTCAGCACGATCGGCCGGCCGGGCGTCGCGGAGCGGTCCACCTGGGCGTGGTAGAGCCCCTCGGTAGCGGTGATGTCCAGACCGAACCGGCGCAGCGCGATCATGTGCGGTTCGACGGTGCGGGTGCCGAGGTCGCAGCCGCCGGCGTACGGGAGCTTGAAGTGCTCCATGCGGTGCAGCAGCGGGCCGAGGAACATGATGATGGACCGGGTGCGGCGGGCGGCGTCCGCGTCGATGGCGGCCATCTCCAGCACGGCCGGGGGCACGATCTCCAGGTCCACACCGTCGTTGATCCAGCGGGTGCGGACGCCGATGGAGTTCAGCACCTCCAGGAGGCGGTAGACCTCCTCGATGCGGGCGACCCGGCGCAGCACCGTGCGCCCCTTGTTGAGCAGGGAGGCGCACAGCAGCGCGACACACGCGTTCTTGCTCGTCTTGACGTCGATGGAACCGGAGAGCCGGCGTCCGCCGACCACCCGCAGGTGCATCGGACCCGCGTAGCCCAGGGAGACGATCTCACTGTCCAGGGCCTCGCCGATGCGCGCGATCATCTCAAGGCTGATGTTCTGGTTGCCGCGTTCGATGCGGTTCACGGCGCTCTGACTGGTACCGAGAGCCTCGGCGAGCTGTGACTGTGTCCAGCCGCGGTGCTGTCGTGCGTCACGGATGAGCTTGCCGATGCGTACGAGGTAGTCGTCTGACATGAGGTGAGACTATCTCAGATATGAGATGAGTTGCGCGCGGGGTGGGTGGAACGGGTGACGCGCCGCCGACACCCCTCCCTAAGGCCGTACCGGTGCATCGATGCCACCCTTGCCGCCCGGCCTAACGACGCCCGCGTCGCCTCGCCCGAACGGTGCCCCGCCGGGCGGCGGAGCGCACCGCCGCCCGGGCCGGGGCGCGCCCCCACCGCGCCCTCGCGCGCCCCTTCGCCCGGCCGGTCCGTCACACAGGCGGTCAGTCACACGGTCGGTCGGTCGTCCGGCCGTTGCGGCCCCTCAGTCGTTCCGGCCGCGGGCGGTGTGCGTGCGTCGCCAGCCGAACGGGCCCGGCAGGTCCATGGACGTCGTACGGCGGCCGGTGCTGCTGTGCGTGTGGCGCGGGCCCTTCTTGCCACCGGTGGTGACGGACCAGGACTTCTTGTTGATGTTGAGGCGGACCCCCGGCAGGATCCTGAAGCTCTTGCGGAACGTGAGCGGCATCTGGGCCTCCTTGGCTGGCTATCGCTCCTCCCGGTCCCCTCCGGATACCCCGCATCCGGGCGCACACGCGAGGCCGGGCGCCCAACACCCTTTCCGCGCACGCGCGATGGGGTGGCCGGCGGCCGGCGGGCGGCCCCGCCCGGTCAGCCCGGGAGCGTCGCGAGCTGGATCAGGTTGCCGCAGGTGTCGTCGAGGACCGCCACCGTGACGGGTCCCGCGTCCACGGGCTCCTGGGTGAAGCGGACGCCGAGCCCGCTCAGCCGCGCGTGCTCGGCCCGCACGTCGTCCACGGCGAACTGGGCGAGCGGAATCCCGTCCCGCACGAGCGCCTCGCGGTAGGCGAGGGCGGCCGGATGGCGGGCGGGCTCCAGGAGCAGTTCGGCGCCGTCGGGGTCGTCGGGGGAGACGACGGTCAGCCACCGGTCCTGCTCGCCCACGGGGACGTCGTGCTTCTTCACGAAGCCGAGCACCTCCGTGTAGAAGCGCTCGGCCGCGGCCTGGTCGTCGACGTAGACGCTGGTCAGGTGGATCCTCATGCGGCGCTCTCCTCCGGTCCGTACCCCCGCGCGCATTTCGTCGCGGGCGGCCGGCACCAGTGTGCCGGGTGGCCGGGAGGGCCGCCCGCACATGACCCGGACGCCCTCATGTACTAGAGTTATCTCGACATCGAGATATCTGCCGAGGCGCACCGCAGCCGCACGCCGGGGCCGATCCGGCGGTAAGGCTTACCTAAGTAAGTCGTACCTTAGCGGATCGCGAGGACGTCGTGGCGGCAGGATGCGGTGGAACGCGCACAGAAATGAAGGAGACCGTCGTGTCGGCGAACAGCTTCGACGCCCGCAGCACGCTGCAGGTGGGCGACGAGTCGTACGAGATCTTCCGCCTGGACAAGGTGGAGGGCTCGGCCCGACTCCCCTACAGCCTCAAGGTCCTGCTGGAGAACCTGCTTCGCACCGAGGACGGCGCGAACATCACCGCCGACCACATCCGTGCCCTCGGCGGCTGGGACTCGCAGGCACAGCCCTCGCAGGAGATCCAGTTCACGCCGGCCCGCGTGATCATGCAGGACTTCACCGGCGTGCCCTGCGTCGTCGACCTCGCCACCATGCGCGAGGCCGTCAAGGAGCTGGGCGGCGACCCGGCGAAGATCAACCCGCTGGCCCCGGCCGAGCTGGTCATCGACCACTCCGTCATCGCCGACAAGTTCGGCACCCACGAGGCCTTCGCCCAGAACGTCGAGCTGGAGTACGGCCGCAACCGCGAGCGCTACCAGTTCCTGCGCTGGGGCCAGACCGCGTTCGACGAGTTCAAGGTCGTCCCGCCGGGCACCGGCATCGTCCACCAGGTGAACATCGAGCACCTGGCCCGCACCGTCATGGTCCGCGACGGCCAGGCCTACCCCGACACCCTGGTCGGCACCGACTCGCACACCACCATGGTCAACGGTCTCGGCGTCCTCGGCTGGGGCGTCGGCGGCATCGAGGCCGAGGCCGCGATGCTCGGCCAGCCGGTGTCCATGCTGATCCCGCGCGTCGTCGGCTTCAAGCTGACCGGCGAGCTGCCCACCGGCACCACCGCCACCGACCTGGTGCTCACCATCACCGAGATGCTGCGCAAGCACGGTGTCGTCGGCAAGTTCGTCGAGTTCTACGGCGAGGGCGTGTCCGCCACCTCGCTGGCCAACCGCGCCACCATCGGCAACATGTCGCCGGAGTTCGGCTCCACCGCCGCGATCTTCCCGATCGACGCCGAGACGCTGAACTACCTCAAGCTCACCGGCCGCAGCGAGCAGCAGCTCGCCCTGGTCGAGGCCTACGCCAAGGAGCAGGGCCTCTGGCTGGACCCGCAGGCCGAGCCGGACTTCTCCGAGAAGCTCGAGCTGGACCTCTCCACGGTCGTGCCCTCCATCGCGGGCCCGAAGCGCCCGCAGGACCGCATCGTCCTGGCGAACGCCGCCGAGCAGTTCGGCGCCGACGTCCTGAACTACGTTGAGGCCGGCGTCACCGGCGGCGACGACCGCAAGCCCGGCGTGCCGCAGCAGGAGCAGCCGCACGGCGTGGACTCCCCGGTCGACGAGGCGAGCGACGAGTCCTTCCCGGCCAGCGACGCCCCGGCCTACGGTCACGACGACAACGGCTCCGGCGCCCCGCAGCACTCCGCCGTGGTGCCCGGCCCCGGCCCGTCGAACCCGGTCCGGGTGACCGCCCCCGACGGCACCAGCTACCAGCTCGACCACGGCGCGGTGACGGTCGCGGCCATCACCTCCTGCACCAACACCTCCAACCCGTACGTCATGGTCGCCGCCGCGCTGGTGGCCAAGAAGGCGGTGGAGAAGGGCCTGACCCGCAAGCCGTGGGTCAAGACCACCCTCGCCCCGGGCTCCAAGGTCGTCACCGACTACTTCGACAAGGCGGGTCTGACCCCCTACCTCGACAAGGTCGGCTTCAACCTGGTCGGCTACGGCTGCACCACCTGCATCGGCAACTCCGGCCCGCTGCCGGAGGAGGTCTCCAAGGCGGTCAACGACCACGACCTCGCGGTGACCTCGGTCCTCTCCGGCAACCGGAACTTCGAGGGCCGCATCAACCCCGACGTCAAGATGAACTACCTGGCCTCCCCGCCGCTGGTCGTCGCGTACGCCCTCGCCGGCTCGATGAAGGTGGACGTCACCAAGGACGCCCTGGGCACCGACCAGGACGGCAACCCGGTCTACCTGAAGGACATCTGGCCCTCGGAGACCGAGGTCAACGACGTCGTGGCGAACGCCATCGGCGAGGACATGTTCAGCAAGTCCTACGCCGACGTCTTCGCCGGCGACGCCCAGTGGCAGTCGCTGCCCATCCCCACCGGCGACACCTTCGAGTGGGACGCCGAGTCCACCTACGTGCGCAAGCCCCCGTACTTCGAGGGCATGGGCATGGAGCCGGCCCCGGTCGAGGACATCTCCGGCGCCCGCGTCCTCGCCAAGCTGGGCGACTCGGTCACCACCGACCACATCTCCCCGGCCGGTGCCATCAAGGCCGACACCCCGGCCGGCAAGTACCTCACGGAGCACGGCATCCAGCGCCGTGACTTCAACAGCTACGGCTCGCGCCGCGGCAACCACGAGGTCATGATCCGCGGCACGTTCGCCAACATCCGCCTGCGCAACCAGATCGCGCCGGGCACCGAGGGCGGCTACACCCGCGACTTCACCCAGGACGGCGGGCCCGTCGCCTTCATCTACGACGCCTCGCAGAACTACCAGGCGGCCGGCGTGCCGCTGGTCGTCCTGGCCGGCAAGGAGTACGGCTCCGGCTCGTCCCGTGACTGGGCCGCCAAGGGCACCGCGCTCCTCGGTGTCAAGGCCGTCATCGCCGAGTCCTACGAGCGCATCCACCGCTCGAACCTCATCGGCATGGGCGTGCTGCCGCTGCAGTTCCCCGAGGGCCAGACCGCCGAGTCCCTCGGCCTGACCGGCGAGGAGACCTTCTCCGTCTCCGGCGTCACCGAGCTCAACGAGGGCACCACCCCGCGCACGGTGAAGGTCACCACCGACTCGGGCGTCGAGTTCGACGCGGTCGTCCGCATCGACACCCCCGGTGAGGCCGACTACTACCGCAACGGCGGCATCCTGCAGTACGTGCTGCGCAGCCTGATCCGCAAGTAAGGGCTCCCCGGTACGGCCGAGGGCCGCGATCCCGACGACGGGGTCGCGGCCCTCTTCGTGCCCGGGGCGGAAGGTCTCCCGATCCGGGCGGTGCTGGTCCTCTCGCTGAAGAGGGGTGCGTGGTGGGCCACGGCATCCAGCCGGCAACGCGGGGCATCCACCAGGACGTCGAGGAAGCCCTGAGGCGCGAACTGGCCCGCGTCACGCTGGAGAAGGTGCTCAGGGATGTGCTCGCGGCACCTCGTCGAAGGCTCTGATGGGCCGGGCGCCCCGTGCGAACCGGGCCTGACGCTCACGGCTTCACGATCGACTCGCGCTCCTTCGGCGCGTGTCCGGATCCCACCCCGTCGAGGGCCGCCCCTGCGCGAGTGCGGCATATGCCGGGATCCCGTACGGCCGTAGCCGTCCGGAAACACCACCTTTACAAGCGCCCGCTTCCGGCGCTACCTTCCCCGACAAGCGAGGTGGGAGCGCTCCCATGTGATCGTCGGACCGGAACCCGCTCGAACACTGTCCGCTCCCGCCTCGCGTGCCCCACGCGTACGTCCGCAGTGCCACCCCCACCCGTACGTCCCGTACGGCCGCAGCGGAAGGAATGGACCTTACTGTCATGATCATGGCAAAAGCAGGCACCGGAACGTCCTTACGCCCCCCGCGTCGCCCACCCCTGTCCGCCCGGACCCGCGCCCTCTTCCTCGTCCTCGCCGCCCTCCTCGCCACCGTCCCCGCGCTCGCCCTGGTCGTCACGGCCGGCGGGACGGCCGAGGCGCACGGGACCCCGATGAAGCCCGGCAGCCGCACCTTCCTGTGCTGGCAGGACGCACTCACCGACACCGGTGAGATCAAGCCCGTCAACCCCGCCTGCAAGGCGGCCGCACAGACCGGCGGCACCACGCCGTTCTACAACTGGTTCTCCGTGCTCCGCTCGGACGGAGCCGGCCGCACCCGCGGCTTCGTCCCCGACGGGGAACTGTGCAGCGGCGGCAACGCCAACTTCAGCGGCTTCGACGCGGCCCGCGACGACTGGCCGGTCACCCACCTGACCTCCGGCGCGACCGTCGACTTCTCCTACAACGCCTGGGCCGCGCACCCGGGCTGGTTCTACGTCTACGTCAGCAAGGACGGCTACGACCCGACCCAGCCGCTCACCTGGGACGACCTGGAGGACGAACCGTTCCTGTCGGTGGACCACCCGCCGCTGCACGGCAGCCCGGGCACGGTCGAGGCCAACTACTCCTGGAGCGGGCAGCTGCCCTCCGGCAAGTCCGGACGCCACCTCATCTACATGGTCTGGCAGCGTTCGGACAGCGCGGAGACCTTCTACTCCTGCTCCGACGTCGTCTTCGACGGCGGCAACGGCGAGGTGACCGGCGTCCACCAGAGCGGTGGCGACGACGGCGGTTCGACCGACCCGGGCAATGACCCGAGCGACCCGGTGCTCGGCGCCTGCACCGCCACCCGTCAGACGACCGGCAGCTGGAGCGGCGGCTACCAGTCCGAGGTGACCGTCACCAACTCCGGCGACGTGCCGATGCTGGGCTGGATGGTCGACTGGACCCTGCCCTCCGGGCAGAAGGTCGACAGCCTCTGGAGCGGCAACGCCACGTACTCGGGCCAGGACGTGATGGTCCACAACGCGGACTGGAACGGCTCCCTGGATCCCGGGGAGAGCGCCACCTTCGGCTATGTCACGACGGGTGCCGGCGGGGACGACACGACGTCCCTGCCCTGCCAGGTCGGCTGAGCCGAACGCCCGGCGCCCGCCGGGTGGGCCGAGCCGGACACCCCGCGCGCCCCTGGGCGCGCGAGACGGGTCCGGTGGGGGAGTCTCCTCTCCCACCGGACCCGCACCGTCCGGCCCCAAGGGGGGAGGGGGCCGCCCGGTGGCTACAACAGTGGCTTGATGCGAACCGCTGGCAACGCGACAACGTTGTCTAACACTTCGCCACCGACTCTACTCCTCGAACGGACAACGATGTCAACCCAGTTGCGCCCCAAGAAACAAACGGGACCGCCGGGTCGACGCACCCTCACGCACCCTCCGTTCCGCCGAATCCCGGGGCCGGGACGAGCCATCGGGCCCCCACCTGCCGCTGTGCGCCACCGGACCACCGCCCCGCCCCTCCCCGCACGCACCCTTCCCCCCTCCGGCCCGCCCGGGTTACTGTCCCCCCGGCTTGTGCGACCTGTGGTGCGCGACCCGTCCGACGAAGGAGGGGCCGCGTCATGCGTTTCCGCCCGGCATCCCTGCTGCTGGCCGCCGTCCTGGCGACCGGCGGCGCCACCCCGGCGCTCGCCGCGAGCGCCGCCGCACCCCCGACACCGGACCTGGTCCGGGACCCGACCACGTACGTCGACCCGCTCATCGGCACCAGCAACGGCGGCGACACCTACCCCGGCGCCGTCACGCCCTTCGGCATGTTCTCCTTCAGCCCGGAGACCACCCGGGGCAACGCGACCGCCACCACCGCGCCCGGCGGCTACCACTACGACGCCACCCGCATCCGCGGCTTCAGCCTGACCCACATGTCCGGCACCGGCTGCGCCGGCGGCAGCGGGGACATCCCGTTCTTCCCCTACGCGGGCGAGGTCACCTCCTCCCCGGCGAGCGACACCAAGGACGCCGTCTACGCCTCCGACTTCAGCCACGACGACGAGACCGCCGAGCCCGGCCACTACAAGGTCGGCCTGAAGTCCGGCGTCACCGCCGACCTCACCGCCACCGCGCGCACCGGCTCGGCCCGCTTCACCTACCCCGCGGACAAACCGGCCTCGCTGCTGATCCGCAGCGCCAACTCCGAGGTCGGCTCCACCGACTCCACAGTGAGCATCGACCCGAAGACCCGCACGGTCTCCGGCTCCGTCACCTCCGGCAACTTCTGCGGCTACCTCGACCCCGAGGGCCGCCGCGCCTACTACACCCTGTACTTCACCGCCCACTTCGACCGCGCCTTCACCGCCACCGGCACCTGGCGGGACGGCACCCTCACCCCCGGCTCCACCAGCGCCTCCGGCGGCACCGGCGACTTCAAGGACAACGGCGGCCGCCCCGTCGCGGGCAAGGGCGCCGGTGGTTACGTCCAGTTCGCGCCGGGCGAGAAGCCGGTGAACGTCAAGGTCGGCATCTCCTACGTCAGCCCGAAGGGCGCCGAGGCCAACCTGCGCGCCGAGAACCCGGCGCACCGCTCCTTCGACTCGGTCCGCGAGGCCGCCCACCGCGCCTGGCGCGAGCGGCTGGCCGGCATCCGGGTCGGCGGCGGCACCGAGGACGAGCGCACCACCTTCTACACCGCGCTCTACCACACCATGTTCCACCCGAACGTCATCAGCGACGCCGACCGCAGGTACCGCGGCAGCGACGACAAGGTGCACCGGGTGACGAGCGGCCACCAGGCCCAGTACGGCACCTTCTCCGGCTGGGACGTCTACCGCGACCAGGTGCAGCTCCTCACCCTGCTGGACCCGCGCGCCGGCTCCGACGTGGCGCAGTCCCTGTACGAACTCGCCCGGCAGAACGGGGGGATCTGGGACCGCTGGCTGCACGGCGCCGCCGGCACCCACGTCATGAACGGCGACCCCTCGCCGACCGCGCTGGCGGGCATCCGCGCCTTCGGCGGCACCGACTTCGACCTGCGGGGCGCACTGAAGTCACTTCTCAAGGCGGCGACCGTACCGACCGCGAAGGACCTCTCGCCCGCGGGCAAGCCGGTGCTCTCCGCGGGCCAGCGGCCCTCGCTCGACAAGTACCTGAAGTCGCACTACATGCCGTCCGTCTCCAACGCGTGGGGCGGGGCGGCCGAGACGCTGGAGATGTCGACCGCCGACTTCTCCCTCTCCCAGCTCGCCGCGGCGGTCCACGACACGAAGACCGCGAAGACCTTCGCGAACCGCTCGCAGTGGTGGCAGAACAACTTCAACCTCGCCGCCCACCCCACCGGCGGCTACATCGCCAACCGCAAGGCCGACGGAAGCTGGGTCACCGGGTTCACCCCCGGCACCGGCAACGGCTTCGTGGAGGGCACGGCCGCCCAGTACACCTGGATGGTCCAGCACAACCCGGCCGGACTGTTCGCCGCGATGGGCGGCAAGGACAAGGCGCTCGCCCGCCTCGACTCCTTCTTCCACGAGGCCGACGGCGGCTGGGCGTTCACCGGCAGCGGCGGCGACAAGTCCGAGATGGACAACGAACCGTCCATCAACGTGCCCTACCTGTACGACTACGCGGGCGCGCCCCACAAGACCCAGGACACCGTGCGCGCGGCGATGACGAAGCTGTGGTCCACGAAGCCGGGCGGCATTCCCGGCAATGACGACCTGGGCGCCATGTCGTCCTGGTACGTCTTCTCGGCGCTCGGCATGTACCCGCAGGTGCCCTCCCGTGCGGAACTCGTCCTCGCCTCCCCGCTGTTCCCCCGCGTGGTGATCGACCGGCCGCACGGCAAGGACATCGAGATCCGCGCCGAGGGCGCCGCCGCCGACGCGCCCTACATCCACTCGCTCGAGGTGAACGGGAAGCGCACGCAGCACACCTGGCTCCCGGCGTCCTTCGTCCGCGACGGCGGCCGACTGGACTACACGCTCTCCTCGACGCCCGACAAGACCTGGGGCACCCGCGCCGCCGACGCCCCGCCGTCCTTCCGGGACGGGGAGCAGCCCTACCAGATCGGCGTGGGACCCACCACGGCGACGCTCGCCCCGGGCGAGAGCACCACGCTCGACATCCGCGCGCTGGCGCTGAGCGGCGGCACCGGCCCGGAGGTCCACTTCCAGGTCGACACCCCGGCGGGCGTGACCGCGAGCCCGGCCTCGGGCACCGTGAAGGACGGCGCCCAGAAGATCACCCTCACCGCGGCGAAGGACGCGGAGCAGGGCTTCTCGGACGTCAAGGTGAGCGTCACCTCCGGTGACACCTCCTACGCCCAGCCGATCTCCCTGACCGTCGCGGCCCCCGGCTCACTGCTGGCGGCCTACAACAACACCGGCGTCTCCGACGACGAGGGCGAGCACGACGAGGCGGACTACGACGGCGGCGGCTGGAGCTACTCCCTCCAGGCGCTGAAGGCGGCCGGGCTGACCCCCGGCGCGCAGGGGACGGTCGGCGGGCTGACCTTCACCTGGCCCCGGTCCCCCTCGGGCCGCCCGGACAACGCGGCGGCGGCCGGCCAGCGGATCGACCTGGCCGACCCGGCCGCCACGCTGTCCTTCGTGGGCAGCGCGGTCAACGGCAACCAGCGCACCCAGGCCACGGTCACGTTCACGGACGGCACCACCGCCACGACCGACCTGTCCTTCACGGACTGGACGGTCGGCGGCGGTGGCGGCACCGTCCAGTACGACAACGTGGTGCTCGCCAAGACCGCGTACCGCAACGTCGCCGGCGCCGACAAGGACCCCGTCGCCACGTACGTCTTCGCCACGAAGCCGTACGAGGCCCCGGCAGGCAAGCGCGTCGCGAGCGTCACGCTGCCCGACAACGGTGACCTGCACGTCTTCACACTGGCCACCGACTGACCCACCCCACCGGCCCCCGCCGGCCCGGACGCCGACCGCGCCCGGACCGACGGGGGCCTCTCCGTTGCCGACCGCCGACCGCCGACCGCCGAACCCGCCCCGGCGACACGGCGAGCCGCACGAGCCTTGCGTGGCAGCGTGCGAGGCGCTCGACTCAGGGACGGGGCGTAGGCCGGCGGCCTGTCCCGCGCCGAGACCGATCACCGGGTACCGGTCGCCGCCGGTCCGGCCGCCGGGGAAATCCCACATGGCGCGCCCCGGCGTGCTGCGCCACTGTCGCGGGAGCACGTCCCGGCAGACGCCCGCCTGGTGGTTCGGTTCCTCGAAGGCGAACGCGCGGGCCGCTGTGGGATCGGGGAGGTCGGGCACGAGGTGATCGGGGCCGGCGGTTTCCCTGCGCGCGCACGGCAAGACGGGCCCGGGGAGACCCCCGGGCCCGTCTCTCGCGTGCTACAGCCGTGGCGTCAGCCCAGGAGTTCCACCTCCGCGAGGGTCGGCTCACCGGTCAGGACCAGGCGGTAGTGGGCGTACGAGGCCGCGTGCGGGATCGTGAACGCCCGGGTCTGCCGGTCCCAGCGGAAGGACTCGCCGGAGCGCTCGTCCAGCGTCCGCCAGTGCGTGCCGTCGCTCGAGGCCTGCAGTGTCCAGCCCGTCGGGGCCTTGGTGTGGTCGGCGGGTGAGGTCAGCGTGTACTGGACCGCCTTGGCGCGGTCGCCGGACAACGGCAGGTCCACCGTCGTGGCGCTCGCCTCGGTCGACGAGGTGTTGTCGAACAGGGCGCCCCCGGTCTTCAGGAGGTCCGCACGGGGCGTGGGCGTCTTGTCGTCCTTGGTCACGGACACGGGCGCGTCGTGCTTGCCCGTGCCCCAGGAGGACGGCTTCGCGCCCATGTCGAAGTCCAGCACCCCGCCGCGCGAGAGCAGCGAGTGCGGCAGGGAGGTCTTCGACCACCGCTTGCCGTTGACCTTCAGCCCCTGCACGTAGATGTTCTTCATGCTGTTCTTCGGCGCCTTGACGACCAGGTCGTGGCCGTTCTCCAGGTGCACGGTCGCCTTCTTGAACAGCGGGGAGCCGATGGCGTACTCGCCGCTGCCCATCACCAGCGGGTAGAAGCCGAGCGAGGAGAACAGGTACCAGGCCGACTGCTCGCCGTTGTCCTCGTCGCCGTGGTAGCCCTGCCCTATGGCGCTGCCGGTGTAGAGGCGGGAGAGCACCTCGCGGACGTTCTTCTGCGTCTTGTACGGCTGCCCGGCCGCGTCGTACATGTAGGTGATGTGGTGCGCGACCTGGTTGGAGTGGCCGTACATGCCCATCCGCACGTCACGCGCCTCGATCATCTCGTGGATGACGCCGTTGTAGGAGCCCTTGACGTCCACGGAGGCGGTCTCCGGGGTCGAGAAGAACGTGTCCAGTTTGTCCCCGAGCTTCTTCTTGCCGCCGTACAGGTTGGCCAGGCCGTGGCTGTCCTGCGGCACGGTGAAGGCGTAGCCCCAGCCGTTGGTCTCCGTGTAGTCGTAGCCCCACAGCCGGGGGTCGTACTTGTCGGAGGGCACCCGCCAGTCGCCGTTCTCGTCCTTGCCCTGGAAGAACCCGGCCTTGGAGTCGAACAGGTTGACGTAGTCGCGGGCGCGGTTGAGGAAGTACTCGGACTCCTCCTTGTAGTGCTTCTTGTGGGTCTTCTCGTACAGCGCCTTGCCCATCTGGGCGATGCCGTAGTCGTTGACGTAGCCCTCCATCGCCCAGGACAGGCCCTCGCCGGTCTTGGTGCTGGTGTAGCCGAGGAAGGGCGAGGTCGTCATGCCCTTGCGGCCGACACCGGAGGAGGGCGGGACGACGGTGGCGTTCTTCAGCGCCGCGTCGTACGCCGACTCGGCGTCCATCTTGACGCCCTTGACGTACGCGTCGGCGAAGGCGACGTCCGAGGACGTGCCGGTCATCAGGTCCGCGTAGCCGGGGGAGGACCAGCGGGAGGTCCAGCCGCCGTCCTTGTACTGCTGGACGAAGCCGTCGACCATCTCACCGGCCTGGGAGGGTGTCAGGAAGGAGTAGGCGGGCCAGGTCGTGCGGTAGGTGTCCCAGAACCCGTTGTTGACGTACACCTTGCCGTCGACGATCTTCGCGCCGGTGTGCGTCGGGGTGTTCTCGCCGGTCGCCTTGGAGAACGGGGAGGCGTACTGGTACTTGCCGCCCACCTTCTCGAAGCCGGAGTTGGGGTACAGGTACAGCCGGTAGAGCGAGGAGTACAGCGTGGTCAGCTGGTCGGAGGTGGCACCCTCGACCTCGACCTTGCCGAGGATCTTGTCCCAGGCCGCTTGCGCGCTCCGCTTCACCGAGTCGAAGGACCTGCTGTCCGGGAGCTCCCGGGACAGGTTGTCCTTGGCCTGGTCCACGCTGATGAGCGAGGTCGCCAGGCGCAGGGTGACCGCGTGGTCGTGGCCGGCGTCGAAGCGCAGGTACCCGGTGACGCCGGAGGAGGAGCCGTCCTCGACCGCCGAGTCGAAGCGGCCGTAGACGAACAGCCGGGTCGCGCCCGCCGAGCCGCCGGACTTCACGTCCGAGTAGCCGGTGACGACGCCGTTGTCCTTGTCGAGGGTGAGGCCGCCCTCGTCCCGGATGTTGTCGAAGACGACGCTCGCGTCGTCACCCGGGTAGGTGAAGCGCATCGCGGCCGCGTGGTCGGTCGGCGCCATCTCCGCCTTGATGCCGTTCTCGAAGGTCACGCCGTAGTAGTACGGGCGGGCGGTCTCCTTCTCGTGGCGGAAGGGGAGCTGCCGGGCCTCCTTGCCGGTGTCCGGGGTGCCGGAGGCGGCGGAGGGCATCACCTGGAAGGTCTGCCGGTCACCCATCCACGGGCTGGGCTCGTGACTGGCGCTGAAGGACTGGATGGTCGGCAGGTTGTCGTCGTTGTTGCCCCGGCTGTAGTCGTACAGCCAGTTCTCCACGCTCGCGTTGGTCACCGGCGTCCAGAAGTTGAAGCCGTGCGGGACCGCCGTGGCGGGGAAGTTGTTGCCGCGGGAGAAGCTGCCGGAGGAGTTGGTGCCCCGGGTGGTCAGCGCGTAGTCGGAGTAGTGCGCCTTGGGCCTCTCGGGGGCCGCGACCTTCAGCGAGACGTCGTCCACCCAGCCGCGGAACTTCGCCGGGCCCTTGGGGGAGTCGTAGGCCACCAGTATCCGGTCGACGGTCTTCCCGGCGGCCACCGAGCCGATCGAGGAGTTCACGTCGTTCCACTGGTTGACGTAGAGCACCTTGGCGTCGCCCTGGCCGCGCGGGGTCAGCGGGAAGCCGTGCTCGTCGAGGGCACCCAGCCGGCTGAGGTAGGTGCCGTCGGTGAAGGCGAGGTCGACGGAGACGTTGGTGGCGTCGTAGTCGAGGTCGCCGCCCGCCATCGAGGGGAAGATCCGGTACGACAAGCGCGTGTTCCGCTCGACGCGCACGTTGACGTCGAAGACCTTGTTGTACGAATACGCCCGGCCGTCCGCCTTGTGCCGGCCGGCGTACCGCAGCGCCCGCTTGCCGGTGAAGCCGGCGCCGGACTTGGCGGTCGGCGATCCGGTGGGGCCCTGGTCCACGAGGCTCAGCATGTCCTCGGGCGTGGTGGCGACATGCCCGTCGGAGAACTGCACGTCGGCGAGCTGGAGGATGTCCGCACCGTGGTTCTTGGTGAAGTCCAGCCGGAAGTGCTGGTACTCGGCCGGCTCGGCCAGGTCGTAGCTGTTGGTCGTCTGCCGGTCGGCGAAGGACTGACCGCTGCGCGTGTCGATCGTCTTCCAGTCCTTGCCGTCCGTGGAACCCTTCAGGGTCCAGTCGGCGGGATCGCGTTCGACGACGTCGTTGGCGGAGGTGAGGGCGTAGGTCTTGAGCTTGACCGGGGCGTCCATGTCGAACTCGACCCAGCCGGTCTTCTCGAAGGTGAGCCACTTGGTGGTGGGCTCGGTGTCGACGAGGTTCTCCTTGACCTCGCCGCCCTGCTTGTTCTCGGAGCTGGCCCGCACACCGGTGACGTGGTCGGTCACGCCGCCGGGAATGCCGGTGCTGTATCCGCCGTCGACGCCGGAGGCGCGCTTGCCGCCGCCCGCCGTCTCGACGGTGTTGACCCACGTCGGGGACGGGTCCCCCGACTCGAAGGAGGAGCTGAACTCCCGGTCGGCCTTCGCCGCTTGCGCGGGTCGGGCGACGGCGGCGCCCTGGGAGGCCGCCACCAGAGCGAAGGCGGTCGCTGCCACGACCGCCGAGGGACCCCATCTGTGCCGAGCTCTGTACTGCATGCGCGAGAACCCTTCCTGCGCGGAGTGGAAAGAGATACCGGACAACGTTGTCAACTTCGCGCGCAGAGACCAGTAGGGGTTCAAGTGACCGTCGGTGTCAAGGGTGTTGCCTACGGCATACGGGTCCCCTGCCGTCCGGAAACCGTCCGAGAGCCGTCCGGGGCCCGCCGCAACTCCTCCGCCGGGGAGTGCCGCCGAGTTGTCGATCTTCGCACGGGTGCCGCACAGGAAGCGCATATTTCCGGCGTCCCGGCGCCCGCGTGCCGCCTCCGGATCCGCTCACGTTTCCGCGAGGTCTCAACTCGGAAAAGGCGTCCGTCAACCTTGCGTTCGATCTTGCTCCGCCGAGGGGAAGTGGACTATACCTGTCGGCGTCCGGCTGGCCGTCACCTCGTGGTACGCGCCCGGCGGACGCGCACGACCCGGGGGGAAACGGGAGGGGGCGGATCGCCGGCGCGCACGAGTGAGTGCCGTATCGTCCCTTTTCGGTCCCTCGTGCACGACCCCAGCTTCACATCACCGCGGTGCCGGGGAAGGATCCGGTACACCGCCTGAGTCCTGGAGAAGGCGAGGACTTGAGCATGGGATCCACTTCCGCCGAGCACAGTTCCCCCAAGAGCGGCACCGACGGGCAGATCGCCCCCTCGGGCGTCGGCCGCCGCGACCTGATCAAGCGCTCCGCGGCGCTCGGCCTCGTCTCCGTCCCCGCCATGGGCTTCCTCTCCTCCTGCGCCAGCGGTGGCGGGGACGGCGAGGAGAAGGCCAAGGCGGGCAAGAAGACCGACAAGAACCCGCTCGCCGTCAACGAGACCGCGCAGATGGAGTTCGTGCTCTTCGACGGCGGCTTCGGCAAGGAGTACGCCGAGGACGCCGTCAAGGTCTACGAGAAGGCCTTCCCCAAGGCGAAGGTCAAGTTCTCCGCCACCCAGAAGATCCAGTCCACGCTGCAGCCGCGCTTCAACGGCGGCACCCCGCCGGACCTCATCGACAACTCCGGCGCCGAGCAGATGGACATGGGCGTCCTCGTCGGCAAGAACCAGCTCGCCGACCTCACCCCGCTGCTCGACGCCCCGTCCTACGACGACCCGAGCAAGAAGGTCCGCGACACGCTGCGGCCGGGCATCGTCGAGATGGGCCAGTTCGACGGCGAGCCGGTGTGGATCATGTACTACGCCTACACCGTCTACGGCGTCTGGTACTCCCAGAAGGCCCTGGACCGGCTCGACGAGAAGTACCCCGAGACCTGGGACGAGATGCTCGCGGTCTGCGCGAAGGCCAAGAAGAAGGGCATGGCGGGCTGGACCTACGCCGGCAAGTACCCCTACTACATCCCCTTCTCGCTCTACCCGATGATCGGCAAGGTCGGCGGCCGCGAGGTCCTCGACGCCATCGACAACCTCGAGCCCAACGCCTGGAAGCACCCGGCGGTCAAGGCCTGCTTCGAGGCGTACTACGAGCTCCAGCAGAAGGGCTACGTCCTCAAGGGCACGCCTGGCCTGGACCACATCCAGTCCCAGACCGCCTGGGCCAAGGGCGAGGCGCTGTTCATCCCGAACGGCTCCTGGGTGGAGAACGAGTCCGCCAACGTCATCCCCAAGGACTTCGACCTCGCGGTCTCCGCGCCCACCGGCATCGACTCCTCCGACAAGATGCCCTTCGGGACCATCTGGGCCTCCGGCGGCGAGCCGTTCATCGTCCCGGCCAAGGCCAAGAACGGCACCGGCGGCATGGAGCAGCTCCGCATCATGCTGAGCGAGGCCTCGTCGAAGAACTTCACCGCCAAGGTCAAGTCGCTCACCGCCTTCAACGGCGGCACCGACGGCATCTCCCTCACGCCGGGCCTGAAGTCCGGTGTCGCGGCGCTGGAGAAGGCCGGGGACAACGTGGTGAACCCGCGGCTCCAGGACTGGTACGTGAAGCTCCAGAAGGAGCAGATCGGCGTCTCCGGCCTCGGCGAGATGATGGCCGGCCGGGCCACCCCGGCGGAGGCCATCAAGAAGATCCAGGGCTACGCCGACGCGGCCGCCAAGGACGACTCGATCAAGCACTACAAGCACCAGTAAGCGGCACCCGCCCTGAGACCGAGGTCGGTGGCAATGCAGCACGGCAAGTACCGGTTCATCGTGGGGTTCCTCGCGCTGCCCCTGGGGCTGTACGCGCTCTTCGTGATCTGGCCGTTCATCCAGTCGATCTACTACTCGTTCACGGACTGGACGGGCCTGAGCCCAGAGTTCAAGACGGTCGGCTTCGACAACTACACGAAGATGTTCCACGACGACGTCTTCTGGAAGTCGCTGCAGCACAGCCTGCTCTTCGCGGTGCTGCTCCCGGTGGTGACGATCAGTCTGGCGCTGTTCCTCTCCTTCATGATCAACGTGGGCGGCCGGCGCCGCCGGGGCGGTCCGGCGATCACCGGGGTGCGCGGCTCCTCGTTCTACAAGATCGTGTACTTCTTCCCGCAGGTGCTGTCCATCGCCATCGTCGCGTTGCTGTTCGCCTTCGCGTACAACCCGGACAGCGGAGCGATCAACTCGGTGCTGCGGGGCGTCGGCCTCGACAGCCTCCAGCCGCTGTGGCTGGGCGACCCGAACCTCGCGCTGTGGTGCGTGATGGCGGTGCTCGTGTGGTCCACCGTCGGTTTCTTCGTCGTCCTGTTCTCCGCCGGTATGGCCTCCATCCCGGCGGATCTCTACGAGGCCGCGCTGCTGGACGGGGCCGGCCGGGCCAGCACCTTCTTCAAGATCACCCTGCCGCTGCTGTGGGACACCGTGCAGTCCGGCTGGGTCTACATGGGCATCCTCGCGCTCGGCGCGGAATCATTCGCAGTCGTACAGATCATGACGACCGGACCGGGCGGGCCCGACTATTCGACCACCGTGCTGGTGCTGTACGTCTACCAGAAGGCCTTCCGTGACGGTCAGGCCGCCTACGCAACCACGATCGGTGTCGCCCTGCTCGTCGTCACGCTGCTGTTCGCGGCGGTCGTGATGCGGCTGGGCCGGCGCGAGCGGCTGGAGTTCTGAGGACCATGAAGACGACCGAGACCCCCGCCCCCGTACCGGCCGAGCCCGGTGTCACCGTGACCAAGGCGGACCCCCCGGCCGCGAAGCCGCCGAAGGAGGGCAAGGAGGGCGGCGTCCTCAACGCCTTCTCGCACGGCATGCTCGTGCTCTGGGCGGTCATGGTGGTGATGCCGCTGGTCTGGGCGGTGATGACGTCCTTCAAGGACGACAAGTCCATCTTCTCCTCGCCCTGGGCGCTGCCCGACAAGCTGCACTTCGACAACTGGTCGCGGGCGTGGACCGACGCCCACATGGGCGACTACTTCTTCAACACCATCCTGGTGGTGGGCGGTTCGCTCATCGGCACGCTGGTGCTCGGCTCGATGGCCGCCTACGTGCTGGCGCGGTTCGAGTTCCCGGGGAACCGGTTCATCTACTACCTGTTCATCGGCGGCATGAGCTTCCCGATCATGCTCGCGCTGGTGCCGTTGTTCTACGTGGTGAACAACATGGGCCTGTTGAACACCATTCATGGACTGATCCTGGTCTACATCGCCTACTCGCTGCCGTTCACGGTCTTCTTCCTGACCGCGTTCTTCCGCACCCTGCCCAGTTCGGTGGCGGAGGCGGCCTTCGTGGACGGTGCCTCGCACACCCGTACGTTCTTCCAGATCATGCTGCCGATGGCCAAGCCCGGCCTGGTCAGCGTGGGGATCTTCAACTTCCTGGGCCAGTGGAACCAGTACATGCTGCCCACCGTGCTCAACACGGATCCCGACAAGCGGGTCCTCACCCAGGGGCTGGTCCAGCTCGCCGCGAGCCAGGGCTACAAGGGTGACTGGTCCGGACTCTTCGCCGGACTGGTGATGGCGATGCTGCCGGTCCTCGCGGCGTACATCGTCTTCCAGCGCCAGGTGGTCCAGGGGCTGACGGCGGGCGCCGTGAAGTAGCCGCACCCCTCCGCGAGCAGGGAGAACACCGACCGGCGCGTCCCGCCGTCCCCTCCCGCCGCCTCCCGCGAACCGCCGCCGCGAAGCCGCCTCCGCCCTTTGGAGGCGGCTTGTCGGCGTGTCCGGGACCCGTGGCGCGTTGGGCGTCGAAACGGTTCAACCTCTTGACGGGAGGCGACCCGAACGGCTCAGCTTAGAGTTCACTAGTTGGACACGGACGGGGCCTCGCCGAAGCGGTCCCGCGCGCAGGAGGTCGTCGTGGAGACTCCAGGGTCGCAGTCGTCGCTGCACCGAGCCAACCTGGAGCGGGTCGTACGTGCCGTACGCCTGGCCGGGTCGCTCACGCAGGCGGAGATCGCGAGGACCACGGGTCTGTCCGCGGCGACGGTCTCGAACATCGTGCGGGAACTGAAGAACAACGGGACGGTGGAGGTCACCCCGACCTCCGCGGGCGGTCGCCGGGCCCGCAGCGTCTCGCTGAGCGGGGACGCCGGCATCGTCATCGGCGTCGACTTCGGCCACACCCACCTGCGCGTCGCGATCGGCAACCTGGCCCACCAGGTGCTCGCCGAGGAGGCCGAGCCGCTGGACGTGGACGCCTCGGCCGCCCAGGGCTTCGACCGGGCCGAGGAGGTCGTCAGCCGCCTGATCGAGGCGACCGGCGTGGACCGCACCAAGATCGCCGGCGTGGGGCTCGGCGTGCCCGGTCCGATCGACGTGGAGGCGGGCACCCTGGGCTCCACGGCCATCCTGCCGGGCTGGACCGGCGCCCGGCCCGCCGAGGAGCTGCGCGAGCGCCTCGGCGTCCCCGTGCACGTGGACAACGACGCCAACCTCGGCGCCCTGGGCGAGCTGGTCTGGGGCAGCGGACGGGGCGTGAAGGACCTGGCGTACATCAAGGTGGCCAGCGGCGTCGGGGCCGGCCTCGTGATCCAGGGCAAGATCTACCGGGGTCCGGGCGGCACGGCGGGCGAGATAGGGCACATCACGCTCGACGAGTCGGGTCCCGTCTGCCGCTGCGGCAACCGGGGCTGCCTGGAGACCTTCGCCTCGGCGCGCTACGTGCTGCCGCTGCTGAGGTCCAGCCACGGCACCGACCTCACGCTCGACGGCGTCGTCCGGCTGGCGCGGGACGGTGATCCGGGCTGCCGGCGCGTCATCGCCGATGTGGGCCGACATGTGGGCAGCGGAGTGGCCAACCTCTGTAATCTACTGAATCCCAGCCGGGTGGTCCTCGGCGGCGATCTCGCCGAGGCCGGAGAACTCGTTCTGGGGCCCATAAGGGAGTCCGTGGGCCGGTACGCGATCCCCAGCGCCGCCCGGCACCTGTCGGTGCTTCCGGGGGCCCTCGGGGGCCGTGCGGAGGTGCTCGGGGCACTCGCTCTCGCGCTCAGCGAGATGGGTGATTCGACCCTTCTGGACGGGTCCGCCCCCGTGGCCAGCCCTGCCTTCACTTAGAGAACGGATGGCACCGTTGCCATCTCGTTAAGGATTTACTTCTTGACGCCGCACGTGTGGCCGAGTTGACTTCCAGCCACCTCGGCCGCAACGTCGCGGCCTCGTCAGGGAGGTTTCTGAAGTGAACACGCGTATGCGTCGCGCCGCTGTTGCGGTTGCCGCCGGTGCCATGGCCGTCTCTCTCGCGGCCTGTGGAAGCGCCAAGGAGTCCAAGGACAGCGACTCCAACTCCTCGTCCTCGTCCAAGAAGAAGGGCGACGACATCACCGTCGGCCTGCTTCTGCCGGAGAACAAGACCGCGCGGTACGAGAAGTTCGACAAGCCCCTGATCGAGAAGAAGATCAAGGAGCTGACGAACAACAAGGCCAAGATCCTCTACAACAACGCGCGCGGCGACGCCAACCTCCAGTCGCAGCAGGTCGACACGATGGTCACCAACAAGGTGGACGCCCTCATCGTCGACGCCGTGGACGCCAAGGCCATCAAGAACGCGGTCCAGAAGGCCGTGGACAACGGCATCAAGGTCGTCGCCTACGACCGCCTCGCCGAGGGCCCGATCAGCGGCTACACCTCGTTCGACAACGAGCAGGTCGGCAAGGCCCAGGGCGAGGCCCTGCTGAAGGCGCTGGGCGACAAGGCGAAGAAGAGCTCGAAGATCGTCATGATCAACGGCTCGGTCACCGACCCGAACGCCGCGCAGTTCAAGAAGGGCGCGCACTCCGCCCTGGACGGCAAGGTCACCATCGCCAAGGAGTACGACACCAAGGAGTGGGCGCCGGACAACGCCAACTCCGAGATGGAAGCCGCGATCTCCGCCGTCGGCGCGAAGAACATCGCGGGCGTCTACTCCGCCAACGACGGCATGGCCGGCGGTGCCATCACCGCCCTCAAGGCCGCGGGCATCAAGGTCCCGATCACCGGCCAGGACGCCGAGCTCGCCGCCGTGCAGCGCATCCTCACGGGTGAGCAGTACATGAGCGTCTACAAGTCCTACCCGCAGGAGGCCGAGGTCGTCGCGCAGCTCGCCGTCGCGGTCGCCAAGGGTGAGAGCACGGACTCCCTCGCCAAGACCAAGGTCGACAGCGCCAGCGCCAAGGGCATCCCCGCGGCCATCATCCCGGTGATCTCGCTGACCAGCGAGAACATCAAGGACACCGTCATCAAGGACGGCTACTACACGCTCGACGAGATCTGCACGGCCAAGTACAAGGCCGCCTGCAACAAGGCCGGCCTCAAGTAACACCCGGCCGGCCCAGGGCCCTCGGCGGCCGCCTCCCGCGGACCGCCGGCCCGAGAGCTGTCGCGTCCCTCCGCCCGCTCGCGGATCCGCTCCCGGATCCGCGAAACGGGGAGGGACGCGCCACGGACTCCGTCCGGTGCCCCGTGATCCACAGCCCCGCAAGCTCATGCGGGGCGCCGGACGGATCACCTTCCCCCCAACTTCTGTACAACCTCTCCGCCGGGTCAGGCGGCGAAGGAGATGGTTCACGTGTCCGCTACGCCCGTGCTGGCGTTGCGCGGGGTCTCCAAGCGGTTCGGTGCCGTCCAGGCGCTCACCGACGTAGAGCTTGAGGTCCACGCCGGTGAGGTGGTCGCCCTGGTGGGCGACAACGGCGCCGGAAAGTCCACGCTGGTCAAGACGATCGCCGGCGTGCACCCCATCGATGACGGCGTCATCGAGTGGAACGGCAACGCCGTGTCGATCGGCAAGCCGCACGACGCCCAGAGCCTGGGCATCGCCACCGTCTACCAGGACCTGGCGCTGTGCGACAACATCGACGTCGTCGGCAACCTCTACCTCGGTCGCGAGGTCAAGAGGTTCGGCGTCCTGGACGAGGTCGAGATGGAGCGGCGCTCCCGCGAGCTGCTGGACACGCTCTCCATCCGCATCCCCAGCGTCCGCATCCCGATCGCCTCGCTCTCCGGCGGTCAGCGCCAGGTCGTGGCGATCGCGCGTTCGATGCTCGGCGAGCCCAAGCTGGTCATCCTCGACGAGCCCACCGCCGCCCTCGGCGTCGAGCAGACGGCCCAGGTCCTGGACCTGGTCGAGAGGCTGCGCGAGCGCGGCCTCGCCGTCATCCTCATCAGCCACAACATGGCCGACGTCAAGGCGGTGGCCGACAAGGTGGCCGTCCTGCGGCTCGGCCGCAACAACGGTGTCTTCGAGGTCAAGACGACCTCGCAGGAGGAGATCATCTCCGCCATCACCGGCGCCACCGACAACGCCGTCACCCGTCGTGCGGCCCGCTCGAACGGGGAGGTCTCGAAGTGAGCATCGACAAGACGTCCGCGACGGCGTCCAAGGACGACGCCGTGCCCGTGGAGAACCCCGAGGCGGCCAGCGGCGCGGACGTCGCCGTCGACCCCCGCCTCCTGGTCCGCGAGCAGGGCCTGACGGGCTACATCGGCGAGTTCAAGCGCAAGATCAAGGGCGGCGACCTGGGGTCCATCCCCGTCGTCATCGGCCTGATCGTCATCTGCATCGTCTTCCAGAGCCTGAACTCCAACTTCCTGTCCGCGCAGAACCTGAGTGACATCACCGTCACGATGGTCGGCACGGGCATGATCTCGGTCGGCATCGTCTTCGTGCTGCTGCTCGGCGAGATCGACCTGTCGGTCGGCTCGGTCAGTGGCGCGGCCAGCGCCATCGCGGCCGTCCTCGCCGTCAACCAGGGCTGGCCCGAGTGGGTGGCGGTGCTCTTCGCCGTCGCCGCCGGCGCGGCCATCGGCGCGGCGCACGGCTTCTTCTTCGCGGTGCTCGGCGCCCCCGCCTTCGCCGTCACCCTGGCGGGTCTGCTGTTCTGGCTCGGCTTCATGCTGAAGGTGCTCGGCGAGAACGGCACCATCAACCTCGACAGCGACGGCTTCATCGGCAAGCTGACCACGTACTTCTTCGCCGACGTGGCCGCCGCCTACGGCCTCGCCCTCGTCGTGGTCGCGGTGTTCTTCATCAGCTCCTTCCTGGGCAACCGCCGCCGCGAGGCCGCGGGCGTCCCGTCCCGGCCGCTCAGCGACACGGTGCTGCGCACGGTGCTGCTGGCCGTCGTCGCCTTCGCCGCGGCCGCGATGTACAACCAGTACAAGGGCCTGCCGCTGGCCACCGTGGTCTTCCTGGCCTTCCTGGTCGGCAGCGACTTCCTGCTGCGCCGTACCTCCTACGGCCGCAAGATCTTCGCGCTCGGCGGCAGCGTCGAGGCCTCCCGCCGTGCCGGCATCAACGTCACCTTCATCCGGATCTCGGTCTTCGCGATCGCCGGCGGGTTCTCCGCCATCGGCGGCCTCTTCCTGGCCTCCAAGATCGCCTCGGCCAACCAGAGCGCCGGTACCGGTGACCTGCTGATGAACGCGATCGCCGCGGCGGTCATCGGTGGCACGTCCCTCTTCGGCGGCCGCGGCCGCACGTGGAACGCGCTGCTCGGTGTGCTGGTGATCGTCTCCATCCAGTACGGACTCCAGCTCGAGTCCATCGCCGAGCCGGTGAAGTACATGATCACCGCAGCGGTGCTGCTGACGACCGTGGTGATCGACTCGGTCACCCGCAAGACGCAGAAGACGGCGGGCCGCGCCTAGCACGCGCCGCCTCGCCCCTGTGCCCGGCATCCCGGTGGGTGCCGGGCACAGGCATGTCCGGAGGACGCCGGGGGTACCGCGTCGGGGGTGGGCGTCGGGCGGCGACGGTGAACATTAGACTCGTCGGGCCGAACGAAGCCTGGAACTGCCGGCTCTACTGCAAGGAGGCACGGGTGCCGCTGCTGACCCGCATCGGGGGACCGCGTGATCTGGACCGGCTCACCCTGGAGGAGCTGGACGAGCTGGCGGAGGAGATCCGCACCTTCCTGGTCGAGGCGGTCTCCAAGACCGGCGGCCACCTGGGCCCGAACCTCGGGGTCGTCGAGCTCACCCTCGCCCTGCACCGCGTCTTCCACTCGCCCAAGGACAAGGTGCTCTTCGACACCGGCCACCAGTCCTACGTCCACAAGCTGCTCACCGGCCGCCAGGACTTCTCCCGGCTGAAGCAGAAGGGCGGCCTGTCCGGCTACCCCTCGCAGGCCGAGTCCGAGCACGACGTCATCGAGAACAGCCACGCCTCCACCGTGCTGGGCTGGGCCGACGGCATCGCCAAGGCCAACCAGCTCAAGAAGCGCGACAGCCACGTCGTCGCGGTCATCGGCGACGGCGCCCTGACCGGCGGCATGGCCTGGGAGGCGCTCAACAACATCGCGGACGCCAAGGACCGCCCCCTCGTCATCGTCGTCAACGACAACGAGCGGTCCTACGCCCCCACCATCGGGGGCCTGGCCAACCACCTGGCCACCCTGCGCACCACCGACGGCTACGAGCGCTTCCTGGCCCGCACCCGCGAGGTCCTGGAGCGGACCCCGGTCGTGGGCCGGCCGCTGTACGAGACGCTGCACGGCGCCAAGAAGGGTCTGAAGGACTTCATCACCCCGCAGGGCATGTTCGAGGACCTCGGGCTGAAGTACGTCGGCCCGATCGACGGGCACGACATCGAGGCCCTGGAGTCCGCGCTGACCCGCGCCAAGCGGTTCGGCGGGCCCGTCATCGTGCACTGCCTCACCGAGAAGGGCCGCGGCTACCAGCCCGCCCTCCAGGACGAGGCCGACCGCTTCCACGGCATCGGCCCCATCCACCCCGACACCGGCCTGCCGGTCAAGGCGGCGGGCGCCGACTGGACCTCCGTCTTCGGCGACGAGATGGTCCGCCTCGGCACGGAGCGCGAGGACATCGTGGCCATCACGGCCGCCATGCTGCAGCCGGTCGGCCTGAAGAAGTTCGCGGACGCCTTCCCGGACCGCATCTACGACGTCGGCATCGCCGAGCAGCACGGCGCCGTCTCCGCGGCCGGCCTGGCCCACGCGGGCGCGCACCCCGTCTTCG
Source organism: Streptomyces griseoaurantiacus (assembly GCA_014656015.1). Classification (GTDB taxonomy): domain Bacteria; phylum Actinomycetota; class Actinomycetes; order Streptomycetales; family Streptomycetaceae; genus Streptomyces; species Streptomyces griseoaurantiacus. The sequence continues at coordinate 14,938 of BNBP01000002.1, read as the reverse complement.
CCGTGTACGCCACCTTCCTCAACCGCGCCTTCGACCAGGTCCTCATGGACGTCGCCCTGCACAAGTGCGGCGTGACCTTCGTCCTGGACCGGGCCGGCATCACCGGCACCGACGGCGCCTCCCACAACGGCATGTGGGACATGTCCATCCTCCAGGTGGTCCCCGGCCTGCGGCTCGCCGCCCCGCGCGACGCCGACCAGGTCCGCGCCCAGCTCCGCGAGGCCGTCGAGGTCGAGGACGCGCCGACCGTGGTCCGCTTCTCCAAGGGCGCCGTCGGCCCCGCCGTGCCCGCCGTGGGCCGCGTCGGCGGCATGGACGTCCTGCGCGAGCCCGGCACCGACCGCCCCGACGTGCTGCTGGTGTCCGTCGGCGCGCTCGCCCCGATGTGCCTGGAGATCGCCGGGCTCCTCGACCGGCAGGGCATCTCCACGACCGTCGTCGACCCCCGTTGGGTCAAGCCGGTCGACGAGGCCCTGGCGCCGCTCGCCGAGCGCCACCGCGTCGTCGTCACCGTCGAGGACAACTCGCGCGTCGGAGGTGTCGGCTCCACGATCGCCCAGGCACTGCGCGACGCGGGCGTGGACGTCCCGCTGCGCGACTTCGGCATCCCGCCGCGCTTCCTCGACCACGCCTCGCGCGCCGAGGTCATGGCGGAGATCGGCCTCACGGCGCCGGACATCGCCCGCCAGGTCACCGGACTGGTCTCCCGGCTCGACGGCCGCTTCGAGCGGCCGACCGCCGAGGCCGAGCCCGTCGAGGAACCCGCACGCGACTGACCCACACCGAGGAGCGAGCCGGTCCCCCCGCCTTTACGGTGGGGGGACCGGCTCCTTCGCGTGAATCCGGCCACACGGGGGCATACGCATGTACGCCCCGCCCCGATCACACATGCCGGACGGACCGGGGACGACGAGTGTGGGAGGTACGCCCGTGAGCAACACCCTCTTCCGGACGAAGAACATCGAGCAGTCGATCAGGGACACCGAGGAGCCCGAACACGCGCTCAGAAAATCCCTCTCCGCCCTCGACCTGACCGTCTTCGGCGTCGGTGTCATCATCGGCACCGGCATCTTCGTGCTGACCGGAACGGCCGCGAAGAACACCGCCGGTCCCGCCGTGTCCCTGTCCTTCGTCGTGGCCGGCATCGTCTGCGCGCTGGCCGCCCTCTGCTACGCCGAGTTCGCCTCCACGGTCCCGGTGGCGGGTTCCGCGTACACCTTCTCCTACGCCTCCCTCGGCGAGTTCCCCGCCTGGATCATCGGCTGGGACCTCGTCCTGGAACTCGCGCTGGGCACGGCGGTGGTGGCTGTCGGCTGGTCGGGCTACATCCACTCCCTGCTGGACAACGCGGGCTGGCATATGCCCGCGGCGCTCAGCGGACGGGACGGCGCCTCCGGGTTCGGCTTCGACATCCTCGCCGCGGCGCTCGTGCTCGTCCTCACCGCCATCCTCGTCGTGGGCATGAAGCTCTCCGCGCGGGTCACCACGGTCATCGTGGCCATCAAGGTCGCCGTCGTCCTCGTCGTCATCATCGCGGGCGCCTTCTTCATCCACGGCGGCAACTACGACCCGTTCGTGCCCCCGGAGCAGCCGGTCGAGGCGGGCGGCAGCCTCAAGGCGCCACTCATTCAGCTCATCTTCGGCTGGGCACCCTCGAACTTCGGCGTCATGGGCATCTTCACCGCCGCGTCCGTCGTGTTCTTCGCGTTCATCGGCTTCGACGTCGTCGCCACCGCCGCCGAGGAGACCCGTGTGCCGCAGCGCGACGTGCCGCGCGGCATCATCGGCTCCCTGATCATCTGCACCACGCTGTACGTCGCCGTCTCGATCGTCGTCACCGGCATGCAGAAGTACACCAAGCTCTCCATCGACGCCCCGCTCGCCGACGCCTTCAAGGCCACCGGGCACCCCTGGTTCGCCGGTCTGATCAGCTTCGGCGCGGCGGTCGGCCTGACCACGGTGTGCATGATCCTGCTGCTCGGTCAGGCCCGGGTGTTCTTCGCGATGAGCCGCGACGGCCTGCTGCCGCGCTTCTTCTCGCACACCCACCCGCGCTTCCGGACCCCCTACCGGCCGACCATCCTGCTCGGCGTGATCATCGCGGTCGTGGCGGGCTTCACCAGCCTCAGCGAACTGGCCGAACTGGTGAACATCGGCACGCTCTTCGCCTTCATCGTGGTCGCCATCAGCGTGGTCATCCTGCGCCGTACCCGCCCCGACCTGGAGCGTTCCTTCCGCACCCCGCTGGTCCCCGTCGTCCCGATCATCTCGGTGCTGGCCTCCCTGTGGCTGATGCTCAACCTCCCCGCGGAGACCTGGCTGCGCTTCGGCATCTGGATGGTCATCGGCTTCGCGGTGTACTTCCTGTACGGCCGCACCCACAGCCGGCTGGCACGGGGGGAGGAGCGCGCCGCCGCGAAGGGCTGAGCGCGCCCCGGGACTCCTACTCCCCGGTGGGGCCGCCGCGCACCGCCCGCGGCCCCACCACCTCCGCGCCCAGCGCCCCCACCCTGCGGCGCAGTTCGCGGTCGGCCGTCACCACCAGGCACCGCCGTCCGGCCGCCGCCCGCACGACCTCCACGATCGTGTCGTCCCCGCTGCCGGCCGCCGCCTCCACCCGCACCCCGGGGACCGGCTCGACCCCGCGCGCGGCCCCCTCGACCACCATCACGATCTCCACCGGCGGTGCCCACCCGGCGAGCCCGGTCCCGCCGCGTCCCGCCAGCGCGTCCCGCAGCCGCTCCGCCGCTCCCCGCCGGTCCCGCCACCATCCGTCGGGCACGGAGCCGACGACATTCGCGGCGTCGACGACAATCAGGGGCACACTCCGCTCGGTCATGACGGACAGCCTCGCACGCGGCCGCGGTGCCCCCGCCCCGCCCTTCGGCCGCCGTCGCCGTGCGTCATAAAGTGGGCGGGTGAACGGCGACTGGCTCCTCCGCGGCCGCGACGGCCGGCTCAGCCTCTACCGACTCTCCGGCGACCACGTCCTGTGCCGGGCGGAGAGCGTCCCCTCCGGTGCCTGGGACGCCCCCCGCCGCATCGGCGGCGAGCAGCGACTGCATCCCGTCCTCGCCGTGGGGCAGGGCGCCGACCACTACGCCCACCTCGTCTCCTGGCGCCCCACGGTCGACGGGGAATCGGGCCTGGTGCACTCCACCCACTTCCGGCCCGCGCTGGCCGCCCTGGACTGGAGCCCGATCGGGCACCCCAACAAGAAGGGCAGAGTCACCGGACCGCCCGCCGTCGCCGTCGACGCCCAGGGCCGCGCGCACGTCTTCGTCCGCAACAAGGGCGGGGGACTGAGCATGGTCGCCCAGAAGGAGAAGGGCGGCTGGGACCCCTGGCGCGACCTCAAGGGCCAGGGCCTGCACGAGGATCTCGCGGCCGTCTCCACCCGCGCCGGGCTGGTGGAGGTGTACGGCACCGTGCCGGACGGCATCGCGTGCTGGCGCCAGCCGGAGCCGGGCGCCCGCCCGGTGCCCGGGGACACGCTGCGGGTGCCGGTTCGGCCGGGCACCCTGCGCGCGCTCGCGACCTCCGAGGCGCACGTCACCGTGTTCTTCACGGACGAGTCGGGCGACCTGTGCGCCTGGCGCTCCGGCGCGGAGCCGGTCGTCCTGCTGCCCGCCGCGGGCCCGGGCCCGGTGGCGGCGGTGGGCTGCGAACTCGAGGGCCTGCCCTGCACCTTGCTCGCCCAGCGCGCGAAGAGCGGCCGGGTCGTCTTCGCCGCGTACCCGGCGGAGCAGGAGTCGGCGGGGGCCTGGTGGACGGAGTCGGGGGAGCCGGTGGAGCCGGACGCGAGGGTCGCGCTCGCGGAGGACGGGGCCGGTCGGGTCGTGGCGGCGACGCTCTCGCCGGCCACGGGGGAGCTGCGGCTGACCCGCCGCAAGGCGGAGCCGGGGCTGGCGCTGGAGGCCTGGCGGCTGCTCTGACCCGCCGTTTTCACCGCTCTCGTCCGGGTCCCGCGCCGCTCGGGGACATGTGACCTTCACCGCTCCCGGCGAGGGGGCTGGGCAGCATGGTTACCCGTAAGTAGCATAGAGTCTGAGCGCACGCTCAGCGTGCCGCGGCAGTGCCACCCCGCACCCTGGAGGAGAGCCATCGTGCCTCGTACCGTCAGGGACGTCGTCTTCGTCGACGGCGTCCGCACCCCGTTCGGCAAGGCGGGCCCGAAGGGCATCTACCACGAGACCCGCGCCGACGACCTCGTCGTCAAGGCGATCCGTGAGCTGCTGCGCCGCAACCCCGGCCTCGACCCTCAGAAGGTCGACGAGGTCGCCGTCGCCGCCACCACGCAGATCGGTGACCAGGGCCTGACCATCGGCCGCACCGCCGGCATTCTCGCGGGCCTGCCGACCTCCGTCCCCGGCTACTCCATCGACCGCATGTGCGCGGGCGCCCTGACCGCCGTCACCACGGTGGCCGGCTCCGTCGCCTTCGGCGCCTACGACGTCGCCATCGCGGGCGGTGTCGAGCACATGGGCCGCCACCCGATGGGCGAGGGCGTCGACCCCAACCCGCGGTTCGTGAGCGAGAAGCTGGTCGACGAGTCCGCCCTGTTCATGGGCATGACCGCCGAGAACCTGCACGACCGCTACCCGAGCATCACCAAGCAGCGCGCCGACGAGTACGCCGTGCGCTCCCAGGAGAAGGCCGCCAAGGCCTACGCAGGCGGCCAGATCCAGGCCGACCTGGTGCCGATCTCCGTGCGCCGCACCACCCCCGAGGGCGGCGAGACCGGCTGGGGCCTGGTCACGGCCGACGAGCCGATGCGCCCGGGCACCACGCTGGAGAACCTGGCGAACCTCAAGACCCCGTTCCGCGTGCACGGCCGCGTCACCGCGGGCAACGCGGCCGGTCTGAACGACGGCGCCACCGCCTCCGTCATCGCGAGCGAGGACTTCGCCCGCGGACACGGACTCCCGGTCAAGATGCGCCTGGTCTCCTACGCCTTCGCCGGCGTCGAGCCCGAGGTCATGGGCTACGGCCCGATCCCGGCCACCGAGAAGGCCCTGGCCAAGGCGGGCCTGTCGATCTCCGACATCGGCCTGTTCGAGATCAACGAGGCCTTCGCCGTCCAGGTCCTCGCCTTCCTGGAGCACTACGGCATCGCCGACGACGACGCCCGCGTCAACCAGTACGGCGGCGCCATCGCCTTCGGTCACCCGCTCGCCTCCTCCGGCGTCCGGCTGATGACCCAGCTCGCCCGGCAGTTCGAGGAGCAGCCGCACGTCCGCTACGGCCTGACCACGATGTGCGTCGGCTTCGGCATGGGCGCGACGGTCGTCTGGGAGAACCCGCACTTCGAGAACGCCGGAGGCGACAAGTGAGCACCACCGCCGACCTGTTGAAGCGTGCCGCCGAGCTCTTCCCGGGCGAGGTCGTCACGCAGGCGCACGTACGCCACTTCGACCTGCCGCTGGGCGCCGGGCGGTTCGCGCTCATCACGCTCGACAACGGGCACGACCACACCAAGCCGACCACCCTCGGCCCGCAGTCGCTGGCGCACTTCGACGCCGCGATCGACCAGGTCGAGAAGGAGGCCGCGGCCGGCGAGATCGTCGGTGTCGGCGTCACCGGCAAGCCGTTCATCTTCGCCGTCGGCGCCGACCTCAAGGGCGTCGAACTGCTCGGCAGCCACGAGGACGCGCTCGCCATCGGCAAGGGCGGCCACGACGTCTTCAAGCGGCTGGCCGGGCTCGCCGTGCCGACCTTCGCGTACTACAACGGCGCGGCCATGGGCGGCGGCGTGGAGATCGGCCTGCACTGCTCCTACCGCACGGTCTCCGCGGCCCTCCCGGCGTTCTCGCTGCCCGAGGTCTTCCTCGGCCTGCTCCCCGGCTGGGGCGGCTGCACGCTGCTGCCGAACCTGATCGGCGCCGACAAGGCCGTCTCGGTGATCATCGAGAACAGCCTCAACCAGAACAAGCAGCTCAAGGGCGCGCAGGTCTACGAACTCGGCATCGCGGACGCGCTGTTCGAGGGCGCGGACTTCCTGGAGCAGTCGCTGACCTGGACGGCCGCCGTGCTCAAGGGCGAGATCGTGGTGGAGCGCCCGGTGATCGACCGCGGCGAGGGCTGGGACCAGGCCGTCGCCAAGGGCCGCTTCCTCGCCGACTCCAAGGTGCACGGCGCCGCCCCGGCCGCCTACCGCGCCCTGGACATCATCGCCGCCGCCAAGAACGGCGACCTCCAGCAGGGCTACGACGCCGAGGACCAGGCCCTCGCCGACCTCATCATGAGCGGCGAACTGCGCTCTGGCATCTACGCCTTCAACCTCGTCCAGAAGCGCGGCAAGCGCCCCGCGGGCGCGCCGGACAAGGCGCTGGCGCGTCCCGTCACCAAGGTGGGCGTGGTCGGCGCCGGCCTGATGGCCAGCCAGCTCGCGCTGCTGTTCCTGCGCCGCCTGGAGGTGCCGGTCGTGCTGACCGACATCGACCAGGAGCGCGTCGACAAGGGCGTGGGCTACGTCCACGCCGAGATCGACAAGCTGCTCGGCAAGGGCCGCGTCAACCAGGACAAGGCCAACCGCCTCAAGGGCCTGGTCAGCGGCGTGCTGGACAAGGCGGAGGGCTTCTCGGACGCGGACTTCGTGATCGAGGCCGTCTTCGAGGAGATCGGCGTCAAGCAGCGGGTGTTCGCCGAGGTCGAGGCGGTCGCCCCGGCCCACGCGATCCTCGCGACCAACACCTCCTCCCTGTCGGTGACGGAGATGGCCTCGAAGCTGAAGAACCCCGAGCGGGTCGTCGGCTTCCACTTCTTCAACCCGGTCGCCGTGCTGCCGCTCCTGGAGATCGTCCGCGGCGAGCAGACGGACGACGCGTCGCTGGCGACGGCCTTCGCGGTGGCCAAGAAGCTGAAGAAGACCGCGGTGCTGGTGAAGGACGCCCCCGCGTTCGTCGTCAACCGCATCCTGACCCGCTTCATGGGCGAGATCCAGAACGTCATCGACGAGGGCACGCCGGTCGACGTCGCCGAGCGCGCCGTCGAGCCGCTGGGCCTGCCGATGTCCCCGCTGGTCCTGCTGGAACTGGTCGGCCCCGCGATCGGCCTGCACGTCTCGGAGACCCTGAACCGGGCCTTCCCCGAGCGCTTCACGGTCTCCCCGAACCTGAAGGCGGTCGTCGAGGCGGGCAAGCGCGGCTTCTACGTGTACGAGAGTGGCAAGCCGGAGCTGGACCCGGAGGTCGCCGCGCTGCTGAAGCAGGGTGACACCGTGCTGACGGAGGAGCAGGTCCGGGCACGGGTCCTGGACGCGGTGGCCCAGGAGATCGGCCTGATGCTCGACGAGGGTGTCGTCGCCGAGGCCCAGGACATCGACCTGTGCCTGATCACGGGCGCCGGCTGGCCCTTCCACCTGGGCGGCATCACGCCGTACCTGGACCGCGAGGGCGTCTCCGAGCGCGTCAACGGCAAGCGCTTCCTCGCCCCCGGCGTGGCCAGCGTCCCGGCGTAATCAGCACCACCAGCACCACCCGCACCCCCGGCGCCTCGCGGTCCGGGGGTGCGGTATGTCAGGGGCGCAGGACGCACTCGCGGGAGTGCGAAGGGCAGCGCCCTCGAGGCGTGGGGCAGGCAGGGGAGGTGGGGGCGGAAAAGCCCCACGCCTGCCCGAATCCCGACGCGGATCTTGGCGTGATCTGTTCGGTCGCGGGGGCCGCCCACGGAGGCCGGGTGCCGCCCGTCAAGGCCGGGCGCGACCCACGGAGGCCGGGCACCGCCCGCAGGCGGCGCGCTGCGCCCCGCTCAGCCCGCGGAGCGCAGCGCCTCCACCAGCACCGGCGTCACCAGCTCCACCTGCCACGCCCGCGCCCCGTACCCCGCCAGCGCCGCCGCCACGGACTCGCCGTCGACGGTCTGCGGCGGCTCCCAGCACACCCGCCGCACGGTGTCCGGGGTGATCAGGTTCTCCGGCGGCAGGTTCAGCTCCTCGGCCCGCGCCGACACCGCCGCCCGCGCCGCGCTCAGCCGCGCGGCCGCCGCCGGGTCCTTGTCAGCCCACGCCCGGGGCGGCGGCGGACCCGTCACCGGCTGCCCCGGCTGCGGCAGCTCCGCCTCGGGGAGCGCCTTCGCGCGGTCCACCGCGCTCTGCCACTGTTCGAGCTGCCGGCGCCCCATCCGGTGCCCGAAGCCGTTCAGCCCGGCGAGGGCGTGCACGTTCGGCGGCAGGGCGAGCGCGGCCTCGACGATCGCCGTGTCCCCGAGCACCTTGCCCGGCGAGACGTCCCGGCGCTGCGCGATCCGGTCCCGGGTCTGCCACAGCTCCCGCACCACCGCCATCTGCCGGCGCCGGCGCACCTTGTGCATTCCGGAGGTGCGCCGCCAGGGGTCCTTGCGCGGCTCGGCCGGCGGCGCGGAGGCGATCGCGTCGAACTCCTGCAGAGCCCACTCCAGCTTGCCCTGCCGGTCCAGCTCCTTCTCCAGCGCGTCGCGCAGGTCGACCAGCAGCTCGACATCGAGCGCGGCGTAGCGCAGCCACGGCTCGGGAAGCGGGCGGGTCGACCAGTCGACGGCCGAGTGCCCCTTCTCCAGGACGAAGCCGAGGACGTTCTCCACCATGGCGCCGAGGCCGACCCGGGGGAAGCCGGCGAGCCGTCCGGCGAGTTCCGTGTCGAACAGGCGGGTGGGACGCATGCCTATTTCGCGGAGACAGGGCAGGTCCTGGGTGGCGGCGTGCAGAACCCATTCGGCGTCGGCGATGGCCGCGCCGAACGCGGAGAGGTCGGGGCAGGCGACCGGGTCGATCAGCGCGCTCCCGGCCCCTTCCCTGCGCAGCTGCACGAGGTAGGCGCGCTGGCCGTAGCGGTACCCGGAGGCGCGCTCCGCGTCGACGGCCACCGGACCGCTGCCGGCGGCGAAGGCGGCGACGACCTCGGCGAGCCCGGCCTCGTCGGAGATCACCGGTGGAATGCCCTCGCGGGGCTCCAGCAAGGGGACCGGTGTCCGAGCCGCAGCGGCAACCTCGGTGTCCGGAGGGGCGCCCTCCGCGGTGCGCAGGGGGCTGTCTGCTGCGGTCTCTTGGGCGTCGGTCACCTGTCAAGGGTATCCGTGGATGCACCGCACCCGCCGACGGAACGTTCCGTCGGCGGGTGCGGGAGGGGCGTAAACCGGTCAGGGGCGGGGCACGACCGGTCGTTCGGCGCCGTGAACGGTCGGTGGCCGGGGCGGCCGTCCGGCCGGTGGGCCGCTCAGTGGATGATCCCGGTGCGCAGGGCCACCGCCACCATGCCGGCCCGGTCGCCCGTGCCGAGCTTGCGGGCGATGCGTGCCAGGTGGCTCTTGACGGTGAGCGCGGACAGGCCCATGGAGACGCCGATCGCCTTGTTCGACTGGCCCTCCGCGACCAGGCGCAGCACCTCGACCTCGCGTCCGGACAGCTCGCGGTAGCCGCCCGGGTGGCTCGGGGCACCCGGGGGGCGGCGGTGCATGCGGGCGGCGCCGCCGAGGGGGGAGACGCCGGGACGGGCGGGGAGCCCGAGGTTGGTGCGCGTGCCGGTGACGACGTACCCCTTGACGCCTCCGGCCAGGGCGTTGCGCACGGCGCCGATGTCGTCGGCGGCGGACAGGGCGAGACCGTTGGGCCAGCCGGCGGCGCGGGTCTCCGACAGCAGGGTGAGGCCGGAGCCGTCGGGGAGGTGGACGTCGGCGACGCAGATGTCGCGCGGGTTGCCGATTCGGGGACGGGCCTCCGCCACGGACGACGCCTCGATGACGTCACGCACTCCGAGCGCCCACAGATGGCGGGTGACGGTGGAGCGGACCCGGGGGTCGGCCACGACCACCATGGCGGTCGGCTTGTTGGGGCGGTAGGCGACCAGGCTTGCGGGCTGCTCGAGGAGAACGGACACCAGGCCTCCTGGGAGGTGGGGGGTGGGGACGGGACCGGCTTCGGGGTTTAAGCCGGGACGAACCGTGCTTTCAGGGTCACAGTCGTCTTCGGCAGCGACGGTGGGCTCCTTTAGAGAATGATCACGATTTGGTGAGTAACAATCCGTGCAATTCGGACGCACGAGCGATCACCCGAAGATCGAATCGGGTCGCTGGCGAGTCGATAGCTGTCGGAAAGTGGTCGTATCGACAAAGCGTGAGGTGTCATATCGACAAATTGAGCTGTCGGGTGGGGTGACCCGCACGGGAACGGGCGCGGACCGCGGGCGCGCACACGAGAAGAGCCGCACCGGGGGGTGCGGCTCTTCGGGAGGCGGTGGGGGAGAGGGGCGTCAGCGGGGCTGGGGGCCCCTGCGCTGCGGGAGGGTCACCACGGAGGCGTCGGACGGGCCGGCCGGGGGCAGACCGGCGACCTGGCAGAGCAGATCGCCCCAGGCGGCGAGGTGCGCGGCGGTGTCGGGGACCCCGCCGAGTCCCTCGCGGGGCGTCCAGGAGGCGCGGATCTCGATCTGGGAGGCGGCGGGCCGCTGCTCGAGGCCGCCGAAGTAGTGCGAGCTGGCCCGGGTGACCGTGCCGCTGGGTTCCCCGAAGGACAGGCCGCGCCCCTGGAGCGCACCGGTCAGCCAGGACCAGCACACGTCCGGCAGCAGCGGGTCGGCGGCCATCTCCGTCTCCAGTTCCGCGCGCACGAGGGTCACGAGCCGGAAGGTGCCCTGCCAGGCCTCGTGCCCGGCCGGGTCGTGCAGCAGGACCAGGCGGCCGTCGGCGAGGTCGTCCTCGCCCTCGACGACGGCGGCCTCCAGGGCGTGGGCGTGCGGGGCGAGCCGGCGGGGCGCCGGGGTCGCCGAGACCTCGATCTCCGGCCGCAGCCGGGCGGTCCGCAGCGCCTCCACGGCAGCGCGGAAGGGGGGCGGGGCCGTCTGCATCGCTTTACGGTTCTCCTCCGTCGCGTCGTCCCTTCCGTCAGCGTCGTCCGACAGTCGTCCCTGAGCCGCAGCCATGCGGGGAAGATTAAGGGGAAGTGACGGCTCGTGTGCGGAAGGACACCCGTGCGGCGGTGCACGACCGGTGCTTTTGCGCCCCGCCGCCCGCGCCCTTCCCCGCACCGGCGGGCCCACCGGCGGGGCCGCACCGTCCGTCGCCGCCGGTGACGCCCCACGCGTCCCGCCCCCGGAGCGCGTGGGAGACTGTGTGGGTGAGTGTCAAGGAAGAACGCCCCGTGACGGGCGGCCAGCCGTCAGCGATCGCCCCCGCCGTCGAGGAGTCCGCCTTCCTGAAGGCGTGCCGGCGCGAACCCGTGCCGCACACCCCCGTGTGGTTCATGCGCCAGGCCGGCCGCTCCCTGCCGGAGTACCACGAGGTGCGCGCGGGCATCCCGATGCTGGAAGCCTGCGCCATGCCGGAGCTGGTCGCGGAGATCACCCTCCAGCCGGTGCGCCGGCACCACGTCGACGCGGCCGTCTTCTACAGCGACATCGTCGTGCCGCTGAAGGCGATCGGCGTCGACCTGGACATCAAGCCCGGCGTCGGCCCCGTCGTGGCGCAGCCGATCCGCACCCGCGCGGACCTCGCCCAGCTGCGCGACCTCACCCCCGAGGACGTCTCCTACGTCACCGAGGCCATGGGCATCCTCGTCCGCGAGCTCGGCCCGACCCCGCTCATCGGCTTCGCCGGCGCCCCCTTCACACTCGCCAGCTACCTCGTGGAGGGCGGCCCGTCCCGCAACCACGAGCACACCAAGGCGCTCATGTACGGCGACCCGCAGCTCTGGGCCGACCTGCTGGACCGCCTCGCGGAGATCGCCTCCGCCTTCCTCAAGGTCCAGATCGCGGCCGGGGCCTCCGCCGTCCAGCTCTTCGACTCCTGGGTCGGCGCGCTCTCTCCCGCCGACTACCGCCGCTCGGTCTTCCCCGCCTCGGCGAAGGTCCTTGAGTCCGTCGCCGGACTCGGCGTCCCGCGCATCCACTTCGGCGCGGGCACCGGCGAGCTGCTCGGCCTGCTCGGCGAGGCGGGCGCGGACGTCGTCGGCGTCGACTGGCGCGTCCCGCTCGACGAGGCCGCCCGCCGCGTCGGCCCCGGCAAGGCGCTCCAGGGCAACCTGGACCCGGCGATCCTGTTCGCGCCGACCGCCGTCGTCGAGGCCAAGGCGCGGGAGGTGCTGGACGCGGCCGCCGGTCTGGAGGGCCACGTCTTCAACCTCGGCCACGGCGTGCTCCCGGCCACCGACCCGGACGCGCTGACCCGGCTCGTGGAGTACGTGCACACGCGCACCGCGCGCTGACCCGGGGCCCCTCTCACCACGTGTGCCGCGCCTGCCTGCCGAACAGCAGCCGGCGCGGCTCCGGCGGCGGCGGGGTGCCCGGCCGCAGCGGCCAGGCCAGCGCCATGCCGACGAGGAAGCCGACGACGTGCGCCACGTAGGCCACCGTACCCGCCTCGGAGACGCCGCTGCCGGAGGAGTACACCGCCTGCAGCACGAACCAGAAGCCCAGCACCATCCACGCGGGCAGCCGCAGCGGCAGGAAGATCAGGAAGGGCACGAGGACCCACACCCTGGCCCTCGGGTACAGCACCAGATAGGCGCCGAGCACCCCGGCGATCGCCCCGGAGGCCCCGATCAAAGGGTCGCCCGAGCTCTCGTTGACCAGCGCGTAGCCGTACGCCGCCGCGTAGCCGCACACCAGGTAGAACAGGGTGAACCTGACGTGCCCCAGCCGGTCCTCGATGTTGTTGCCGAAGATGTACAGGAACAGCATGTTGCCCAGCAGGTGCAGCCAGCCGCCGTGCAGGAACATCGCCGTGAGCACCGACAGCGGCGGCGACTTGTCGTAGTCCGGCGGCGCCGCCAGACAGGCCGCGCCGTGCGGTCCCGCGGCGACCTCGCCCGTCGGGACCAGGTGCGGCATCTGGTGGTGGATCAGCTCCCGGGGCACCGCCGCGTAGTGGTCCAGGAAGGCCTGCAGATGGCAGAGCTGCGCGAGATCGCTCTGCCCGGCCACCGAGCCCGACAGCCCGGGCATGAACAGGAACACCAGGAAGTTGGCCGCGATCAGCGCATACGTCACGTAGGGCGTGCGGCGCACCGGGTTGACGTCATGGACGGGGATCACCACAGGTAAGTACTGCCCGGGGCGGGCCCGGCGAATCGGTGAACGCGGCCGTTCGCCGCCGCGTATGACTCCTCGACCGTCCCCGGACGACGTGAGGAACGAAACGATGAACGACCGAGCCACCCCCGCGATGCACGCCCTGCCCGACGGCGAGGCGGAGATCGCGCTCGTGCTGCACCTGCCCTGGGAGGACGTCGCCCGGCTGGGCCAGGAGGCGGGGCGGCTCGCCGCGCAGATGCAGCGGCCGGTGACGCTGGACGAGGCGGTCAGCCACCGTCTGCGCTCGACCCGGACGGCGGCCCATGCCCGCTCGGCGCCCACCGCCGGGTCCGCCGTCGGCGCGACCTCCTCCGCCTCGGTGTCCTCGCTCCCGCCGAGGCCCCCGGCGGAGCCGGCGCGGGCGGGCGCGGAGCGGGTCGGCGGGAGCGGGGAGTCGGCGTAGCGGGGCGGGCGTCCGGCGGTCAGGCGCCCTGTGCCCGGACCGCCGCCGTCGCCTTGCGGGCCGCCACCAGGACCGGGTCCCAGACCGGTGAGAACGGCGGGGCGTAGCCGAGGTCCAGCGCCGTCATCCGCTCGACGGTCATGCCCGCGGTGAGGGCCACCGCGGCGACGTCGACCCGCTTGGCGGCCCCCTCGCGGCCGACGATCTGCGTGCCGAGCAGGCGGCCGGTGCGGCGCTCGGCGAGCATCTTCACCGTCATCGGGGCCGCGCCCGGGTAGTAGCCCGCGCGGCTGGAGGACTCGATGGTGACGGTCACGTACTGCAGCCCCGCCCGCCGGGCGTCCTTCTCCCGCAGCCCGGTGCGGGCGATCTCCAGCGCGCACACCTTGCTCACGGCCGTGCCGACGACGCCGGGGAACGTGGCGTAGCCGCCGCCCGCGTTGGTGCCGATGACCTGGCCCTGCTTGTTGGCGTGGGTGCCGAGGGCGATGTGCCGCTCGCTGCCCGAGACGAGGTCGAGGACCTCCACGCAGTCGCCGCCCGCCCAGATGTTCTCGTGCCCGCGCACCCGCATCGCGAGGTCGGTGAGGAGCCCGCCGTGGGCGCCCAGCGGCAGCCCGGCCGCCTTCGCCAGCGCCGTCTCGGGGCGCACGCCGATGCCGAGCACCACCACGTCCGCCGGGTACTCGGTCCTCCCGGAACCCTCCGGGCCCTCGGCCACGACCCCCCGCACCCGGCCGCCGGCGCCGGTGAGCACCTCGGTGACCTCGGCGCCGTTCACCATGGTGATGCCCATGCCCTCCATGGCCTCGTGCACCAGGCGGCCCATGCCGGGGTCGAGGGTGGCCATGGGCTCCGTGCCCCGGTTGAGGACCGTCACCTCGTAGCCTCGGTTGAGGAGCGCCTCGGCCATCTCCACGCCGATGTACCCGGCGCCGACGACCACCGCGCGCCGGCCCTGGGTCGTGGCGAGCGTGTCCAGCAGGGCCTGGCCGTCGTCCAGGGTCTGCACCCCGTGCACCCCGCGCGCGTCCATCCCGGGCAGCTCCGGCCGGACGGGACGCGCACCCGTGGCGATGACCAGCTTGTCGTACGAGGTCCAGGACTCGGTCCCGGAGTCCACGTCCCGGGCGCGGACCCTGGCGGCCGCGACGTCGATCTCCGTGACCTCGGTGCGCATCCGCAGGTCGATGCCGCGGGCCCGGTGCTCCTCGGGGGAGCGGGCGATCAGCTCGTCCCGCTCGGCGACGTCCCCGCCCACCCAGTACGGGATCCCGCAGGCGGAGAACGAGGTGAAGTGGCCGCGTTCGAACGCGACGATCTCCAGTCGCTCCGGGTCCCGCAGCCGGCGCGCCTGCGAGGCGGCGGACATGCCCGCCGCGTCGCCGCCGATCACGACCAGTCGTTCCCTGCCGCCCCTGTCCGGGCGCGTGGCATCCATGCTCATGCGGACACGCTACGGGGAGAAGGGAGTTCGGCGTCCGGCGGGCGGCGC
>BNBP01000001.1 GCA_014656015.1 Streptomyces griseoaurantiacus | reverse complement strand
GGCCGCGGCGCGCGCACGGCCCTCGCCCTCGCCGGTGCCACGCCGCGCGGCGTACGCGGCGGCCGCCCGCAGCGCCTGGGCGGTCGTACGGCGCTCGGGTCCGTGCGGCCGGAGGAGGCCGGGGGCCATGCCGACGATCCACGCCCAGGCACCGGCGAGGGCGGTCAGCCCGAGGTGTCCGGGGACCTGCCCGAGGGACTGGGGCGCGAACAGGGCTGCCGAGGAGATGAAGGTGAGGATGACGTGACCGGGCGGGCCGACGCGGGTCGCGTCGCACACCGTCTTCTGCACGGCGGCGAGCAGCGCGCCGACGAGCACCAGGACGAGGGCGTCGCTCGTGAGCGAGGCCGCCACCAGGGCGACGGCGAGCCCGGCGAGCATGCCGGCCGCCACCAGGGCGAGGACGCGGGCCCGCGCGGCGTACGGGCGGCTGTGCGCGTAGAGGGCGCACAGGCCGCCCGCCATCGTGTACATCGCGAGGTCGAGGCGGCCGAGGGCGAGCAGCGCGAAATTGGGCGGCGCGACGGCGGCGACGACGCTCAGTGCCGGTTTGAACCAGATCTCGGAGGGGCCGCCCAGACGCAGGACGGCGAGGAACGGGAGCCGGCGGACCCGGATCGCGGCGAACCTGGCGGGCCGCGAGGGCTCGCACTCCCCGGAGGGCCGGGACGGCCTTGAGGGCCGCGAGGACCTTGAGAACTTCGAGGGCTTGGCGTGGGCACCGGGCATGGAAAAAGATTAGCATGTGTTTTACTCGTGAATGATTATCCGGCTCGCGCCCCTTGGGAGGCGCGGCGTGAGGCGCACGCTCCCCCGGCTACCCCTTTGCGCCCTTTTGCGCGTCCTCCCGCCGGGGCATGCCCTGACCGACTGTGAGGACCGGCCGCAATCACCGGCTGTTCGGCCGCCGTCCCCCCGCGGGACGCGGCACCGACGATCGGGGGGTACGGGTGCACGGATCGGCTTCGCCCGGGTGGCTGCTCTTCGCGCTGTGCGCGGTGACCGGGGCCTACTGCCTGCTGCGCACGCGCAGCGCCGTCGAGGAGCAGCGCCGGACGGCGGGCGCCGAGGCGCTGATGGGATTCGGGATGGCGGCCATGGCCGTACCGGCCGCGGTCATGGCACCGCCGCACTGGGCCTGGGGCGCGTGGGCGGCGGTGTTCGGCGCGGCGACGGTCCGTGCGGGATGGGCGGCCCGGTCCGGCGGGCACCATCTGCACCACCTCGTCGGTACGGGCGCCATGGTCTACATGGCGGCCGTCATGTCGCTCGCCCCCTCCGCCTCGGGTCATCACGGGCACGGGGCGGCCGCGGGGCCGCCGGCCGTGACGGGGCTGCTCGCGCTGTACTTCGCCGGGTACGTGCTGTGGTCGGGCGCCCGGCTGGTGCCGGCCGCGGCGGCCCTCGGGGGCGACACGCGGGGGGCCGTGCCGTGGCGGGACCGGGTCGAGCTGGCGCACGCGTGCCGGCTGTCCATGGCGATGGGCATGCTCGCGATGCTGCTGATGAGGTGAGAGCGCCCGGCAGGCGCCGAGCGGGCCGCGTGCCCCGCCTTGCGCGCTTTCACACCGGGGCGGCCGCTCCCGGGCCGTGGCGTGCGTCACTTTGCGCTGACGGCGCGTATCCCGGGACACCGCCCGGCTCATACTCTTCACCCATGATGGTTCCCGCGGCACTGCTGCTGCTCGGCGCCTTGACCGCCGTCGTCGCCCCACGGCTGCTCGCCCGGGCCGACTGGCCGGACCGGGAACCCGTGGTCGCCCTGTGGGTCTGGCAGTGCGTCGTGGCGGCCGTCCTCGTGTGCTGCGTCCTGTCGATGACCCTGAGCGCGGCCGGCGCCTGGGAGGCCGTCCGCGGACACGTCTTCGCCCCGGCTCCGCACTCCGTCGTCAACGCCTACGCGCTGGGCCCGGGCGGCGGGTGGGCCGCCGCGACGGCGGTGACGCTGGCCTGCGGCGGGCTGTGGAGCGGGGCCATGCTGGTGCGGGAGATCCTCCGGGCCCGCGCCCACCGCCGGCGCAGCCGGAAGGAACTCCTCGTCCGCGCGCCGCTGCTGCCCGGCGAGGAGCCGGGTTCGGACCGTCTTGTGATCATCGAGGGCGAGCGCCCCGACGCCTGGTGGCTGCCGGGGGCCGCGCCGCAGCTCGCCCTCACCACCGCCGCCCTGCGCCGGCTCAGGGGAAAGCAGCTCGACGCGGTGCTGGCCCACGAGCAGGGGCACGCGCAGGCCCGGCACGACTGGCTGCTGCACTGTTCGGACGCGCTGGCCAACGGTTTCCCGCAGGTGCCGGTGTTCGCCGCGTTCCGGGACGAGATGCACCGACTGGTCGAACTGGCCGCCGACGACATGGCCTCCCGCCGCTTCGGCCGTCTCACCACCGCCCTGGCCCTGGTCGGGCTCAACGAGGACCGGGGTCTCTTCGGCCCCTGTCCCACCCCGCAGGCGCATGTCCCGCAGCGGGTCAACCGGCTGCTCACGCCCCCCGACCGGCTCAGGCCGGTCCACCGGCTGCGCCTGACCGCGGTGGCGGCCCTGGTACCCGTGGTCCCCGTCCTGGTGGCGTTCGTCCCGGGACTGCGGGCACTAGGATAGACGGGCGGCCGCCCGGCCACCGCACCCGGTGTGGTTTCCGGCCCCGCCGGCCGGAGAGGAGTCGAGCATGCACCCGCCGCACGCCGACGCACCACCGGAAGCCCCGACGTCCCCCGGGGCCGGCACCCGGCGCGGCGCGGCCCTGTGCGCCGCCCTCGCCGCCCCCGCCGTGCTGCTGACCGCGCTGGTCGCCTCCTCCTGGGGTCCGCTCCTCTCCGCCGACGCCGGGCTCGCCCGCGCCGCGCACCGGGGAGCCGTCGGGCACGCCGGGCTCACCCACGCGTGCCGGATCCTCACGGACTGGGTCTGGGACCCGGTGACCATGCGGCTGCTGTGCGCGGCCGCCGTGGTGTGGCTGGTGTGGCGCCGCTCCGACCGGCCGTTCGCGCTGTGGGTGGCGGTCACGTGCGCGCTGGGCACCCTGCTGCAGCAGGCGCTCAAGGCCCTGGTCGGCCGCCCGCGTCCGGTGTGGCCCGACCCCGTCGACTCGGCCCACTACGCCGCCTACCCCTCCGGTCACGCGCTGACGGCGACGGTGGTGTGCGGGCTGCTGCTGTGGCTGCTGCGCCGGTACGGCGCCGGACGCGTGCTGTGGCGCTCGGCGGTGGCCGCCGCCCTCGTGTCGGTCACGGGGGTGGGGCTGACCCGGATCTGGCTCGGGGTGCACTGGCCCTCGGACGTCCTCGGCGGCTGGCTGCTCGGCCTCCTGCTGGTCGCCCTGGCCGTGGTGACGTACGAGCGCCGGTACGGCGGCACGCGCGCCCGGCCGCCGGCGCGGCGGCCCTGACCGGTACGGCCTCTCACTCCAGGTAGTTCTCGACCTGCGAGACAGGACTCACCCTGGCCTCGTCGGGGTTCTCGCCGAACTCGGTCTTCGCCCGGCGCCGGCGCAGCAGATCCCAGCACTGGTCCAGTTCCCGCTCGATGTCGCCGAGCCGCCGGTGTTCGGTGTCGTTGTCGATCCGGCCGGACGTAAGGGCCTCGCGCAGGGCGCGCTCCTCGTCCACCATGGCCGTGATCCTGCCGAGGATCTGCTGCTCGTCCATGTCCGTACGCCTCCCAAGGGGCTCCCGCCCCACTCTAGGGAGGCTCGCTCCGCACGGCGACACCTGCGTACACCCGCGGGGGGACGCGGCGCTCCCGACCTGGGCCGCAAGCCCCGCACGCCTGTCTCGGGTGATCCCCCGCGTCACCCGAGACAGACGGCAGCCCCGACGAACCAGCGCCGACCGGGTCCGGGGTGCGCTGAGTATAGTTGGCTGGCAGCCAGTCAACGCAGGAGTTACAGAATGTCGCCGCGCAGCGCCTCGGTCAACGAAGAATTGCGGCGACGTTCCCGGGAGCGGCTACTGCAGGCCACCGTCGAACTCGTCGGGGAACGCGGTTACGAGGCGACGACGCTGGCCGACATCGCGGATCGCGCCGGCTCGGCCCGGGGTCTGGTGTCGTACTACTTCCCCGGCAAGCGGCAGCTGCTGCAGTCGGCGGTGCACCGGCTGATGCACCGCACGCTGGAGGAGGGCCTGGAGCGCGCGCCGTCGACCGAGGACGGGCACGAGCGCATGGCGCGGGCGATCGACGCGATCCTCGGTCTGACGCGCGACCATCCCGTCCTCATGCGGGAGCACATGGCCGGAATACTGCAGGCCGAGGGTTTCGTGCGCTGTCCCGAACAGCAGCGGCTGGCGGAACTGCTGCGCGAGACGGTGGTCCGCAGCGGTTCGGACCGTCCCGAGCGGGACTACCCCATGCTGCGGGCCCTGCTGATGGGTGCGGTGTACGCCGCCCTCGTGCCGGGGGCCCCGATGCCGCTGCCGGTGCTGCGCGCGGAACTGTTCGGCCGCTACGGCCTCGCGTGGGAACAGGGGGCGCCACCCGAGGGCGACGAGTCCTCGGGGGCGCAGGGGGCGCGCGCCGGCGATCTGTCGCGCTTCTTCGCCACCGACCGCCGGGACGACGCGCACGCGGAGCGAGTGGCACGGCAGGGGGCCGGGCGGCCCGCGCCGGAGGACGCCCGAGAGGGCACGCGGCTCGAGCCGTGAGCGCCCGAGGGCCACTGTCAGTGGTCGGGTGCAGACTGACCCGTGTCTGGAACGACGAGGTTTCGGAGGTGGTCGGCATGTCCGACGTCCTGCTCACCGTGGGCACCCGCAAGGGCCTGTTCATCGGACGCCGACGGGGTGGCGTCTGGGAGTTCGACGAGCGGCCGTACTTCAACGCGCAGGCGGTCTACTCCGTCGCGATCGACACCCGCGGGCCGGCGCCCCGGCTGCTCGTGGGAGGGGACAGCGCGCACTGGGGCCCCTCGGTCTTCCACTCCGACGACCTCGGGCGCACCTGGACGGAACCGGCGAAGCCCGCCGTGCGGTTCCCCCAGGACACGGGGGCCTCGCTGGAGCGGGTCTGGCAACTGCACCCGGCCGCCGCGGAGCCCGACGTGGTGTACGCGGGCACGGAACCGGCCGCCCTGTACCGCTCGGAGGACAGGGGCGAGAGCTTCTCCCTGGTCCGCCCGCTGTGGGAGCACCCGACGCGGGACAGATGGGTGCCGGGCGGCGGCGGAGAGGGCCTGCACACGGTGCTCACCGACCGGCGCGACGCCGGCGCGGTGACGGTCGCGGTCTCCACCGCGGGCGTGTTCCGCACCCGGGACGGCGGCGGGAGCTGGGAGCCGTCCAACTCCGGTGTCTCCGCGGTCTTCCTGCCCGACCCCGACCCCGAGTTCGGGCAGTGCGTGCACAAGGTCGCCCGGGACGCGGCCGAGCCCGACCGCCTCTACCTGCAGAACCACTGGGGCGTGTACCGCAGTGACGACAACGGGGCGCACTGGACGGACATCGGCGAGGGTCTTCCGTCCACGTTCGGGTTCGCGGTGGCCGCGCATCCGCACCGCGGGGACACCGCGTACGTCTTCCCGATCAACGCCGACGCCGACCGGGTTCCGGCGGACCACCGATGCCGGGTCTTCCGCACGGCCGACGCGGGCGCCACCTGGGAGCCGCTGAGCGCGGGGCTGCCGCGGGAGGACCACTACGGAACGGTGCTGCGCGACGCGCTGTGCACGGACGACGCCGATCCGGCGGGCGTCTACTTCGGCAACCGCAACGGCGAGGTGTACGCCTCGGCGGACGAGGGCGACAGCTGGCGGCTGCTGGCCTCGCACCTGCCGGACGTGCTGTGTGTCCGGGCGGCGGTGACCGGGTGAGCGGCTCCGCGCCGCCGGTGGTCGACGCCGCCCGGACGACGGCCCGTTCGGCGGCAGAACGGCCGGTTCCGGTCACCGGCCGGCCATCGGTTGATCGTCACGGTGGCTCCGGCAGTAGGGTGACGGCCGTGGCACCACGACCGTTGCACGAAATCGTCGAACCGGGCTGGGCGAAGGCCCTCGACCCCGTGGCCGGGAGGATCGCCGAGATGGGCGACTTCCTGCGCGCGGAGATCGCCGCCGGACGGACCTACCTGCCGGCGGGGCCGAACGTCCTGCGGGCCTTCCAGCAGCCCTTCGACGAGGTGAGGGTCCTGATCGTCGGACAGGACCCGTACCCGACGCCGGGGCACGCGGTGGGGCTCTCGTTCTCCGTCGCACCCGAGGTGCGGCCGCTGCCGGGCAGCCTGCTCAACATCTTCCGCGAGCTGCACACCGATCTGGGGCTCCCTCAGCCCTCCGACGGCGATCTGACGCCGTGGACGCGGCAGGGAGTGCTGCTGCTCAACAGGGCGCTGACCACGGCCCCGCGCAAACCGGGCGCGCACCGGGGCAAGGGCTGGGAGGAGGTCACCGAGCAGGCCATCCGCGCCCTCGTCGCGCGCGGCAGGCCGCTCGTGTCGATCCTGTGGGGCCGCGACGCCCGCAACCTGCGTCCGCTGCTCGGCGATCTGCCGTCCGTGGAGTCCGCGCACCCCTCCCCGATGTCGGCCGACCGGGGCTTCTTCGGCTCGCGTCCGTTCAGCCGCGCGAACGACCTGCTGGCCCGTCAGGGCGCGACCCCGGTGGACTGGCGCCTCCCGTGACCGTACCCGGCGGCGGGGCGGTGGTGGTCGGGGTGGACTCGGGCGGGTCCGGCATCCGCGTGGCGGTGGCACGGGCCGACGGCGGCACGGTGGCCGAACCCTTCGTCTCGCGGGAGCCGGTGCGCACCGGGGACCGCGGCATCGAGGCCCGGCATCTGCTGGAGCAGCTCGTGCCGGCGGTGCGGCGCCTGCTGGCCGAGGCGGGGGCCGGCGCGCCGGCCGCCCTGGCCCTCGGCGCGGCCGGCATGGCGACGCTCGGCGACGACCTGCGGGCCGAGCTGCCGGCCGCCCTCGCACGGGAGCTGGGGATCTCCCGGCTCGCGCTGACCGCCGACGCCGTCACCGCCTACACGGGTGCGCTGGGCTTCCGGCCCGGCGCGGTCCTCGCGGCGGGCACCGGACTGATCGCCCTCGGCACGGATCTGTCCGGCTGGCGCCGGGCGGACGGCTGGGGGCACCTGCTCGGTGACTGCGGGAGCGGGGCGTGGATCGGCCGGGCCGGGCTGGAGGCCGCGCTGCGGGCCCACGACGGCCGACCCGGCGGTTCGGCCGCGCTGCTGCGGCGGGCCGAGGAGGTCTTCGGGCCGGTCGCCGAGTTGCCGGGACGGATCTACCCGCGGGCGGACCGTGCCGCCGTCCTCGCCTCCTTCGCACCCGAGGTGGCCGGCTGCGCCGGGGGCGACCCGGTCGCGGCCGAGGTGCTGCGGGCCGCCGCGAGGCACCTCGCGGAGTCGGCGGCGGCCGTCTGCCCGCCCTCCGGGCAGCCCCGCCTGGCCGTCACCGGCGGCCTGCTGAAGCTGGGCGAGGCCTTCACCGCCCCGCTGGCACAGGAGCTGACGCGCTGCCTGCCGCACGCGCGAAGGACGACCGCCGAGGGCGATCCGCTGCACGGCGCGGTACGCCTCGCGGGCGCCCTCGCCGCCGGGCCCCTCCCCCTCCCGCAGGACCCCCGCCTGCTCCGGGTCACGGTCGGGAGCGGGACCCTGCCCGGCACGGCCGGAAACCGGCCATCGGCGCCCCCATAGACCCCGGCCACGCCCTCGGCACGCATTTTCGGCCACCCGAAGGGATGACCCCTCCCGGAGCGGGTTCCCTCCCCGGAGGGACGGCCCGCCGCTCCCCCGGCAGCTCCGACAATCGTCCGCCGACATGGTCCAACCGTGTCGATCGTCTCGAATTCGTACGTACCTCATCAGACAAATCCGGACGGATACCGCTCACCTGCACCCTCCCCGAACAGGGGAGCCCAGGAAGCCAGTAGCATGCGGCGCCATGAGCTCCCCCACTGGGCCCGCGAATGGCCTGCCTGTACGAATGCCGCGTCCGCGTCAGCCCGGGCGGCACCGCCGCCCGGAGCCCCTCGCGGTTCCCGAGGGTTCGCCCGCGCTCGTCCTCGCGGTGCCGGGCACGCCCAGCGCCGCGATGCGCAGCCTCGCCGAAGAGGTGGTGAGCATCGCACGGTCCGAGCTGCCCGGCCTCGATGCCCGCATCGCGTACGTGGACGGGGACGACTCCGAGTTCCCCGCGCTGGGGCACGTCCTGGCCCGTGGGGCCGAGGAGCGCACCGCCCGCTACGAGCAGGCCCGTGCCGCCGGCAACGACGTCAAGGAGCCCGACGGCCCGGTGGGTGTCGTCGTGCCGCTGCTGGCCGGTCCGGACAACGCGCTGCTGCGCCGGATCCGCCAGGCCGTCATGGAGAGCCGGATCGCCGCGGAGCTGACCGATGTCCTCGGCCCGCACCCGCTGCTCGCCGAGGCGCTGCACGTCCGGCTGTCCGAGGCCGGTCTGGCCCGCGCCGACCGCGCCCGCCTGTTCACCGTGGCGACCGCCGCCGACGGCATCGTCCTGGCCGCCGTGGGCGGCGACGAGGCGGTGCAGGCGGCCGGGATCACCGGCATGCTGCTCGCCGCGCGGCTCGCCGTGCCGGTGATGGCGGCGGCCCTGGACGAGGAGGGTTCGATCTCGGCCGTGGCGGAGGAGCTGCGGGCGGCCGGCTCGCAGCAGCTCGCGCTCGCCCCGTACCTGATCGGCCCCGAACTCGACGAGGGCCTGCTCGAAGCCGCCGCGAAGGAGGCCGACTGCGCCACGGCCGAGCCGCTGGGCGCCTACCCGGCGATCGGCAAGCTGGTGCTCGCCAAGTACACGACGGCGCTCGGCATCGCCCAGCCGCAGCCCCAGGGCACGCCGGTGCGCTGATCCCCGGGACGTCGGCGGGACTCCGTCCGGCACGCAACGCGAAAAGGGCCCGCTCCCCTCGGGGAGGCGGGCCCTTCGGCCTGTCCCGGCGCATCCGGGGCTTTCCGGCGCGCGGCCGTGTGCCGTGAGGCGCCCTGAGCGAGCCGCCGGCTCAGCCGAAGACGACGCAGGAGGCCGCGGGCGCCTCCAGCGAGCCGCTCGCGCGCGGCAGCCCGGAGGCCGGGTCGACGGCGAACCCGGCGACGTTGCCGGAGTGCTCGTTGGCCACGTAGAGGAAGCGGCCCGACAGGGCGAGGTCGCGGGGCCAGGCGCCGCCGCAGGGCACGGTCGCCAGGAGCCGCAGGGTCTCGCCCCCGGCCTCGACGGCGAGGACGGACACCACGTCCTCGCCGCGGGTCGCGGTCCACACGAACCGGCCGTCGGGCGAGGCCACGATCCCCGACGGGTAGGCGTCGCCCTCGGGTGCGCCGGTCAGCACGGAGGTCTCGCCGAGCGGCTTGAGCGCGCCGGTCCCGGCGTCCCAGCGGCAGACGGTCACCGTGGGCGAGAGTTCGTTGACGACGTAGGCGTACTCGCCGCCGGGGTGGAACGCGAGGTGGCGGGGCCCGGAGCCGGGCCTCAGCGCGTACTCGCCGCGCAGGGTCGGCACCCCGGCCTCCAGGGCGCAGACGCGGACGGAGTCGGTTCCGAGGTCGACGCTCACCAGCCACCGGCCGGAGGGGTCCGGCAGCACCTGGTGGGCGTGCGGGCCCTGCTGCCGTTTGGGGTCGGGCCCCGAACCGGTGTGCCGGAGTACGCCGGAGGCGGCGCCCGCGAGGGTGCCGTCGGCGCGCAGCGGGACGGCCGTGACGCTGCCGGAGCCGTAGTTGGCGGTCAGGACGTGCCCGGCGTGGACGCTGAGGTGGGTGGGGCCCTTGCCGCCGACGGGGACGGGGGCGCCGAGGCGCTCGGGGGTGTCGCCGGTGACGCGGAAGGCGGCGACGGCACCGTCGGAGGTCTCGCTGACGGCGTAGAGCAGTCCGTCCTTCGGCGACAGCGCGAGGAAGGAGGGGTCGGGCACCTCGTCGCAGGCGCCGAGGGGGGTGAGGGCGCCGCTGTCCTCGTCGACGGCCGCGCACAGGACGCCCAGGCCGCCCTCCGCCGTGTACGACCCGATGTACGCCCGCCGCCGTCCGCCCTCGCCGCTCGCGCCCACGTCGTCCCCTCTCGCCCGTGTGTGGTCCTCGGGGCGACGGTAGCAGCGGGTCTAGACCAGAGAGGGTCGGCGGCGCCGGACGGGATTCAGGCGCGGGCCCGGCGCAGCGCGGTGGGGGCCGTCAGCGGGGCGGACAGGGCGGTCAGGGCGCGTTCCAGGCCGTGCAGGTGGGCCAGGGCGGCCTCGGCGGCCGGGTGGTGGCCGGGGGCCGCCACCGGGGTCGCGGCGGGGCGGTCGGGGACGGCACCGACGAGTGCCTCCACCGCCGTCTCCACGCGGGCGCACGCGGCGGTCAGCCGGGCGTCGTGGGAGGCGTCGGGGTGGGCGGCGAGGGCCGCGAGGCCGCGGGTCTCACGGAGGCAGTCGTCCAGCAGGGCCAGGATCGTCCGCGCCCGCGCGCCGCGTGCCCGCAGCGGGTTGAGCGGGTGGACCAGGGGCGCGAGCGCCGTCCGTACGCGCCCCAGGATCGCCTCGAGCTCCGCCGCGCACGGCGCGGGGTCGGCCTGCGCGTCGCCGGCGAGGCGGCGGGACGCGGCGGCCGTGCAGGCGTGCACGGCGCGCAGCGCCCGGCGCACCCAGTGGTCGGTCACGGCGTGCGTCGTGACCGGCAGCACCAGTGCGACGGCGAGCGCCGCGCCGAGCGCGCCCACGCCCGTCTCGGCCAGCCGCAGGCCGAGCAGCCCGGGGTGCAGGACGCCGAGAAGCCCGTAGAGCAGGCCCGCCATGACCGTCACGAAGAACATCATCCAGCTGTACGACAGGGGTGCCGAGTAGAAGATCCCGAAGACGCACACCGCGACGAGGGCCGCCGTGGGCGCCGGAGACCCGTGCACGGGTACGGCGACCAGCAGTCCGGCGAGCAGCCCGGTCACCGTGCCGAACACCCGCCGGAAGCCGCGGACCAGGGTCTCGCCGCGGGAGGCGGTGTTGACGAAGATCCACCAGGCGGCGCCGACCGCCCAGTACCAGCGCTCCGGCGAGAGCAGTTCCCCGGCGGCCGTCGCGAAGGCGCAGGCGGCGGTCACCTGGAGGGCCTGACGGGTGGTGTGCCGGGCGAGCCCGCGTCCGGCCGGCGGGGCGAGCACGGCGGGCGGGGCCGTGCGCCGCTCCACGCACCACGCTCCGAACCGCACCGCGGCGGCGGCGCCGAGCGACAGCAGCACGGCGGCGGCGAGCTGTGGCAGGGCACCGGGGACGGCGTGCAGGAACTGCGCGGTGAAGAACATCATGAACGCGAAGACGCCGAGGGCGTGGCCGCGGGGCCCGAAGCGGCGGGCGTACCCCCCGGCGAGCACGACGGCGAGCCAGGCGGCGTCGCGGAGCTGCGGGGCCCCGTGCAGGGCCGAGGCGAGCGCGAGCACCGGCAGGCCGGCGAGCGGAAGCAGCGCGGTGGTGACCGCCTGGCCGCGCACGGTCGGGTCGGCGACGGTGAACAGTGCGAGCAGCGCGGCCAGTCCGCCCGTGATCGAGGCGGTCAGCGGCAGTCCCGCGATCGCGCAGAGGGCCACGGCGAGGCCGATGCCGAGCACCGCCCGCAGGGAGATCCGCAGCCGGGTCAGGCCCGGGTCGGCGGCCGTGAGCGTGCGCGTGAGCGTCTTCATCGTCGTGTCACCCCCGGAGGTCCGGGGCCGCCCGCGTACGTGCGCGGGCGGCCCCGGGAAGACATGGAAAGGCGCCGCGGGCGCGGATCCGGCCTCGTTGCCGTCCTGCGCTGCGCGGCGCCATTGATGAGCTCAAGGTAAACAAAGGGGTGGCCGTGGCTCAACAGGCGCCACTTCGACTGGGCCGTTGGTACAGTCGGCGGCGCTCGACGCCACCGACCGGAGGGCCAACGGACCATGCCCGTGGACCAGCTCGACACCCGCATCCTGCGCCTGCTCCTCGAACAGCCGCGCACCAGCGTGCGGGAGTACGCCCGGGTCCTCGGGATCGCGCGCGGCACCCTGCAGGCGCGCCTGGACCGGCTGGAGCGGGACGGGGTGATCACGGGCACGGCACCGTCCCTCTCCCCCGCCGCGCTGGGCCATCCCGTGCTGGCGTTCGTGCACGTGGAGGTGACCCAGGGGCGGCTGGACGAGGTGGGCGACGCGCTGGCGGAGGTCCCGGAGATCGTCGAGGCGTTCTCGACGACGGGGGGCGGCGATCTGCTGACCCGCGTGGTCGCCCGGGACAACGCGCACCTGGAGGACCTCGTGCAGACGTTGATCAGCATCCCCGGGGTGGTCCGCACCCGGACGGAAGTGGCCCTGCGGGAACGGGTGCGGTACCGGTTGCTGCCCCTGGTGGCCGCGGTGGGTCGAGCGGCGGGCCCCACGCCCGGCCCGGGTACGGGTGGCGAGGAGCCGGTGGGTGCGGGTGGCGGGGGTGCGGGTGGCGCAAGGCCGACGGGTCCGGATGCGGGTGGTGCGGGGCCGGGCGGCGGCCGGGGCTGACGGCGGCGGGCCCGGGCCGGGGACGACCGCGCGCCGCTCGGGCCCGGCCGAGGCGCGCGCGGGGTGCCGAACAGCGGTGGCCCTGCCGCCGCCGTCAGCCGCGCACGGGCCGAGAAGCATTGCCGCGCCCCCCGGCGCTGGACCGAGAAAGCCTCGCCGCCCGTCCCGGCACTGGGCCGAGCGGCCCGGCCGCCGCTCCGGGCACGAGCCGAAGGGCGCGGGGCCGCGTGTCGCGGGCGCGGCCGAGTGGCGGCGGCCCCGCGGATGACGGCGCCGTCCGGCCCACCGGCGCGGGACCCGGCCATCGGCTCGGGACCCGGCCATCGGCTTCCGCCACGCGGCGCGCCGTCCTCGGCCGTCGGCCGGAGGCGCGCCGCACGGCGGACCCGTCAGCTCAGCGCTTCGGCGACCGCCGCCGCCGCCTTGGCGACCAGGGGGTTCTCCGTCGGGCCCGCCGGGTCGAGCTTGGTCGACAGGATCGCCAGGACCAACGGCGGGCGCGCGGGGGGCCAGACGACGCCGACGTCGTTGGCGACGCCGTAGCTGGAACCGCCGCCGGTCTTGTCTGCCAGGATCCAGTCCTTCGGCAGGCCCGCGCGGAAACGCTCGGTGTTGGTGGTGTTGGCGACCAGCCAGCCGGTCAGCCGCTCCCGGTCGGCCTCGGGCAGCGCCCGGCCGAGGAGAAGGCGCCCGTAGGTCCGGCCGATGGCCTGCGGGGTGGTGAGGTCGGTCTTCCGCCACGGTTCCGCCGAGTTGAGGTCCGGCTCCCAGCGGTCGAGGCGGGTCGTGTCGTCGCCGAGCGAAAGGCAGAAGCGGGTGATGCCGCTCGGTCCGCCCAGCTCGCTCAGCAGCAGGTTGCCGGCGCAGTTGTCGCTCTCGGAGACCGCGGCGGCGCACAGTTCGCCGACGGTCAGGCCGCCCGCGACGTTCTCCGGCAGTCCGGTGACGGGGGCGTACCCGGAGTCGTCCGCCTGCTTCTGCGTGTAACGCACCCGCTTGGCGAGGAACTCGCCGTCGCGGTCCAGGTCGCGCAGGACCGCGCCGGCGGCGAGGGCCTTGAAGACCGAGCAGAGCGGGAAGGTCTCGTCCGCGCGGTACCGCACGGTTTGGCCGGTCGCCGTGTCGTGGGCGTAGACACCGAGGCGGGCGGCGTACTCCTTCTCCAGCGCCCGGAACCGCCGGGCGAGCCCGGCGGTTCCGGTGGAGGAGGCGGCTCGGGCCGACGCGGTGGGCAGGGCGGCGGCGAGGGCCGCCCCCGCGCCGAGGGCCAGCGCGGTGCGGCGGCCGGGGCGGGGGGTGAGGTGGGTCGGGCGTGGCAAAACGGTGCTCTCCTGTTCCTGCCGCCCTGAGCGGCAGTCGACGTCCGTGATGACTCAGGTGATCAGTTCCGTGATCACTTCTGTGATCATTTGCATGGACGTCCCACAGGGCCGCACAGTTCCCCGCGCCCTCCCCTCACGCCGCCTCGGCGGTCCTCCCTTCGTGCACCGGGTCCCCCTCCCGGTCCCTGTCCCGGTGGATCGGTACTCCCGAGCCGGTGAGCGGCAGACCGCTGCCGCCCCGCCGCGCCGCGACGATCTCGGCGGCGATGGACAGCGCCGTCTCCTCCGGGGTGCGGGCGCCCAGGTCCAGGCCGATCGGGGACCGCAGCCGTGCCAACCGCGCCTCGGTGACGCCGGCCTCGCGCAGCCGGCGCTCGCGGTCGGCGTGCGTGCGGCGCGAGCCCATGGCGCCGATGAACGCGGCCGGCCGGCTCAGTGCCTCCACGAGCAGCGGCACGTCGAACTTGGCGTCGTGGGTGAGCACGCACAGCACGGTGCGGGCGTCCGTCCCGGTGCTCCGCAGATAGCGGTGCGGCCAGTCCACGACGACCTCGTCGGCCTCCGGGAAGCGGGCCCGGGTGGCGAATACGGGGCGGGCGTCGCACACGGTGACGTGGTGGCCGAGGAACTTGCCGGCCCGGACCAGGGCCGCCGCGAAGTCGATCGCCCCGAAGACGATCATCCGGGGCGGCGGCACGCTCGACTCGACCAGCAGGGTGAGCCCGCCCGGGCAGTGACTGCCGTCCTCGGCGACCTCGACCGTGCCGGTGCGGCCCGCGTCCAGCAGGGCCCGGGCCTGGTCCGCCGCCGTGCGGTCGAGGTCCGGGTGGCCACCCAGTCCGCCCCGGTACGCCCCCTCGGAGTCCACGTGCAGGACCTGGCCGAGGAGTTCGGCCGGCCCCCGTACGACCCGGGCCAGAGCGGCCGGGGTCCCGGAGGCGGCCGCGGTCAGCGCTGTGCGCAGGGCGTCCCGCGCGGGGGCGTCGGCGCCAACCGGGGTGACCATGATGTCGAGCACCCCGCCGCAGGTCAGGCCCACGGCGAAGGCGTCCTCGTCGCTGT
The DNA here is from genome assembly GCA_014656015.1 of Streptomyces griseoaurantiacus. Classification (GTDB taxonomy): domain Bacteria; phylum Actinomycetota; class Actinomycetes; order Streptomycetales; family Streptomycetaceae; genus Streptomyces; species Streptomyces griseoaurantiacus. The sequence continues at coordinate 291,703 of BNBP01000001.1, read as the reverse complement.
AGCCGAACCGCTGGACGACGGTGCCGCCCTCGGCCAGCGCCTCCTGGCAGAGTGCGTAGACGGCGCCCTCGACGCAGCCGCCGGAGACGGAGCCGATGACCGTGCCCTCGCGGTCGACGGCGAGGGCGGCTCCGGGGCCGCGCGGCGCGCTGCCGCCGACGGAGACCACGGTGGCCACCGCGAACTCCCGGCCCTCGGCGAGCCACTCGTGCAGTTCCTCGGCGAGGTCAAGCATGCGTCGCTCCCGTTTCCCGCGCCATCAGGACCCGGTCCGGGCGGATGGGCAGGTGCCGGTGGCGGACGCCGGTGGCGTGCCGGACGGCGTTGGCGATGGCCGCCGCGGCGCCCACGACGCCGACCTCGCCGACCCCCTTGATGCCGACCGGGTCGTCGGGGTCGTGGTCCTCGACCCAGTCGGCCTCGACGAGCGGCACGTCAGCGTGCGTGGCGACGTGGTAGCCGGCGAGGTCGCCCCCGTACAGGCCGCCGCTGGCCCGGTCCCGTACCGCCTCCTCGTGCAGGGCCATGGAGATGCCCCAGATCATGCCGCCGACGAGCTGGTTGCGGGCGGTGAGCGGGTTGACGATCCGGCCGGCCGCGAAGATGCCGAGCATGCGGCGCACCCGGACCTCGCCGGTGGCGGTGTCAACGGCGACCTCGGCGAACTGCGCGCCGTAGGAGTGGCGTTCCGTCTGGGCGAGCCGGCGGACCGCGTCGGTGGTGTCCGAGCGCACGGTGATCCCCTCGGGCGGGATGGTGGCGCCGAGCGCGAGCCGCTCGCGCAGTTCCTCGGCGGCCGCGTCGACCGCCCAGGCCCAGGAGCGGGTGCCCATCGAGCCGCCGGCGAACATCGCGGGACCGAAGTCGCTGTCGCCGATGTGCACCCGCACCCGGTCCACCGGCACGCGGAGGGCGTCGGCGGCGACCAGGGTGAGCGCGGTGCGGGCGCCGGTGCCGATGTCGGCCGCGGAGATCCGCACGGTGAAGCTGCCGTCCGCTTCCGCCGTCGCCAGCGCCGTGGAGGGACCGGCTCCCGCGTGGAAGGAGGCGCCGGCCACTCCGGTGCCGAGCAGCCAGCGGCCCTCGCGGCGCACGCCGGGGCGCGGGTCGCGGTCGGCCCAGCCGAAGCGGCGGGCGCCCTCGTGGAAGCAGGCGAGCAGGTTGCGGGCGCCGAACGGCTGCCCGGAGACCGGGGAGCGCGCGGGTTCGTTGCGCACCCGCAGCTCGATCGGGTCGAGGCCGCACTTCTCGGCCAGTTCGTCGAGTGCCGACTCCAGCGCGAAGGACCCGGGGGCCTCGCCGGGCGCCCGCATGAACGTGGGGGTCGGCACGTCGAGGGGGACGACGAGGTTGGCCGTGTGGTGGGCGGGGGCGTCGACCATGACGCGAGGCACGCCGGCACTCGGCTCGACGAAGGTGTGCACGGTGGAGGTCTGGCTGACGGAGCGGTGCTCCAGCGCGCGCAGCCGCCCCTCGGCGTCGGCGCCCAGCCGCACCCGCTGCGAGGTGGGGCTGCGGTAGCCGGTGAGCGGGAACATCTGGCGGCGGGTCAGGACCACGCGCACCGGGCGCTGCAGGACGGTGGCGGCCATGACCGCGGCGACCTGGTGGACGCGCACGCCCTTGCTGCCGAAGCCGCCGCCGATGTGCTCCGAGCGCACCCGGACCGCGCTCGGTTCGAGGGAGAACATCTGGGCGAGGTCGCTCTGCACCCAGGTGGTGCTCTGGTTGGAGTCGACGATCTCGAGCCGGCCGCCGTCCCAGCGGGCGGCCGCGGCGTGCGGCTCCATCATGCTGTGGTGCTCTTCGGGCGTGGTGTACTGGACGTCCACGACGTGTGCGGAGGCGGCGAGTTCGGCCTCGAGGTCGCCCTTCTCGACCACGCCCGGCGCGAAGCCGTCCACCGGGTACGCCTCGGGGCGGTCACCGCGGAAGTCGACGTCGTGCGGCTCCTCCTCGTAGTGCACGAGGAGCGACTCGGCGGCCTCGCGGGCCTGTTCGGAGGTCTCGGCGACGACGAGGGCGACCGGCCAGCCGAGGTGGGCCACCCGGTCGTTCTGGAAGAGGGTCGTGGTCGGGTCCGGCGGGCCGATCACCCCCTGGAAGTGGGTCTCCAGCCGCGGCGCGTTGCCGTGGTGGAGCACGGCGCGCACGCCGGGCATGGCGAGAACGGGCCCGTCCTCGACGGAGATGATCCGGCCGCGGGCGACGGTGGAGAGCACCAGCCAGCCGTGGGCGAGGTCGGCGAAGGGGATCTCGCCGGCGTAGCGGGCGGCGCCGGTGACCTTCTCGACGCCCTCCACCCGGGTGTGCGCGGTGCCGACGACACCCTTCGGTGTCGTGCGGCCGGTCGTGGCGGTGGTCATCGGGCGGCCTCCTCGGCGAGTTCGGTGAGTACGGCCACCACGAGGTTGCGCATCAGCGTCACCTTGTAGGCGTTGTCGCGCAGCGGCCGGGCGGCGGCCAGTTCGGCGTCCGCGGCGGCGGCGAAGTTCTCCGCCTCGGCCGGTACCCCGGTGAGCGCGCGTTCGGCGGCGCGGGCCCGCCAGGGGCGGGAGGCGACGGCGCCGAAGGCGAGCCGCACCTCGCGCACGACCCCGTCGGAGACGTCGAACGCGGCGGCGACGGAGCCGATGGCGAAGGCGTACGAGGCGCGTTCGCGCACCTTGCGGTAGCGGGAGCGGGCGGCGACCGGTGCGGGCGGCACGGTGACGCCGGTGATGAGGGCGCCCGGCGGCAGGGCGGTCTCGCGGTGCGGGGTGTCGCCGACGGGCAGGTAGAAGTCGGCGAGCGGCAGCTCACCGGGACCGTCGGCGGTCTCGTAGGTGACGACGGCGTCGAGCGCGGTCAGCGCCACGCCCATGTCCGAGGGGTGCGTGGCGACGCAGTGCTCGGAGGCGCCCAGGATGGCGTGGTTGTGGTGCTCGCCCTCGAGGGCGGGGCAGCCGGTGCCGGGCTCCCGCTTGTTGCAGGGCTTGGTCACGTCGGCGAAGTAGCCGCAGCGGGTGCGCTGGAGCAGGTTGCCGCCGACGGTGGCCATGTTGCGGAGCTGCCCGGAGGCACCGGCCAGCACGGCCTGGGTGAGCAGCGGGTAGCGGCGGCGGACCTCGGGGTGGGCGGCGAGGTCGCTGTTGGTGACGGTGGCGCCGATGCGCAGACCGCCCTCCGGCGTCGACTCGATGGCGCCCAGGGGAAGTTGACGCACGTCCACGAGGCGTCCGGGGCGTTCCACACCGGACTTCATCAGGTCGACGAGGTTGGTGCCGCCGCCGAGGAAGCGGGCGTCGGGGTCGGCCCCGAGGAGGGCGACGGCGCCGGAGACGTCCTCGGCGCGCTGGTAGGCGAACTCCTTCATGCCGCCGCCTCCGCGTCCGCCGTGCGGCCGGTGTCGCCGGAGCCGAGGGGCTCGGTGCCGGCCGGTTCGGTCCGCCGCTGCCCGGCGGTGGTGTCGGCCGCGCGGGAGACGGCCTGGACGATGGAGACGTAGGCGGAGCAGCGGCACAGGTTGCCGCTCATCCGCTCCCGGATCTCCTCCGCGCTGAGCGGTGGTGGCCCGGCCTCGGGGCGTACGTCGCCGGTGACGGCGCTCGGCCAGCCGGCCGCGTGCTCCTCGATCACCGCGACCGCCGAGCAGATCTGCCCGGGGGTGCAGTAGCCGCACTGGTAGCCGTCGAGGTCGAGGAAGGCCTGCTGCACGGGATGCAACTCATCGCCGCGGGCGAGCCCTTCGACGGTGGTGATCTCACGTCCCTCCGCCGCCACGGCGAGATTGAGACAGGACACCTCGCGGCGTCCGTCGATCAGGACGGTGCAGGCACCGCACTGTCCGTGGTCGCAGCCTTTCTTGCTGCCGGTGAGGTCGAGCCGCTCACGCAGGGCGTCGAGCAGGGTGGTGCGGTGGTCGACGGTCAGCGGGTAATTCTGGCCATTGATCTTCAGGGTGATGGCGCTGGACGTCGTGGGTGCCATGGTCAGCTTCTTTCGTGTACGCGAAACACGTCGGCAAGGGGCACAGGGGGTGAGGAAGGCGCAGGGAGGGAGGAATACTTGTCGCAGGACGACATCGGGTCGGGACGCGTCGGGGCGGGCGCGGTGTGCCGGACATGGGGCCCGACATGGCGCGAAATCGCCGCCCACCGGTAGCATGGGCCAACCGGACAGCTGTCCGGTAACGGGGAAGCTACCGGACAGCTGTCCGCTTAGCAAGGGCTGCCCCCACAACGCACCCGAGGGGAGGACGAATGGGACAGCGGAAGGACGCTCCCCTGCGCTCGGACGCGCAGCGCAACCGCGAGCGCATCCTGGAGGTGGCGATCGTCGAACTGACCCGCCGCGCGGATGTGCCGCTCAGCCTGATCGCCCGCGAGGCGGGTGTCGGACAGGGCACCTTCTACCGCAATTTCCCCAACCGCGAGTCCCTCGTCCTGGAGATCTACCGCCACGAGATGCAGCAGGTCGCGGACGACGCGCCCCGCCTGCTGGCGGAACGGGAACCGGACCGGGCGCTGCGCGAGTGGATGGACGGGGTCGCCCGGTTCGCGAGGACCAAGGCCGGTCTGGCCGAGGCGATACGCCTGGCCACCAGCGGTCCCGGCAGCCCCGCGCGGCCGGCCCCCACCCCGATGATGGCCGCCGCCGACCTGCTGCTCCGCGCCTGCCAGAAGGCGGGAACCGTCCGCACCGACGTCGACAGCGACGACTTCATGCTCGCCGTCTCCGGGCTGTGGACCTCCCCGCCCGACGACGCCTGGGAGACGCGCACGACCCGGCTGCTGGACCTGGTGATGGACGGACTGCGCGCACGGGCACCAGGGCCGGAAGCGCCCTGACGGCGCCCCGGGCCGGAACCCGGGCGGACGCCCCCTCCGGCCCCCGGGCGGCGGTGGGGCCGCGGGACGGTACGAATCCGGCCGACCGGGGGAACCGTCAAACTTTCACTCCTCGTTTTCTTGAATCCGTCGTCTTTACGGCTGTAGGTTCGCCGCCATGACCGCATCCCGGCCAGAGACGACCGCGGAGGAACTGCGCGGCGCGGGCCTTCGCGTGACGGCCGCCCGGGTCGCGCTGCTGGACGCCGTGCGCGAGGGCGACCACCTCGGCGTCGAGGCCCTGGCGACCGGAGTGCGCGCACGCGTGGGCCACATCTCGCTCCAGGCGGTCTACGAGGCCCTGCACGCGCTCACCGCGGCGGGACTCGTCCGCCGGCTCGAACCACCGGGCAGCCCCGCGCTGTTCGAGGGGCGGGTCGGTGACAACCACCACCATCTCGTGTGCCGGTCCTGCGGGGTCGTGGCCGACGTGGACTGCGCCGTCGGCCACGCGCCCTGCCTGACCGCCTCCGACGACCACGGCTTCGCGGTCGACGAGGCCGAGGTCCTCTACTGGGGCCTGTGCCCCCGCTGTTCCACCGCTCGCACCGCCCACAGTTCTGCACAGTGATTCCCCCAGTTCGGAAGGATTTACATGTCTGAGAACCACGACGCGATCGTCACGGACCCGAAGACGGAGGGCGAGAGCGGCGGTTGCCCGGTCGCGCACACGCGCGCCCCGCATCCGACCCAGGGAGGTGGCAACCGCCAGTGGTGGCCCGAGCGCCTGAACCTGAAGGTGCTCGCCAAGAACCCCGCCGTGGCGAACCCGATGGGCGAGGAGTTCGACTACGCCGAGGCGTTCCAGGGCCTCGACCTGCCCGCCGTGAAGCGGGACATCGCCGAGGTGCTGACCACCTCGCAGGACTGGTGGCCCGCCGACTTCGGCCACTACGGCCCGCTCATCGTCCGCATGGCCTGGCACAGCGCCGGCACCTACCGGATCAGTGACGGCCGCGGCGGCGCCGGCTCCGGCCAGCAGCGCTTCGCCCCGCTCAACAGCTGGCCGGACAACGCCAACCTCGACAAGGCCCGCCGTCTGCTGTGGCCGGTGAAGAAGAAGTACGGCAAGGCCCTGTCGTGGGCGGACCTGCTGGTCCTCTCCGGCAACGTGGCCCTGGAGTCGATGGGCTTCACCCCCTTCGGCTTCGCCGGCGGCCGCGAGGACGTGTGGGAGCCCGAGGAGGACGTGTACTGGGGTCCCGAGACCACCTGGCTCGGCGACGAGCGCTACACCGGTGACCGCGACCTGGAGAGCCCGCTCGGCGCCGTCCAGATGGGCCTCATCTACGTCAACCCCGAGGGTCCCAACGGCAACCCGGACCCGATCGCCTCGGCCCGCGACATCCGCGAGACCTTCCGCCGGATGGCGATGAACGACGAGGAGACCGTCGCCCTGATCGCGGGCGGCCACACCTTCGGCAAGACCCACGGCGCCGGCCCCGCCGACAACGTGGGCCCGGACCCGGAGGCGGCCGGCCTGGAGGAGATGGGTCTCGGCTGGCGCAACGCCCACGGTTCGGGCAAGGGCGGCGACGCGATCACCAGCGGTCTCGAGGTGACCTGGACCAACACCCCGACGACCTGGGACAACAGTTTCTTCGAGATCCTCTTCGGCTACGAGTGGGAGCTGTTCAAGAGCCCCGCCGGGGCCAACCAGTGGCGGCCGAAGGACAACGCCGGGGCCGGCACCGTCCCCGACGCCCACGACCCCTCCAAGACCCACCAGCCGACGATGCTGACCACCGACCTGGCGCTGCGCTTCGACCCGGTCTACGGCCCGATCTCGCGCCGCTTCCTGGAGAACCCGGACGAGTTCGCCGACGCCTTCGCGCGGGCCTGGTACAAGCTGACGCACCGTGACATGGGCCCGAAGTCGCTGTACCTCGGCCCGGAGGTGCCCGCCGAGACGTTGCTGTGGCAGGACCCGCTGCCCGAGCGCACCCACGAGCTGATCGACGCCGCCGACATCGCCGCCCTCAAGGAGCGCGTCCTCGGCTCGGAGCTGTCGGTGGCCGAGCTGGTCTCCACCGCCTGGGCCTCGGCGTCCACCTTCCGCGGCAGCGACAAGCGCGGCGGCGCCGACGGCTCCCGCATCCGCCTGGAGCCGCAGCGCGGCTGGGAGGTCAACGACCCGGACCGGCTCGCGTCCGTGCTGCGCGTCCTGGAGGGCATCCAGAAGTCCTTCAACTCCGCGCAGACCGGCGGCAAGCGGGTCTCGCTGGCCGACCTGATCGTGCTCGGCGGCACCGCGGCCGTGGAGCGCGCGGCCAAGGAGGGCGGCTTCGAGATCGAGCTGCCGTTCGCCCCGGGCCGGGTGGACGCCTCGCAGGAGCAGACGGACACCGAGTCCTTCGCGGCCCTCGAGCCGACCGCCGACGGCTTCCGCAACTACTACGGCAAGGGCAACCGGCTCCCGGCCGAATACCTCCTCATCGACCGGGCCAACCTGCTCACCCTGAGCGCCCCGGAGATGACCGTCCTGGTCGGCGGCCTGCGCGTGCTGGGCGCGGGCCACCAGCAGTCGCAGCTCGGCGCGCTCACCACCACCCCCGGCGCGCTGACCAACGACTTCTTCGTCAACCTGCTCGACATGGGCACGGCGTGGAAGTCGACCTCCGCGGACCAGACCACCTTCGAGGGCCGTGACGCGGCCACCGGCGAGCTCAAGTGGACCGGCAGCCGCGCGGACCTGGTCTTCGGGTCCAACTCCGAGCTGCGCGCCCTCGCGGAGGTCTACGCGAGCGACGACGCCAAGGAGAAGTTCGTGCGCGACTTCGCCGCGGCCTGGACCAAGGTCATGAACCTCGACCGGTTCGACCTGGCCTGATCCCGGTGTGCGGGCCGGCCGGTGCACGTCGCCGGCCGGCCCGTCGCACACTCGGGCCCGGGTGTTCAGCCGACGCGTTCCCAGCCCCGCCGCGGCGGGCGGTTGCCGAGCCGGTCGTCACGGCTGCGGTAGACGATGTAGGGGCGGGTGAGGTAGCCGAGGGGGGCGGTGAGCATGTGGACGAGGCGGGTGAAGGGCCAGAAGGCGAACAGGATCAGCGCGCTGATCGCGTGCAGCTGGAACAGCAGCGGCACTCCGGTCATCAGGTTCGCGTCGGGCTCGCCGTAGGAGAGCGCCCGGAACCAGGGGGAAATGGTGGTCCGGTAGTTGTAGCCCCCGCCCACGATGTTGGCGACGACCGTCGCGGACAGGCCGAGCGCGATGGTCACGGTGAGCGAGACGTACATCGCCTTGTCGTTGCGGGTGGTGGCGGAGAACACCGGGCCGACCGTGCGCCGCCGGTAGATCAGCAGGGCGAGGCCGCCCAGCGTGCACACCCCGGCGATCGTGCCGAGGACGACGGCCCCCACGTGGTACGTGTGCTCGCTGATGCCGGCCGCGTCGGTCCAGCTCTCCGGGATCAGCAGCCCGCCGATGTGGCCGAGCAGCACCACGAGGATGCCGAAGTGGAACAGCGGGCTGCCGATGCGCAGCAGCCGGTTCTCGTACAGCTGCGAGGAGCGGGTGGTCCAGCCGAACTTGTCGTAGCGGTAGCGCCAGATGTGGCCCAGGACGAAGAAGGCCAGGCTGATGTAGGGCAGGATCACCCACAGGAAGACGCCGCCCGGACCCGCCTCGGCGGCGGTGGCCGGGTGTGCCGCGGCGAGGGCGTGCGGGTGTGCGATCATCGCGGGCCTCCTGCGGGGTCGGGCATGAACTGCGGGGGCGTGTACGGAGCGAGTCCGACCTGTTCCCCCGGAGGTCCCTCGGCGGCGAGCCGCGCGACGGCTTCCTCCTCGTCGCCCTTGAGCGGTGGCAGCGTGGCGGAGACGGACTGCAGCAGGTGCGCCCAGGGTGAGTCCTCCGCGCGCAGGGCGAGGCGCAGGAGTTCGAGTCCGGCGCGGTGCTCGGTGAGCAGCCGGTGTCCGGCGGACGGGTCGAGGCCCGCGAACTCCAGGACGACGGCGAGGTGGTCGGGGAGTTCGTCCTCGACCGGACGCAGTCCGGCGGCGCCGTAGGCCTGCTTGAGCCGGAGCAGGGCGATCCCGCGCTTGCGGGTGTCTCCGTGGGCGTAGTAGGTGAGGTAGGGGCAGCAGCGCTTGCGGTGGTCGAAGGTGGCGACGTAGGCGACGGCCAGGTCGTCGGCCGGGGTGCGCTCGGCGTGCCCGGTGAAGGCGAGCAGGGGGTCGCGGACAGGGGCGGGCAGGGCGGGGGCGACGCGGCGGGCCAGGGCCAGGTGCCCGGCGAAGTCCTCGTCGGGGTAGCCGAGCAGCAGGGACTGCACCTGCCAGGCGTAGGAGTGCCAGGGCTCGGGCCGGCCCGCCGGCCGCAGTGTCGCCCTCATGTTCTTCTTCGTGGTCTTCACGGCTTCGGCTCGACCTCCCCGTCGCTGTCCCCGCTCGTGCCGTCGCCCGGCTCCGCCGGTGGGAACAGACCCGGCGGTGAGCCCTTGCCATCCCAGTTGAGGAGGTTGACGCGGGTGCCCTTGCCGGCGGGTGCGGCGGGGGTGTCGGAGGTCTGCCGGTCGCGCAGGGCGCGGTAGTTCTCCACGGCGAGGGGTGCCGCGCCCCCGGAGGTCTCGCCGAAGGGTCCGGAGCCTCCCATGCCGGGGCCGCCCTCGTAGTCGAGGCTGCACTCGGTGGCCAGCTCCTCCAGGGAGTGGGCCTGTTCGGCGTGCGCGGGCGGGATGACGTACCGCTCGTCGTACTTGGCGAGTGCCAGCAGGCGGTACATGTCGTACATCTGCTCCTCGCCCATGCCGACCCGCTCGGGGATGGTGGGATCCGGTTCGCGGCCGAGGTTGATGTCGCGCATGTAGGCGCGCATGGCGGCCAGCCGACGCAGCACCGCGTCGACCGGGGCCGGGTCCCCGGCGGTGAACAACTGGGCGAGGTACTCGACGGGGATGCGCAGGGCGTCGACGGCGGCGAAGAGGTTGCGGTGGTCCTCGGCGTCCTGGCCGGTCTCGCGCACGGCGTCGACGACCGGGGAGAGCGGGGGCACGTACCAGACCATCGGCATGGTGCGGTACTCCGGGTGCAGCGGCAGGGCCACCTTGAACGTGTTGATCAGGGCGTGCACCGGGGAGCGCTGGGCGGCCTCGATCCAGTCGCGCGGAATGCCGTCCCGTTCGGCGGCGGCGACCACGTCCGGGTCGTTCGGGTCGAGCAGGACGGAACGCTGGGCCTCGTAGAGGTCGGTGTCCTCGGGGGTGGTGGCGGCTTCCAGGACCCGGTCGGCGTCGTAGAGGACGAGCCCGATGTAGCGCAGCCGGCCGACGCACGTCTCGGAACAGACGGTGGGCAGGCCGACCTCGACGCGGGGGAAGCAGAAGGTGCACTTCTCGGCCTTGCCGGTGCGGTGGTTGAAGTAGACCTTCTTGTACGGGCACCCCGTGACGCACATCCGCCAGCCCCGGCAGCGGTCCTGGTCGACGAGGACGATGCCGTCCTCCTCGCGCTTGTAGATCGCGCCGGAGGGACAGGAGGCCGCGCAGGAGGGGTTGAGGCAGTGCTCGCAGATGCGCGGCAGATAGAACATGAACGTCTCTTCGAACTCCAGCTTGATCTTCTCGGAGATCTCGCCGAGGACGACGTCCTGCTCACCGTGCTCCGCCGAACCGCCCAGGTCGTCGTCCCAGTTGGCCGACCACTTGATGCTCATGTCCTTGCCGGTGATCAGCGACTTGGGACGGGCGACGGGGGTGTGCTCCTGCAGCGGGGCGTTGGTGAGCGTCTCGTAGTCGTAGGTCCAGGGCTGGTAGTAGTCGTCCAGGGAGGGCAGGACGGGGTTGGAGAAGATGGTGATCAGCTTCTTGAACCGGCCGCCGGCCTTGAGCGAGAGCCGGCCGCGCTTGTTCAGCTCCCAGCCGCCGCGCCACCGCTCCTGGTCCTCGTAGCGGCGCGGGTAGCCCTGGCCGGGGCGGGTCTCGACGTTGTTGAACCACACGTACTCGACGCCGGTGCGGTTGGTCCATGCCTGTTTGCAGGTGACCGAGCAGGTGTGGCAGCCGATGCACTTGTCGAGGTTCATGACCATCGCCATCTGGGCCATCACGCGCCCGATGGGGGCTTTGTCGCCGGACATCAGTACTCCACCTCCTGGTCGGTGCGGCGCCGGATGACGGTGACCTCGTCGCGCTGGTTGCCGGTCGGGCCGAGGTAGTTGAAGGCGTAGGAGAGCTGGGCGTAGCCGCCGATGAGGTGGCTCGGTTTGATCAGCAGCCGGGTGAGGGAGTTGTGGATGCCGCCGCGGCGGCCGGTGGTCTCGGTGCGGGGCACGTCGATCAGCCGGTCCTGTGCGTGGTACATGTACACGGTGCCCTCGGGCATCCGGTGCGAGACGATGGCGCGGGCGGCCACGACGCCGTTGCGGTTGACCGCCTCGATCCAGTCGTTGTCGCGCACCCCGACCTTGGCCGCGTCCTGGGTGCTCATCCAGATGGTGGGGCCGCCCCGGGACAGCGACAGCATGAACAGGTTGTCCTGGTACTCGGAGTGGATGGACCACTTGTTGTGCGGGGTGAGGTAGCGCACGGTGACGCCGAGCTCGCCGGTCTCCCCGATCCGTGGTTCGCCGAACAGTGCGTGCATGTTCAGCGGTGGCCGGTAGACGGGGAGTTGCTCGCCGAGGGCGGCCATCCAGTCGTGGTCGAGGTAGAAGTGCTGGCGGCCGGTGAGGGTGTGCCAGGGCTTGCCGCGTTCGACGTTGACGGTGAACGGGGAGTAGCGGCGTCCGCCGGTCTCCGAACCGGACCACTCGGGGCTGGTGATGACGGGTACGGGCGCCGCCTGGGTGTCGGCGAAGGTGATCCGCTTGCCCTCGTGCTCGGCGGCCAGGTCGGCGAGCCGGGTCCCGGTACGGGCCTCCAGCGTGTGGAAGCCCTGGGTGGCGAGGTGTCCGTTGGTGGTGCCGGACAGGGCGAGGATGGTCTCGCAGGCGTGCACGTCGCGGGCGAGCGCGGGCCTGCCGGCCGCGGCTCCCCCGCGGACGGTGCCGTTCTTGTGCCGCAGGTACTCCAGTTCGCTGTCGAGCTTGTAGGTGATGCCCTTGGTGGTGGCGCCGAGGGTGTCGAGCAGCGGGCCGAGGGCGGTCATCCTGTCGGCGACGGCCGCGTAGTCGCGCTCGACGGTGAGGAGTTTCGGCATGGTCCGGCCGGGCTCGGGCTCGCACTCGCCGGCTTTCCAGTCCCGCACCCTGCCGTGCGGGTTGGCCAGCTCGTCCGGGGTGTCGTGCAGCAGCGGGGCGGCGACGACGTCCTTGCGGACCCCGAGGTGGGTGGCGGCGAGCGTGCTGAACGCGCGGGCCAGGGTCACGAAGGCGTCCCAGTCGGTGCGGGTCTGCCACGGCGGCGCGATCGCCGGGTTGAAGGCGTGCACGAAGGGGTGCATGTCGGTACTGGAGAGGTCGTGCTTCTCGTACCAGGTGGCGGCGGGCAGCACCACGTCGGAGAAGACGGTGGTGCTGGTCATGCGGAAGTCGAGGGTGAGCAGCAGGTCGAGCTTGCCGGTCGGCGCCTCCTCCCGCCACACCACGTCCCGGGGGCGGGCCTCGGGCGGTGCCTCGGCGGCGCGCACGGAGTGGTCGGTGCCGAGGAGGTGCTTGAGGAAGTACTCGTTGCCCTTCGCGGAGGAGCCGAGCAGGTTGGCCCGCCAGACGGTCAGTACGCGCGGGAAGTTCTCCGGGGCGTCGGGGTCCTCGCCCGCGAACCCCAGGCGTCCGGAGGTGAGTTCGTCCACGATGTGCTCGGCGACGGGGCGTCCGGCGGCCTCCGCCTCGTCGGCGAGGTCGAGCGGGTTGCGGTCGAAGGTCGGGTAGGAGGGCATCCAGCCCATGCGGGCGGAGGCGGCGATGACGTCCGCGGTGCTCTTCCCCGCGAACGGCCCAACGGTTCCCCCCGGCCCGCCGGCCCCGGCGGCGGAGAGTGCGTCGGCGGAGAACGGGTCGTAGCGGAACTGGTCGCCATGCAGGTACCAGTACGCCGTCTGGATCATCTGCCGGGCCGGGCGGTTCCAGTCGGAGGCGGTGGCCAGCGCGGAGTAGCCGGTGAGCGGACGGACCTTCTCCTGGCCGACGTAGTGGGCCCAGCCGCCGCCGTTGACGCCCTGACAGCCGGTGAGGGTGGTCAGGGTGAGGAAGGCCCGGTAGATGGTGTCGGAGTGGAACCAGTGGTTGGTCCCGGCACCCATGACGATCATCGAACGGCCGCGGGACTCCTCGGCGTTGGCCGCGAACTCCCGGGCGATCCGGGCCGTCCGCTCCGCGTCCACTCCGGTGATCGTGGCCTGCCAGGCGGGGGTGTACGGCTCCTCGGCGTCCTCGTACGACGTGGGCCAGCGACCGGGCAGCCCCGGGCGGCCCACCCCGTACTGGGCGAGCAGCAGGTCGAACACCGTGGTCACCGGGCGGCCGGCGATCCGCCGTACCGGGACCCCGCGCCGCAGCAGGCCCGCGCCGCCGTCCGGGGCGTCGAAGCGGGGCAGTTCGACGGTGACCGGGGGCTCGCCGCCGCCGTCGGCCGACAGCAGCGGGTCGATGTCGCCCAGGTCGAGGTTCCACTTCCCGGCGCCGCCCTCGCCGAACCGGTCGCCCAGCGTGCCGCCCGGTACGACCGGCTGGCCGTCGGTGTCAAGGAGCACGGTGCGGAACTCGGGGTTCTCCGCCTGCGCGTGGGTGCCGCCGAGGTCGGCGGCCGTGAGGAACTTGCCCGGCGTGTACGTGCCGGGCTCGCCCTCCTTCTCCTCCAGGGCGACAAGGAACGGCAGGTCCGTGAACTGCTTGACGTACTCCTCGAAGTAGGGGGTGCGCCGGTCGACGAAGAACTCCTTGAGCACCACATGGCCCATCGCCATGGCCAGTGCCCCGTCGGTGCCGGGCTGGGCGGGCAGCCACTCGTCGGCGAACTTCACGTTGTCCGCGTAGTCCGGGGAGACCGCGACGACCTTCTGGCCGCGGTAGCGGGCCTCGACCATCCAGTGCGCGTCGGGGGTGCGGGTCACCGGCAGGTTGGAACCCCACATGATCAGGTAGCCGGCGTCCCACCAGTCCCCCGACTCGGGCACGTCCGTCTGGTCGCCGAAGACCTGCGGGGAGGCCACCGGCAGATCGGCGTACCAGTCGTAGAAGGACAGCATCACGCCGCCGAGCAGCGAGTAGAAACGGGCGCCGGCCGCGTGCGAGACCATCGACATCGCGGGGATCGGCGAGAAGCCGGCCAGCCGGTCGGGGCCGTACTCCTTGATGGTGTGCACGTGCGCGGCGGCCACCATCTCCACCGCCTCGTCCCAACTCGCCCGCACCAGGCCGCCCTTGCCGCGGGCCGCCTTGTAGGTCCGGGACCGCTCGGGGTCGGAGACGATGTCGGCCCAGGCCGCGACCGGGTCGCCCAGCCGGGCCTTGGCCTCCCGGTACATCGCCAGCAGTACGCCGCGGACGTACGGGTAGCGCACCCGGGTGGGCGAGTAGGTGTACCAGGAGAAAGCGGCGCCGCGCGGGCAGCCGCGCGGCTCGTACTCGGGGCTGTCGGGGCCGACCGAAGGGTAGTCGGTCTGCTGGGACTCCCAGGTGATGATGCCGTCCTTGACGTACACCTTCCACGAGCAGGAGCCGGTGCAGTTCACGCCGTGCGTGGAGCGCACCACCTTGTCGTGCGACCAGCGGTCCCGGTAGAAGTCGTCCGCCTGCCGGCCGCCCTTCTTCCGCAGGGTGCGCAGGTCCTTGGAGACCTCCGCCCGCGTGAAGTACCGGCGGGAGCGCACCAGCGCGTCCGTCAGTTCGCCGTCCAGTCCCGGCTGTGATGTCCGGCCTGTGTGTTCCGACGCCGGATCGGTCTCCGTGGCCACCGCGCCGCTCCCTCCCGGGTTCTACCCGTGCTCGCTCGTCCGTGACGTCCGCCTGGTCCCGCCCGCCTCTCCTTCCTCTCCCGTTGCGTCCATCCCTGGCTTACCGTGTTCGGGGCGTCCGACACCTACGAACGCAGAATTTCATCGCACACAGAACCGTGCCGCCCGGCGCGAAGCGCGGCGGGCGGCACGGGCGGGTCCGGCAGGTCCGGCAGGTCCCACAGGTCCGGTAAGTCCGGGGAGTCCGCTTCAGACCAACGGCTCGGACGGCTGTCCGCCCACCCGGGCGCGTACCGCCTCCACGGCCTCCCACTGCTCGGTGCTCAGGAAGGCGAGGGCGGCGGGGAAGACACCGTCCTGCTCCTTGAGGATGTGCGCACGCAGCACGGTCAGGGCTTCGAGGAGCCGTCCGGGCCAGGTGGGATCGGCGGGGACTTTGGACTCGGCCTCGGCGAGCACCGCCTCGATCGCGCGGTGTTCCTCCTCCAGCGCGGCGATTTTCTCGGGGAAGTCGTCGGCCAGAGCGGGGAACAGACCGTGCTCCTCCACCTGGGTGTGCGGGGCGAGGACGGCGGCGATCCCGCGGGCCAGCTCGGCCGTCCGGGTGAGGTCGCCGTCCCGGTGGGCGCCCCGCACCAGGCCGATCATGTCCACCACCGTGTCGTGCTCGCGGGTGAGCCGACCGATCGACTCCACCTCCTGGCAGCCGCAGTACTCACACATGGCTCGCGCCCTCCTTGTCCGTTCAGGTCGTGCGGTGCGTACCACTCGCACGGTTCATGTGGTGCGTTCTCGTCGTTTCGTCCGGCACCTCGTGCTGTCCGCGCGGTTCGTTCCTTCCGTGCGGTCCGCCTCCCGCTCGCCGGGCATGGCCCGCTCAGCGCAGCTGGGGCCGCGGGGCCCGGCCGGTGCGGCGGGTGACGGCAGTGCGCACCCCCGTACCGGTGAAGAGCAGGGCCGCCGCGGCGACCACGCTCAGCAGGATCAGGCCGAGCGCGTACGAACCGTAGGCGCCGTACAGCGAGCCCATCACCAGCGGCGGCAGAAATCCGCCCAGGCCGCCCGCGGCGCCGACGATCCCGGTGATCGAGCCGACCTGGTCGGCCGGCGCCAGCAGGGCGACCAGGGCGAAGACGGCGCCGCTGCCCGCGCCGAGCGCGGCGGCCATGGCGAGGAAGGCGAGTGTGCCGGTGGGGGCCAGCGACGGGGTGAAGGACTGGACGAGTGCGCCGGCGAAGACCACGCCGAGCGACACGGCGAGCACCCGCACGGGGCCCAGGCGGTCCGACAGCCAGCCGCCCACCGGACGCATCGCCACCGCCAGCAGCACGAAACCGGCCATGCGGTTGGCGGCGTCGGCCTGAGTCAGGCCGTAGCCGGTCTTCAGATAAGTGGGCAGGTAGACCGAGAAGGCGACGTATCCGCCGAAGGCCACCGCGTACAGGGCCGAGGCCTGCCAGGTCAGGGGCAGCCTGCAGGCCGCGGCGAGCCGGCGGCCCAGCGGCTGGGTCGGGACGTTGCGTCCGGGCGCGTCCCGCAGCAGCACGGCGGCCAGTACCGCATACGCGGCGAGGACGGCGGCGGTCAGCAGGAAGGGGTTGGCCATGCCGTGCGCGTCGACCAGCCTGACCGTGGTGAGCGCGCTGACCGCGGTGCCGCCCATGCCCGTGCCGAACACGCCGATGGCCAGGCCGCGCCGCTCGGGCGGGAACCAGGCGTTGACGAAGGGCACGCCGACGGCGAACGCGGTGCCGCCGATGCCGAGGAAGAAGCCGCCGACCAGCAGGGCGGCGAGCGAGGAGTGGCCGGCCAGGCCCAGGTAGAGCACCGGCACGATGGTCACGGCCGAGACCAGCGGGAACATCACCCGGCCGCCGAAGCGGTCGGTGAGCGCGCCGACCGGGACGCGTCCCAGCGAGCCGACCACGACCGGCACGGCCACCAGCAGCGACTGCTGGAAGGAGGACAGATCCAGCCCGTCCTTGAAACGCGGGCCGAGCGGGCTGAGCAGCGCCCAGGCCCAGAAGTTCACGGCGAAGCCCGCGGTGGCCAGTCCCAGCATCAGCCAGGCCCTTCCGGACACGGGCGTGGCACCCGGCACCGGGCTGTCGTTCTTCGTCCTCGACGGCTGAGGCATGCCGTCCGTCCCTTCGCTCACGCGGGTGTACGGCACCGGAGTCGCCCGGGCCGCAGGGCCTCCGTGCACCAACAGGGTGACCCGGTTCCACTGTCGGTGTCGGAGCGTCTCCCGCAAGAGGGCCCAAGGGCCCCTCCTCCGGGGGCGGACCGTCCCCATCCACGGGCCCGGGTGACCCGGGCCCGTGCGGAGACGGTCCGGGGCGGGCGGTCCGGGCCCTCCCCGGGCCGGTGAATGGGGCCGACCGGCCCTTACGCACGGGGCCGGGCCCGGCAAGCATGGAGGGATGTTGCAGAACGACCTCTTTCGCACGATGGACCGGCGGGAGTGCCTGCGGCTACTCGCCGAGGTCCCGGTCGGCCGGGTCGTGTACACCCGGCACGCGCTTCCGGCGGTGCTCCCAGTGAACTTCGTCCTCGACGCGGACTCCTCGGTGCTGCTGCGCACCTCGGCGGGATCGGATCTGCTCCGGGCGGTCGACGGCGTCGTGGTGGCCTTCGAGGCGGACGAGTTCGACGCGGCGAGCCACTGCGGCTGGAGCGTCGTCGTCACCGGGCCGGCCAACGTGGTGACCGACCCGGCGGAGCACGAACGGATGCTGCGCAGCGGGCCGCAGTCCTGGATGCCGATCCAGGATGACGTCTTCATCCGCATCGAGTCCGCGATGGTGACCGGGCGGGAATTGACGGCTCTGCGCGGCACGGACTGAGCGCGGATCGTGGCACGGACTGAGCGCGGATCGTGGCACGGACTGAGCGCGGCGGGCCAGGGCCGCCCCGGCGGGGCCGACCCCGTCACTCCGGCCGTCCGTCGGATCCACCGCACCCTTCCGGGCCCGCCGCATCGTCCCGGGCCCACCTCGCCCTCCCGGATCCACCGCGCCGGGCCGACCGCATCCCCGGGCCCACTGTGTCACCGGTGGGCCCGCCTCGTGCCCCGGTCCCGTTCCTACGGGACCGGGACGTTGTCGTCGTCGGGAGCGTTGTGGTTCCGGTCCCCGGACGCGGCCGGGCGGGCGGCGGCGCGCGGGGTGCGGCCGCCGTCCGGGCCGTAGCCGAAGCGGATCAGCAGGTGCGGGGCGCAACGCTGCCGGGCTCCCCTCATGGCCGCCCTCAGGTCCTCCCACTCCATCGCCTGGTGCAGCATCGAGGTGCGTACGCCGTGCCGGGTCGCCACCAGCAACGCGCGCTCCAGGGCCTGCCCCGCGCGCAGCCAGTCCTCGCGCCGATCGTGCGAGGTCCACAACAACGACACCTGGGCGTGCCGTTCGAAGCGAAGGGCGGGCAGGCGCAGGGCGGGCAGCGGGCCGGTGAAGTCCCGCATCGGCATCCGGGCGGACACGTCCCGGGGGCCGAGGGAGGTGAGCGGGATGCCGTACGGGGTGCCCGCGCCCGGGGCACTGGTCCAGGCGCGGGCCTCGGCGGCACGGGCGGGGTCTGCGGCGTTGCGGTCCTCGGCGACGGCGGTCAGGCCGAGCAGTCGCCGGGTTCCGGCGAAATCGGGCATGTCCAGATGCGCGCCCTCGGCACGGGCCGCCGCGGCCATCTCCGCGACGATGTGATCCGGCACGGGCCGCCCGGTGAACGGCAGTCGGCTGGTGTGCCGCCGGGCCACGGCGTCGTAGAGCTCCCGGTACGACGGCCGCGCGTCCGGCGCGGCCGCGCCGAGCCGGACCACGGCGAGCAGGTCGAGGTCGGCCGGGTCGGGCAGCAGCCGTACGAGGGGGTCCCAGCCGAAGTGCGCGGCGGCGACCCGCAGGTTGAAGACGGCGGCGCCCACGGAGAGGTGCTGGGCGCGCGAGCGGGGGTCCGTGTACGGCAGGGAGCGCCCGCGGTCCACGCGGACGTGGATCGCGCCGGTGCCGGCGTCCATGCCGAACCGCCAGGGCTGCGTGTTGTGGAGCGACGGTGCGGCGACGGCGGAGTACAGCAACCGCTCCAACGCGACCGCGTCGACCTCGGGCATCCGCATGACGGTTCCTCCTCCGTGTCTCTCCAGTACGACCACCCCCCACGGTGCGTCCCGGGTCCCCCTCCCGGGGAGGGCACTCCGGGCCCTCCGGAGGGCCGGAGGTCCCCGCGGGAGGGCCGGGACGGTGGGGTGCTTCGGCGCCCCCTCCGCGGTGCGGCGGGGGCGGGACGACGTGCCGTCACGTCGCCGGCAGGGCCGTCGCCAGGAGGACGACCCCCAGGGAACCCACCAGCGACGCCACCGCCAGTGCCCGGGCCAGCTCCGGGCGCGCTCTGGCGTGGGCCCATCCGTGCAGGGCCGCGGCCAGCATCACCACCGCGAACAGTCCCAGCTTCGCGCCCAGCACCCGCCCGTACCCCGGCTCCCCCAGCGACGCCCACGTCACCCCCTTGTGCCAGGCGATCGCCCAGCCCGTCCCCAACTGCACCGGCAGGAACACCGCCCCCGTCAGCATCCCGAAGCGTCGCCCCGCCCGCGCGGCGAACCGGTCGCGGTCCTCGGCGGCCAACAGCCGCCGGGCCAACGGCAGCACCACCAAGGACAGCGCCAACTGGCCGCCCACCCACACCATCGCGCCGGTGACGTGCAGGAAGCGCACGACCTGCCAGAGCCCGACGGCACCCCCGCCCATCACCGCACCTCCACCACGCCGTGCGCCCCGGCCTCCGCGTGCCGCATGTCGTGGTCGACGAAGGGGTAGTGCCCGGCCGCCGGGAACTCCGTCTCCGCGAAACCGCCCTGCGCGACCGCCAGATCGAGCACCTGGGACCCGCCGGAACCGCCGGCGCCGTCCCCCGGACGCAGCACGTACGCACCCTCCTTGTACACGGTGTCGAAGACGGTCCCGACCACGTGGAAGGCGACCCCGTCGCTCGGCCCCGCCGCCACCACCCAGAACCGCACCCGCTCCCCCGCCCGCACCCGCAACGGCGCCTTCGCGTACTGTGCCGCGACCCCGTTGAACACCCATGCGTCCGGGGTGTCCGCACGCATCTTCTCGACCTGCGCCGCGCTGCCCGGCGTGCCCAGGTACAGCTCGGAGGAGACCAGCAGGTACTCCCGGTCGACCTCGTCCAGCCCGGGGGGATCGATGATCACGGCGCCGTACATGCCGTTGCCCATGTGCTGGAGCATCGACGCGGTGCTGCAGTGGTACAGCCATGCCCCGGCCCGCTCGGCCCGGAACCGGTAGACGAGCCGCTCCCCCGGTTCGAGCGTGCGCATCGGCGCGTCGGGGGAGAGCGCGCCTGCGTGGAAGTCGACGCCGTGGCCCATGGTGGTGTCGTCGTTGACGAGGGTGACCTCGAAGACGTCGCCGACCTTTCCGCGCAGGGTGGGCCCGGGCGCGATTCCGCCGAAGGTCCACATCCGCTGCCGCACCCCCGGCGCCACCTCCACGGTGCGCTGCCGGACGTGCAGGCCGATCCTGTGCACCGTCGCACCGGCCGCCGGGGCGAGGGCGGCGTCGCGGGAGTGCCAGCCGGCGGAGAAGTCCGCGGACAGGTCGGGCCCGGAGCCCTCCGAGGCGGTCGCGGAGTGGCCGTCGTGGCCCTCCGCGCCTTGGGCGGCGGTCCGCCCGCCGCCGTCCGCCGTCCCGGTGGCCGCGATGTCGAGCGTCATTCCGGCGGCCCGGTGCCCCGGCACGGTGCACCATCCCTTGCGGTCGCCGGTGAGCGTGCCGAGGTCGAGGGTGCGGGTCTGGCCGTCGGAGAGCAGCGAGGTGGTGGGGCCGTCCTCGATCCTCAGATCGTGCCGCTGCGCGTCGCGGTTGGTGACCTTCAGACGCAGCGCGGTGCCCCGCGGGACCTCGATCCGGCTCGGGCTGACGCGCATGTCGTGCAGGGAGACCGCCACCGTGCGGGTGCCGGTGGCGGCGCCGCCCGTTCCGGCGCCGGACGCCGTCGTCGTACCGCCGCCGGCGCCGCCGCCCGCCACGAGGACGGCGAGGGCCGTGGCGACGGCTGCCGCCGCGGTGCCGATGAGCACGGGCGCCCGCGGGGTCACCACGGCCCCCGCCCGCCGGCCCAGCACCGTGACGACCAGCCCGAGGAAGGCCACCGCGGCGCCCGCGGCCAGGACGACCCCCAGCGTGGCGGCGGGCCCGGGCAGGGGCAGTACGAGCAGTGCGACGGCCAGATTCAGCGCGGCCAGCCGGGCCTGCCAGGCCCGCTCCAGCACCGCCCGCGATCCGGCCCGCGCCTTCGGGCCGACGGCCGTCACGACCGGCAGGAGATACGTCAGCGCGCCGATCAGCACCTGCGCGACGAACCCGAGCAGGAACAGCGGGACCAGGGACTCGACGCCGTCCTGCGCGGCGGCCGGGGAGCGGGTGGCGAACAGCACGAGGTCGTGGACGACTCCGGCGGTCAGCCATCCGGCGGACGCCGCCAGTGACCAGGCGGCGGCCACGGAGACGGCCTTGCGTCCCCGCCTCACCGTGGCCGCCCACAGCCGTACGGCGACGGCGACACCGGCGGCGTAGGCGGCGAGTCCGGCAACCGTCGCCGCGCGCCATGCGACCGCCGCGCCCGGGCCCGGGAGGACCGCCGGGCCCGCGAGGCCGGTCACGGCGACCGTCAGGCCGCCCCCGGTGAGGGCCAGTACCCGGCGCGCCGTCGGGGTGGTGCGCGCGTGCATCCGGACGCCGAGCACGGTGGGCCAGAGCATGAACAGGGTGCCGAGGACGGGCAGTCCGATCCAGCCGAGCAGGGTGACGTGGACGTGCGCGAGCCGCAGTGCGGTGTGCCCGGCCGCGCCCGCGCTCCCGGTGGCCAGCGTCCCGCCGGCGACCACTCCGGCGGCGAGGGCGACCGCGGCGGCCCGGTAGTAGGCGACGACCGGCGCCAGCCTGCCGCCCAGCGCGCCCCGGCCGAGGCGCACCAGCACCACGAGGTGCGCGGTGACGGCGACGGCCAGTGCCGCGCAGGCCGCCGCGATCAGCGCGGGCGGGCCGGCCCACACCGCAAGGAGCACCCCGGCCACGGACACGTTCACCCCCGCGAGGCGTGCGGTGCTCCAGCGCCGGTCGGGGACCGGGGCATGCAGCATCGCGACGGCGAAGTGCTCGCTCCACACCACGATCGCCGTGGTGGCGGCGCCGAGCAGGAGCAGATGGACCGCCAGCCAGCGGGCCACCGGGAGGGTGTCCGGCGCGGCGGCGGCGAGCAGTGCCAGGCCCGCCCAGCCCGCGACGAGAAGGTGCGCCCGCACCTGCCGGGACCGCATGTCCTGCCGCGCGGCCCGGCCGGAACGGCCGGCGGACCCGCCGGACCCGCCGGGCCCGCCGTCGCCCGGGGGCCCGGCGGGCTGCTGGAGCAGCGGAAGCCGCCGGCGTCCGTCCGGCCGGGGGGTGTGCTCGGCCCCGCTCACGACGTCTCCCGTCCCTCTCCCGGCCGGCCACCGTGCCCGGGTGCCTCCTCCGCTCCCGGCCCCGGCGCGGGCGGGCGCCCGGGTCCGGACAGCAGCGCGGCCAGTTCCTCCTGGTGGGGGAAGGAGCCGGGAACGTATCCGCACCACGGCTCCTCGGCGTACGGGTCGCCGGTCACGCCGTAGGCGCGGGAGCGGGAGCCGCCGCAGACCCGGCGGAACTCGCAGGCGCCGCACCGGCCGCCGAGCCGGTCGGGGTCCCGCAGACCGGTGAACAGCGCGGAGGTGCGGTAGATCTCGGTCAGCGGCCGTTGCCGCACGTTGCCCGCGCCGAGCGGCAGGAAGCCGCTGGGGTGCACGGTCCCGGTGTGCGAGACGAAGACGAAGCCCCGGCCGGCGTTGACGTCCAGCGGCGGGCGGCGGGCCCGGCGGCCCCCGCCGGACAAGCCCAACTCGACTGTTCGCGCGCGCAGCTCCCGGTACAGGGTCCCGAGTCCGAGTGCCTTCTCGTGGTCCTCGCCGAGTTCGGCGAGGACGCGCCGCTGCAGGGCGACGCGGCGGAAGTGGTGGGCCTCGGTGGTCTTGGCGGGCACGGTCAGGCCGACGTCGTACACGAAGTTGAGGACGTCCTCGGTCTCGGCGGGCGTCAGCGCGCCGAGTGCCGCGCCGCGTCCGGTCGGCACCAGGAAGAAGGCGCTCCACAACATGGCCCCGTGGTCGTGCACGAGGCGGACCACGTCGGGCAGGTCGTGCAGGTTGTGCCGGGTGACGGTGGTGTTGATCTGCACCTTCATGCCGAGCGCGCGGGCGGCGTCCCAGGCGTCGAGGGTCCAGCGGTAGACGCCGGGCACGCCCCGGAAACCGTCGTGCAGTGCGGGGGTGGAACCGTCCAGGCTGAGCGAGAGCCCGACCGCGCCGGCCTCGTGCACGGCCCGCAGCCGTGCGGCGGTGAGCGTCGGTGTGCCGGAGGGGGAGACCGCGACGCGGACGCCCACCTCCTGGCCGTACGCGATCAGTTCCAGCAGATCGGGCCGTTGGAAGGGGTCACCACCCGTGATCACGAACAGGGGGGCCGGGCGGCCGAAGTCGGCGATCCCCCGCATCAGTTCCTTGGCGGCCCCGGTGTTCAGCTCCCGCGGATCGCGGTCCGGGACGGCCTCGGCGCGGCAGTGCAGGCAGGCCAGCGGGCAGGCCCGGGTGGATTCCCAGATCACCAGGAAGGGCCGCTCGTCCACGTTCTGCCGCTGCCGGCGCACGGCGGGTCCGCCACCGGTGACGGGTGCGCTCACCGCCGTCCCCCGTGGGCGCGTCCGGGGCGGCTCCCGCGGAGGTGTCCGGCCGCCCGGGTGTCAGGGCAGACGTGGCCGGCGGCCGGACGGTGACCGAGGCGGAGACACGGGCGCGACGGCCGTCGGATGGACCCCGGCCAGGGACGGGGGATGGAGCCGGGCCACCTGTGGGTGCGGTCGTACATGCGCTGCCTCCGGTTCGGTCGGTGTCAGCCTGCACCTCGCGGGGCTCGCGCCCGGCCCGCCGAGGGGCCCTGCTTGCAGGGCCGTTGGTCCCGGGAGTGGTGGGCCGAGCAGGGCCTTCGGGCGTCCGGCCGGGGGCGTTCGGCCCAAGGGCACGGCCCTGTGCGCCCGCATAGGTTTCCGGCCATGGAGAACGACGAGAAGGCACGGCGGCGGCCACCGCACACCGTCCGGGACTGGCCGCTGGCCGGCCGCCGGCTGCTCACCCGCGACGAGGTCTCCGCCGACGGGCGCGCCGTTTTCGGCGAGAACGACGGCAAGTGGGAGGGGTTCTACCGGGACCGCTGGGCCCACGACAAGGTGGTGCGGTCCACGCACGGCGTGAACTGCACCGGCTCCTGTTCCTGGATGGTGTACGTCAAGGACGGCATCATCACCTGGGAGCACCAGGCCACGGACTACCCGTCGATCGGCGCGGACTGCCCCGAGTACGAGCCGCGCGGCTGCCCGCGCGGGGCGTCGTTCTCCTGGTACACGTACTCCCCCAGCCGGGTCCGCTACCCGTATGTGCGCGGCACGCTGCTGAAGCTGTGGCGCGAGGCGCGCCGGCGCCTCGGCGATCCGGTGGCGGCCTGGGCGGAGATCACCGGCGACCCGGCGAAGGCGCGGGCGTACAAGCGGGCCCGCGGCAAGGGCGGCCTGGTGCGTGCCGACTGGGACGAGGTGTCCGAGCTGGTGGCCGCCGCGCATGTGCACACCATCAAGTCGTACGGCCCGGACCGCGTCGCCGGGTTCTCGCCGATCCCGGCGATGTCGATGGCGTCGTTCGCGGCCGGTTCCCGCTTCATGTCGCTGATCGGCGGCACGCTGCTGTCGTTCTACGACTGGTACGCCGACCTCCCCGTGGCCTCGCCGCAGGTGTTCGGCGACCAGACGGACGTGCCGGAGTCGGCGGACTGGTGGAACGCGGGATACCTGGTGATGTGGGGATCGAACATCCCCGTCACCCGCACGCCCGACGCGCACTTCCTCACCGAGACCCGCTACAACGGCACCAAGGTCGTCGCCGTCTCCCCCGACTACGCGGACAACGTGAAGTTCGCCGACGAGTGGCTGTCCCCGCACCCGGGAACCGACGGGGCGCTGGCGATGGCCATGGGGCATGTGATCCTGCGCGAGTTCCTGGTCGACCGCGAGGTGCCGTACTTCCGGGACTATCTGCGCTCGTTCACCGATGCCCCGTTCCTCATCACCCTGCGCGAGAGCGCCCACGGGCTCGTGCCCGACGGGTTCCTGACCGCCGCCGCCCTGGGCGGCGAGGCCGCGACGCAGGAGAACGCGCACTCCAGGACGGTCCTGCTGGACTCGGCCACCGGGGAGCCCGTCGTGCCGAACGGCTCGCTCGGCCACCGCTGGGCCAAGGAGGAGCAGGGCCGCTGGAACCTCGATCTGGGCGACGTCGTCCCGGAGCTGAGCCTGCTGGAGCGGGCCGAGGAGCACGTCGAGGTGGCGCTCCCCCGGTTCGACGAGGGCGCCACCGAGGGCGGCTCGGTGATGGTGCGCGGGGTACCCGCCCGGCGGCTGGGCGGGCGCCTGGTCACCACCGTGTTCGACCTGATGCTCGCCCAGTACGGGGTGTCCCGGCCCGGTCTGCCGGGCGACTGGCCGACCTCGTACGAGGACGCGAGCCGGCCGTACACGCCGGCCTGGCAGGAGACGATCACCTCGGTGCCGGCCGAGCAGGCGGCCCGGATCGGCCGGGAGTTCGCCCGCAACGCCGAGCGCACCCAGGGCCGTTCGATGATCGCGATGGGCGCGGGCACCAACCACTGGTTCCACTCCGACACCATCTACCGCGCCTTCTTGGCGCTGACCACGATGACCGGCTGCCAGGGCGTCAACGGCGGCGGCTGGGCGCACTACGTGGGCCAGGAGAAGGTCCGCCCGCTGACCGGCTTCCAGCACCTGGCGTTCGCCTTCGACTGGCAGCGGCCCACCCGGCACATGGCGGGCACCTCGTACTGGTACCTCAACACCGACCAGTGGCGCTACGAGGCGTTCGGGCCCGAGGAGCTGGCCTCGCCGCTGGGTGAGGGCCGGTTCAAGGGCAAGGCGTTCGCGGACTGTCTCGCGCAGGCCGTGCGGCTCGGCTGGACCCCGGGCCACCCCGGTTTCGGCCGCAACCCGCTCGACCTGGCCGACGAGGCGGCGGCAGCGGGCCGGCCGGTCGCCGAGCATGTCGTGGACGAACTCAAGGCGGGCCGACTGAGGTTCGCCGCGGAGGATCCGGACGACCCGGCCAACTTCCCCCGGGTGCTGACGGTGTGGCGGGCCAATCTGCTGGGCTCGTCCGGCAAGGGCAACGAGTACTTCCTGCGCCATCTGCTGGGCGCCGACGCGGCGGTCCGTTCGGCCGAGACCCCGCCCGGAGAGCGCCCCGAGGAGGTGGTGTGGCACGAGGAGGCGCCCGAGGGCAAGCTGGACCTGCTGGTCACCATGGACTTCCGGATGACCTCCACCGGTCTGCTCTCCGACGTGGTGCTGCCGGCCGCGACCTGGTACGAGAAGGACGACCTGTCCAGCACGGACATGCACCCCTTCGTGCACGCCTTCACCCCGGCCATCGCCCCGCCCTGGCAGTCCCGCACCGACTACGACACGTTCCTCACCCTCGCCGACCGGTTCAGCGAGCTGGCCGCGAAGCACCTGGGTACCCGTACCGACGTCCTCGCCGTGCCCCTCACCCATGACACCCCGGACGAACTCGCCCAACCCGGCGGGGTGGTGCGCGACTGGCGCAAGGGCGAGTGCGAGCCCGTGCCCGGGCGGACCATGCCGAAGCTGGTCGTGGTCGAGCGGGACTACCCGGCCGTCGGGCAGAAGATGCGCGCCGTCGGCCCGCTGCTGGACACGCTCGGCACCACCACCAAGGGCGTCACCGTCCATCCGGACCGCGAGATCGAGGAGTTGCGGCACCGCTGCGGCACGGTGCGCGAAGGGGTCGGGGCCGGCCGGCCCTCGCTGGCCACCGCGAGCGACATGTGCGAGGCGATCCTCGCCCTGTCCGGCACCACCAACGGACGCCTGGCGACCGAGGGTTTCCGGGAGCTGGAGCGGCAGACCGGCAGCGAGGGCCTGGTGGAGCTGGCGTCCGAGCGCGAGGCGGAGCGGATCACGTTCGGCGACACCCGCACCCAGCCGCGCGCGGTGATGACGTCCTACGAGTGGTCCGGCTCGGAGACCGGCGGGCGCCGCTACTCGCCGTTCGTCATCAACGTCGAGCACCGAAAGCCCTGGCACACCCTCACCGGCCGGCAGCACTTCTTCGCGCAGCACGACTGGATGGCCGAGATCGGCGAGCAACTACCGGCCTACCGGCCACCGTTGAACGCGATCCGGCACTACGGGAACGAGCACCTGGGCGAGGACGGCCGGGCGGAGGTCACGGTCCGCTATCTGACCCCGCACTCCAAGTGGTCCATCCACTCCAACTACCAGGACAACAAGTACATGCTCGACCTGTCCCGCGGCGGGCCGGTGATCTGGATGTCGCGGGAGGACGCCGAGCGGATCGGCGTCAAGGACAACGAGTGGATAGAGGCGTACAACCGCAACGGCGTCGTGGCCGCCCGCGCGGTGGTCACCCACCGGATGCCCGAGGGCACGGTGTACATGTACCACGCCCAGGACCGCACCGTGAACGTGCCGAAGACCGAGGTCAGCGGCAAGCGCGGCGGCATGCACAACTCGCTGACCCGGCTGCTGGTCAAGCCGACCCATCTGGCGGGCGGCTACGCCCAGTTCACCTATGCCTTCAACTACTACGGGCCCACCGGCAACCAGCGGGACGAGGTCACCGTCATCCGCCGCCGCAGCCAGCAAGTGGAGTACTGACGTGCGCGTGATGGCTCAGATCG
This sequence comes from Streptomyces griseoaurantiacus, assembly GCA_014656015.1. Lineage (GTDB taxonomy): Bacteria > Actinomycetota > Actinomycetes > Streptomycetales > Streptomycetaceae > Streptomyces > Streptomyces griseoaurantiacus. Next base: position 264,141 of record BNBP01000001.1, on the reverse strand, counting down.
CCATGGTGATGAACCTCGACAAGTGCATCGGGTGTCACACCTGTTCGGTCACCTGCAAGCAGACGTGGACCAACCGGACCGGCGTGGAGTACGCCTGGTTCAACAACGTGGAGACCAAGCCGGGCGTCGGCTACCCGCGCCGCTACGAGGACCAGGAGCAGTGGAAGGGCGGCTGGCGGCTGGACCGCAAGGGGCGGCTGGTGCTGCGCTCCGGCGGCCGGGTCAAGCGGCTGCTGTCGCTGTTCTCCAACCCGGACCTGCCGGCCCTGGAGGACTACTACGAGCCGGTGACGTACGACTACGACAACCTGATCAGCGCCCCCGCCGGACCGGACATGCCGGTCGCCCGGCCCCGCTCGGTCCTCACCGGCCGGCCCACCGAGATCACCTGGGGCGCCAACTGGGAGGACGGTCTCGGCGGGGCCCCCGAGCACGCGGGCGGCGACCCGAACCTGAGCGGCGAGTGGGCCGAGAAGGTGAAGTTCGAGTTCGAGCAGACCTTCCTGTTCCACCTGCCCCGGCTGTGCGAGCACTGCCTCAACCCGGCCTGTGTCTCCGCCTGTCCGTCCGGCGCGATGTACAAGCGGGTGGAGGACGGCATCGTCCTGGTCGACCAGGACCGCTGCCGCGGCTGGCGGATGTGCGTGACGGCGTGCCCGTACAAGAAGGTGTACGTCAACCACGCCACCGGCAAGGCGGAGAAGTGCACGTTCTGCTTCCCGCGCATCGAGGCGGGCCAGCCCACGGTCTGCTCGGAGACGTGCGTGGGCCGGCTGCGCTACCTGGGACTGCTGCTGTACGACGCCGACGAGGTGGGCGAGGCCGCGGCGACCCCGGACGAGAAGGACCTGCTCGACGCCCAGCGGAACGTGTTCCTGGACCCGTCCGACCCGGAGGTGATCGCCGCGGCCCGCGCCGCCGGCATCCCCGAGGACTGGCTGGACGCGGCCCGCCGCTCCCCGGTGTACGCGCTGGTGTCGAAGTACAAGGTGGCGCTGCCGCTGCACCCGGAGTACCGCACCCTGCCGATGGTCTGGTACGTGCCGCCGCTCTCCCCCGTTCTGGACGCGGTCACCTCCGCGGGCGGCAACCAGGACGACCCCGACCACGTGTTCGCCGCCGTCACCCGGCTGCGCATCCCGCTGGAGTACCTGGCGGAGCTGTTCACCGCCGGGGACGCGGACGTGGTGGGCGGGGTGCTGATGAAGCTGACCGCGCTGCGCTCGTACATGCGGGAGCGGACGCTCGGCGGGGACGACGCGGCCGAGGAGGAGGCCGCGCTGGACGCGGTGGGGCTGACCGCCGGGGAGGCGGAGGACCTGCACCGGCTGCTGGCGGTGGCCAAGTACCAGGACCGGTACGTCGTCCCGGCCGCGCACAAGGAGGACGCGGCCGCGCTGACCGCGATGGAGAACCGCTGCCCGGTGGAGTCCTCCGGCGAACCCGCCTCCGCACGCAAGGTCATGCTCGGTATCCCCACCCTGCGCCGCACCTCACCCGAAGGACACGCATGAGCCCCCTGCTCTCCCCCGGTGCCGGCCACCGGGAGGAATCCCCCTCGGTCCCCGCCCTCGTCCGTACCCGGCTGCGGGCGGCCGTACGGCGGCCCGCCCGGCTCACGCCCGCGCAGGCGCGGGAGCGGTCGCTGGTGCTGCGGCTGGTGTCGCTGCTGCTGCAGTACCCGGACACGGAGCTCGCCGCCGCCCGGGAGGACGTGGCCACCTGCGTCGCCGGCCTGCCGCCGTCGGAGGCCGCCGCCGAACTGGCCGCGTTCACCGGCTGGTTCGCACGCGCCGAGCCCGAGACGCTGGAGCGGACCTACGTCGAGACCTTCGACCTGCGCCGCAGGAGCAGTCTCTACCTCACCTACTACCTGCACGGCGACACCCGCCGCCGGGGCATGGCCCTGCTCACCCTGGCGCAGCGCTACCGGGCCGCCGGCTGGCAGGTCGACGGCGGTGAACTGCCCGACCACCTGCCCGTGGTGCTGGAGTTCGCCGCGCTCTCCGGGCCGGGCACGGGCGAGGCACCGCTGCGCCAGCACCGGCGCGGCCTCGAACTGATCCACCGGGCGCTGGCCGACGCGGACTCGCTCTACCGGCACGTCCTCGCCGCGCTGCTCGCCCTGCTGCCGCCGGCCACCGAGGCGGACCTCGCGGCGGTGGCGGAACTGGCCGCGCAGGGGCCGCCGAACGAGGACGTCGGGATGGACCCGTACGCGGGCGGCGCGTTCGCCCCGCCGGGGACCTTCGCGCCACCGGGAGCCTTCGCCCCTCCCGGGACCTTCGTTCCCCCCGAGCCGGCCCGCCCCACCCTCGTGTCGCCGACCCCGGCCTCCGATGCCTCCCTCTCCTCGCCCGTGGACGGTCCTCGATGAACGTCTCAGGAACCGACCTGCTGCTGTGGGTCGCCCTTCCCTACATCTGCCTGGCCGTGTTCGTCGTCGGCCACGTCTGGCGCTACCGGCAGGACCAGTTCGGCTGGACCTCACGCACCAGTCAGCTCCTGGAGCACCGCTGGCTGCGCTGGGGCAGTCCGCTGTTCCACCTCGGCGCGTTCATGGTGATCGGCGGGCACGTGGTCGGGCTCGCGGTGCCCGCCTCCTGGACGGAGGCCGCCGGGATCAGCGAGCACATGTACCACACCGGCGCCGTGTGGGCGGGTTCGGTCGCGGGCATCGCCATGGTCGCCGGGCTGGGCATGCTGTGCGCCCGCCGGCTGCTCACCCGGCGGATCCGGCTCGGCACCGACCGCAGTGACAAGATCCTCTTCCCCCTGCTGTCCGCCGCCGTGCTGCTCGGCATCTCCGCCACGGCCACGCACAACGTGTTCGGCGGCGGCTACGACTACCGGGAGACCGTCTCGGTGTGGTTCCGCGGCGTCTTCGTCCTCCAGCCGCGGCCGGAGGCGATGTCCGGGGCACCGCTGCTCTTCCAGCTGCACGCGGTGACCGCCTGCCTGCTCTTCGCCGTCTGGCCCTTCACCCGGCTCGTGCACGTGTGGAGCGCCCCGGTGGGTTACCTCGTCCGCCCGTACCTGGTCTACCGGCGCCGGGCCACGACGACGGCGCCGGGCACCAGGCGCCCCGGCTCGCGCCGGCCGGACACACGGCGCGCGGCATGAGCACGGCGGCACGACAGCGGCCCCGGGGACGGCGGACGGGGACGCTGATGGTCCTCACCGGCGTCATCGGCTGGCTCGCGGCCTTCCAGCTCGCGGTCGAGCACTGGCGGGTGCTCAAGGACCCGAGCCATCAGGCGTCGTGCGACATCAGTCCGGTGGTGGGCTGCGGCAGCGTCATGACCGGCGCGCAGGGCAATGTGTTCGGCTTCCCCAACATGCTGCTGGGCCTGGGCGCCTTCGCCGCCGTCGCCGCGCTGGGCGTGGCCGTGCTGGGCGGTGCCCGGCTGCACCGCCGGGTCTGGCTCGGGCTGAACGCGGGGGCGCTGGCGGGTGTGGTGTTCGTGCACTGGCTGATCTACCAGTCGTTCTACGTACTCGGCAGGATCTGCCCTTACTGCGCCGTCGTCTGGGTGGTGACCATCGCGCTGTTCTGGTACGTCACGCTGCGCAACCTGCGGTCCGGGGTGCTCCCCGTCCCGGCCGCCGGGCGGGGGCTGCTGGACCCGCTGCTCGACACGCACTGGATGCTGCCGGCCGCCTGGTACGGCCTGATCGCCGTCCTCGCCCTCACCCGGTTCTGGTCCTACTGGAGCAGCCTGCTCTGACGAACCACCCCGACCGGCCCTGAGGGAGGGGCCGGTCGGACCTGGCGCCGCGGCCTCTGCGGGCGGACCCTTGAGGAAGGGAAGCCACCGCCGGAACGGGGCCCCACCGGCCCCGCCCCTCGTCCCGTTTTCCCCACGTCCCGCATGCTTTCCGTGATCGAAAGGAGCCGGTGCGATGACCTCCACCACCACTCTGGCCGCGGCCCTGCCGGCCGAATACCGCGAACGGCTGTCGGCCCTCGCCCGTGACGTCTCCTTCGACGTCGGCGCCCGGCTGTTCGAGGAAGGGCTGCGCGCCGACCGGTTCTGGATCATCCGGACCGGAACCGTCGCCCTCGACATGCACGTGCCCGGCCGTCGCGCCGCCGTCATCGAGTCCCTCGGCCACGGCGAACTGGTCGGCTGCTCCTGGCACTTCGGGCCGCACGTCTGGCAGCTCGGCGCCGAGGCGACGAGCCCGGTGCGGGCGCAGGAGTTCGACGCCGAGGCGGTACGGGCGCTGTGCGCCGACGACCCGGAATTCGGCCGGGCGGTCGCCTGCTGGGTCGGCCAGGTGGTCGCCCACCGGTTGCACGCGACCCGCGTCCGGCTCCTGGACCTCTACGCCCCGTACGGCAGCGGAACCCGGTAGGCACCGCTCCGCCGGGCGGTCCTCGCACCGGTGCACGTATTTTCTCCAAGAGGCACATGTAATAATTGCCGCCGAACCGCTGAGGCAGGCCGCAGCGGTCGCAGCGAGAAAGGCAGGCACCATGGCGCCGTCCTCCGAGATCTACATCGAGTCGACCGACACCGATCCGGCCGTCCGGGCGCAGAGCGCCCTCCACCACACGCAACAGAGGCTCCAGGGCCGGCTCGCCACGCTGACCGAGGTCGAGCCCGAGGCCGCGGAGGCCGGTGAGTCGGTCCGGGCCGCTCTGACCGAGTTCTGCGCGGGCGAGCTGCGGCGTTATCTGAGCGCCGCCGACCGGACCCTGTACGCGACGGCGTCCGGCGCCGCCGAGACCCGGCTGCTCGTCCGCGGGCTGCGCACCACCGGCGGCATGCTCGACCGTGACGTCGACCGGTTGTCGGCGGCCGGGGACGCCGCCTCGGCCACCACGCTCGCCCGGGCGATCGAGGCGGTGCTGCGGGCGCACCTGGCGGTGGAGCGGAACGTGCTGCTGCCCGCCCTCGCCGGTCTGCCCGGTGCCGATCTGCCCGCGCTGGTCGGGGATCTGGACACCCTCCTGGCCGGCGGCACCCTGGAGGACCCGGCGGTCGTCGACGTCCGGGAGATCCCGCACGGCCGACGCCACCCGCGGATCTTCGCCCGGTTCGCGCGGCTGGCCCCCGGGGAGTCCTTCACCCTGGTCAACAACCACGACCCCAAGCCGCTGCGGCGGGAGTTCCAGGCCGCCCATCCCGACGCCTTCACCTGGGAGTACGTGGAGTCCGGCCCCGAGCGGTGGCAGATCCGCATCGGCCGGGAGGCGGGCGCGGACGCCTGAACCGGCACCGTACGGACGTCTGAACCGGCACCGTCGTCCCTCGTACGGCCAAGCCGCGGACGAAGGCACATACCGAGGACCCCCGGCAGACCTTCTTGGGGTCGAGGGGGCGCCGCCTGCGCCGTGGGCGCCCGCGCCGCCGTCGTCAGTGCCCGCGCGGCACCGTCGTCAGCGTCCCGCCCCGCTCACCGGCGCCTGCCACTCCAGCCGTGTCCCGCCGTCCTCCGGGGTGCTCCGCTCCAGGCCGCCGCCGAGTTCCCGGGCCCTGGCCGCCATGTTGGCGAGGCCGCTGCGGCGCCCGCCCTCCGGGATGCCCACGCCGTTGTCGGTGACGGTGAGGCGGACGGTCCTGCCGTCGGTCTCCAGCGTGACCTCGGCACGGTCGGCGTGCGCGTGCCGCGCGATGTTGGTCAGTGCCTCGGAGAGCACCGCGACCACGTGGTCGGCGGTCTCGCGGGGCACATGCGTGTCGAGCAGCCCCTCCATGCGCACGCTCGGCGCGAACCCCATGACCCGGGTGGCCTCCCCGACCGCCCGCACCGCGCGGGCCCGCAGCCCGGGCGCCGCCTCGTCGTCACGCGCGCGCAGGCCGAAGATCGTGGATCGGATGATCTTGATGGTCTCGTCGAGGTCGTCCACGGCCCGCAGGACGCGTTCCTTGGCGCCCTCGTGGTCGACGAGGCGCCCCGCGCTCTGCAGGGTCATGCCGGTGGCGAACAATCGCTGGATGGCGAGGTCGTGCAGGTCACGGGCGATCCGGTCGCGGTCCTCCAGGACGGCGATCTGTTCGGCGTCCGCGCGCCGCTCGGCGAGCTCCATGGCGAGGGCGGCCTGCGCGGCGAAGCTCTTCAGGGGCTCGACCTCCTTGCCGGTGAACCCGGCGGCCCCCGCCTCCCGGGCCAGCAGCACCACCCCGCGCACGCGTTCGCCCGCGCCGATGGGCACCGCGAGGGCCGGCCCGAGGCCCGCGAACCGCGGCGGCCCGGCCGTGACCCGGTCGTCATGGCCCACGTCTTCGCTGGTCACCGGCATGCCGCCGGCGAAGGCGCGGCCCGTGAGGGTGCCGTCCACCGGCAGCACCAGCCCGCGGTGCGCCTCCGCCTGCCGGCCGATGGCCAGCTCGACGGTGAGGGTGTCGGTGTTCCTGACCGGGGTGGACATCACGGCGAGCGCCGAATCGGTGATCTCCCGCGCGCGTTCCGCGATCAGGCCGAGGACCTCCGCCTGATCGGATCCGGACATCAGCCCATGGGTGATCTCCGCGCTCGCCCGCAGCCACCGCTCCCGCAGCCGGGACTCCTCGTACAGCCGGGCGTTGTCGATCGCCACGCCCGCCGCCACGGCCAGCGTGGACAGGACCGACTCGTCCTCCTCGTCGAACTCCAGCCCGCCGCGCTTCTCGGTGAGGTAGAGGTTGCCGAAGACCTGGTCCCGGACGCGGATCGGGACGCCGAGGAAGCTGTTCATCGGCGGATGGTGGGCGGGGAAGCCGTACGAGGCGGGGTGTGCGGAGAGCTTGGCCAGGCGCAGCGGCTCCGGGTGCCGGATCAGCTCGCCGAGGATGCCGTGCCCCTCCGGGTAGTGGCCGATGCGGGCGATCTGCTCCTCGTCCACGCCCACGGTGTGGAAGGCCGAGAGCCGCGTGCCGTCGGGGCCGATGACACCCAGGGCCGCGTACTCGGCGTCGACGAGGGTCGCCGCGGCGTCGACGATGCCGTGCAGCACGTGTTCCAGGTCGAGTTCCCGGCCGACGGCCAGGACGGCCTCCAGCAGGCTGTGCACCCGGTCCCGGGTGCCGCGGGCCGCGTCCAGGCGGGCCTGGAGCTCCTCCAGCAGTTCGTCCAGCCGCAGTTGCGGCAGCCGTACGGCCGCCCCGGCCGGTTCCCCCGGCTTCCCCGACGCCCCGGAGCCTTTCACGACGATCCTCCAAGCCCCACGCCATTTCCCCCGTCCGCCACACGCCACACTAGCGGCCCCGGACGGCACGGGCGCGGGCCGCCCCGCTTCGCGGGAGCGGGGGCGGGAACGGGGGCAATGGCGTCAGCGGCCGTCGCCGCGTGCGCGGTCCTGGGCCTGGGTGGCGATGACGGCGGCCTGGATGCGGCGCTCCACCCCGAGCTTGGCGAGCAGCCGGGAGATGTGGTTCTTCACGGTCTTCTCCGCGAGGTAGAGGCGCTGTCCGATCTGCCGGTTGGTCAGCCCCTCGCCGATCAGGGCGAGGATCTCGCGCTCGCGGCCGGTCAGGCCGGGCAGCGCCTCGGGCTCCTCCTCCTTGGCCTGTCCCCCGCGCAGCCGCGCCATCAGCCGGGTGGTGGCGCTGGGGTCGAGCAGCGACTGGCCGCGGGCCACGGTGCGCACGGCCGAGACCAGGTCGGAGCCCTTGATCTGTTTGAGCACGTAGCCGGAGGCACCCGCCATGATCGAGTCCAGCAGGGCCTCCTCGTCGTCGAAGGAGGTGAGCATCAGGCAGGCGAGGTCGGGCAGGCGTGAGCGCAGTTCGCGGCAGACGCTCACCCCGTCGCCGTCGGGCAGCCGGACGTCGAGGACCGCCACGTCCGGGCGCAGCGCGGGCACCCGTACGAGGGCCTGTTCGGCGTTCGCGGCCTCGCCGACCACCTCGATGTCGTCCTCGTCGTTCAGCAGGTCGTGCACTCCGCGGCGCACCACCTCGTGGTCGTCGAGGAGGAAGACCCGGATCGGGTGCTCGGTCCCGGCCTGCTCACGGTCCGCCATGGGTCGCTCCTTCTCGCGCGGGGTACGGCTGCACGGTCCATCCTTGCCCGGCACCGGACCCCGGGGCCAGGGCCGACCGGCCCTTGCGGGCGCGACGACGCGCCGGACCGGGCCCGGCCCGCCACGTCAGGCGGAGGTGTCGCCGGGTCCCTCCAGGCGCGCTATCGTCCCTTCGCTCCAGGCCCGGATGGCGGCCGCCTGCTCCGGGGTGAGCGGGGCGAAGAAGTGGCGGCGGAGGGTTCCGGCGTGTCCGGTGAGCGCTTCGCGCACGGCCCCGCGCCCTTCCTCGGTCAGCGTGATCCCGGTACGGCGCCCGTGGGCCCCGCTCTCGCTCCGTGTGACGAACCCGCGCTTCTCCATGCGGGTGAGCTGGTGCGAGACGCGGCTCTTGTCCCAGCGCAGCGACGCCGCGATCTCACCGACGCGCAGTTCGCCGGCGTCCGCACGCCACAGGGTCATCAGCACGCTGAACTCGGCCTTGGAGATGCCGGAGTCGCGCTGGAGCGCCGTGTCGATCTCCTGGGCGAGGAGGCGCTGCGCATGCGTCCAGGCGCCCCAGAGTTCCCACTCCTCGGGGCCCAGGTCGCCGGTCTGCGTCATACGGGGATCCTACCCGGGACGACAGCGAAAGTTGACGTGTCAACTCGTACGCCCTTACAGTTGACGCATCAACTCCCAGAGAGGGGCCGTCCGATGAGCAGGACGAGGACATTGGTGCGTGGCGGCATGCTGGTCGGCACGGATCCGGCCCTCGGCGCCCTGCCCCGGGGCGACCTGCTCGTCGAGGAGGGCCGCATCGTGGCGGTCGCCGCGCGCCTGGACGCGCCCGGCGCGGAGGTCGTGGACGCGCGCGGCAGGATCGCGGCACCCGGCTTCGTCGACACCCACCGCCACACCTGGCAGACCGCCTTCCGCGGCGTCGGCACCGACTGGACGTTCCGCGCGTACGGCGCCACCGTGCACGGCCGGATCCGGCCGCACTACCGTCCGGACGACGTGTACCTCGGCAACCTGCTGGGCCGGCTCGAAGCCCTGAACTCGGGCGTCACGACCCTGCTCGACTGGTTCCACTGTGCCGACCGCCCGGAGAACGCCGACGCCGCGGTCCAGGCCCTGCGCGACGCGCCCGGCCACTCGGTGTTCTGCTACGGCGCGGGCGTCGCCGACGAGCCGATCGCCGACGAGGTCCGGCGCATGCGGGCACGACTCCCGGACGACGGGATGGTGTTGGGACTGCGTGCCCCGCAGCGGACCCCGATGGACACCGTCGCCGCCGATGTCGCCCTGGCACGGGAACTCGGGCTGCGGGTGAGCGTCCATGTGCACGCGGCCGCGAGCCCGCCCGGCGGCGACCGGCCCGTCGCGGAGATGCGGGCGCGGGGGCTGCTCGACGACCGCACGACCCTCGTGCACGGCAACGGCCTCTCCGACGAGGAGATCGCGATGCTGGCCGGCACGGGCTGCTCGGTGTCCGTCAGTCCCGACGTCGAACTGCGGATGGGCCTCGGACGCCCCGAGACCGGCCGCATGCTGGCCGCCGGGATCCGCCCCTCCCTGTCCGTCGACACCTGTCTGACCGCCGGCGGCGACATGTTCGCCACCATGCGCACGGCGTTCTCCGTCGAGCGCGGTACGGGCGGCGGCCTCACGGCACAGGACGTCCTGGAGTTCGCCACGATGGACGGCGCCCGCACCCTGGGTCGCGGCTCCCGGACGGGCGTCCTCGCCCCCGGCATGGACGCCGACTTCCTCCTCCTGGACGCCGAGGACCTCACGGTGTTCCCGGTCACCGACCCCGTCGGCACGCTCGTCTCCGCCGGGCATCCCGGCCTGGTGGACAGCGTGTTCGTCGCCGGACGGCCGGTCAAGCGGCACGGTCGGCTGCTCGGCGTGGACCTGCCGGCGCTGCGCGCCCGGGTGCTGGCGTCCCGCGCCCGCATCGCCGAGGCCGCGGGCGTACCGCTGCACGGGCCCTGGGCCGCGGGTGACGGGCACGCCGGTGCGTTGACAGAAGCGGGGGGCGAACCGGACGGTTGATCCCCCGCGGCCGCGCGCCGGCGCCGGCCCCACGTCAGGAAGGCACCTCGATGACCAGCGTCACCAGTCCCGCTCCGGCCCCGGTCGCCCAGGCGGTCCTCGACGATCTGCGGACCCGGCTCCACGCCTACCGGCGGGTCCCGCTCCCGCCCGGTCTCGGCTGGGAGCGCGGGGTCGACGGCGACTACCTGGCCGAGTTGATCGACCACTGGGCCGGCGCCTACGACTGGCGGGAGCACGAGAACCGGATCCGGAGCCTGCCGTGGGCGCTCACGGGCGCCGGTGGCACACCCGTCCGGACGGTGCACCGGCGTGCGGCGGAGCCGGGCGCCACCGCCGTGCTCCTGCTGCACGGCTGGCCCGACTCGATCCTGCGGTTCGAGAAGGTGCTGCCCCTCCTGTCCGACCTGCACCTGGTCGTCCCGGCGCTGCCCGGCTTCCCGTTCGCGGCGCCGGTCGACCGGCGCGGTCTGTCCTCGGCCGCCATGGCGGAGGCGGTCGCCGGGGCGATGGCGGAGTTGGGCCACGACCGGTACGTCGTCTCGGCCGGCGACGTGGGGTGCGACGTCGCCGAGGCGCTCGCCGCCGCGCACCCCGACCGCGTCGCGGCCCTGCATCTGACGGACGTGTCCCAGTACCGGTTCCTGGTGGACACCCCGCGGGACCTGTCCGCCACGGAGCGGGCCTACGTGCGGCACGGCCACGAGTGGCAGGCGGCCGAGGGCGGTTACATGCACGAGCAGTCGACGAAGCCGCACACGCTGGCGGTCGGCCTGGGCGACTCCCCGGCGGGTCTGGCCGCGTGGATCCTCGAGAAGCTGCGCGCGTGGACGGACTGCGAGGGCGCCGTCGAGAACGTGTTCACCCGGGACGAGGTGCTCACCTGGATCACCGCCTACTGGGTCAGTGGCGCCATCGGCACCTCTTTCACGCCGTACGCGGAGAGCGGCGCCAAGCCGGCCGGGCGGATCGAGGTGCCGACCGCCTTCACCGTCTTCCCGAAGGACCTCGTCAACGTCCCGCGCGCGTTCGCGGCCCGCTTCTTCGACGTCCGTTCCTGGGTCGAGCACTCCACCGGTGGCCACTTCGCGGCGTGGGAGTGCCCGTCGGAGTACGCGGCGGGCGTACGGACGGCGGTGGGACTGGCCGGGTGACGACCGGGGGGGGCCGGCATCCCGCCCCGTCGGCTCCGCCTCACCCCTTGACCCCGGCCCCCGCACTCCCTAAGGTCCTCCCACCTCCCGAGGTACATCGATTAACCAATCGTTAACCGCTTGGTTGGAGACCCCGCTGTGCGCTCCTCGCTGACCCGGCGCGACCTGCTCGCCGCCGGTACCGGGCTGGCTGCGGCCGCCGCCCTGCCCGCCCTGTCCGGCTGTTCGGCGCTGGCCGCGGCGGACTCCGATCCCGACACCCTCGTCGTCCACACCCAGCTCGGCACCACCGCTCCGGGCTCGCCCACCTATCTGGCGGCCGTCGACCGCTTCCAGAAGGAGAACCCCGGGCTGAAGGTCAAGAACCTCGTCAACGGCGACGACCTCGGCCAGGTCTACGAGACCTCCCGGCTGGCCCGCAAGGAAGCCGACGTGGTGATGGTCAACCTCTACGACAAGACCCTGGCCTGGACGGACGTCGACGCCACCGTCGACGTCCTGCCCTACCTGGAGGACTGGGGGCTCCGCGAGCGCGTCCTGCCCGCCGCGCTCTCCGCGTGGACGGACGACAGGGGCAGGCTGCGGGCCTTCCCGTACTTCGCCACGAACTGGCCCGTCGCCTACAACCGCGCCCTGCTCGACCGCGCGGGCGTCGACGAGATCCCCACCACCGGTGACGCCCTCATCGCCGCGGCCCGCAAGCTCCGCGCCAAGGGCATCGCGCCCGTCACCGTCGGCGGCAACGACTGGACCGGCCAGAAGCTCCTGGCGCAGATCATCCAGACCTTCCTGTCCCCGGAGGAGGCCCGGCACGCCTACTCCACCGGCGACTTCGGCAGCCGGGGCGCCCGCGAGGGCATCGAGTACTTCACCACCCTGCGCGACGCCGGCGTCTTCGCCGACAAGGCCCAGGGGCTGACCTCCGACAGCATGACCACGCAGTACAACACCCGGTCTGCGGCGATCGAGTCGGCGATGTCCTCCGCGCTGGCGAAGGTGCCGCCGGAGGTGGCCCGGCACACCGAGGTGGGCGGCTGGCCGCTGGCCGAGGGAGCGGCCCACGCGCGCCCCACCGTCATCCGCGCCTTCACCCTCATCGGGTTCTGGATCAGCCCCAACGGCGTCCGCAAGATCGGCCACGTCGAGAAGTTCCTGCGCTTCATGTACCGGCCCGACACCGTCTCCCGGTTCATCACCGAGAGCGGCCGCGACATGGCCCTGCGCACGGACACCATCAGCACGGACTTCCCGCTCGTGGCGGCCGCCCAGCGGCTCGGCTCCGAGGTGAGCGAGGTCCTGCTGCCCGATGTGTACGTGCCGCCCGCCGCCACCCAGCCGCTCATCACGGCGACCAGCACCTCCTTCACCCGGGGCACCGGTGCGGCGAAGGTCCGCGCCGCCCTCGAGTCCGCGTACCGGTCCGCATGACCCGCCGGCCACGCCCCTCCTCGCCGACCCGCCCTCCGGGAGCCACCGCATGACGACGCTGACGACGACACCGGACGGCACGGCCTCCCGCCGCCCCGCCCCTCCCTCCTCCCGCTCCTCCGCCTCGCGCGCGCGAGGGCAGGGCGGCACCGTCCTCGCCGTTCCGGCACTGGCCTGGTACCTGCTCTTCATGGTCGGGCCGCTGCTCGCCATCTTCGTGATCGCGGCACTGCACTGGCCGGGGATGCTGCAGCCGGTGTCCTTCGCGGGCCTGGACAACGCGCGCACGGTCCTGGACGACCCGGTGTTCTGGGACGCGGTGGAGAACACCGCGATCCAACTGGCCGTCGCGCTGCCGCTGATGATCGTGTGCGCCTACATGCTGGGCTACTACGTGGCCCAGCGGCCTCCCGGCCACCGGGTGCTGCGCTATCTGCTGTTCATCCCGGGCCTGATCTCCACACCGGCGAAGGCCATGGTGTTCTACGCGGCGCTGTCCCCGGACGGCCTGGTCAACGGGGCGCTGGAGAGCGTCGGTCTGGGCTCGCTCACCGACGCCTGGCTGGCCTCGCCCTCCACCGCGCTGGCCTGCCTGATCGCCCTCGACGTGTGGGGCGGCATCGGCTTCACCGCCGTCCTGTTCGCGGCCCGGCTCGGCAGCGTGCCGGAGGAGCTGGGCGAGGCCGCCCAGCTCGACGGGGCGGGGCACTGGCGGACCATGTGGACGGTCCACTTCCCCGTGATCCGCGAGTACGTCGGCGTGGTGACCATGCTGCAGTTCCTGTGGACCCTGTTCGGCTCCGCGCAGCATGTCCTGCTGCTCACCCAGGGCGGCCCCGGCACCTCGTCCACGACACTGTCGTTCCTCGTCTACCAGAAGGCCTTCATCGCCGCGGACCTCGGCTACAGCCAGACCGTCGGCGTCTTCCTCTTCCTCGTCGGGCTCGCCGGGCTGCTGACGATCCGCCGCGTCTTCCGCCAGACCTACTGATCGGAGCGAGAACGATGAAGCTCGGCAAACGCTGGCTGCCGGCCCACATCCTGGTGTGGGCGTACGCGGTACTGCTCCTGGTCCCGCTCTACTACTTCCTCGCCTCGGCGTTCAAGTCGAACGACGACATCTTCGCGCACCCCTTCGCCCCGCCCTCCTCCCTGGGCCTCGGCAACTTCCGCACCGCCTTCGACAACGGCGACCTGGGGCTCGCGGTCGTCAACTCGGCGCTGGTGACGGTGTTCTCGCTGGTGCTCACCCTGCTCCTCGCGATCCCCGCCTCCTTCGCGCTCGCCCGGACGAGGGGACGGCTGGCGGGGCTCATCGAGAAGGTCTTCTCCCTGGGCTTCCTGATCCCCACCTTCGCCGCCCTGTTCCCCACCTTCCTCCTCGCGGCGGCCACCGGGCTGTTCCACACCCGGACCTTCATGGTGCTGTTCCTTCCGGCCACCGCGCTGCCGCTGTCGGTGGTGATCCTGGTGCAGTTCATGCGGACCATCCCCGCCGAGATGGAGGAGGCCGCCCGGCTCGACGGGGCCTCGACGTTCGCGGTGCTGCGGCACGTGTACACGCCGATGTGCCTCCCGGGCATCGCCACTGTCCTGCTGCTGAACTTCCTCACCTTCTGGAACGAGTACCTGTACTCCCTCGTGATCATCGGGCCGGACCCGGCGCAGCGCACCGTGCAGGTGGCGCTGCCCACGCTGAAGTCGATCACCGGCACCGACTACGGGGTGCTCACGGCGGGAACCGTCCTGACCCTCGTGCCCGTGTGGGTGGTCTACACGGTCCTGCAGAAGCGCATGCAGCAGGCCCTGGTCAGCGGCGCGGTGAAGATGTGAGCGCGCCCACCGGACGGGCGGGCCGCCGCCCCACGATCAAGGCGGTCGCGGCGGCCGCCGGGGTCTCCACCGCCGCCGTCTCCCAGGCCTTCAACCACAAGGGCCGGCTCTCCGAGGCGACCCGCCGCCGCATCCTCGACGCGGCGCTGCAGCTCGGCTGGTCCCCCAGCGCCCCGGCCGCCGCCCTGCGCAACGCCCGGACCCGCAGCCTCGCCCTGGTGGTGCGCCGCCCCACCGACGTGCTCGGCTCCGACCCCCACTTCAGCGAGCTGATCACCGGCATAGAGGGCGAGCTCGCACCGCGCGGCTACGGCCTGCTGCTGCACCTGGTCACCGGCCCGCCCGAGGAACACGCGCTGTACGAACGGCTCGCCGCCGAGGGCCGGGTGGACGGCGCCGTCCTCACCGACGCCCGCGAGGACGACACCCGGCCCGCCCTGCTGGCCCGCCTCGGCCTGCCCGCGGTGCTCCTCGGCTCGCCGGACGGCACGGCCGTCGTGCCCCGGATCGGCCTCGGCGACCAGGGCGCCGGGGTCACCGAGGCCGTGCGGCACCTGCTGGAGCTGGGCCACCGGCGCATCGCCTACGTCGCCGGGCCGCCGGAGCTGCAGCACACCCGGGTGCGCCGGGCCGCCTTCGAGAGCGCCCTGCGCGAGGCCGGGCTGCGCCCGTTCGCGGTGCTGCACACCGACTTCAGCGAGCGGCGGGCGGTCGGTGCCACCGAGGCCCTCCTCGACGCCGCCGAACGACCCACCGCGCTCGTGTACGCCAACGACTCCATGGCCGTCTGCGGCATCGGCACCGCCCAGCGCGCCGGGCTGCGCGTCCCCCGCGACGTGTCCGTCCTCGGCTACGACAACCTGCCGCTGGGGAGCTGGCTCCACCCCCGCCTCACCACCGTCGACCAGCAGGTGCAGCGGGTCGGCGCGGCCGCCGCGCGCATGCTGCTCGCGCTGTGCGGCGAGGACGTCGAGGAGCCCACCCTCACCGGACGGCCCCGCCTCGTCGTCCGCGAGTCCACCGGGCCGGCCCCCGGCTGATCCCGCCACCACCACCGCACCACCCGTTCCCGATCACCCGAGAAGGACCATGCGACGCCACAGCGCCCAGCTCACCCATCAGCCCGACGTCCTGCCCTGGCTCGGCGCCAACTTCTGGTCACGCACCGGCGGTCCGCTGATGTGGCGCAACTACGACCCGGAGACCGTCCGCGAGGAACTGCGGGTCCTGCGTGAGCACGGGCTGACGATGACCCGGTCCTTCTTCTACTGGCCCGACTTCCACCCCGAGCCGCACCGGATCGACGAGGAACTGTGCGCCCGCTTCGAGGACTTCCTCGACGCCCACCGGGAGACGGGCATGGGCACCGTGCCCACGTTCATCGTCGGGCACATGTCCGGAGAGAACTGGGACCCCGCCTGGCGGGGCGGGCGGGACCTGTACGAGGACGTGTGGATGGTGGGCCGGCAGGCCTGGTTCGTCGGCCGCATGGCCCGCCGCTTCAAGGACCATCCGGCGGTCACGGGCTGGCTGATCACCAACGAGATGCCGGGCTACGGGCGGATATACCAGGTGGACCCCCCGTCCTCGGACGTGGTGACCGCCTGGGCGCAGGCCATGTGCAACGCGGTGCGGGCGAGCGGCGCCACGCAGCCGGTGTCGCTGGGCGACGGGGCCTGGGGCATCGAGGTGACCGGCCGCGACAACGGGTTCTCACTGCGGGAGACCGCCGAGTACGTCGACTTCGTGGGCCCGCACGTCTACCGCTCGGACACCGACCGGCCGCGCCAGCACTACCGCGCCGCCTTCGAGTGCGAACTGGCCGCGGTCACCGGACAGCCGGTCGTCCTGGAGGAGTTCGGCCTGTCCACGGACACCGTCTCGGCGGCCAACGCGGGCGTCTTCTACCGCCAGACCCTGCACAATTCGCTGCTCGGCGGGGCGACCGGCTGGATCGCCTGGAACAACACCGACTACGACGAGCTGTGGGACCAGTCCCCCTACGACCACCACCCCTTCGAGATGCACTTCGGCATCACCGACTCCACCGGCGCCCCGAAGGAGCCGCTGCGCGAACTGGCCGCGTTCGCGCGGGTGCTGAAGGACGTCGACTTCGCCCGCTGCGCCCGCGCCGACACCGGCGCCGCCCTGGTGGTGCCCGCCTTCCTCGAACGCGGCTACCCCTACAGCCGGCCCGCCGACCGGCCGCTCATCTTCACCTCTCTGCACCAGGGGTACGTCACCGCGCGCGCCGCCGACCTGCCCGTGGCCCTCACCCGCGAGGCCGACGGGATGCCCGGCGAGGCCTCGCTCTACCTGCTGCCGGCCACCCGGCAGCTCACCACCCGCACCCGCCGCGAACTGGCCCGCCGGGCCGAGGCGGGCGCCACCGTGTACCTGTCGTTCTGCTCCGGCGAGCACCCGGCCACGCGGGGCCCCTGGTTCGACGACCTCGACGGACTGTTCGGCGTGGAACTGCGCCTGTCCTACGGCGTGGCCGAGCCGATCGGGGACGACGTCCTGGAGATGACGTTCACCGAGGACTTCGGAGGGCTGCGGGCGGGCGAGGTGCTGCGCTTCCCGGTCGCCGGGAACGAGGACAGCCGCGCCTACCTGCCCGTGGAGCCGCGCGAGGGCCGCGTGGTGGCCGTGGACGCGCACGGCCGGCCCGCGCTGCTCGTGCGCGAGACCGGCGCGGGGCGCACCGTGCTGGCCACGTACCCGCTGGAGCACATGGCGGCCCGCACCCCGCACGTGAACCCGGACGCCACCCACCGCCTCTACGCGGCGCTGGCACGGGTCGCGGGTGTGCGGCGGCCCGTCACGGTCCCCGACCCGCACGTCTCGGCGGACGTCCTGGTCCACGCCGACGGGCGGCGCTTCGTGTGGCTGGTCAGCCAGAGCCCGGAGCCGCTGGTGGTGCGCCCGGACGCCGAGGGCACGCTGCACGCCCTGGACGGCGGCGCCCCGGTCGAGGACGTGCCGCTCGAGGCGTACGGCGTCGCGGTGCTGGAGCTGCGGCCGGAGCAGGAGCCGGAGCCGGAGCGGGAGTCGGAGTCGGGGCGGGAATCGCGATGAGCCTCCCCCGCTACCGCGACCCGGCCGCCCCGGTGCCGGAGCGCGTCCGTGACCTGCTGGGCCGCATGACCCTGCGGGAGAAGGTCGGCCAGCTCAACCAGCGCATGTACGGCTGGGACGCCTACACGCGGGCCGACGGGGACCCGCGCCTCACCGACGCCTTCCGCGCCGAGGTCGCCGCCTTCGACGGCATGGGCGCGCTGTACGGGCTGCAGCGGGCGGACGCCTGGTCCGGCGTCGGCTTCGCGGACGGCCTCGACGCCCGGGACGGGGCACGGACGGCGGAGGCGGTCCAGCGGTACCTCGTGGAGCACACCCGGCTCGGCATCCCCGCCCTCCTGGTGGAGGAGATGCCGCACGGTCACCAGGCCCTGGACGGCACGGTGCTCCCGGTGAACCTCGCGGCCGGCGCCACCTGGGACCCGGGCCTGTACGCGGACGCGGTGGCCGGGGCGGCCGCCGAACTGCGGGCGCGCGGCGCGCACCTCGCCCTGGTGTCGGCCCTCGACCTGGTGCGCGATCCGCGCTGGGGCCGCAGCGAGGAGTGCTTCGGCGAGGACCCGTACCTCGCCGCGCGGATGACCGAGGCGCTGGTCGAAGGAGCGGGACGGGCGGGCGTGGCCGTGGTCCTCAAGCACTTCGCCGGGCAGGGTGCCTCGGTCGGCGGGCGCAACAGCGCGGCGACGGAGCTGGGGCTCCGCGAGCTGCACGAGGTGCACCTCGCGGCGGCCCGGGCCGGGGTGGCCGCGGGGGCGGCCGGGGTCATGGCCGCCTACAACGAGTTCGAGGGCCTGCCCTGTGTCGCCAACCGGTATCTGCTGACCGACCTGCTCCGCGGGGAGTGGGGCTTCGAGGGTGTCGTCATGGCGGACGGCACGGCGGTGGACCGGCTGGTGCGGATGACCGGCGATCCGGTGGCGGCCGGGGCGCTGGCCCTGGAAGCCGGCTGCGATCTGAGCCTGTGGGACGTGGGGTTCACACGGCTGGACGAGGCGTCGGAGCGCGGCCTGGTGTCCGAGGAGGCGCTGGACGCGGCGGTGGCCCGCGTCCTCACGCTCAAGTTCCGCCTGGGTCTGTTCGAGACGCCCGTGCCCCCGCCCGTACCCGCGGCCGGCCGTCTTCCGGACCCGGCCGAGCTGGGCGAACGTCTCGCGGCCGCCTCGGTGACGCTGCTCTCCCACGAGGGCGGTGTCCTCCCGCTGTCCCGGACTCCCGGAGCGGCGCGGCGGATCGCGGTCCTCGGCCCGAACGCCGACTCCCTGGAACAGCAGATCGGCGACTACACGGCACCGCAGCGGCCCGGCACCGGCATCACCGTCCTGGACGGCATCCGCGCGGCGGCCCCGCCCGGCACCGAGGTGGTGCACGCGTGCGGCTGCGCGCTGGTCGGGGACGACCTCTCCGGTCTGCCCGCGGCGCTCGCGGCGGCGGCCTCCTGCGACGTGGCCGTGCTGGTGCTGGGCGGCTCCAGCGCCCGCTCCGGGGACACCGCCTTCGAGGCCAACGGGGCCGCCGTGACCGGCACGGGCACGCCCACCGGCATGACCTGCGGGGAGGGCGTCGACCTGGCGGACCTCGCGCTGCCGGCCGGGCAACGGGCCCTGTGGGAGGCGGTGTCGGCGAGCGGCACCCCGGTCGTCGTGGTCCTGGTGCAGGGCCGCCCGCACGCCCTGCCCGAGGTGCCGGCGGCCGCGGCCTCGGCGGTGCTGAGCGCCTGGTACCCGGGGCCGCGGGGCGGACGTGCCGTGGCGGACGTCCTGTTCGGCATCGCCGAGCCCCGCGGGCGCCTCCCGGTCTCCGTACCCCGCTCCGCCGCCCAGCTGCCCGTGTTCTACAACGGCAAGGACCACCGCTACCGGGGCTACGTCGACCAGAGCGCCCTGCCCCGTCATGCCTTCGGCCACGGTCTGTCGTACACGAGCGTCGAGTACGGCCCGCCGCGCCTGTCGGCCGCCACGGTCGACGCCGCCGCACCCCGGCTGACGTGCCGGGTCACCGTGCGCAACACGGGCTCCCGCCCGGCCCACGAGACGGTCCAGCTCTACGTCCGCCGGCTGACCGGCGGCACGTCCTGGCCCCGCGTCCGGGAACTGCGCGGTTTCGCCCGGCTGGACCTCGCCCCGGGCACGGAGGCGGAGGCGGTGTTCACGGTCGGACACGAGACGCTGGCCTCGGTCGACCGCTCACTCCGCCTCACCGTCGAACCCGGCGAGATCGCTCTTGAAACGGGCCCGGCCTCCGACCGCACCCGGGAGGCACGGCTGCGGATCACGGCCGCGGCCGGGTGAACGGCACCGGGGCCCGGGGCGGCTACCGCCGTCGCGCCGGCGCGAGCGTCCTTCCCTCCTTCGTCCCCGGGCCGTGGGCGAGGACGACCTGCGGGGCCGTGTCCGCGGCGGGCACGCGTTCGGCCCGGAGCGCCAGCACGCAGGAGACGAACAGGAGCACGGCGAGCAGGACCGACACCGCGGTGAGCGCACGGGTCGACCCGTACGCCTCGGCGAGGGTGGCGAAGACGCCGCCGACGACCGCGACCGACAGGGCGGCACTGATCTGCAGTGTCGCGTTGACCAGACCGCTGGCCAGGCCGGCGAAGGCGCGCGGGACGCGGGTGACCGTGAGGCGGATCAGCGAGGGCAGGGCGAGCCCCTGGCCGAAGCCGATCACCGCCAGGGGTACGGCCTCCCACGCCGTCCGCGCGGACACGAGGAGGAGCCCGGCGAGGACGAGGAAGCCGAGGGTCTCCAGACCCAGGCCGAGGGCGGCGATCCGGCGCGGCACGAACCGCATGAGGTGCGGCACCGTCAGTGGTCCGACCAGGAAGCCGATGCCCAGCGGCAGGATGTCCCAGCTCGCCTGGAGCGGGGTCCGGCCGAGGGCCTGCTCGTGTGCGGAGAAGACGAGGAAGAACGCGGCGATCGAGTAGAACAGGGCGACCGCCACCAGGGCCGTCCGCACCCCCGGGGCGGTGACTGCCGTGGGGGGCATCAGGGGCGTGACGCCTCGACCGCGCGGCCGGTCGTCCTCGAGGGCGGACTGGCGCCGCCAGAACCGGTGGAGCAGGCCGGCCGCGACCGCGAACGGCGCGACGCACCACCAGGGCCGGCCCAGGTCCTGCCCCACGAGGAGCGGAACGACGAGACCGGCGAGACCGGCGAACAGCAGCAGGGCGCCGCCCCAGTCGAGTCTCTCCGCGCCCCGGGTGTGCGGATCGCGCAGGAAGAGGCTGCCCACCAGGGCCAGGGCCGCCACGGGCAGGTTGATGAGGAAGATCGCCCGCCAGCCCAGACCCCAGACGTCGGCGGTGACGAGGAGTCCGCCCAGGGACTGGCCGATGACCGCGGCCAGTCCGACGGTCGCGCCGTGGAGGCCGAGGGCGACCGTCTGGTCCCGGCCGTCGAGACTCGCACGGATGAGGGCCAGCGACTGCGGGGCCATCAGGGCGGCGGCGAGCCCCTGCAGGACGCGCCCGAGGACGAGCAACGAGGGCTCGCCGGCCCAGCCGCACAGCAGTGAGGCGAGGCTGAACCCGACGAGACCGGCGAGGAAGACCCGCCGCCGCCCGAACAGGTCGCCGAGGCGGCCGCCCAGAGTGAGCGTCACGGCGTAGGTGGCGGCGTAACTCGCCACGATCAGCCGGCCCAGTGTGTCCCCGCCACCGAGGTCGTCCTGGATCGACGGAATGGCGAGGTTGACGATGAAGAAGTCCAGCGGCGGCAGCAGTGTGCCGAGCAGGAGCGTGCCGACGCCCAGCCAGGTCCGGGCCGGCGTACGTGAGGTCGTGGTGGTGTCCGAGGTCATCGCGAGACCCTGTTCAGTAGGTGAAGGAGACCCCGCGGAGCCTGCTCGGGGTGAGGTCGGTGTAGCGGACGATGTCGTTCATCACTTCCTCGCTCTCCGGCGAGCCGAACGCGTCCCTGGCGGCCTGCCGGTCGCGGAACTCGTTCACCGCGACGGCCACGAGGTCCCCCTCTCCCGCCGGGTACACGGCGGTGCTGGACACCAGGCCGTGGCGCGCCCAGGCCCCGCGCACCAGCGGGAGGTGCACGGACTCGAAGTAGTCGCGGTCGAAGCGGAAGTCCCCGGAGTTCGACCGGTAGAGCACGAAGACGGTTTCCATGGGTGTGCCTTTCTCGGTTCTCTTCGGTGCGGCCGCGCGTCCGTACGGGGCCGCCGAGGGAGTCAGGGCCGGGCGGGCAGGCCGCCCACGAAGTCGAGCAGGAGGGCCTGGAAGGCCTCGGGCCGTTCCAGCGGGGCGAGGTGTCCGGCGCCCGGGAGGACGGCGACCCCGCCGGCCCCCAACTCCTCGCTCAGGGCCGCTCCGCCCTCGAAGAAGTCGGGCATGTCGAGTTCACCGACGCCGACCAGCGCGGGGACGGTGAGGGCGCGCAGGGCGCCCGCGTCCTCTCCGAGCGGGTCCGCCGCGACGTCCGGCTCGCCGTACGTGAGGCGGGCGACCAGTTGCTCGCGCATCATGACGGTGGCGTGTGCGCGTACGTCGTCCGAGGCCTTCGGCGACGTCCAGGCGTCGAGACCGGCCCGCACGGCGCCCTCGATGTCGCCGGCTTCCAGTGCGGCCCGTTCCCTGTCCCACGCGGCCCGCAGGCGCGCGGACGGCGGCAGGTCGTGCGGGCGGTAGCCGACGGCCACCAGGCCCTCGACCCGCCGGGGTCGCGTGACGGCGATCTGGAGCGCCACCAGGGCGCCGAGCGAGTTGCCGGCCAGGGTGAACCGGTCGACACCGAGGTGGTCGAGGGTGTCCAGGACGTCGGTCCAGGGGGTCACCCCGTCGTGGCGACCACCGGCCGCCTCGCCGTGACCGGGGAGATCCACGGCGATGGCCCGGACGCCGGCCCCGGCGAGCGGGGGGAGGTGTGCCCGCCACATCCTGCGGTCGACGGGCCGGGCGTGCAGGAGGACGAGCGGCCTGCCCCGGCCGGCTTCGTCGAACGGAAGTATCACGGTCGTTCGGCCCTTTCGGGAACGGTGGGTGGTACCGGAGCGGTCCGGTGATCGATGGGGGGCGCAGGCACCTCGTGCCCGCCTCCCGCACTTCACGCTAGGCGCCGCGGGGCGCCGGGGCGTGGGTGCGCTGCACCCACCCGTCGCCGGCCGGCGGTCGGGAAAACCGCGGGTCGGAGGGGTGGCAGGGCATGGGGTGACGATCGGTGTTATTTACATGCCCATGACAATCAAGGCTCCGAAGGGGCCACCTGGGCGCGGCCCACTCCCCCTGCGGCCTCCACCGGGCATGCCCGTGCCCCCGCCGCCCCGGGAGGCGTTCACGAGCGGGCGTCGCCCGTCTCCGAAGCCATGTCCTGGCGGGCGCCCCCGGACGCGGCGGCCGCCTGATCGGCCAGCCGGCGCAGCAGGACCAGGCCGTCGTGGCTGGTGCTGCCGGGTTCCGCGCTGTAGACGGACAGATGCTGGCCGGGGGCGGCGGCGACCGCGAACGTCTCGAAGTGCAGCCGCAGTTCCCCGACCCCGGGGTGCACGAAGTGCTTCTTCTCGCGGGTCCGTGGACGCACCCCGTAGCGGGCCCAGAGGTTCGCGAACGCCGGGCTGTGCAGGGCCAGTTCGCCCGCGATCCGCTCGATGCGCCCGTCCGCGGGGAACTGGGAGGAGGACGCCCGCAGGTTGTCCACCGCGCACCGCGCCACGGTGTCCCAGTCGCTGTAGAAGGACCGCGCGTACGGGTCCAGGAAGATCATGCGGAGCAGGTTGTCGAACCGGGCGAACCCGCGGTAGAGCTCCCGCGCCATCGCGTTCGCGCCCAGGACGTCCTGCGCCGCGCCGACCAGGAACGCCGGTACGTCCGGCATGCCGTCCATCAGCCGCAGCAGTTCGGGGGCGACGGTCCGCGTGGGCGCCGCCCGCTCGCCGAGCACCGGCAGGCCGAGCCGGAACAGGTGCTCGGCGGCGGCGTCGTCCAGCCGCAGCGCGGAGGCGATCGACCGCAGCACCTGGTCGGACGGGCGCCGTTCCCTGCCCTGCTCCAAGCGGATGTAGTAGTCCGTGCTCACCCCAGCCAGCAGCGCCACCTCGTCGCGCCGGAGCCCCGGGACCCGACGCGGGCCGTCCTCGGGCAGGCCCGCGTCCTGCGGCCGGACCAGTGCCCTTCGGGCTCGCAGATAGTCACCCAGCTTGTTCTCACTGTCCACGAACCCGACGGTAACGCGGGCCGGCCTCCGGCGCGTGGGTGCGCTGCACCCACCCCGGCGACCGCCCCGGCCACCGCCCCGCCCGAACCGGCGCTCCCCCGTCCCGGGACCCCGGTGTCAGGGGGTCGGGGTCCAGCGCTGCGCCGCCGAACCGTTGCACTCGTAGATCTGCAGCTGGGTCCCGTCCTCGGTGGTGCTCCCCGGATCGTCCAGGCACCGTCCGGACTGCGGGTTGACCAGCGAGGAGTCGGGGCCCGTGACCCAGCGCTGCGCTCCGGTGCCGTTGCACGTCCAGAGCTGGACCTTGGTCCTGTCGGCGGTGCCGCCGCCGCTCACGTCGAGGCAGCGGTCCAGTGCCTTCAGCGTGCCGCCCGCGCCGGGGGCGTACGTCCACCGCTGGGCGCCCGTGCCGTTGCAGGTGTAGAGCTGCACGGGGGTGCCGTCGGCGGTGCCGGACCGGCGCACGTCGGCGCACTTGCCCGCGATGCCCGAGCGGAACGTCACCGTGGCGGTCTGGCCGCCGACCCGCAGAGCGGACTGGACGAGGTTCGCCGCCCCCCTCATTCCCGCCTCGTCGGGGTGGTAGGTGACACGGCCCGGGGCCGGGCGGTACGACTCCACCCAGGGGCTCGCCGAGCACGCGTCGTGCCCGCGGCTCGCGGCGGCCAGATCGACCAGGGTCGCGCCCGTCGCGGTCGCCGCGGCCGCGGTGGCCTCGGCCAGCCGCGAGGCGATGCCTCGCTCGAACGCCGCCTGGTCCTCGGTCAGCGGCACGTTCGCGCACACTCCCGAAGCCGGCAGGAGGGTGAAGTAGGTGACCAGGTAGACGTGTGCCTGGGGTGCCGCGGCGCGGACGGCCTCGACGACGTCGCCGATCCGCCCGGCCAGCGCCGGGAAGGTCCGGTCGATCGCCTCGCGGTCCACCGTGCCGCAGTCGGTGCCACCGCCGGTCCGGCAGGAGTACGCGTTGATGCTGCCCAGGTAGTCGACCTCGTTGCCGCCGATCGTGACGGTGACCGCTCGGGCCGCCGAGGTCACGGCCCGCACCTGCGGCGGCTGCCCTGACTGGCCGGCCGTGAGGACGTTCGCGGTGGTCGCGCCGCTGCACGAGACGTCCGTGAGGTTCGCGCCGATGTCGCGGGCCACGAGGCTCGGGTAGTCGAGGGCCGACCGGGAGCATGCCGCGGCACCGGCACCGTCCTGTACCGGCGGAATTCCGGGCCCGGCCGCGAAGGAGCTGCCGATGGCGACGTAGTCGAGACCCGGGGCGAGGGCCGCGAGCGCCGACTCCCCCCGCGCCTGGGCGGTTCCCGATGCCGACGACGCCCGCACGCCCCCTTGGGCCGATGCCGTCGGTGCCGTGACGGCGACGAGTGCCGCGCACGCCGCCACCACGCCGACGAGAGCGCGCACCGGCTTCGGTGCGCTCCTGTGTCTCCTCGTGTACAAACCCGCCACCGACTTCCTCACAGTGAGTTAGGAGCCGGCGTGACACGGGCACGGGCACGGGACCGCGCCTGACCGGACCTGAATGGTCCGGACCTTAGCGGGCGCCGTATCCCCGGCCAAGACCGCGAACCGGCCTGCCGCCAGGGCCGAGGGCCGCCGCTTCCGCCCCCTCGTCCATCCCCGATCATGGGGCGATGACGTCGACGTACCACGAGGGACCCGCCCCGCGCATCAGCCTGGACAAGATGCGGGACCGGGCCCCCGACCTGGTCAGCCTGTACGAGACCGCCGAGTCCAGCGTGCGCGGGCACGGTCTGGAGGACGTGCGTGCCGCGGTGTACCTGGTGCTGGACCGTTCCGGTTCCATGCGGCCCTACTACCGGGACGGCACCATGCAGCACCTGGCCGAACGGGTCCTCTCGCTGTCCGCCCACCTCGACGACGACGGCACCGTGCCGGTGGTGTTCTTCTCCACCGACGTCGACGGGTGCACGGACCTGACACTGGGCCGGCACCGCGGCCACATCGACAAACTGCACGAGAACCTCGGGCACATGGGGCGCACCAACTACCACTGCGCCATGGACGCGGTCATCGACCACTACCTGGAGAGCGGCAGCGACGCTCCCGCGCTGGTGGTCTTCCAGACCGACGGCGGCCCCACCAGCAGGCAGGCCGCCGAACGCTATCTCTGCAAGGCCGCCCGGCTCCCCCTGTTCTGGCAGTTCATCGGCTTCGGCGATCCCGAGGACAACGAGTTCTCCTTCCTGCGCAGGCTGGACACCCTGGCCGTCCCCGAGCGGCGGGTCGTCGACAACGCGGGCTTCTTCCACGCCGGACGCACCCCGCGGGACCTCCCCGACCACCGCCTCTACGATCTGCTCCTCCAGGAGTTCCCCGACTGGCTGTCCGCGGCCGGTACCGCGGGCATCCTGCGCTGACCCGGCGGGCGCGTCGCCGGGAAGCGGCATCGGGCGGGCCCCGGACCGGGCCGCGCGAGGCCGGGTGATTCGGCCAAGCTCCGCTGAGGCACCGGCGGATGCTCCGCCACGGGGTCCGCCTCCCGGCGCAAGCCGCCGTCCGCCTCCGGCCCGGACTCCGGTACGGCGCCCGGGAGCCGCCCCAGGAGCGCGGACGCGGACGGCGCCGAGGACGCGTCCGCCCCGCGTCCCGCGCGGGAGACGGCTCCCTTCGGGGCGCCCCGCGCACGTCCCGCCGCCCCGGAACCCACCGCAATCCAGCCGGAAACGGACTTCCCCGCTCCGCACGATCGGCCGGATGTCGTCGGCGTGCTCATGACGGGAGCCGGACGGGAACCACGCTCCGCGCACGGGCGTTGACAGGGGTTGCGGGCTGGGGCGAGGGGAGTGGCACTGTGACTCAAGTGAAGACGCGGGATCCTCGACGGCTGCTGCTGGTCGAGGACGACCGGGAGCTGGCCGACATGCTCTCCGGCACACTGCGCGACGAGGGGTACGCGGTCGATGTCGCGACCGACGGTCAACGGGGTCTGCATCTGGGCCTCTCCCGGGAGTACGACGTGCTCGTCGTCGACCGGCGCCTCCCGGCGCTCGACGGCCTCGACCTGCTGGGCCGGCTCAGATCCCGCGCGGTCCGCACGCCGGTGCTGATGCTGACCGGGATGGGAGCGGTCAACGACCGCATCGACGGGCTGGACGCCGGAGCCGACGACTACCTCGTCAAACCGTTCGACCTCGACGAACTGAGCGCCCGGCTGCGGGCCCTGTGCCGGCGGGCGCACGACACCGCCGACGTCCTCAGCATCGGCTCGGGCCGGCTGTTCGTCGGCCGCCGGGAGGTGGAGCTCGCCGACGGCGAGCAGGTCCCCCTCGCCGCCCGGGAGTTCGCCCTGCTCTGGGTGCTCGCCTCGCACCCCGATGCCGTGCTCTCGCGGGCGCAGCTTCGCCGGCTGGTGTTCCAGGAGGCGCCGGCCTCGTCCATCGTCGACACGTACGTCTACTACCTGCGCCGCAAACTGGGCCGCAAGGTCGTGCGCACGGTCCGCGGCGCCGGTTACCGGCTGGGGGCGCTGTGAAGTCGTCCTCGCCCGCCGAGTGGGCGGCGGTGCGGCGGGCGCGGTTACGGATCGCCGTGATCACGGGGGCGATCATCACCCTGCTGGTCACGGTCGTCGGCGGGGTCGCGCACACGGTGATGGTGCGTGCGCAGAACGACCAGGTGTGGCGGGAGGTGCGTTACAGCGCCGAGTACGGCGACCTGACCAGCCCGCCGGTGTGCACCTGGCTGTACGCGCCCGGCGTCACCCCGCTGGCCAACGCCCCGAAGGGGTTCCCGCTGCGTGCCGACGTGGACCGGGTGCGCGGGGACCACGAGAACCTGGACCGCACCGTACGGCGGGACGACACGGTCTATCTGGTCAGCACCCGGTACCGGACGGACGGCAGGGTCGTACAGGCGGTCTTCGACATGCGCTTCCAGTTGGCGGACCGCGACCACCTGTGGTTCGCGCTCGGCGTCGCGGAGCTGGTGGGGCTGCTCGCCGCGGTCGTGACCGGCGCGGTCCTCGGACGGCGGGCGGTGGCCCCGCTGGTGGAGGCCCTGACCCGGCAGGAACGGTTCGTCACGGACGCCAGTCACGAACTGCGCACCCCGATCACCCAGGTGTACACGCGGGCCCAAGTACTTGCGCGGCAGGCCGCCGCCCAGGAGATGCCGGACCCGCACCGCGCCGGGCTGGCCCGGCTGGCCGACTCGGCCGGCCGGCTCGGGGAGGTGCTCGACGACCTGCTGCGGTCCGCGCGGCTCTCGGCCGATCCCGAGCGGCCCTCGGAGCGCCGCCCGGTCGACCTGGTGGCGCTGGCCCGGTCGGTGGTCGCCGAGGAGGCGGAGCGGGCGGGGGCCCGCCACCTCACCGTCGTCGTGGACGGTCCCCCGCACCCGCTGGTCGTCGAGGGAGTGGAGTCCGCGCTGCGGCGTGCCGTCGGGGAGTTGCTGTCCAACGCGATCAGCCACACCCCCGCCGGGGGGCGGATCGAGGTGGCCCTGTCCCGCGCCGAGGGCACGGTGGGGCTGGCCGTCTCGGACACCGGGCCCGGCCTCGACCCCACCGCGGTGGACCAGTTGTTCCAGCGGTTCCACCGCGGCAGCTCCGACGGCGCGCGCTACGGTCTCGGGCTCGCGCTGCTGCGCGAGGTGGTCACCCGTCACCGGGGTACGGTCGCCGCCTCCGGCCGTCCCGGGCACGGCGCCCGGTTCACCATCCGGCTGCCGGAGTACGCGTCCACCGCCCTGCGGCCTGCGCGTCCGCTCCTCACGGTCCCCACGTGGCGAGCAGTCGGGCCGCGGCGCGGACGTCCGCGTCCAGCGGGCGGTCCGGTGCGACCGGGGGGATCTCCGCGATGAGGGCGTCGAGGAGGTCCGCGCTCGCGGGCGCGGTGGGGCGGCGGGCGCCGACGTGGGCCGCCTGGCGCAGACCGAGGGCGAGGGAGCCGCACAGCAGCCCGAGCAGTTCCGCCATGTCGTAGGAGCGCAGGGCGGCCTGGGTGCCGAAGGGGACGACGTCCTGGTTGTGCAGGTTCGTCGGCAGGCTCTGCATGCTCGCCGGTGTCGCGTTGCGGCGGATCTCCGCGAGGAACGCGGTACTGGCGAGCTGCACGCCCTGGAGTCCGTGCTGCTGACCGGGCACCGTGGCGAGCATCGGCGGCAGTCCCTCGTTGCGCGCCGGGTCGGTCAGCAGGTCGAGCTGGCGTTCGGCGAGGTTGCCGAGCTGGGCGGTGACGGAGGCGAGCAGGTCGGCCGCGAACGCGGCGGGCTGCCCGAAGAAGTTCCCGCCGTGCACCACCTTGCCCTCCGCCGTCCCGTCGTCGGCGGAGCCGGGGAACAGCAGCGGGTTGTCGCTGATGCCGCCGAGGTCGGCGGTGACCACGCCGTCGACGTACCCCAGCGCGTCCTCGGCGGCGCCGAGCAGTTGGGGGGCGCAGCGGATGCTGTACGGCTCCTGCAGGGGGCGGGTGCCGGAGGGGACGACGCCGTCGAGGGCGGCCCGCATCCGCGCGCCGACGTGGACGGCCCCGGGGTGGCCGTAGGCGCGCAGCAGGTCGGCGTCGAGGAAGCCGGGGTCGCAGCCGAGGATGTCGGCCAGCAGACAGGTGAGGGCCTGCAGGGAGCGGTGGGAGGCACGGACGGCGTCGCGGGCCAGGGCGGTGGCGGCGGTGGTGACGGAGGTGCCGTTGACCAGGGCGAGCGCGTCGCGCCCGTTGAGGGCGAGCGGGCGCAGCCCGGCGGCGTCCAGCGCCTCCTGGGCCGGCATGCGGCGCCCGTCCAGGTAGGCGTGTCCCCGGCCGCGCAGTGCCTGGGTGGCGTAGGCGAGCGGGATGAGGTCGCCGCTCGCCCCGACGGAGCCGTAGCGGGGGACGGCGGGCGAGAAGGTCGTGGCGAACATCGCGGCGAGCCGCTCGACGACCTCGGTGGAGACCCCGGAGACGCCCTGGGCGAGGGACCAGGTGCGCAGCAGGAGGGCGGCGCGGCAGATCTCGTGCGGCAGGTCCGGCCCCTGGCCGGCCCCGAGGTGGGCCAGGGTGTTGTCGCACTGGTCGGCCTCGTCGGCGCGCCCGGCGTAGCCGACGAGGGCGCCGAATCCCGTGGTGGCTCCGTAGATCGCGGGGCCCTCGCCCTCGCCGTGCCGCAGTCCGTGCAGGAAGCGGCGGCCGCGGTCGAGGCGCGCCCGGGCCTCCTCGTCCACGAGGACGGTGAGCGGGGCGGCCGCGCGGCGCAGGTCGGCGGAGTCCGGGGGGCCGGTGAGGGAGAGTGTGTCCGTGGTGGTGAGCACGTGACGAAACGTAGGCGGTGAATCTCAAAGCGTTCTGAGATCCACTGGCTAGCTTCCGGGGCATGACCCATGACTACCTGATCATCGGCGCGGGCCCCGCCGGGCTGCAGCTCGCCGCCCTGCTGGAGCGGGACGGAGCCGACTACGTCGTCCTGGAGCGCGGCAGTGGTCCGGGTACGTTCTTCACGCGGTTCCCCCGGCACCGCTACCTGATCTCGAACAACAAGGTGCACACGGGGTACGAGGACCCGGAGCTTCGGCTGCGGATGGACTGGAACTCCCTGCTGAGCGACGATCCGGAGCTGGTGTTCACCCGCTACAGCCCCCGCTACTTCCCGCCGGCCGACGACCTGGTGCGCTATCTGCGGGACTTCGCCTCCCGCACCGGGGTGCGCGTGCGGTACGACACCCCCGTCGAGAAGGTCACCCGCGAGGACGGCGGCTTCACGGTCACCGACGGTTCCGGCACGGTGTGGCGGGCCCGGCACCTGGTGGTCGCCACCGGGATGCCGGTGCCGAACCTGCCGTCGATCCCGGGCGTCGAGCTCGCCGAGCGGTACGACACCATCGACACCGATCCGGAGACCTTCACCGACCAGCGGGTCCTGATCATCGGCCGGGGCAATTCCGCCTTCGAGACGGCCGAGAACCTGATGGAGAACGCGGCCGTCATCCACATGGTCGGCTCGGGCTCGCTGAAGATGGCCTGGCGGACGCACTACGTGGGGCATCTGCGGGCGGTCTACAACAACTTCCTGGACAGCTACCAGCTCAAGTCGCAGAACGCCCTCCTGGACGGCCGGGTCCTCTCCATCGAGAAGGGGCCGGACGGCTACCGCGTGCGGGTCGCCTTCGAGCGGGTCGACGAGGTGGTCAAGGAACTCCGCTACGACCGGGTGATCGTCGCCACCGGCTTCCGCTTCGACCGCTCCGTCTTCGACGACACGTGCGCGCCGGACACGATGGTCGACGGCCGCTTCCCGGCGCTGACGCCGCTCGGCGAGTCGGTCAACGTGCCCGGCCTCTACTTCGCGGGGACGCTGATGCAGGGCCGCGACTTCGGGAAGGCCACGACCGGCTTCATCCACGGCTTCCGCTACACGGTGCGCGCGCTGCACCGCGGGCTGCGGCAGCGCCACGACGGCGTGCCCTGGCCGACGACGGTCCTCGGGGAGGCCACCGAGCGGGCCGTCGACGCGGTGATCACCCGCGTCAACCGGTCCTCCGCGCTGTGGCAGCAGTTCGCCGTCCTCGGCGACCTGCTGCTCCTCGGCCCCGGGGGCACGCTGCGCTACGCCGAGGAGGTGCCCGTCGCCCATGTGCCGGGTGCCGTGGGCGCCGGGGACTTCGGCGAGGTCGACGCCTACGCGGTGATCACCCTGGAGTACGGGGAGGACCACGACCGGGTGGACCCCTTCGACGTCTCCGCGGGCCGCAAGTCCCAGCAGGACGCGTCGGGTCTGGACGGCCGCTATCTGCATCCGGTCGTCCGCTGGTACCGGGACGGCGAGTTCGTCGCCGACCACCACCTCACCGAGAACCTGGAGAACGAGTGGGACAGCGAGGAGTACCACCGCGCCCCGCTGGCGGCCTTCCTCACCGCGCACCGGAACGCCCCCGCCCCGGTGGCGCCGTGACGCTGCGCGAACTGCACGAGCGGGCCCGCAAGACGCTGGACCCGGTCGTCTACGACTACGTGGCGGGCGGCGCGGGCGAGGAACGCGTCCTGGCCGCCAACGAGCGGGCCTTCGACGACTACGCGCTGCTGCCCAGGGTGCTGCGCGGCAGCGCGGTGCGGGACACCGCCGTCGACCTGCCGGGCGCCCCGCGCACGGCGCCGGTGTTCGTCGCGCCCACCGCCTTCCACCGGCTGGTCCACCCGGACGGGGAGCTGGCCACGGCCCGGGCCGCCGCGGCCGAGGGTGCCGTCCTGGTGACGGGGACGGCGGCGACGACCGCGGTGCGCGAGGTCGTCGCCGCGGCCCGGGAGGCGGCACCGGACCCCGCCGTGTGGTTCCAGCTCTACCCGCACCCCCGCGGCGAGGTGACCGCGGCCCTCGTCCGGCGCGCCGAGGACGCCGGCTGCACGGCCCTGGTCCTCACCGTCGACTCCCCGGTGTTCGGACGGCACGCCCGGGACCTGCGCAACGGGTTCACCGACCTGCCGCCCGGATACGCCGCGGAGAACATGCGCGACCTGCCCGGCGCCCCGCCGGGCGGCCTGCTCGACATCCCCATGTCGCCGGAGGCCGGCTGGGCGCACCTCGCGGAGCTGGTGCGCGGCACCGCGCTGCCCGTACTGGTCAAGGGGGTGCTGCACCCGGACGACGCGCGGCAGGCCGTCGAGCACGGCGCGGCCGGGATCATCGTGTCGAACCACGGCGGCCGCCAGAGCGACGCGGTCCCGGCGGCCGTGGACTGCCTGCCCGCGCTCGTCGACGCGGTCGCGGGCCGGGTGCCGGTGCTGCTCGACGGCGGGGTGCGCCGGGGCAGCGACGTGGCGGTCGCGCTGGCCCTCGGCGCACGCGCCGTCGGCCTCGGGCGCCCCGTGGTGTGGGGTCTGGCCGCCGAGGGAGAGGCGGGGGTGCGCCGGGTGCTGGCCACGCTGCGGGACGAGTACGACCACACGCTCGCGCTGTGCGGCGGGCGCCGGAACGCCGATCTGACGGCCGACATGGTCGTGGCGAAGGGCGGGGCCCGGTGAGCGCCGAGACGGAGACCTGGTGGCTGCCCCGGGCCGTGGTGGCGCTGCGCGTACGCATCTTCGAGAAGGTCAACGGCGACCGGGTGGTCACCCTGCCCAACGCCACCCACGGCCCCGAGGTGTTCGAGCGGGTGTACGCCCACCCGGCCGCGAACGGGCGGAGCGCGGGGGCGGGACTCTCCGACCTGTTCTGGTACTGGCTGGCGCCGGGCCCGGAGGTGCACCAGGAGCACCTGGAGCCCGGCGAACGCTACGAGGACGTGGCCGCGACGACCCGGCGCATCGTCGCCGGAAGCTCCGAGGAGCTGTCGGCGGCGGCCTCCCGCGCGCTCGCCGGCGTGCTGGACGACCTGCCGAAGGGACGCGTGAGCCTGGTCCGGCTCCGGGACCTGGTGATGCCCGCATGGGCCGGATTCGCCTACGAACTGGTGTTCAAGGAGCCGTGCCCGCCCCGCGCCAGGGAGCTGATCACCGCGCACGCCGAGGACGTCATCACCGCCCTGAAGTGCACCGGCCTGCGCCACCCGAGGCGCCGGGCCCGGTTGACGGAATACCTTCGGGAGCGGGTCGCGGCCGGCGACGTGCCGCACCGCCTCCCCGCCTCCCTGTCCCTGCCGGAGCAGGTCCACTACCTGCAGGGCACCTTCTTCAACACGGCGGTCGTGCAGCTCTCCGAGGCGACCGCGCACGTCCTGCTCGCCCTCGCCCACCACCCCCGGGTGCAGGAGCGCGTGGCGGCGGACCCCGGCGACGACCGGTACCTGACGCAGGTCCTCGACGAGACGATGCGGCGCCACCCGCTGTTCGGCATCGCCCACCGCATCACCACCGACGAGATACCCCTCGACGAGAAGACGGTGCTTCCGGCCGGCAGCGTGGTCTGCTTCAGCTACCCCGACTACCACGCCACCGGATACGAGCGGCCCGAGGAGTTCGACCCCGACCGCTGGAACGGTCTGGCCGCCAAGGACGCCCACCACATCCCCTACGGCGTGGCGAGGAACCGGCCCTGCCCGGCCTGGCGGCTCTCCCCGCTCGTGCTGCGCGCGGCGGTCACCGAGGTGCTCGCCCGGTTCCGCCTCGACTCCACGGCCTCGCACACGCGCTCCATCCCGCATCGGGCGCCCTGTCTGCTGATCCCCCGCGGCCTCGCCCCCGAGCCCCGCCGGCTGCACGCGCTGCGGCGCTTCGTCCGGGCCCGGGACGCGGTGGAGGACGTCACCCGGGGCGTGCGCCAGCTGGTGCTCGGCACGGTCATGGTGCTGCACGCCCGCCGACTGCGCCTGGCCGCACGGTACTTCGAGGAGCGGCCCGCCGGCGGCTGCCCCGTCGCCCACGCACGAGGAGGAGAGGGATGACAGCCGCGGAGCCGACCGCTCTGATCCCCCGGCCCCTGATGTTCTGGACCGGTGTCGCCCTGACCTGCGCCGGAGTGGGCCAGCACGTGTGGATGTTCGTGGACTCGGCGTCCATGGACTACCACATGGCCATGATGGGCACCTCCTGGACGATGTGGGCCGCGATGGTCGCCATCGTCGTGGGCGTGCTGATCTCCGGGTTCTCCGTGGTGCAGCCCCCCGGCACCGGCCCGGCGGCCGCTCCCTCGCCGGCCGTGACCTCCGAGGCGGACCGGCGCCGCCTCATCGGGGTGCTGAGCTTCGCGCTGATGGTGGACCAGATGAAGCCCGCCACGCTGGCCTTCATCCAGCCCGGCATGCGCACCGAGTTCCACCTCAGTGCCTCCGGGATCGCGTGGCTGCCCACGGTGGCGCTCAGCGGCACGGTGGTGGGCTCGCTGCTCGGCGGTCGCGCCGCGGACCGCATCGGGCGCCGGGCCACGATCCTCATCGCCTCCCTGCTGTTCCTCGGCACCACGGTGTGCGGTGCCATGCCGACCTTCGGCGGCGTCCTCGTCATGTGCGCGCTGATGGGGATGGCGGCCGGCGGCATGCTGCCCGTCGTCTACGCGCTGATGACGGAGAGTCTGCCGCCCGGCCGGCGCGCCGCCGTCATGGTGCTCCAGGCGGGGCTCACCACCACCGGCGGCTACATGGCGGCCGCCGGGCTGGCCGCGGTGCTCATCCCGCTCACCGGGTGGCGGATCGCCTGGTTCGCCCAGCTCCCGCTGGTGCTGATCCTGATCGGCCTGAACCGGTGGATACCGGAGTCGGCCGCCTTCACCGCCCAGCGGGCGCGGACCCGGCGCGTGCCCGCCTCGACCCTCTTCAAGCACTCCCACCGGGTGAAGACACTGGTGGTCAGCGGCTACGCGCTCGCCTGGGGCCTCGTCTACTGGGGCTTCATCACCTTCCTGCCCAGCCAGTTGGAGTCCTCGCACCACCACGGCATGTCCGCGGCCACGCTGCTGTTCCTCTCCTCGCTGCTGTCGATCCCCACCTGTGTGGTGGCCGCGTGGCTGTACATGCGCTGGTCGGCGAAGGGCACCATGGTCGCCTACGCGGCACTGACGGTCGCCGCCCTGCTCGTCCTGTCCCTCGTAGGGGTGGACGGCGGCCGGCCCGTGCTGCTGACGGCCGTGATGCTGCTGTTCGCCGGGACCGCCGGGGTCATCGCGCTCATCGGCCCCTACACGGCCGAGATCTACCCCCTGGCCATCCGGGGGACCGCGGGCGGCTGGGCGGCGGCGGTCGGGAAGTCCGGTGGCGCCTTCGGTCCCCCGCTCGTCGCGCTGATCCTCTCCCTGCCGGGAGGCATGCGCACCGCCGCGGTCCTCATCGCGCTCCCGATGGCCCTGGCCGGGACGGCCGTCGCCCTGCGCGGCAGCGACCCCCGGGCCCACGCCGCGGGGGCCGGCGACCCCACCGCCGAACTGGACGCCGAACTCGACGCCCTGATGCACGACGCGGCCGCCCCCGCGAAGGAGACGGCCGCACCGCGCACCCCCGAGGCGGAGGGCGCTCCGGGAGGCGACCCGGATCCGGCCCGCTAGGGTCTTTCGTCCGGATCAGGCCGGCCGGCAGGCGCGGTGCGCCCGCCGGACCCCGCGACGCCGGGATGACCCGAACGCGAGACCCTAACCTCCCGCCGCGAGCCGCCGCTTGTCGGGTTTCCCGGCGGCGGTGAGCGGCACCTCGTCGATGAGCGTGAGCCGGGTCGGCGCGCAGGCCCCGCCCAGCTCGGCCGTGACCAGCGCGCGCAGTTCCCCGAGGTCCGGGGCGCGCCCGGCGGCGGGCACCACGAAGGCGTGGACCGCCTCACCGGTGCTGTCGTCGGGCACGGCCACGACGTACGCCTCGGCCACCGAGGGATGGCCCGCGAGGAGCCGTTCGACGGGCCCGGCGTAGTACACGTTGGCGTTCACGATGATCACGTCACGGACGCGCCCCGTGAGCCACAGCCGCCCCGAGGCGTCGAGCCGGCCGAGGTCACGGGTGCGCACCCACCCGCCGGTGAACACCTCGGCGCTGAGGGCGGGTTCCCGCCAGTAGCCGCAGCCCTGGGCCGGGGTGCGGACGAACAGTTCGCCGTCCGTGCCGGGCGGGACCGGGAGGCCCGAGGGGTCGCGGATCTCCAGGTCGACGGGCGGCACGCCGAGCGAGCCCGCGGGCTCCTCGGGCGTGGCCATGGAGATCATGCCGGTCTCGGTCTGCCCGTAGCCGTGGAAGACGACCGGTCCGAGCACCTCGGCGGCCTCCCGCAGCCGCCCGGGCTCCAGCGGCGAGCCGGACACCATCAGGGCCCGCAGGCTGCCGAGGTCCACCGGCGAGGCCCGCTGCGCCGCCACGAGTTTCGTCAGCCGGGCGACGGTGATGACACTCGCCGTCGCCCGGTACCGCACCAGGGCGTCGGGCAGGACCGGCGGGTCGGCGGTGACGAGGGTGCCGCCGGCGGCGAGCGCCAGCAGCCCGTACTCCATCATCACCTGGCTGGCCAGGGTGCCGAACACCAGGAAGCGGTCCATGCGCCCGGCGAGTGCGCGGACGGCCGGAGGCCAGGCCTCGGGGCGGTGCGCCCAGCCCGCGGTCATCGCCGCGTAGGTCTGGGCGCACGCCTTGGGGACGCCGGTGCTGCCGCTGGTGTGCAGCAGCCGGGCGACGTCCCCGGGCCGGGCCCGCACCCGCGGCCGGACGCCGTCGTCGGGCGCCGACAGCAGCTCGTCGAGCGCGAGGACGAGCCCGGCCCCGTGGTTCCCGGGGGTCCCGTGGTTCCCGTGGCCCTCGGGCCGGTCGGTGACCCGGACCGCGACGCCGCGCAGCAGATGCTCCCGCTGCGCCTCCGTCAGGCCCGGCCGCACCCCGACGACACGGGCTCCGAGGACATGGGCGGCGAGGATCGCGGCGAAGGCGCCGGGGCCGACCCCCAGGAGCATGGCGACGCCGTCTCCGGGCCCGACCCCGTGCTTGCCGAGGCCGCCCACCGCGCGCCGCACCATGCCGAGGAGCCGGGCGCCCGAGACCTCCTCGCCGGCGTGCTCGAACACCGTGCGGTCGCCCGCCGCGTCGAGGAGATCCAGTACGGGGCCGGGGAACTGCTCAGCCAAGGCTCTCCCTCACGAAGGCGATCAGCGGCTGCCGGTGGATCGCCGGCAGGTTCCACTCGTTCTCCAGGTTCTCCGCCAGGTGGTGGGTCCCGGCGAGCTCGCCGTCCCGGTAGTGGCGGACGACGGGATGGAGATACGTGGAGTCCATGGCGTGCTCGACGTCGTTCTCGAGGACGCGTGGGACGCCCACGTCGAAGGGGTCGGCCTGGTCGTGGTCGAGCCCGTACTCCAGGTCGACGACGAACCGGTGCGGGGCGGGCCCGAGGGAGCCGTCGGCGACGTGGTCGAGCGGCACCTCCTCCTGGTACACGACCCGGTCCCCGTCCACGCCGACCACGTCACCGAGGAAGGCGAACTGCTGCCACAGCCCCGAGGAGCGGTTGACCCGGACGATGAGGGCGTCGGCGATCGCCTCCGGTGTCGCCTCCAGTTCCCGGGCCGGCCAGGGGGTGTCCAGGTGGCGGGCGCTCAGGATGCGGTGCAGGGCGCGGGTCGCGTAGCGGAAGCCGTGGATGAAGCCGTTGGTGGACTTCTTGAAGTCCCGCTGCTGCATCAGCGTTCCGGCGAAGTACAGGTCCGGCACGTCGACCGACTCGAAGGCCGAGGTCTGCTCCGGGAAGCGGTCCTTGATGACGAGGGAGGGACGGCAGTCCTCGTCGAAGACGGAGGCGTCGAAGCGGAAGCCGGTGCACGCGATGATCCGGTCGTAGTGCAGCTCGCGCAGCGGTTCCGTGGTCCGGGCGTAGCGGAGCATGACGCGGAAGCCGCCGCCGTCGGCCTTCTCGATGCTCTCCACGGTGCCGTCGAGGACCGCGTTCTGGGACTTGAGCTGGTAGGTGTCGAGGAAGTTGTTGTTCACCGCGCGCAGGTGCCCGAGGTAGTGGGTCTTCCAGGCGAGCTTGACGGAGTGCGGTCCGGCGAGGTGGATGACCGCGGCCTTCTCGATGAGGCCGTCGGCGGTCTCGAACGCGGAGTTCCCCTTGCCGATGACGAGCACCCGCTGGTTGGTGAAGGACGCGGGGTCGGTGTCGAAGGTGTCGTACCGTTCGGCGAGGTCGAAGCCGGGGATGTCCGGCTCGTAGAGGCGGGAGATGCCGGTGGCCATGACGAGCCGCCGGCCCTGCCAGGTCCGGCCCTCGCCGTCGTACACGGTGAAGACGCCGTCGGCGCGGGAGACGCGGACCACCTCCGTCCCGTACTCGACGCGTACTCCGGTGCGCTCCGCGAAGTCGGCCAGATAGCGCACGAGGTCGTCCGCGGGCGGGAAGTAGCGCTCGGTGTACCGGGTGAACAGCAGGTCCGGGTCGTCGCTGAGCAGCGAGTTCCAGTCCATGCGCAGCTTGAGCTCGGGGTCGGTGAATCCCGTGTTCACCTTGTTGGTCGATATCAGTTGCCGATGGCGGGGATACCGGGTGAAGAACGTCCCCGGCCCGCTCCCCCTCTCCAGGACGAGGTAGTCGCGCCCGTCGCGTTCCAGCAGTGAGGCGAGTTGAAGTCCGGCCGGTCCGGCCCCGACGATGAGATAGTCGCGCACCATGGGCCGGACGCTAGCGAGGCGAACTCAGAGCCCTTTGAGATTCGAGGACGCACCGGGGAACCTCCGCCGTCGTCCTCCCCTGCCCCAGGCCCCTGCCGAGGCCCCTGCCCCGGGCCTCCCTCCGGTTGCGCGGGCTCCTCGGCGTCTGGAAGCCTTCGCCGTAGGAGGCCGCGGACTCGGCCGCCCCGCCGCGCGCGGGAGAGCGTGCGTTGGGGACGCGGCCGGCGGTACGGGCCCCGTCACCGCGTCGGGTGTCGGTGGGAACGGCCTCGCGGCGATCGCGTCGTGCACGGGCCGACGGCGGCCGGAACGAGGACGGGAACGGCGGCCGCTCCGTCACCGCGCGGTTCGAGCAGGTGTTCGCTACTGTGGCCCGTCGGCCATGAAATGCTCCTGCCGGGGTAGCTGACCTGCGTTTCGGAGCGAGGAGAGACATGAACGACACCACCGATGCCGACTCGGGGGACACGCCCGGGGACCGGGCACGGCACGGTGTGCCTCTCGACGGAGCGCTGGAGAGGCTGGGGACCGCCGCCCTCGTCCTGGACCAGGGCGGACTCGTCGTCGCGGCCAACGAGGAGGCCCGAGGCCTGCTGGACCGGGGCCTGGAGGATCTCCTCGGGCAGGACTTCCACGACATGCTGCACCGGGACGAGAACGGCAATCCGGTGCCCCGTCTGCGCTGCCCGATGCGGAACGCGGTCCTCAGGAAGGACACCCGGCACGGCGACGCCGAATGGTTCGCCCGCGGGGACGGGACCCTGTTCCAGTCGTGCTGGCTGGTCACGCCCTACGCCTCGGACGAGAACACGGCGGGCGCCCTCGTCCTGCTCTACGAGTCGCCGCAGCCGGACGAGCCGCAGCCCGGCGAGGACGAGCGCTCCGGGGGACTGACGGAGCTGGACCGCCTCGCCCTGCTCGCCGAGACCACCACTCAGCTCACCTCGACCCTGGACGTGGACGAGGCCTTGCACCGGCTGGCGGCCCTGACCATCCCCCGTCTGGCGGACTGGGCGGTCGTCGACCTGCTCATGGAGCGCGACGAGGTGCGCCGGGCCCTGGTCGTGGAGCACAAGGGAGGAATCCTGGTCGAACGGGACGACCTGCAGGGCCCCATGCCTCCCGTGACGGCGGACTCCCCCATGCCGCTCTCGCGTGCGCTGCGCGGCACCGCCTCCTCCCTCGCCGGTCCCTCGACCTACCAGGGCCCGCCCGACTCGGGCCTCGCGGTCGAACAGCAGCGGTTGTTCACCGCGACGGGCATGCACTCCGCCGCCATCGCGCCCATCAGGGGTCTGCGCGACGTCCTCGGCGCCCTCACCCTGGGCCGCGCGCCGCACCGTGATCCGTTCACCCTCGCCGACCTGCCGCTGCTGGAGGACCTCACCCGCCGCACCGGGCTCGCCCTGGACAACGCGCGCCTGTACCAGCGCCAGCGCAAGGTCGCCGAGACCATGCAGCGCCACCTGCTCCCCCAGCTCCCCACCGTACGCGGGCTGGAGATGACCGCGCGGTATCTGCCCTCCCCGGACGCCTCGTCCGTGGGCGGTGACTGGTACGACGCCTTCACGCTCAGCGACGATTCCCACGCACTGGTCATCGGCGACGTCGTGGGCCACGACCTCGACGCCGCGGCCGGCATGGCCCAGGTCCGCAACATGCTGCGCGCCTTCGTCTGGTCCCGGCCGACGGCCGCGCCCAGCGCCGTCGTCACACAGCTCGACGAGGCCGTGATGCACATAGCCGAGGTGCCCATGGTGACCATGATCCTCGGCAGGCTGACCCTCGGTGACGACGGGCTGTGGCATCTGCACTGGACGAACGCCGGCCATCCGCCGCCCCTGCTCGTCACCCACGACGGTCAGGTCCAGTACCTCAACGACGCCCACGGCATGCTGCTGGGAACCGAGGTCGACAGACCCCGCCCCCACGCCGTCACCGTCCTGCCGCCCCGGTCCACGCTGCTCCTCTACACCGACGGCCTGGTCGAATCACCGCATCGCCCCATCGACCACGGGCTCAGCCGCCTCTGCCGTCACGCGGCCTCGCTGGCCCACCGCAATCTGGACTCCCTCTGCGACGCCCTGCTGGAGCGGGTGCGCCCCGACGACAACGACGACGACGTCGCCATGCTCGCCCTGCGCACCCCCTTCAGCACGAGGACCTGAGGTTCCGGGGGCGGCTGTCGCCGACCGCTCAGAGCTGGTACGCCCACAGTTCGTAGACACCGACCGCGTTGTAGCGGCACTCGTGCGGCAGGGCGGTGCCGCCCGACCCGCCGTGCGAGTCCGTCCACGCCTGCTCGCACGCGGTCTTGGAGTTGTACCAGTGGCCGGTGTAGACGTACCCCGAGGCCGAGGCGGGGCCGGCGGTCGCGGTCAGGAGGCCGAACCCGAGCAGGGCGGCCAGAACGAGCTTCTTCACGGTCGACTTCCCATCCGTCGTGTGCTGTTCCCGGCTTCATGAGCGGCGCCGTTGCGTTGATCATGAACCGTTCTTCCCGGCGGCAGCAAGGCACTCGGCCCGGATCCAGAAGGAACGGCCGGAATCGGCACCACGAAGCGGTCAGATCCCTCCCGTCAGGAGGCACCCTGCGGGAGCGGTGAGGGCCGGAGCCGCTCGGGGGCCGGCCTCGGCAGCGGACTGGCGCCCTCGGGGCGCAGCCCGTCGACGACGATGGTCAGGTAGCGCCTCCACAGGTCCGAGCCGGGCTCCGACAGCGCCCCGACGGTGTGCACGGTGGCGCAGGTCAGCAGCAGGACGTCGGCCCCGGTGACATCGGGCCGTACCAGACCGTCCCGGCGCGCCCGGTCCACCAGGACCCCGGCGCTCGCGAGCAGTCGATCGTGGATCTCGGCGACGACGGGGTCGCACTCGCTGACCGTCCGCAGGAACGTGAGGCCCTGATGCTGCAGGATCTCGGCGGTCGCGGACAGGAATTCCCGTAGTGCCGCACCGGAGTCGGGCGCGTCCGCGAGGCTCCGGGCGACGGCGACGAGCCGGGCGAGGCGGTCGCCGGCCACGGCGGCGACCAGCGCGTCCTTGGTGGCGAAGTGGCGGAAGACCGTGCCCTTCGCCACGCCCGCCCGGCGGGCTATGTCGGCGATCGAGACGTCGAGGCCCCGCTCCGCGAAC
Organism: Streptomyces griseoaurantiacus; assembly: GCA_014656015.1. Taxonomy (GTDB): domain Bacteria; phylum Actinomycetota; class Actinomycetes; order Streptomycetales; family Streptomycetaceae; genus Streptomyces; species Streptomyces griseoaurantiacus. The sequence goes on along the minus strand of BNBP01000001.1, from coordinate 222,363 downwards.
TCCGCCTCGGCCGCCGCCAGCAGCAGGGCGCGATTGCGGACGGCGTCGACACGGGCCGGACGTGCTGCGGTAGGCATGCCGGAATCCTAGCAAGTTGACCGCCCGGTCATTTTCGACTTAGGGTCACATCCTGACCGCGCGGTCATCTTTCGTCCCGCCTCGTCACCCGACAGGATCGAGTGGATCTGCCATGCGAATAGACGGAGCGACCGCTCTCGTCACCGGCGCGAACCGAGGGTTCGGCCGCCACCTGACCGAAGAGCTGCTGCGGCGCGGCGCCAAGGTCTACGCGACCGCCCGCCGCCCAGAACTCGTCGACATCCCGGGCGCCGAGGTGCTGTCGCTCGACATCACCGACGAAGACTCCATGGAGGCCGCGCGCCGAACCGCCGGCGACGTCGACCTCCTGGTCAACAACGCCGCCTCCACCGAGGTGGCGAGCCTGACGACCGGTGACCGCGCCGCCGTCGAGCGAATGATCGGCACCCACTTCTTCGGCACCCTCGACATGATCCGAACCTTTGCCCCCGTCCTGGCCAGGAACGGCGGCGGTGCCGTCCTCAATGTCCTGTCGCTGACCGCGTGGACGGCCGTCGAGGCGAATACGGCACTGTCCGCCGCCAAGTCCGCGCAATGGGGCCTGACCAACGGTGTGCGACTGGAGCTGGCGGGCCAGGGGACCCTGGTCACCGCGCTCGTCGCCGGGCTCATCGGCACCGCGACACTGCGCGAGGCCATGGAGGAGACCGGGCTGACGTTCTCCGCCGAGGTGATGAACGATCCGGCCGGTCTCGCCCGTCTCGCGCTCGACGGCGTCGAGGCAGGAGAGACCGAGATCCTCGACGGTCTCAGCGCCGAGGCCAAGGCCACCCTCGCCGGCCCCCCGCGCGCCTTCGACCTGGCTGCCGTGGCGGCCAGGTGACAGTCCGGTACCGGCGCCGTCCGGAGGCGGCGGCCGCGTCTCCGGACGGCGCACGCACTCCCCTCGCGCGACGCCCGCGCACCGACGGAAAGGACCGGCAATGCCCGAGCTGCACATCGAAGGACACACGATCCACTACGAGGAGCACGGCGAGGCGGGAGCGCCGCCGCTCGTACTGGCGCACGGACTCTACGGCGAGGCCGCGGGACTGGCGCCGCTCGCAGAGCGCCTCGCGGGGCGCTTCCGGGTGATCGCGCCCGACGCCCTCGGACACGGCCTCTCCTCGCATCCGGCGGAGTTCGGCATCGAGGACCAGGGGCGGGTCCTGACCGGGCTCATCGCTGCCCTCGGCCATCCGAAGGCAGCGATCCTCGGCATCTCGATGGGCTCCTACCTCGCCGCCCAGGCGGCGATCCTGGAGCCGGCGCGGGTCTCCGCGCTGGTGCTCGTCGTCCCGAAGGCGCACGGCCGGACCTCTTCCGTGGCCGCCTACGCGGCCCGGAAGGGCTTCGACCTGGCGACGGCCACGCCGGAGGAGACGACCGCCCTCCTGGAGGAGGTGCTGTGGTCCCCGCACACCTCGCAGGCGCGACGCGAGGAGATCCTGACCGTCCAGCTCGCGGCCCAACGGATCGTCCTGACCCCCGGGGAACGGGCTGCGATCGACCGCTCGCTCCACGGCTTCGACCTTCGGCCCGCACTCGCGGCGATCACCGCGCCGACCCTCGTCGTCTCGGGCCGCGCCGACGGCCTGAATCCGCCGGAGGCCGGCCTGGAGGTCGCCCGCGGTATCCCCGGCGCCCGTTTCGAGGTCTACGAGCACTCCGGGCACCAGCTGGCCTCGGAGGAGACCGACCGGCTGGTGAAGGACGTCGAGGCCTTCCTCCTGGACCGGTAGCGGACGGCGCGTCCCCCGCGGGCGGCGACGGCGACGACATCACGGCAGCGGCACGGCCCCGCTCAGCCCAGGAAGCTGAGCCGCACCTGACGTTCGGCGTTGTCGCGGTTCGTGTCCACCAGGCACACCGATTGCCACGTGCCGAGCTGGAGGGCGCCGTTCACGACCGGGAGGGTGGCGTGCGGCGGGACGAGGGCCGGGAGGACGTGGTCGCGGCCGTGGCCGGGGCTGCCGTGACGGTGCTGCCAGCGGTCGTCGGCGGGCAGCAGGGTGTGCAGGGCCGCGAGCAGGTCCTCGTCGCTGCCGGCGCCGGTCTCGATGATCGCGACGCCCGCGGTGGCGTGCGGGACGAAGACGTTCAGCAGGCCGTCGCGGCCCGCCGCGGCCTCGCGCAGGAAGGCCTCGCAGTCGCGGGTGAGGTCGACGACCCTCTCCGAGCTGCCGGAGGACACGTTCAGGACACGGGTGGTGAAGGCTTCGGACATGCCCCCATCCTCACCCGGGTGCGCGTTTCCACACCCCCCGGCTCGCCCGCCGCGCGGGGCCGGGAAGACCCGCGCGTGCGCCGGGGTTGGGAGGAATATGAACGACAGTGGGGTGCGTGAGGTCGACGTCGTCGTCATCGGTGCCGGGCAGGCGGGGCTGTCCGCCGCGTACCATCTGCGGCGCACCGGCTTCGCGCCGGGGAGCGGCTTCGTGGTCCTGGACCACGCCCCGCGCCCGGGTGGCGCCTGGCAGTTCCGCTGGCCCTCGCTGACGTACGGCAAGGTGCACGGAATGCACGCGCTGCCGGGCATGGACCTGAGGGACGCGGACCCCGAGCGCCCCTCCTCCGAGGTGATCGCCGCCTATTTCGCCGCCTACGAGAGCGCCTTCGACCTGCGGGTGCGGCGTCCGGTGGACGTCCTCGCCGTGCGGGAGGACGCGGGCGGCCGGCTGCGGGTGGAGACCTCCGCCGGTGTCTGGTCGGCGCGGGCGCTGATCAACGCGACGGGCACCTGGGACCGGCCGTTCTGGCCGCGCTACCCGGGTCAGGAGACCTTCCGCGGGCGGCAGTTGCACACCGCCCAGTACCCCGGCCCCGAGGAGTTCGCCGGGCAGCGGGTGATCGTGGTGGGCGGGGGCGCCTCCGGGACCCAGCACCTGATGGAGATCGCCCCGTACGCCGCCGCGACCACCTGGGTCACCCGGCGTCCGCCGGTCTTCCGCGACGTTCCGTTCACCGAGGAGCTGGGGCGCGCCGCCGTGGCCCTCGTCGACGAGCGGGTGCGCCGGGGGCTGCCGCCGCGGAGTGTCGTCTCGGTGACCGGGCTGCCGCTGAACGACGCGATCCGGCAGGCGCTCGCCGAGGGCGTCCTGGACCGCCGGCCGATGTTCGACCGGATCACGGAGACCGGGGTGGAGTGGGAGGACGGGCAGCGGGTGGACGCCGACGTCATCCTGTGGGCCACCGGTTTCCGGGCCGCGATCGGGCATCTCGCCCCGCTGCGGCTGCGCGAGCCGGGCGGCGGCATCCGCGTCGAGGGCACCCGCGCGGCGGCCGACCCCCGTGTGCACCTCGTCGGCTACGGTCCCTCGGCCAGCACCATCGGGGCCAACCGGGCCGGCCGGGCCGCGGTACGGGACATCCGCCGCCTGCTGGCCGCGGAACCGGCGGCGGCCGCCTGAGCCGCCGCCCGCCACGCGACGGTACGCGGCGGCGGCCTCATCGCGGTGCGGCGGAGGAGGGCGTGCGGCTCTCGCGGCGGAGGTCGAGTGCGGCCACGTTGCGCCGGTGTTCCTCGTAGGTGGCGCTGAAGCGGGTGTCCCCCGGCCCGACGGTGACGAAGTACAGCCAGTTTCCGGGCGTCGGATGCAGCGCCGCGCGCAGCGCGTCCTCGCCGGGGTTGGAGATCGGGGTCGGTGGCAGGCCCATCCGCCGGTAGGTGTTGTAGGGGCTGTCGAGCTTCGTGTCGGCCGTGGAGAGCACCGGCGAGAAGCGGTGCAGCGCGTAATCGAGGGTCGAGTCCATCTGCAGCGGCATGCCGCGCCGCAGCCTGTTGACCACGACGCGGGCCACCTTGCCCATGTCCGCCTCCCGGTCGGCCTCCGCCTGCACGATGCTCGCGAGGGTGACCGTGCGGTAGACGCTCGCCGTACCGGACCGGGCCCCGGCGGTGGTCCCTCCGCCGTCGAACCTCTTCCTCGCGGTGTCGACCATCGACCGCAGCAGGGACTGCGGGGTCGTCTTCCCGTCGATCGGGTACGTGGCCGGGAACAGGTAGCCCTCAGGAGTGCCGTGGGCCTCGGCGGGGAGCTTCAGCTCCGCCTTCGGCAGGGACTTCGCGGTGGTGCCAGCGGGCAGTGCGAGGGCCTTGTCGACGGCCTCGTAGACCTGGCCGGCCCGCCGCCCCTCGGGGATCACGAGGCGCCGCGGCCGGTGTTCCCCGTCCCCGGCGCCGAGGGTCAGCAGCGGTACCGCCACGGCGGCCACCGCGAGAACGGCTCCGGTCGCCACGAGGGCGGCACGGCCGCGAGGGGTCAGGCGGACCGTGCTCCTCGCGTTCCTTCGCGGGCTGTGCGTCTGCATGCGGGCACCGTAACCCGCATACCGTCATAAGCCTGGCATATCTTCATCCCGTCGGCTCCAGTTGGGCGTCCCGGTTGACGAGCGCGGCGTATCTGCCACCGAGGGCCAGCAACTCCTCGTGCGTCCCGCGTTCCACCGTGCGCCCGGAGTCCAGGACGACGATCTGGTCGGCGCCGCGAATGGTCGAGAGCCGGTGCGCGATGGTCAGCGTGGTGCGGTTGGCCGACAGCGCGTCGATGGCCTCCTGCACGGCACGCTCGGTGCGGTTGTCGAGTGCGCTGGTCGCCTCGTCGAGGATGAGTACGGGCGGATCGCGGAGGATGGTGCGAGCGATGGCGAGGCGCTGCTTCTCCCCGCCCGAGAACCGGTGGCCGCGCTCGCCCACCACCGTGTCGTAGCCGTCGGGCAGGGACACGATGTGCTCGTGGATCTGCGCCGCCCCTGCCGCCGCGTACAGTTCCTCGTCGGTGGCGTCGGGCTTGGCGAATCTGAGGTTCTCGGCGACCGAGGCGTGGAACAGGTACGTCTCCTGGGAGACGACCCCGACCGCGCGGGCGAGCGTGTCGAAGTCCAGCTCCCGCACGTCTGTGCCGTCGAGGGTGACCCGGCCGCCGGTCACGTCGTACAGCCTGGGCACCAGGTGGCTGAGCGTGGACTTGCCGGAGCCGGTGGGTCCGACGACGGCGAGACTTCCGCCGGCCGGGATCGTGAGGTCGATGTCCCGCAGGATGGGGCCGCTCTTGTCGTCGTAGGCGAAGGCGACCTTCTCGAACCGGATCTCACCCTCGACCTTGTCGAGGTGGACGGGGTTCTCCCGCTCGGTGATGTCGATGGGGAGGTCGAGGTACTCGAAGATGCGCTGGAACAGCGCCAGCGAGGTCTGGATCTGCACCCCGGTGGCCAGCAGGCTGACGGTCGGCCGGAACAGGCCCTGCTGCAGGGAGACGAAGGCGACCAGCGTGCCCAGGGAGATCGACGGGCCGCCGACCTGGAGGGCGATGCCCGCGACCCAGTAGATGAAGGCGGGCATGGCGGCCATGACGACGCTGATGACGGCCATGCGCCAGCGTCCGGCCATGTTCGAGCGGACCTCGAGGTCGACGAGGCTCTCGGACTCCTTGGCGAAGGACTGGGTGAGGGAGTCGGCGCGGCCCATGGTGCGGCCGAGCAGGATGCCGCTGACGGAGAGCGACTCGGTGACCGTCGCGGCCATGACGGCCATCTGCTTCTGGCGCTGGGTCGCGATCTTCTTGCGCTCCCTGCCCACCCGGCGGCTGATCCAGACGAAGACCGGCAGCAGGAGCAGCGAGGCCACGGTGAGCCGCCAGTCGAGGGCGATCATGGCGATCACGGTGGCGACGACGCTGGTGACGTTGGACACCAGGGAGGTCGCGGTGGAGGTGACGGTCGCCTGCATGCCGCCGATGTCGTTGGCGATGCGGGACTGCACCTCGCCGGTGCGGGTGCGGGTGAAGAACGCGAGGGACATGCGCTGCAGCCGGCCGTAGACCTGGGTGCGCAGGTCGTGCATGACGCGCTGGCCGACCGTCGTGGAGATCAGGGTCTGCAGGACACCGAAGACGCTGGTGACGACGGCGCTGAGGATCATGCCGAGCGCCAGCAGGCTCAGCAGTCCGGTGCGGCCCTGCGGAATCGCGACGTCGAGGATCTCCCTGAGCAGGAAGGGGGTCGCGACGCCGACCAGGGAGGAGGCGCCGACCAGGAGGCCGACGACCGCGAGCCGGCCGCGGTAAGGCCTGAAGAGTCCGAGGATGCGGCGCACCTGCCGGGGCTGGTCGGTCGAGGTGCCGGGGGGCGGGGTCCAGGTGATGTCGGGGCGGGGCATGGCTCCTACGGGTGGTGAGACGTCGATGACAGACGGAGCATAGCTCACTGTTACCTATACTCACAATGAACTGTGTCCTGATATTGTTCCGTCATGACCACGTCCGGCCCCGCCGACCACGACCCGTCCCCGCACCCCGGGGACCCGTCCGACCGTTCCGATGCCGAGGGGCTGCTAGCCGAGCAGCTGATGCGGCTCACCCGCCGGGTGCACCGCATCCAGAAGCATCATCTGCAGGAGCGCAACCTGGGCGTCACCCCCGCCCAGTCCCGGCTGCTGCGCACTCTGGCGCACTACGGGGAGCCGCCGCGCATGGCGGACCTCGCCGCCCGGCTCGAGGTCGTTCCCCGGGCGGTGACGACGCTGGTCGACGGGTTGGAGGCGAGCGGCAAGGTACGCCGGGTTCCCGATCCCACGAATCGCCGGGTCACCCGGATCGAACTCACGGACGACGGGCTCGCCTCGCTGCGGGAACTGCACGCGGCGCGGCGGTCGGCGGTGGAAGAGATCCTCGCGCCCCTGTCGGGCGATCAGCGCACGGCGCTCGAGGACCTGTTGGACGCGCTGGTGGACGGACGGCGCGGCGGCGGCGCGCGCACCGCGCCACCGCCGGGCACGCCCGCTAGGCCTTCAGATCCGCCTTGTCCCCCATGACCACCACCGGGTGCTGCGCGGGGTCGAGCGTGCGCAGCAGGTACTCCATCCCGGACTTGGAGAGGCTGACGCACGCGGAGGTCCCGCTGCCGTGGTCCATGTGCAGCCAGATGCTGCCGCCCTTGGACTGCCCCTCGGGCCGGGTCGGCTCGTTCGGCGAGGTGCCCTTGACCCGGTTGTAGTCGATCGCGATGACGTAGTCGAAGTCGTGCCAGTGCGACTTCGACCAGTAGTGCGGCGCCTGGAAGGACGCGGACCGGGTGTAGGGCAGCTTGGCACCGGGGTCCGCGAGGACGCCGCCCGCGTCACTGAGCGTGAACACGCCCACGGGGCTGCGGTTGTCGCCCTCGTGGTGGTCGGTGGTCCAGCCCTTCTTGCCGTTGTGCCCCTGCCAGACGCGGGTGCGGTCCCAGGTGGAGCCGTGCTTGGTGTACAGGGCGATCGTGGAACCGGTGGCGTTCCGGCCCTCGCCGTAGACCGCCACGACCTGGCGGGAGGCCGCGGGGATCTGACCGCGCAACCGGTCACCGACCTCCGGGATCGCCTTCAGACCGGTCGTTCTCGCCTTGGCCTGACCGGTGCGGACGGCGGGCACGCCGTCGGTCTTCTGGTTCCCGCCGCCGTCCGAACCACCGCACGCCGCCAGGGACATCAGCAGGACACCGCAGGCCGCAGCCGCGGTCCCGGCGCGTACCGCATCCTTCACACCGCCTATTCGCATGCGGTCCATCGTCCCACCCTTTCCGCGACGAGCACGCACACCCCCGCGTTCACGGGCGGGTTGGGACAAGAGGGGGACACGACGGGGACCCCACGAGGACGCGGCGGGACCCAACGGGCCCCCTTCGAGGACGTGACGGGGGCGCTGCGGGGATCCGACGGAGACCCGAGGGACCGCACGGACGCCCCGCGGGTGCGGAAAACCGTTTGCCTCCGCGTGCTCCGCGCGGCGAACCTGGCACGGTTTGCTGTGCATCCGCCCGCCGGCTCTCCCTCGTCCCGTGGTCCGGGACGTACCGGCGCCGCGACCGCACCCCGAACACCACCCGCCCCGCCCGCCCGAGCACACCCGAACCGCTGGGACGCCATGCAGATCCAAGACCTTCCCTATTCCGATCCGGGCGTGCCGGACGCACGTTCGGGTCCCCGCTTCCTCTGGTGGCTCTTCCGGAATCAGCTCGGCGGACAGTGGCGCAGCCTTCTGTGGGGCCTGCTGCACTTCCTCTCCGTCTCCAGTCTGTCCTTCTGCATCGGCCTGGCCGTCCAGGCCGTCGTCGACCGTTCGGGAACCCGGCTGGCCTGGACGGGCGGGCTGCTGGCGCTGTGCGGCGCGAGCATCGCCCTGGGCGACACGATGCTGCACCGCACCGCGGTGACCAACTGGATCACCGCGGCCGCCCGTGTCCAGCAGTTGCTGGCCCGCAAGGCCGCCCTGGTCGGCGCGGCGCTGACCAGGCGGGTGGCGGCCGGAGAGATCGTCTCGGTGTCCACCGGTGACGTCGAGAAGATCGGCTGGCTGGTCGAGTCCGTGTCCCGGTTCACCGCCGCGGCGGCGACCGTCGTCGCGGTGTGCGTGGCCCTCCTCGTCTACCAGCCGGCGCTCGGGGCGATCGTCGCGCTCGGCGTGCCCGTGCTGGCGCTCGCCGTGCTGCCGCTGCTGCCGCGCGCCACCCGGCGCGCCGATGTCCAGCGCGAGAAGGCGGGTCGCGCCACCGAGCTGGCCTCCGACACCGTCGCCGGGTTGCGGGTGCTGCGCGGCATCGGCGGTGAGGCGCTCTTCCTGGACCGCTACCGCAAGGCCTCCCAGGCGGTGCGCAGGGCTGCGGTGCACAACGCCCGCATGTGGTCGCTGATCTCCGCCATTCAGGTGCTGCTGCCCGGTCTGCTGCTCATCGGGGTGGTCTGGCGGGGCGTGGTCCTGGCACGGGAGGGGCGGATCGACGTCGGCGAGCTGGTGACGGTGTACAGCTCGGTGCTGCTGCTGACGTACCCGTTGCAGCACTTCGAGGAGTTCGCGATGGCGTACTCCTTCTCCCGGCCCTCCGCGCAGCGGGCGGCGCGGGTGCTGTCGCTGGAGCGTGCCACCGACGCCGAGGGGGCGGGCGGGGCCGCGGTGCCCTCCGGCGACCTGTACGACCCCGTGACCGGGCTGCTCGCACCGGCCGGCCGGCTGACCGCCGTGGTCTGCGGCGACCCGGACGCGGCGGGTCTGCTGGCGGAGCGGCTGGGCGGACACCCCGCGGAGAAGGGCGCCTCGGTTCTCCTGGGCGGCGTGGCACTGGACGAGCTGCCGCTCGACGTCGCCCGCACCGCCGTCCTGGTGCAGGACAAGGACCCGGTGCTGCTCTCGGGCACCCTGCGCGAACTGCTCGACGTGCCCGCCTCCGGGCGGGTGGGCGGCGAGGAGGCGCTCGACGCCGCCCAGTGCGGTGACGTGCTGGACGCACTGGCGCAGGCCTCGGCCACCGCGCGGGAGCCCCTGGAGACACGTATCACCGAGCGCGGGCGTTCCCTCTCGGGCGGCCAGCGCCAGCGACTGGCCCTGGCCCGGTCGCTGCTCACCGACCCGGAGGTGCTGGTGCTGGACGAGCCGACCTCGGCCGTCGACGCGCACACCGAGGCCCGGGTCGCCAAGGGGCTGCGCGCGCTGCGGGCGGGCCGTACCACCGTCGTGTTCACCTCCTCCCCACTGCTGCTGGACCACGCGGACCGGGTGGTCCTGGTGCACCGGGGCGAGGTCGCGGCGGTCGGTGTGCACCGCGAGCTGGTGCACGCCGATGCCCGGTACCGGGGGGTCGTGACCCGTGAGACCGACGAGGAGGCCGCGTCCGCCGCGGCGGACGCGGGTGTCGTGCCTCCAGGGGCGGACGGCGTACGGGAAGAGATCGAGGAGAACGCATGATCGGCGTGGCGCCCCCGGCGTACGACCCGGCAGCCCCCACGACGGCGCACACCCTGCCCGTCGGGGCCCCGGCCACCGTCCGCGCGTACGTGGGGGAACTGTTCCGGCGGCACCGCCGGGCCTTCCTCCTCCTGATCATGGTGAACACGGTCGCGGTGGTCGCGTCCATGGTGGGCCCGTATCTGCTGGGCGGGCTGGTCGAGCGGGTGTCCGAGAACGCGGACGAACTCCACCTGCGGCGCACCCTCGCACTGTTCGTGGTGGCGCTGCTCGTCCAGGCCGTCTTCGTGCGGCAGCTCCGTCTGCGCGGGGCCGTGCTCGGCGAGCGGATGCTCGCGGATCTGCGCGAGGACTTCCTGGTGCGGTCGGTCGGACTGCCGCCCGGGGTCCTGGAACGGGCCGGGACCGGTGATCTGCTCTCCCGGATCACCACCGACATCGACCGGCTGGCCAACGCGATGCGCGAGGCGGTGCCCCAGCTCGCCATCGGCGTGGTGTGGGCAGCGCTGCTGATCGGCGGCCTCGTCGTGACCGCGCCGCCGCTCGCGCCGGCCGTGCTGCTCGCCGTGCCCCTGCTGGTGGTCGGCTGCCGCTGGTACTTCCGGCGGGCACCGTCCGCCTATCGCTCCGAGGCCGCGGGCTACGCCGCCGTCGCCGCGGCGCTCGCCGAGACGGTGGACGCGGGCCGCACCGTCGAGGCGCACCGCCTCGGCGGGCGCCGTGTCGAGCTGTCGGAACTGCGCGTGCGGCAGTGGACCGCGTGGGAGCGGTACACGCTCTGGCTGCGCTCGGTGCTGTTCCCGGTCGTCAACCTCACGCACACCACCGTCCTCTGCTCGGTGCTGATGGTCGGCGGCGTCCTCGCGCTCAACGGCTGGATCGACGTCGGGCAGCTCACCACGGGCGCCCTCATCGCCCAGATGCTGGTCGAGCCGGTGGGGCTGATCCTGCGCTGGTACGACGAACTGCAGGTGGCCCAGGTGTCCCTGGCCCGCCTGGTCGGTGTCCGCGACATCGAGCCGGACGCGGGCGACGGTGCGCTGACGCCCGCGGGCCGCGACATCCGTGCCGACCGGGTGCGATTCGGCTACCGGGAGGGCGTAGACGTCCTGCACCAGGTCTCGCTGTCGGTGGCGCCCGGGACCCGGGTCGCGCTGGTCGGGCCCTCCGGTGCGGGGAAGTCGACCCTGGGCCGACTGCTCGCCGGGATCTACGCCCCGCGGGAGGGGGCGATCACCCTCGGCGGCGCCGAGCTGTCCCGGATGCCCGCCGAGCGGGTCCGCTCCCATGTCGCGCTCGTCAACCAGGAGCATCACGTCTTCGTGGGCTCCCTGCGCGACAACCTGCTGCTCGCGCGCACCGACGCGCGGGACGCGGAACTGTGGGCGGCCCTGGGCGCGGTCGACGCGGACGCCTGGGCGCGGGCACTGGCCGAGGGACTGGACACCGAGGTGGGTTCCGGTGGATTCGCCCTCACTCCCGCCCAGGCCCAGCAGATCGCCCTGGCCCGGCTGGTCCTCGCCGATCCGCACACCCTGGTCCTGGACGAGGCGACCTCGCTGCTCGACCCGCGTGCCGCCCGCCACCTGGAGCGTTCGCTCGCCCGGGTGCTGGAGGGCCGCACCGTCGTCGCCATCGCCCACCGGCTGCACACGGCGCACGACGCGGACGTCATCGCCGTGGTCGAGAACGGCCGCATCAGCGAACTCGGCAGCCACGACGACCTGGTGGCCGCGAACGGCGCGTACGCGGCCCTGTGGCGTTCCTGGCACGGCTGACCGGGGAGGCCGTGTCGTGCCCGTGTCCAGGGCGGCCCGCAGCGCGTACGGGCGGGCCCCCGGCGTACGGGCGGAAATGCCGTCTGCGCGCGGGCGTGCGTCGGCGGGCCCGCATGCGGCTCCGTCCGCCTCCCGCCGGACCGGCCGTTTGCGTCGGGTCGAGAGGGGGTGGAACGCTGGAGGTGTCACCGGCCGGGGGCGCGGTCGCAGCCCATGGGGCTCACGGCGTCCCGGCCCGTGCCGGGTACGTGCGCTCCCTCGGCCGCACCGGGCGGCCCGGGTGTGCGTCCCCTCGCCTTGGAGGTACTCGTGTCCAGCGCCGACGGATGGGGGGATGACGTCTACCAGCCCGACGGATCCGAGATCCAGGAGGACTCGGGGCTCCTCGATGTCGAGGACACTTTGGAGACCGACGGAGTGGACGATCCGCTGGACCGGGGCTGGTCGCCTCCGGAACGGCCCTGGGCGGTGGAGCATCCGGGGGTGACCGCGGCGGAGCGAGCCCGGGGTGAGTCGCTGGACCAGCGGCTGGCGGAGGAGCTGCCCGACCCGGCACCGGTGGACGGCGACGGCATCGGGGACGCTTCGGACACGGACGGCGAGCCGGTCGACGGTGAGGTGGGCACGTCCCGTTCCGGCCGTCTGGTGGCCCCGGACGAGGGCGTGCACGAGGACGAGGAGAGCGGGCTGATCGCGCGGGACGTCGGCATCGACGGTGCCGCGGCCTCGGCAGAGGAGGCGGCGGTGCACGTCGTGGACGAGGACACCCTGCTGTAGGCGTGAGGGCGGGCAGGGGCCGACCGGGGCCGAGAGCTCGGAAGGGCGGGGGTTCAGATGTAGTTGAGTGCCGCCGCGCCGCCGACCCCGCCGAGCACCATGAACGCCGGCATGAGCACCTTCAGCTCCACCCAGCTTCCCGCCCTGAAGCGCATCGCCTTCGGCGGGCCGATCGGGTACCAGCGCTTGCGGCCCACCGGTATCGGCCACAGGACCGGGCAGCCCGAGACCGTCAGCGCGTCCCCGATGTCGTGCACCAGAGCGCCGAGCACGATCGGCAGACCGAGCCACAGGTACTCCTGCCCCGGCGCGGTGAACAGCCACTCCGAGCCGTTGCCCGGCTTGTCCAGGATGCCGGCGAGGATCCAGGCGCTCGTCGCGGCCAGCAGCCACACCAGGACGTCGCTGCTGGACCCGCGCGCCGCCCGCCACAGCAGGCCCTCGATGGCCAGCACCATGTGCACGAAGAGGATGGCCAGCACCGCCCAGCGGCCGCCGGTGATGGCGAGGAGGGAGGTGCCGCCGCCGATCAGCACGGCCCACAGCCAGGTGTGCGTCAGCGTCCGGTGACCGCCCGAGCGCCGGGGGTCGCCCGGCTTCCGCGTGTTCTTGTAGACGGTGTACGACAGCTTGTCCACGATCTCGCACAGCCAGCGGGACACCGGGCCGAAGGCCCTGGAGATGGTGGCCGCCTTGTGGTCGAGATCGGGGGCCAGCGCGGCACCCGCGCAGATCAGGGCTCCGACCAGCAGCACCGGCCAGGGCATCGGGTGTCCGGCCGCGGCCGTCGCCGCTCCGACGCCGAGCCAGGCCGCCGCTCCCGACAGTGAGTGCGCTGGTCCCATCATGACCGTGTCCCGTCCCATTCCTCGTGCGTCGTCGCCCAGTTGTGCGCGTGTGCCGATCCCGTCCCGGCGCCACAGCGTAGCGTTCGCGATCTTCGGGCCCGCAGTCGATTCCCCCTCCGGTGCCCAGGGCAGGCAAGATGGGAGGGTGACCCTTATCGATCAGCTCCCGCGGACCCCCGACCCCGACGCCCTGTACGAAGCCTTCGAGTCGTGGGTCGGGGAGCGAGGTCTGACCCTCTACCCGCACCAGGAGGAGGCGCTGATCGAGGTGGTCTCCGGGGCGAACGTGATCGTCTCCACCCCCACGGGTTCGGGCAAGAGCATGATCGCCGCCGCCGCGCATTTCGCGGCGCTCGCCCGGGACGAGGTCACGTTCTACACCGCGCCGATCAAGGCGCTGGTCTCGGAGAAGTTCTTCGAGTTGTGCAAGGTCTTCGGCACCGAGAACGTCGGCATGCTCACCGGTGACGCCTCCGTCAACGCCGACGCCCCCGTCATCTGCTGTACGGCCGAGGTGCTGGCGTCCATCGCCCTGCGCGACGGGCGGCAGGCCGATGTCGGCCAGGTCGTGATGGACGAGTTCCACTTCTACGCCGAGGGGGACCGCGGCTGGGCCTGGCAGATCCCGATCCTGGAACTGCCCCAGGCCCAGTTCGTCCTCATGTCGGCGACACTCGGTGACGTCTCCTTCTTCGAGAGCGACCTCACCCGCCGCACCGGCCGCCCCACCGCGGTGGTCCGCTCGGCGACCCGCCCGGTGCCGCTCTCGTACGAGTACCGCTACACCCCGCTCACGGAGACCCTCACCGAACTGCTCGCCGAGCGGCAGGCGCCGGTGTACATCGTGCACTTCACCCAGGCACAGGCCGTGGAGCGGGCGCAGGCGCTGATGAGCATCAACATGTGCACCCGGGAGGAGAAGGAGCAGATCGCGGAGCTGATCGGCAGCTTCCGCTTCACCACCAAGTTCGGCCGGAATCTCTCCCGTTACGTGCGCCACGGCATCGGGGTGCATCACGCCGGCATGCTGCCCAAGTACCGGCGACTCGTGGAGAAGCTCGCGCAGGCCGGTCTGCTCAAGGTCATCTGCGGCACCGACACGCTCGGCGTGGGCGTCAACGTGCCCATCCGCACCGTGTTGTTCACCGCGCTGACGAAGTACGACGGGAACCGGGTGCGCACCCTGCGCGCGCGGGAGTTCCACCAGATCGCGGGCCGCGCGGGGCGGGCGGGCTACGACACGGCCGGCTTCGTCGTCGCCCAGGCTCCCGAGCACGTGATCGAGAACGAGAAGGCGCTCGCCAAGGCCGGTGACGACCCGAAGAAGCGCCGCAAGGTCGTACGCAAGAAGGCACCCGAGGGCTTCGTCAGCTGGACCGAGAACACCTTCGAGAAGCTGATCGACTCGCAGCCGGAGCCGCTCACCTCCCGTTTCCGGGTGACGCACACGATGCTCCTCTCGGTGATCGCCCGCCCCGGCAACGCCTTCGAGGCCATGCGGCACCTGCTGGAGGACAACCACGAGCCGCGCAGGCAGCAGCTTCGGCACATCCGGCGGGCCATCGCCATCTACCGGTCCCTGCTGGACGGCGGGATCGTGGAGAAACTCGACGAGCCGGATTCCACCGGCCGCGTCGTGCGCCTCACCGTCGACCTGCAGCAGGACTTCGCGCTCAACCAGCCGCTGTCGACCTTCGCGCTGGCCGCGTTCGAACTGCTCGACCCCGAGTCGCCGTCCTACGCACTCGACATGGTCTCCGTCGTGGAGTCCACCCTGGACGACCCCCGTCAGATCCTCGCCGCCCAGCAGAACAAGGCGCGCGGAGAGGCCGTGGCGGCGATGAAGGCGGACGGCGTCGAGTACGAGGAGCGGATGGAACGGCTCCAGGACGTGACGTACCCCAAGCCGCTGGAGGAGCTGCTCTTCCACGCGTACCACACCTACCGCAAGAGCCACCCGTGGGTCGGCGACCACCCGCTGTCGCCGAAGTCCGTCATCCGTGACATGTACGAACGCGCGCTGTCCTTCACCGAGTTCGTGTCCCTGTACGAGCTCGCCCGCACCGAGGGCATCGTGCTGCGTTACCTGGCCAGCGCCTACAAGGCCCTCGACCACACCGTCCCCGACGACCTGAAGTCCGAGGACCTCGAGGATCTGATCGCCTGGCTGGGCGAGATGGTCCGCCAGGTCGACTCCAGTCTGCTGGACGAGTGGGAACAGCTCGCAAACCCCGGGGAGATGACCGCCGAGCAGGCCCAGGAGAAGGCCGACCAGGTCAAGCCGGTCACCGCCAACGCCCGCGCCTTCCGGGTGCTGGTGCGCAACGCCATGTTCCGCCGGGTCGAGCTGGCCGCGCTGGACCATGTCGAGGAACTCGGCGAGCTGGACGGGGCGGCCGGCTGGGACGCGGACGCCTGGGGCGAGGCGATGGACAAGTACTGGGACGAGTACGAGGAGCTCGGTACCGGCCCCGACGCCCGCGGTCCCCGGCTGCTGATGATCGAGGAGGACCCGGGCGCCGGGCTGTGGCGGGTCCGCCAGACCTTCGCGGATCCCAACGGCGACCACGACTGGGGCATCAGCGCCGAGGTCGATCTGACGGCCTCGGACGCCGAGGGCCGCGCCGTCATCCGGGTCACCGGCGTCGGCCAGCTGTGAACCGGGAAAGGCGCTGTCCGTGAGTACGAGTCCGGCCGAGAGGCTCGTCGACCTGCTCGATCTCGAGCGGATCGAGGTCAACATCTTCCGTGGCCGCAGCCCGCACGAGTCCCTGCAGCGGGTCTTCGGCGGCCAGGTGGCCGGCCAGGCGCTCGTCGCCGCGGGCCGGACCACCGACGGCGAGCGCCCGGTGCACTCGCTGCACGCGTACTTCCTGCGCCCGGGCATCCCGGGCGTGCCCATCGTGTACCAGGTCGAACGGGTGCGTGACGGCAGGTCCTTCACG
The DNA here is from genome assembly GCA_014656015.1 of Streptomyces griseoaurantiacus. Taxonomy (GTDB): domain Bacteria; phylum Actinomycetota; class Actinomycetes; order Streptomycetales; family Streptomycetaceae; genus Streptomyces; species Streptomyces griseoaurantiacus. Next base: position 206,224 of record BNBP01000001.1, on the reverse strand, counting down.
ACCCGGCGGGTCACGGCCGTGCAGCAGGGCCGCACGATCTTCACCTTGACCGCCTCCTTCCACAAGTTGGAACAGGGTGGGTTCGAGCACCAGCTGCCTCCGGCGCGCGAGGTGCCGGACCCCGAGTCGCTGCCGACGGTGTCGCAGGAGGTACGGGAGCACCTCGGCTCGGTTCCGGAGACGCTGGAACGGATGGCCAGACGGCAGCCGTTCGACATCCGCTACGTGGAGCGGCTGCGCTGGACGCCCGAGGAGGTCGAGAAGGCCGAACCGCGCAGCGCAGTGTGGATGCGGGCCGTCGGACCGCTGGGTGAAGACCCCCTCGTGCACACCTGTGCGCTGACCTACGCGAGCGACATGACGCTGCTGGACGCCGTGCGCCTGCCCGTCGAGCCACTGTGGGGACCGCGCGGCTTCGACATGGCCTCCTTGGACCACGCGATGTGGTTCCACCGTCCCTTCCGTGCGGACGAGTGGTTCCTCTACGACCAGGAATCGCCGATCGCGGTGGGGGGCCGGGGGCTGGCCCGCGGGCGCATCTACGACCGCCAGGGGCGGATGCTGGTGTCTGTGGTCCAGGAGGGGTTGTTCAGGGCGCTGTAGAGGAGACCCCCGCGGCCCTGTGCCTTCCTCGGGGTGCCGGCCCGCAGGGGCGGGTTCGGCCGCGGCCGAGCCATCGCAGCAGCCGTTGCCGTCGAGCCGGATCCGGCGCCGGGGCGGCCGGGTGCAGCCCGCGCCGGGTCCTCGGGGCCGCCCCGGGTGGCTGTACGGGAGACAGCGACGGGGTGGGACGCGGGGCGGGCCGGTGTCGTCGCGCCGCGGCGACTTCCTGCTCGAGGCAGGCCCGGAGCCAGTCGATCTCGTCCGGATCCTCGGCCGTCATCACGTCCGCGGTGATCCGCGCGGCCGGTGAGTCCGGCAGAAGGGCAGCGGGCCGGTCGGGCCGGTGGCGGTCGAGGTGCGCCCGCTCGTAGGGGTCGGGCACCAGCTCCGCGACGAGGTGGGGATCGAGCAGGGAGGCCATCGCGCCCGCCCTCGCCCATGGGTCCTCGGTCCGGCGCAGCAGGAACCGCAGATGCCTCCCGCGCCAGTTGCGGGGCCGCAGGTCGAGGCCGGCCTCCAGCTGGTCGCGCAGTCCCTGCGGGGTGCAGCCGGTCAGCAGCGGGGCGTTGCTCGCGTCGGTCGCGAAGCGCTGAACCTCCTCCGCCAGGTAGAGCCAGACCACGGCCCGGTAGCGGTTGAGGTGGAAGGTCACGGGAACGACCAGCCCCAGGCGGGCGAAGCGGGTGAAGCGGGCGGTCGTCACTCCCATCAGTTCGGCGCCCTCCTGGGTGCCGAGGGTGCGCACCCGCTCCCGCACGTTCTCGGGGAATCCCTCGTCGGCGCGCAGCCGCTCGATCTCCTCCTGGGCCACCCGGCGGCCCCCGTTCCCGTCTTTCTCGCCGGGCACCGTGCGGATGCGTCCGAGGTCCACCGCGAGATCGAACTCGGTCCTTCGCAGCCGCAGTTCGCGTGCGGCCCGGGCGAACGTGAGGGTCGTGCCCGGCGGTGCGACGTGCCTCCCTTCCGGGGGCGCCGACGGGGCCTGGGCGGACAGGGTGTACAGGGTCGTGGTCTTGCCGGACATGGTGGTTCTCCCCCGTGGAGCGGTGCTCGCGCCGGTGTGCGCTCGCCTCGGGAAAAACCGTAGCCGCATTCGCGCATCATCGGGCGGCCTGTGGATAAGTCCCCGGCACACGACATTCACGCAGGTGGGAGGGGTCAAGGGGCGAGAGTCGGGAACGGGCACGGACTCCCGGAAAGCGGTGCTGACGACCACCGGTCGAAGGCTGAGGCTGATGATTGAGGACTCATGCGGCCCCCGCCCGAGGTGCGACGGCCGACGGCCGACAGGCGCTCAGAAGCCCGTGGTGGGTGGGCGCTCCGGTCCTCGTGCGTCGACGTCGAGGTGTTCTCCGACCCGGTTGACCAGCAGTGCCATCTCGTAGGCGAGTCGGCCCACGTCGGCCTCGGCGGCACTCAGGACGCAGAGGCAGCTGCTCTCGCCGGCCGCGGTCACGAAGAGGACGGCGTCGTCGAACTCGATCACGGTCTGCCGGACGCCACCCGCGCCGAAGTACCGGCCCGATCCCTTGGCCAGACTGTGCAGTCCCGAGGAGACGGCCGCCAGGTGCTCGGCGTCCTCTCTGCGTAAGCCCGTGCTCGTGCTGGTCACCAGCCCGTCGTTGGAGAGGACCAGTGCGTGCCTCACGTGCTCGACACGTTGGGTCAGGTCGTCGAGCAGCCAGCCGAGCCCTTTGTTGTGCGCCATGATGCGTCTCCCCCCGTCCGGCTACCCCGCTCCGAGGGCCGCCCGGCCAGCCTTCCCCACGGGCGGCGCACGGGCAAGCAGGATCCGGGTACGGCGCGGAAGATGACCGAGGACCGACGGCTTCCGAGTGGCGGGACGGGCACGGTGGGACGCGGGGGCCGGGGGCGGGAGGGTCCGTGTGTCCGCCCCGCGGTGCGGGATCATGCCGTGCATGAGTGACGATCACACACGTGTACGGGAGTTCTTCACCGCCCGGGCCGGCGACTGGGACCAGCGGTTCCCGGACGACGGTCCCGCGTACGCCGCCGCCGTCGCCGATCTCGGGCTGCGGGCCGGTGACCGGGTCCTGGACGCGGGATGTGGCACGGGACGGGCTCTGCCGCCGCTGAGGGCCGCGGTGGGTGACGCGGGGACGGTGGTGGGCGCCGATCTGACCCCCGCCATGCTCGAGGCCGCCGTACGTGCCGGACGGGACCGGGCCGGTCGGCTGCTGCTCGCCGATGTGGCGAGGCTGCCGTTGCGCGACGCCTCGTTCGACGCCGTGTTCGCCGCGGGCCTCGTCTCGCACCTGCCCGATCCGGCCGGAAATCTACGGGAGTTGGCGCGTGTGGTGCGCTCCGGTGGTCTCCTCGCGCTGTTCCATCCGATCGGCCGGGCGGCGCTCGCCGCGCGGCAGGGCCGCACTCTCACCCCCGGGGATCTGCGCGCCGAGGCGAATCTGGGACCGCTGCTCGTGCGTTCCGGGTGGCGGATGACGGCGTACGTGGACGAGGACGCCCGGTTCCTCGCGCTGGCCGTGCGTCAACCCTGAGCAGGAGCGGAACGACGGCACACTCGCAGGTCCGGGTGTGCTTCGCACTCGTGACAATCGGGCCGCGAGCGCACTAGGGTGCGCGGTGCGCCGAGGGGCGAGCGGAGAGGAGGATGGCAATGGCCGGGACGGATGAGGACGTCGTGACTGTCGATGACGATGCGCTGTATGTGCTGACGGCGATCCTGTTGACGCCTGCGAACTTCCCCAGTGTGCTGGGCGACGACTATCCGGCGGCCTGTTCGGCTCTGGGGCTGGCGCCTCTCGCCGACGGGTACGGTCTCGTGCTCGGTCAGGACAGTGAGGGCGCGCGATGGACGGTCGTCGTCGACGACGTGTCACTGGTGGCCGTGGCCATCTCCTCCTGGGACTGCGGGATGGAGTACGACCTGTCGCCGGACGAGCGGTCGGTCGTCACCGCGCTGCCCGGCTGGCCCCTCGCGGTCGCCGTGTCCGCGCCCGGGGTGCCCGCGCCGCACGATCCGGCGCCCGAGCTGACGGACCGGCCGCCGCTGACCCCGCCCGACACCACTGTCTGGGGGCCCGCGCAGCGCCGGTTGGGTGCCGATGAGATCGCTCTGCAGTGGGCGGCCTGGCGGGCACAGATCGACGACGACTTCTCGGCGCAGCCGGGCGCGGACGGGAGCGCGGCGGCCGACGGCTCCGGTACGGCCGGAGGAGCTCCGGGTGCCGGAGAGGACGCCGGGGCCGAGGCTGCTGGAGCCGGCCGGGGTGACGCCGGTACGGACACATCCGCCGGGAGCGAGGGGCAGGGGGCGCCGGGAAGCAGGTCCCGGGAGATCCGCCGCGTCCTCGCCGAGGCGCGTGGCTATGTGGACAATCCCCCGCCGCTGGGCCGGGTGCGCTCCGCCTTCGCTTCCGACAGCGCACGTACGCTGCGAGCCGACGGTCCGGGCTGGTCCCTGGTCGCCCGCACCGACGACATGGCGTTCCTGCTGCTGGACGACGAGCCGGGCGAGATCGTCCCGGTGGGGCGCGGCCCGGAATTGCCGGGGCTCCTGGAGGCTCTGGACAGGATGGCGGTTCGTCCGGCCTGAGGGCGGGCCGGTGGACGGTGAGGGCTCCGGATCGACGCGCCAAGCACGTCGCACGACAGCCTCCAGCCGCACCCGCACCCGCCGCCGAGCCGCGCGGCAACCCCGAGCCGCCCCACGCCTCCGCGGGCTGCCCGGCCAGATCCGCACCGTGGGGCAGTCCGTGGCGTCCCGGCCGGGGCGGCTCGGGCCAGTGGCGTGCCGGCCGGGGAACCACGAACGCTTTCGGGGTGCCGGTCAGCGTCCGAGTTCCTTGCGGGACACCCGCCGCAGCCGGCGACGCTGCGAGGGGTCCAGGGCCAGGTAGGCGGCCGTCGGTATCCCCAGGACGATCAGCAGGGCGGCCCACCAGGGCAGCCAGATCCACAGAATGAGGCCGACGAGCACTCCGCCCACGGCGATCTTCGCGTTCCTCGACATGTGTCGCCTCCTGCGCGGCAGCTGCCGCTCCGTGTCCGGACTCCGCCCCGGCGACCGCCGGGACCCCCTCCGGAACTGCCTTCGGCCGTGTGTGCCGGCTCCTGGTAAGAAGTCTGCTCCGGTTCTCTGTGCAAAGAACGGGTGCGGGCCTCGCACGGTTCCTTCCGCGACCCTGACGCATCCCTGATCGCACCCTGAGGACGCCCCTGAGGGCAACCCTTGAGCCCGTACTCCCAGTCTCCGACGCGCAGCTCCCCCAGCCGTGGCCTTCGGGGAAGTGCGGGACGCCCCCGCTCAGGGCCCGCGGTGCCCTCGGCACCGGCGGAGCGCCCCGCCGTCCCGTCGTCGGCCGCTTGGGCCCAGCGGCCTTCGGACACGGGTCGGGGCGGCCCGACGCACCCACACGTCGGACCGCCCCGTTCCCCCGTTCCCCCGCACTCGGCGCGTCGGCGGTCAGCCGCGCGCGCCCAGCAGGTGGTCCATGGCCAGCTGGTCCAGCCGCTCGAAGGCCATGCCGCGGGCGGCGGCGCCGTCCACGTCGAACTCCTCGAAGGCGCTCCGGTCGGCGAGCAGTGCCTGGAGGCCGTCGGCCGCGGTCTGCTGCGCCAGCTCGTCCAGCCGCGAGGCACGCAGGGCCTCCTGGACCTCCGGGTCCGCACGGAAGGCGGCCGCGCGCTCCTTGAGGATCAGGTAGTTGCGCATGCATCCGGCGGCGGACGCCCACACGCCGTCGAGGTCCTCGGTCCGCGGCGGCTTGAAGTCGAAGTGCCGCGGGCCCTCGTAACCGGCGCTCTCCAGGAGGTCGACCAGCCAGAAGGCGGAACGCAGGTCGCCGGCGCCGAAGCGCAGGTCCTGGTCGTACTTGATGCCGGACTGACCGTTGAGGTCGATGTGGAAGAGCTTGCCCGACCACAGGGCCTGCGCGATGCCGTGCGGGAAGTTCAGGCCCGCCATCTGCTCGTGGCCGACCTCGGGGTTGACGCCGTACATCTCCGGGCGCTCCAGGCGCTCGATGAAGGCGAGGGCGTGGCCCACGGTGGGCAGCAGGATGTCGCCGCGGGGCTCGTTCGGCTTGGGCTCGATGGCGAAACGGAGGTCGTAGCCCTGGGAGACGACGTACTCGCCGAGGAGGTCGAAGGCCTCCTTCATGCGGTCGAGGGCGACACGCACGTCCTTGGCGGCGCCGGACTCGGCGCCCTCACGGCCGCCCCAGGCCACGTAGGTCTTCGCGCCCAGCTCGGCCGCCAGGTCGATGTTGCGGATCGTCTTGCGCAGGGCGTAGCGGCGCACGTCCCGGTCGTTGGCGGTGAAGGCGCCGTCCTTGAAGACCGGGTGCGTGAAGAGGTTGGTGGTGGCCATCGGCACCTTCATGCCGGTGGCGTCCAGCGCCTGCCGGAAGCGCTTGATGTGGGACTCGCGCTCGGTGTCGCTGGACCCGAAGGGGATCAGGTCGTCGTCGTGGAAGGTGACTCCGTGGGCCCCGAGCTCGGCGAGGCGCTGCACGGACTCGACCGGGTCGAGGGCGCGGCGGGTCGCGTCCCCGAAGGGGTCCCGTCCCTGCCAGCCGACGGTCCACAGGCCGAAGGTGAACCTGTCCTCGGGGGTGGGCTGGTAGTTCATGCCACGGCTCCTTGCTTGCTGGGGACTATTCGTCATGGCGCTTTACAAATTAGTATGCGATCGCAGCTCTGGGAAGACACCCGGGGGTGCCGTCTCCGGCGAAGGGGTCCGAAGACGTACGACGCACCCGGACCGGCAGCGGTCCGGGACACGCGAAAAGCCAGGTCAGGTCGGCTCCCGCGAGCCGCGGGAAGAGGGAGAACCCGATGTCAGCAGCCGAGGGTCCGCTCGTCGTCGGTGTGGACACATCCACCCAGTCCACCAAGGCGCTGGTCGTCGATGCATCGACCGGGCGGGTGGTCGCGAGCGGTCAGGCGCCGCACACCGTCTCGTCCGGGGCGGGCCGAGAGAGCGACCCGCGGCAGTGGTGGGACGCGCTGGGCGAGGCGCTGCGCCAGTGCGGGGACGCGGCGCGCGAGGCGGCCGCGGTGTCGATCGGAGGCCAGCAGCACGGCCTCGTGACACTGGACGCCCAGGGCGAGCCGGTGCGTCCGGCGATGCTGTGGAACGACGTCCGTTCGGCCGCCCAGGCGCGCCGCCTGGTGGACGAGCTCGGCGGCCCGAAGGCGTGGGCGGAACGGACCGGAAGCGTCCCCGGCGCCTCTTTCACGGTCACCAAGTGGGCCTGGCTCATGGAGCACGAGCCGGAGGCCGCCGCGGCCACCGCGGCGGTACGCCTGCCGCACGACTACCTCACCGAGCGCCTCACGGGCGAGGGCACCACCGATCGCGGCGACGCCTCGGGCACGGGCTGGTGGGCCTCGGCCACGGAGGACTACGACGAGGAGATCCTCTCCCGCGTGGGCCTCGACCCGGCGCTGCTGCCCCGCGTGGTCCGGCCCGGAGAGGTGGCCGGCACCGTGCGCGACGGACACGACCTGCCCTTCGCCAAGGGCACCCTGGTGGCCTGCGGTACCGGCGACAACGCGGCGGCCGCGCTGGGCCTCGGCCTGCGCCCCGGCACCCCCGTGCTGAGCCTGGGCACCTCCGGAACGGTGTACGCCGTCTCCACGCGCCGCCCCGCCGACCCGACCGGCACGGTGGCGGGCTTCGCCGACGCCCGCGGCGACTGGCTGCCACTGGCGTGCACACTCAACTGCACGCTCGCCGTGGACCGCGTCGCGGCCCTGCTCGGCCTGGACCGCGAGGCCGTCGAGCCGGGCACCGGCGTCACCCTGCTGCCCTACCTGGACGGCGAGCGCACCCCGGCACTCCCCCACGCCTCCGGACTGCTGCACGGCCTGCGGCACGACACGACACCCGGACAGCTGCTCCAAGCGGCGTACGACGGTGCCGTCCACGCGCTGCTGGGGGCTCTGGACCTGGTCCTGGACGAGGACGCGGACCGGGACACCCCGCTGCTCCTCATCGGCGGCGGTGCCCGGGGCACGGCGTGGCAGCAGACGGTGCGTCGGCTGTCGGGCCGCCCGGTGCAGGTGCCGGAGGCCAAGGAACTCGTGGCGCTCGGCGCTGCCGCGCAGGCGGCCGGGCTGCTGACGGGCGAGGACCCGGCGGCGGTCGCCCGGCGCTGGGACACCGCGCGGGGGCCCGTGCTGGAGTCCGTGGAGCGGGACGAGGCGACGATGGAACGGATCACCGGGGTACTCTCCGACGCGGCCGCGCTGCTGGAGAGGGAGTCGCGCTGAGCGACCGGGGGCTGCGGTTCCGCCCGGTCCGCGTGTGTGGGCCGGGCGTGACCTGCGAGCCGACGAAAATGACGGGGGAGGCATGACCGCACCGCTGCACGAGGCCCATCCGACCAGTCCCGGCCGCCGGCTACCGGACACGCAGGCGGGCATGCGCCGGCGCAACCTGGCGCGCGTGATGCACGCCGTCGGCGCGGACGGGCCGCTGTCGCGCGCTGCCATCGCCTCGCGCATCGGTCTGACCCGTGCCGCCGTGTCCACACTGGTCGACGAGCTCATCCGGACCGGGCTCCTCGAGGAGCTGGGCCCGGAACGGCCCGGCAGGGTGGGCCGCCCCGGTTCCGCCCTGACGGTCAGCGGGCGCGGGCCGGCCGGCATCGGAGCGGAGATCGGCGTCGACCACCTCGCCGTGTGCGCGGTCGACCTGCGTGGCGAGGTGCGGGCCCGGGCCGTACGGCACGGCACCAATCGCGGTCGCCCCGCCGAGCCGGTGCTCGAGGAACTGACCGCGCTGGTGGGGCAGGTCGTCGCCGAGGCCGAACGGGAGGGGCTGTGGGCGGCCGGTCTGGCGGTCGCCGTACCGGGCCTGGTCGCTCCCGACGCCCGGACGGTCGTCCGCGCCCCCAACCTCGGCTGGCGGGAGCTCGACCTCGCCCCGCTGCTTCCCACCGGGCTGCCGCTGACCGTCGACAACGAGGCCAACTTCGGCTCTCTCGCGGAGCTCTGGCTCGGCGACGACGCACCCCGCAACTTCCTGCACGTCTCCGCCGAGATCGGTATCGGTGGCGCCCTCGTCGTGGACGGACGCCTGCTGCGGGGGACGCGGGGGTTCGCCGGGGAACTGGGGCACGTCCCGGTGCGCCCCGAGGGCCCCGCCTGTGTCTGCGGCGGACGCGGTTGCCTGGAGCAGTACGCGGGTGAGGAGGCGGTACTGCGTGCGGCGGGGCTGGAGCCGCGGGAGGACCGGGTCGGGCTGCTCGGCGAGCGTGCCGCCGCGGGCGACGCCGAGGTGCGGCGGGCACTGCGCGGGGCGGGCACGGCGCTCGGCATCGCGCTGACCGGCGCGGTCAATCTCCTCGACCCCGAGGCGGTCGTGCTCGGCGGGGCGCTGTCCGGCCTCGCGCCCTGGCTGCTGCCCTCGCTGGAGCAGGAGCTGGAACGTCGTACGGCCGGGTCGGCGTGCCCGGTGACCGTGTCCCGGCTCGGTCCGCAGGGCCCCCTCCTCGGCGCGGCGCACTCGGTGGCGCGGGCGGTCCTCGACGATCCGGCTGCCGTCGCGGAACGCGGGTAGCCCAGGGCCCGGAGGCACGTTCCCTGGCCGAAGGCGCACCCCCTCACTCGTGTGAGTGAGGGAGATATCCACAATTCGTGGGTTGTCCACGGATTCTCGTGCCGTTCCGCTGTCCTCCCCACAACCGCCGTACCGTGATTCCCGCGAGGCGCACAGGCTCGACGGGGCCCACCAGCTGAGCCTCACGCCCCGCGCACCGCACCCTTCACCCCTCACGGAAAGGGACCCGATCATGGAACGAGGCGTCTCCCCCGTCGGCCGGCGGCTGTTACTGAAAAGCGCCGCACTCGCCGCCGTCGCCTACCCACTGCTCCCCACCACGCCGGCGGGCGCGCGAGTCCGCGCCGTCGACTATCCGGGCGCCGAATGGGTGGCCGCGAGCAGCTCCAACTACACCGCGTCCAGCCGCCCGACGAGCTACCCGGTCGACTATGTGGTCGTCCATGTCACTCAGGAGACCTACGCCGACACCCTGAAGATCTTTCAGGACCCGAAGAAGCAGGTGTCCGCGCACTACCTCGTGCGCTCGGCCGACGGGCACGTGGCGCAGTGCGTACGGGAGCACGACATCGCCTGGCACGCGGGGAACTGGGACTACAACACCCGCAGCATCGGCATCGAGCACGAGGGGTGGGTGGACCAGCCCGCATACTTCACCGATGCGCTGTACGAGCGGTCGGCCAGGCTCACGGCCGCATTGTGCGACACCTACGGCATTCCCAAGGACCGCTCGCACATCCTCGGGCACACCGAGGTGCCGGGCGCGGACCACACCGACCCCGGATCCCACTGGGACTGGACGCGCTACATAAGGCTCGTCAACAACGCCTGACCCGCCGCCGTCCGCCCGGCGGTGCCGGTTCACGCCCGTACGCACGGATACCCGCCGGAACGGTTGTCGGCTTCCGGTCCCGGAGTGACGATGTGCCCAGCCCCACGCCGCACATCGCGCCGCAGCGCACCGCACCGCCTTCCGGGAGGCCGACGTGACCGATCCCTGGGTGGCCCTCGAACCGGGCGCCGACCCCGCCGAGCGGGTCCGGGCACTGCGGCGGGCCCATGAGACGTTCACCCGGGCCGGCACGGTGCCGCGACCCGTGCGGGCGGTGGTCGCCGACTCATGGCGCCGATCGGCACGGGCCGGAGTCGGGCCGGACGGCACGGCGGACGTGGAGCTGTCCGGGACGGATCTCGGCGCCTACCGGGCGGAGCATCCGCTGGCGGCGGTGATGCCCCTGTTCCGGGAGCTGCTGGGATCGTTCGCGGCGGACGGCGAACACCTCCTGGCGGTGTGCGACGCGCAGGGAAGACTGCTGTGGGTCGAGGGACATCCGGCGACCCGGCGGCGCGCGGACGGGATGAACTTCGTCCCGGGCGCCCGCTGGGCGGAGAGCGCCGTCGGCACGAATGCCCCGGGGACGGCGGTTGCCCTCGACCGGCCCGTGCAGGTCTTCGCCGCCGAGCACTTCAGCCGCCGGGTGCAGCCGTGGACGTGCGCGGCGGCGCCGGTGCACGATCCACGGACGGGGCGGGTGCTCGGCGCGGTCGACATCACCGGCGGCAACGGGCTGGCGCACCCGCACAGCCTGGGCTTCGTACAGGCCGTGGCCCGGGCGGCGGAATCACAACTGTCGCTGCTCCGGCCGCCGGGACAACCGGCCGCGGACACGCTCGAGTTGTCGGTGCTGGGCCGGGACGAGGCGCGGCTGCGGGTGAGGGGGCAGACACTGCGGCTCAGTCGGCGGCACAGTGAGATCGTCGTCCTGCTGGCCCGCCATCCGGAAGGGCTCACCGGGGACGAGTTGCTGTGCGCACTGTACGAGGACGAGTCGGTGACGCCGGTGACGCTGCGCGCCGAACTGGCCAGGCTGCGCCGGGTCCTGGGGCCGGGACTGCTGGCTTCGCGACCGTACCGGCTGACGGCGGTGGTCGAGTCCGACGTCACCGTCGTGGAACGCCGGCTGGAGACGGGAGCGGTAGCCGACGCGGCCCTCGCCTACGTCGGACCGCTGCTGCCCGCCTCGCAGGCACCGGCGGTGGTCCGGCTGCGGCGGCTGCTCGCCGACGGGCTGCGCACGGCGTTGCTGGCCCGACACGATCCGGACCTGCTCGCCGGCTGGGCCCACGCCACGTGGGGCGAGGACGACCTGGAGGTCTGGCGCGCACTGGCGACGCTGCGCCCCACACCGACGGTCCACGCCCACCTCCGTCAACTGGAGACGGAACTGCGGGCGCCGGGGGGATGGGGAGGGGTGGGGTGAGGGGGGCGGGGGGTGCTTCCACGTGGTTCGTCACGGACATCGGGCTGCGTTTGGGTGGCGGGGCAGGCAGCATGACGGGATGCCGGATCTGTTGTGGGACGACGTCAGGAACTTCTTCGACCCTGACTTGATGGGCGCTCTGCCGGATGTGTCCGTTACGGGCACCTCGGTGGAGGACTGGCAAGCGGTGTTCGATCTGGTCCGGTCGAGCGGTTGGGCGTGGGAGTACACGGAGGGCGGCGTCGCCGGGCCGCTGCCCTCCGCGGTGGAGTTGCTGACGCGACCCGCCGATGCAGAGACGGTCGATCTGCGGGTCTGGCCGGCCCCGGGCGTGCTGGCGATCTTCTGTCCGACGGTCGCCGAGGAGATCGACTTCGATGTCAACCTGCGCGAGTTGCAGGGCCAAGAAGGAGTGGATGTCCTGTGTCGGTTCCTGGCCGTGGTGGGCCGCCGGCTGGGCAAACCGGTGGTCATGACGCCCGAAGGCGACTACGGAAACCCGGTGCTCGGGTTCGATCCCACTGTGGACCGCGTTGTGTTGATGATGGACCCGCAAGTCATTCGACTCATCTGACCGCAGCGGCCGGCCGTGACTCGTAAGAGTTTCCGTCACGGGCCATTGCGAACACCACGCGAAGGGCATAACGGGGGACGGCCCCACCCCCGCCGCAACCTCCCTGCAACCTCTTCCTCCCTAGCCTCCCTTCGGGAGCCGCCCGGTGGTGGGTGGTGCTTCGTTCGGGAGGTTGAGCGGTATGACCCGTTATTCGGCGCCGGGGACCGAGGGCGCGATCGTCTCCTACGAGGGGCGTTACGACCACTTCATCGGCGGTGAATACGTGCCGCCGGCCAGGGGGCGGTACTTCGAGAACCCGAGCCCGGTGAACGGGCAGCCGTTCACGGAGATCGCACGGGGCACCGCCGAGGACGTCGAGCGGGCGCTGGACGCGGCCCACGCCGCGGCTCCCGCCTGGGGCCGCACGTCCGTGACCGAACGGTCCGGCATCCTGCTGCGCATCGCCGACCGGATGGAGGCGAACCTGGAGCGGCTGGCGGTCGCGGAGAGCTGGGAGAACGGCAAGCCGGTGCGGGAGACGCTGGCCGCGGACATTCCGCTGGCCATCGACCACTTCCGCTACTTCGCGGGCGCGATCCGGGCGCAGGAGGGTTCGCTCGGGGAGGTCGACGACGACACGGTGGCGTACCACTTCCACGAGCCGCTGGGCGTCGTCGCCCAGATCATCCCGTGGAACTTCCCGATCCTGATGGCCACCTGGAAGCTCGCCCCGGCGCTGGCCGCCGGCAACGCGGTGGTGCTGAAGCCCGCGGAGCAGACCCCGGCGTCGATCCACTATTGGCTGAGCCTGGTCTCCGACCTGCTGCCGCCGGGTGTGCTGAACATCGTGAACGGTTTCGGGGTCGAGGCGGGCAAGCCGCTGGCGTCCAGTCCCCGGGTGGCGAAGGTGGCGTTCACGGGCGAGACGACGACCGGCCGGCTGATCATGCAGTACGCCTCGGAGAACATCACTCCGGTGACGCTCGAGCTGGGCGGCAAGTCGCCGAACGTCTTCTTCGACGACGTCTCTTCCGCGCGCGACGACTTCCTCGACAAGGCGCTCGAGGGCTTCACGATGTTCGCGCTCAACCAGGGCGAGGTGTGCACGTGCCCGTCACGCGCGCTGGTGCAGCGCGGGCACTACGCCGAGTTCATGGAGGCGGCGGTGGCGCGTACCGAGCGGATCACCACGGGGCATCCGCTGGACACCGACACCATGATCGGCGCGCAGGCGTCGAACGACCAGTTGGAAAAGATCCTCTCCTATCTGGACATCGGCCGTCAGGAGGGGGCCCGGGTCCTGACCGGCGGTGAACGCATCGAACACGACGGTGAGTTGAAGGGCGGGTACTACGTCCAGCCGACGATCTTCGAGGGCGACAACCGGATGCGGGTCTTCCAGGAGGAGATCTTCGGACCGGTGGTGTCGGTGACGTCGTTCGACGACATCGACGACGCCATCAAGATCGCCAACGACACGCTGTACGGGCTGGGCGCGGGGGTGTGGACCCGGGACATCAACACGGCGTACCGGGCGGGGCGCGCCATCCAGGCGGGGCGCGTGTGGACCAACTGCTATCACGCGTATCCGGCGCACGCGGCGTTCGGCGGCTACAAAGGCTCCGGCATCGGCCGCGAGACGCACAAGATGATGCTGGAGCACTACCAGCAGACGAAGAACCTGCTGGTCTCGTACGCGCCGAAGAAGCTGGGCTTCTTCTAGACATGCATGAGAAGGCGCCTGACCCACCCGGCCCGGGGCCACCCGTCGGGCGCCTTCGCTCAGCCCCTCGGCCCAGCCTGGCTCGGGTGCTGACTCGCGCTTCCCCTCCACGACCGCGGCCCATTGACACGTCGGCCACTGCCACGGCCTCCGCCCAACGCCTCCACCTCCGCCCAACGCCTCCGCCTCCGCCTCCGCCTCCGTCCAACGCCTGCGCCTGCGCCTGCGCCTGCGCAAGCCGGTCCGACGTCCGTCCGGTCGCTCCGAGTGACGTGACAGGGCGTCATGCGCTCCCGTGGCTAGCCGAAGATGAGTTCGACGTCCTCGTTCACACAGAACCGCAGGACAGTGACCAATTGGCTGACGTCTTCGATGTGCCGTCGGTGGGCGGGGTCGTTGTCGTCGGTGAGATCGTCGTTGAGAAGTGCTTCGAGCCGGGGCAACATGCCCGCGCATTGAGTGGGCGCGAGGTCGGGGCCGTCGTCGTCGGGGTGGTGGAGCAGTGGTGCCAACGTGGTCGAGACGCTGTGCCACCGGCGATCTCCGCCGAAGCCGTCCATCTCGTCGAGTGCGAACCCCTCAGCGCGGGCCGGCCACTCCCTGAACATGCCGAAGCCCGTGTAGGACCAGGAGACGTCGGGGCTCGTCACATCGCCGTCGCCCGGGAAGAGCGTCAGTCCCACGTCGTCTCCCTCGCTCAGTGTCAGGACGAGACGCAGGTAGGGGAAGTGGCAACTGCGTTACTCCCCGGATGCTCGTGCGCTCGCGGCAGTGGAGCCGAAGGGGACGGCTCGGTTCACTGGTGAGCCACGATGCGCCACTCCCCCTTGTCCGGCTGAGGTGTTGCCCGAGGTGCGCCGGGCTCAGCCGCCGCGTCGTATCCGGGCCGCCTTGCGGGCCTCCGCGAGTGTGCGAGCCTCGTTGGTCTTGCGGGACTTTCTGCCGCCGGTGCCGGCGGTCCTGGTGTCGTCCTTGGCGCTGCCCAGGCCTCGGAAGGGCTTGTTGTGGTTCTTGGGGCCCGTCGCGGCCGCTGTGCGGTCGAGGGGCTTGCCGGAGGGGGTCCTGGCGCCGGTGATCCGGCTCAGTACCGCCTCACCGGACCGCACCTTGGTGACCTCGGGGGTGACGCCGGCGTCCGTCATGACCTGGCTGGTCTCGCGGCGCTGTCCGGACAGGACGAGGGTCACGACGGTGCCGGAGCGGCCGGCGCGTGCCGTGCGGCCCGCGCGGTGCAGGTAGTCCTTCGGGTCGGTGGCCGGGTCGACGTTGATCACGAGGTCGAGGTCGTCGATGTGCAGGCCGCGCGCGGCGACGTTCGTGGCCACCAGGGCGGTGATCCCCCCGTCCTTGAACCGGGCCAGGGTCCCGGTGCGCTGAGGCTGGGACTTGCCGCTGTGCAGGGCGGCGGCGGCCACGCCGTTGGCCCGCAGGTGCCGTGTGAGCTGGTCGACGCCGTGCTTGGTGTCCAGGAACAGCAGGACGCGGCCGTCCCGGGCGGCGATCTCCGTGGTGACGGCGTACCGGTCGGGGCCGTGGACGAGGAAGACGTGGTGGTCGATCGCGGCGACGGCGCCGGACGAGGGGTCCACGGAGTGGACGGCGGGCTCGCGCAGGTAGGCCCGCACCAGGTGGTCCACGTCGCGGTCGAGGGTGGCGGAGAACAGCATCCGCTGCCCGTCACCGCGCACCTGGTCCAGGACTCCGGTGACCTGCGGCAGGAAGCCCAGGTCGCTCATCCGGTCGGCCTCGTCCACGACGGCGATGCGCACGCGTCCCAGGCGGCAGCCGTTGCGCTCGACGAGGTCGTGGAGCCGGCCCGGGGTGGCGACGACGATCTCGGCGCCGTCCCGGAGCGCGGCGGCCTGCCGTCCGAGGGACACTCCCCCGACGACGGTCGCCAGGCGCAGCCCCAGCGCCTCGGCGTAGGGGGTGAGGGCCTCGCCGACCTGCTGTGCGAGTTCCCTGGTCGGCACGAGCACGAGGGCCAGCGGCTCCTTGGGCTGTGCGCGCCGTCCGGCGGTCCGGGCGAGCATGCCCAGGCCGAAGGCGAGGGTCTTGCCGGATCCGGTGCGGCCGCGGCCGAGGACGTCCCGCCCGGCGAGTGCGTCCGGCAGTGCCGCGGCCTGGATGGGGAAGGGCACGGTCACGCCGTGGTCGTCGAGCACCCGCAGCAGCGCGGGCGGCAGTCCCAGCTCCGCGAAGGACGGCGTGGTGCTCGTCACCGAAACGGCCTGCGGTGTCGTCGCGGACCCGAGGTCCTGGGGTCCGGCGCCGGCACGTGCCGGATCGTTGGCTGAATCGCTCAAGGGGGGTTCTTCTCCGAAGGGACCGGGGGGCCGTACCGAAGGAGGCGCGGCGGGGACGCGTCACCGGTCGGGGCACCCCCTCGGGGCACCGGGACAGCGACTGCAAACGGACGATGTTAGCACGGACTCGCCATCCGCGTTTCCCTGGCCGTGTTCCTCCGACCCCGGACGGAAAAGGAGGAAGGCCCGCGTTCGCGCATTCCCGTCCCCTGCTCGCCCAGCCCGCGGCTCGGCGCTTTCCCGTCACGCTTTTCACGCTTCGCCTTGACCTCCACCCCCACCTTCACGCTTCACTTTCACGCCTTTCCCTCACGCCTCTCCGTCAGGTGAGTGAGGGGGAGCAGGTCAGCGGCGGTGACGGGGGCGTCATCGTCACGCGTTCGGTACCTGTTTCGGCTCCCATTCGGCGGGGCCGAAAATCGCGCGTAACGCGGTCCATTACCGCCTCCCGACGTCGGCGCGCAATGGTGTGAAGCCGGAGCCCGTCGAATGTTTCGGTGATCCGGAAGAGTGCTGCGCGGAGGGTTGACGAGGCGCGAGGGCTTTCTATCATCCAAGGTGCCACATCATGGGAGCGCTCCCAAGGCTCGTCGTACCACCGCACTTCCCCCCAGCGCGTCACACGTTCGGGACGAGCGTGCGACGCACCCCGCGATGAGAACGAGGTCCTGTCATGCGCCGCAGACTCCGCGCCCTGGCCGCAGCACTGCTCGCCCTGCCGCTCGCGTTCGCCGCCGCACCCTCCGCCCACGCCGCCGATCCGACCACCATGACCAATGGGTTCTATGTGGACCCCGGCTCCAGCGCGAAGAACTGGGTGGCCGCCAATCCGGGTGACGGCCGGGCCGGTGCGATCAACTCCTCGATCGCCAACACCCCCATGGCCCGCTGGTTCGGTTCCTGGAGCGGGACGATCGGCACCGCGACGGGCGCCTACGTCGGGGCGGCGGACAACCAGGACAAGCTGCCGATCCTGGTCGCCTACAACATCTACAACCGCGACTACTGCGGCGGGCACTCCGCCGGAGGAGCCTCTTCGCCGTCCGCGTACGCCGACTGGATCGCCCAGTTCGCCGGCGGGATCGCGAGCCGCCCGGCCGTCGTCGTCCTGGAGCCGGACTCCCTCGGGGACTACGGCTGCATGAACCAGGGGCAGATCGACGAGCGCGAGGCCATGCTCAGCGGCGCCCTCGGCCAGTTCGCCCGGCAGGCCCCCAACACCTGGGTCTACATGGACGCCGGCAACCCGGGGTGGACCGACGCGGCAACGATGGCCCGGCGCCTCCACGAGGCGGGCCTCCGTCAGGCGCACGGCTTCTCGCTCAACGTCTCGAACTACTTCACCACCGCCGAGAACACCGCCTACGGCAATGCCGTGAACCGCGAACTGAGCGCCCGCTACGGCTACACCAAGCCGTTCGTCGTGGACACCAGTCGCAATGGCAACGGAGCGAACGGGCAGTGGTGCAATCCCTCGGGCCGCCGCATCGGCACGCCCACTCAGAAGGGAGGGGGCGCCGAGATGCTGCTGTGGATCAAGACCCCGGGTGAGTCGGACGGCAACTGCGGCGTCGGATCCGGCTCCTCCGCCGGGCAGTTCCTGCCCGAGGTGGCCTACAAGATGGTCTACGGCTACTGAGGCATGGCCCACGGCCACCGAGGCACGGGCCTCCGCCCGGCCGTGACGACGCCCGGCCGTGACGACGCCCGGCCTCCCGCCGGTCGGCCCGCCGCACCGCGGCCGGCCGACCGGCGGACGTCCTCGCGGCCACGGCTCCTCGCGGCTACGGCTCCTCGCGGGGCGGTGCCGTGGAGGTGCGGACGACGAGGGCGGTGGCGAGTTCGATGTGATGGGACTCGATCGTCTCGCCGTTGGCCAGCCGGAGGGCGGTGCGCAGGGCCGCGCCGCCCATCTCCCGCAGCGGCTGGCGCACGGTGGTCAGGGGTGGTGAGGCCATCTCGGCCAGGCTGGTGTCGTCGAAGCCGACCACGCTGAGGTCCTCGGGCACGCGCATGCCCCGGGCGCGGGCGGCCTCGATGACGCCGACGGCGATGTCGTCGTTGCCCGCGAAGACCGCCGTGGGTGGTTCCGGGAGGTCCAGGAGCCCGGCGGCGCCGTGCAGCCCCGTCGCGTAGGTGAATTCGCCGGGGCGGACGTAACTCTCGGGCACCTTCGCCCCCTCCGCCTCCATGGCCGCGCGGTAGCCGTGCATACGGGCCTGGTTGCAGACGGCCATGCTGGGCCCGCCGAGGTAGGCGATCCGGCGGTGGCCCAGGGAGAGCAGGTGCCGGGTTGCGGTCAGGCCGCCGGCGAAGTTGGTCGCCCCGACGCTGTGCACGCGGCTGTCCGGAAGGTGCAGGGGGTCGAGGACGACCAGGGGCAGTCCAGACCGGGCGAGTTCGTTCAGGTGTGCGGCGGTGTACACACTGGTGACCGCGATGACGGCGCGGCGTCCGGCGGCGACCAGGTCCCGGGCCCAGTGCGGGGCGTGGGTGGCCTTGCTGACCACCACGGTGGCGCCGAGTTCGGCGGCGGAGTCGATAATGCCTTCGAGGGTCTCGGCGACGTACGACCTGAGGCCGCCCTGGAACTGGACCTCAATGGTGGGGATGTCGACGGGTTCGGCCTCGGAGTGGCGGAACACGGGCGCGAGGTACTGGTGCTGGTGCAGGAGTTCCTGCACGCGCGTGCGGGTGTGCGGGGCCACGTCCCCGCGGCCGTTGACCACCTTGGACACGGTCGCGACGGATACTCCGGCCGCTCGGGCGATGTCCGCCAAAGTGGTGCGCCTGGCGTTCGGTCGCATCGGTTCCTCTCCGCTGTACGTCCACCCGTGCCGGTGATCCGCTCCTGTGCGTCCACCCCTGTGGCGATCCGCCGGCCGAGCCGGCGGCGGGGGTGCAACCGACCAACCGTACGGCAAGCCCGCCCCGGGCCCGCCGGGGAGGCCCAGGCCGGCTCCGGTGTGCGCCACCCGGGCCTCCCCGGCCGCTCCGGTCGCCCCGGCCGCTCCGGTCGCCCCGGCCGGGCGTCCAGGGCCTCCGCAACCGCGGGTGCGGCCCGTCGGAACCGGAGGTGCGGCCCGTCGGAACCGGAGGTGCGGCCTGTCGGCGCCCCGGCATCGTAACCCACCCTCTACCAGCATGTTTCGAAAAGTTTCGGACTTGAATGGAAGCTCTCGCGGGGTGATTTGTGAGGATAAAAACCGGTTGACACAAGGAGATAACGCCACTGCACACGTCTTGACAGGGCTTCGGCCCGAAACCTAATTTGCACGCACAGAGCTCGGGCAAGGCTGTTTCGAAAACCTTTCACCATGACTCACGAGAAGCCGCTGGCTCTCGAGTGCGGAGAAAAAGACATGGCGATCTCCCGACGTACCCTCCTTGGTCTGGCCGCCGGCGTACCGGTCTCCGCGGCACTGGCGGGCTGCGGCTCCTCCGGTCCCGGATCGGGCACGGGGGCCACGTACTGGTACCTCAACGGTCAGCCGCAGGAAGGCGTGCGAGCCGGGGCGGTGGACGCGTTCAACAAGGCCAACTCCAAGACGCAGATCAAGGACACGACCTTCCAGAACGACGCCTACAAGACGAAGATCAAGACCGCCATCGGCGCCGGCAAGGCACCCACCATCATCTGGGGCTGGGGCGGCGGCACGCTGCGCACCTACGTGGAGGCGGGGCAGGTCGAGGACCTCACCTCGTGGTTCGACCAGCACTCCGACGTCAAGAAGCGGCTGTTCCCCTCCTCCTTCGGCGCGGCGACCGTCGACGGCAAGATCTACGCGATGCCGTGCGAGACGGTGCAGCCGATCATCCTCTTCTACAACAGGAGGGTCTTCGAGAAGATCGGCGCGGAACCGCCGAAGTCGTGGGACGACATCATGTCGCTGGTCCCCAAGTTCCTCGCGAAGGACATAGCGCCGTTCTCCCTGGGCGGTCAGTCACGCTGGACGAACATGATGTGGCTGGAATTCCTGTTCGACCGCATCGGCGGTGCGGAGCTGTTCCAGTCGATCATCGAGGGCGAGAAGAACGCCTGGTCCCAGCCGGATGCCATCAAGGCGCTGACCAAGGTGCAGGATCTGGTCAGGGCACACGGGTTCGTCAAGGGCTTCTCGTCGATCACCGCGGACTCCAATGCCGACCAGGCGCTGCTGTACACGGACAAGGCCGCGATGATGCTGCACGGCGCCTGGTCGTACGGCATCCAGAAGAACGACGGCAAGAAGTTCGTGCCCAGCGGGGCGCTGGGGTACATGACCTTCCCGCCGGTGGAGGGCGGCAAGGGCGATCCGAGCGACACGGTCGGCAACCCCGCCCAGTACCTGTCGATCTCCTCGAAGGCGAGCGCCGAGCAGAAGAAGGTGGCCAAGGACTACTTCGCCACGGGCGTCCTCCAGGACGAGGAGGTGAAGAAGTGGATCGACAACGGGTCGGTGCCGATCCGGCTGGGCACGGAGAAGCTGCTGGCCTCCTCCGAGAGTGCCGACTTCCTGAAGTTCACCTATGACATCGCCAGCAAGGCGAAGGTGTTCGCGCAGTCCTGGGACCAGGCGCTCAGCCCGACGGCGGCCGAGACGCTGCTGGACAACATCGTGAAGCTCTTCCAGCTGTCGGTCTCACCGAAGCAGTTCGCCGACAACCTCAACGCGGTCACCGGCAAATGAGCGCGGTCACCAGCCGTCCACCGCGTCACGAACAGCGCAACGTCCTGCCGTGGCTGGTGATGCCGGCCCTGCTGATGTTCCTCGGCTTCGCCGTGCTCCCGCTCGTCGGGGTGTTCGCGCTGAGCTTCACCACGTGGGACGGCATCGGCGCCATCCACGCCACGGGACTGACCAGTTGGCGCAAGGTGCTGAGCGATCCCGGCCTGCCGCACGCCCTGTGGGTGACCTTCCTGGTGATGGCCGTGTCCTGGGCGGTCCAGACACCGGCGAGCATCCTGATCGGCGTGTTCCTGGCGGGCCGCCAGCGCTACCGGGCGGTGCTGGGCGTGGTGTACTTCATCCCGCTCATGCTCAGCTCCGCCGCGATCGCCATCGCGTACAAGGCACTGCTGAACCCGAACTTCGGTCTCGGAGCCGGGCTCGACATCGATCTGCTCAGCCAGGACTGGCTGGGTCGGCCCGGGCTGGCGTTCGGAGTGATCATCTTCGTCGTGTCCTGGCAGTTCGTCCCGTTCCACTCCCTGATCTACCAGGGCGGTGTGCAGCAGATCCCGAAGTCGCTGTACGAAGCCGCGCAGTTGGACGGGGCGGGGCGGGTCCGGCAGTTCTTCAGCATCACGCTGCCGCAGCTGAAGTACACGATCATCACCTCGTCGACGCTGATGGTGGTCGGGTCGCTGACCTTCTTCGACCTGATCTTCGTGCTGACCGAGGGCGGACCCGGCGACGCCACCCGGGTCCTGGCACTGGACATGTACAAGCGCGGGTTCCAGGCGAGCCTGATGGGACCGGCCAGCGTCATCGCGGTCATCCTGGTCCTGGTGGGTCTGCTCCTGGCCCTGCTGCTGCGCCGGCTCGGCGGCCGGGACGCCGGGGCGAGCCAACTCGAGGGAGTCTGACGTGACCACCACGCTGCCCGAGCAGCGACGCCCGCAGAAGTCCGCCCCTCGCGAGCGGCAGCCCGTCTCCTCCCGGCCCCGCCGCCGGCTCAACTGGCTCGGCGGTGGCGCGGGCTGGCTGTGGCTGATCGTCGTCGCCGTACCCCTGTACTGGTCCTTCATCACCAGTTTCAAGCAGCAGAGCAACTACTACGACAGCAATCCGCTGGTGCCCTCCGGGGATCCGACCCTGGACAACTACCGGATGGTCGTCGAGTCGGACTTCCTCCGCTACTTCCTGAACAGTGTCGTGGTCACCGCCGGCGCCGTGATTCCGGCGGTGCTGGTGTCCTTCATGGCCGCCTACGCGATCGTGCGCGGATGGCGCATGCGCTTCCTCCGCGCGGTCAACGGCCTGTTCCTGATGGGCCTGGCCATTCCGCTGCAGGCGACGATCATCCCGATCTATCTGATCATCATCAAGCTGCATCTGTACGACAACCTGCTGGCGCTGATCCTTCCGTCGATCGCCTTCGCCATCCCGCTGTCCGTGCTGGTGCTCGCCAACTTCATCCGTGACGTGCCCAAGGAGCTGTTCGACTCGATGCGGGTCGACGGTGCCACCGAGTGGACGACCCTGTGGCGGCTGGCGGCGCCGCTCACCCGGCCGGCGATCGTCACCGTGTCCATCTTCAACGCACTGACGATCTGGAACGGGTTCCTGCTGCCGCTGGTCCTCACCCAGAGTCCCGAGCAGCGGACGCTGCCGCTCGCGCTGTGGAACTTCCAGGGCCAGTACGGGGTCAACGTTCCCGCCGTTCTCGCGGCCGTCGTCCTCACCACCCTGCCCGTCCTGATCCTGTACGCGTTCGGCCGCCGCCAGTTGCTGAGCGGTCTGACCGCCGGATTCAGTCGTTGACCCGTCGTGCCCCGTCGTGCCCGTGCCCGCCGAGGGGCTGACGGGCGTGGGAGGAAAGTGAACGCCGACATGGCTGTGCAGAACACCCCCGACCTCTCCCTGTGGAACGATCCCGCCGTCCCCGTGGCCGAGAGGGTCGACGCCCTGATCGGGGCGATGACCCTCGAGGAGAAGATCGCCCAGCTCTTCGGAGTGTGGGTGGGTGCCTCCGACCAGGGCGGCGAGGTGGCCCCCCATCAGCACGACATGGAGGAGGCCGTCGACCTCGACGCGCTGCTGCCGAACGGACTGGGCCAGTTGACCCGGCCGTTCGGCACGGTCCCGGTCGATCCCGCCTTGGGCGCGCTGTCCCTCGCCCGCACCCAGCGGCGCATCGCCGCGACGAACCGCTTCGGCATCCCCGCCCTCGCGCACGACGAGTGCCTGGCCGGTTTCGCCGCCTGGGGGGCGACGGCCTATCCGGTGCCCCTGTCGTGGGGGGCCGCCTTCGATCCGGACACGGTCCGGCGGATGGCCGCCGCCATCGGACGTGACATGCGCGGTGTGGGCGTCCACCAGGGCCTCGCGCCCGTGCTGGACGTGGTGCGCGACGCCCGCTGGGGACGGGTGGAGGAGACCATCGGCGAGGACCCCTACCTCGTCGGGACCGTCGCCACCGCCTATGTGCAAGGGCTGGAGTCCGCCGGGATCGTCGCCACCCTCAAGCACTTCGTCGGCTACTCGGCCTCCCGCGCCGGTCGCAACCTCGCCCCCTCCTCCGTGGGCCCGCGCGAACGCGCCGACGTGCTGCTGCCCCCGTTCGAGATGGCGATCCGCGAGGGCGGCGTCCGCTCGGTGATGAACGCCTACACCGACATCGACGGCGTGCCCTCCGCGGCCGACGAGGAACTGCTCACCGGGCTGCTGCGGGACACCTGGGGCTTCGAGGGGACCGTCGTCGCCGACTACTTCGCCATCGCCTTCCTGAAGACCCTCCACGGGCTCGCGGGCGACTGGGCGGAGGCGGCCGGCGCGGCCCTGCGAGCGGGCGTCGACGTCGAACTGCCCAACGTCAAGACGTACGGCGCGCCCCTGCTGGACGCCGTCGCCGACGGCCGCGTACCGGAGGCACTGGTCGACCGTGCGGTGCGCCGGGTCCTCTCCCAGAAGGCGGCGCTCGGCCTGCTCGACGCGGACTGGAACCCGGTTCCGGCCGCGCTGGACGGGACGGACCCGGACGATCCCGCCACCCTGCGCGGCCGGATCGACCTGGACGGTCCGGAGAACCGCGCGCTGGCCCGGACGCTCGCCGAGAAGGCGGTCGTACTGCTGAGCAACGACGGCACCCTGCCGCTGGAGCGGCCGCGCCGGATCGCCCTGATCGGCCCCAACGCCGACGAGCCGGTCGCGGTGCTGGGCTGCTACTCCTTCCCGCAGCACATCGGTGTCCGCCACCCCGGGACCCCGCTGGGCATCGGACTGCCCACGCTGCGGGACACGCTGGCCGCGGAGTTCCCCGAGGCCGAGCTCACGGTCGTCCGCGGCACGGGCGTGGACGACGGGGACCTCTCCGGCCTGCCCGAGGCCGTGCGCGCGGCCCGGGAGGCCGACGTCACCGTGGTGGTGCTCGGCGACCGCGCCGGGCTGTTCGGCCGGGGCACCAGCGGCGAGGGCTGCGACGTGGGGACGCTCGCGCTGCCCGGCGCCCAGCAGCAGTTGCTCGACGCCCTGCTCGACGGGGGGACACCCGTGGTCACGGTCCTCCTCGCGGGGCGCCCGTACGCCCTCGGCCGGGCCGTCGGTGAGTCCGCGGCGATCGTGCAGTCCTTCTTCCCGGGCGAGGAGGGCACGCACGCGATCGCCGGGGTGCTCAGCGGCCGCGTCAACCCCTCGGGGCGGCTTCCGGTGAGCGTGCCGCGTGATCCGGGTTCGCAGCCGTCCACGTATCTGGGGGCGCGGCTCGCCCACGTCAGCGGGGTGTCCAGCATCGACCCGACGCCGGCGTTCGCGTTCGGGCACGGGCTGTCGTACACGCGGTTCGACTGGGCGGACCTGGTGGTGGAGGCCGGTCAGGCGGCCACCGACGGCGAGTTCGCCCTGTCCTTCACCGTGCGCAACGCCGGGGACCGGCAGGGCGTCGAGGTCGTCCAGCTGTATCTGCACGATCCGGTGGCCTCCGTGGTGCAGCCGGTGCAGCGTCTGATCGCCTACACGCGCGTGGACCTGGAGCCGGGCGAGGTCCGGCGGGTGCGGATCACGGTGCCCGCCGACCTGGCGTCCTTCACGGGGCGCGACGGGCGGCGCGTGGTCGAACCGGGCGTGCTGGAGCTGCGCCTGGCCGCGTCCAGCGCGGATCCGCGGCTGACGGCCGAGGTGACGCTGACCGGGGCGGAGCGGCACGTGGACCACACGCGGCGGCTGCACGCCACGGTCGTGCAGGAGGCGGCCGCCCGGGTGTGACCCGGGCGGGCCCCCGTCCTCCCGGGACGCCTCCTGGGGGCCCGTTCCGTCAGAGCAGGCCGCGCCGGGCGAGGTTGCGCATCAGCGCGCCCACGCCGAACGTCCACGGCGCGGCCTGCTCGCTGCGGACGACGGTGTTGACCAGGGCGCCCAGCCGCGGGCTGGAGATCCGTACGACGTCGCCGTACTCGTGGGTGAAGCCGGCGCCGGGGGCGTGCCGGTCCTCGGTGGGCGCGAACAGGGTGCCGGTGAACAGGACGAAGCCGTCCGGGTACTGGTGGTGCGGGCCGCGGGTGGCGGCCACCAGGTCGCTCACGTCGCGGCTGATCTCGCGCAGGGAGCTGCTGCCGTGCAGGACGTAGCCGTCCGTGCCCTCGACGCGCAGGTCGACGTCGAGGGCGCGGACGGCGTCGAGGCCGAAGTCCTCGTCGAGGAGGCGGACGAAGGGGCCGAGGGCGCAGGAGGCGTTGTTGTCCTTGGCGCGGGAGAGCAGCAGGGCGCTGCGTCCCTCGATGTCGCGGAGGTTGACGTCGTTGCCGAGGGTGGCGCCGCGCACCCGGCCGCGGGAGTCCACGACGAGGACGACCTCGGGTTCGGGGTTGTTCCACACCGAGGCGCCGAGCACCCCGACCTCGGCGCCGGTGCCCACGGCGGACAGGACGGGGGCCTTGGTGAAGACCTCCGGGTCGGGGCCGATGCCGACCTCCAGGTACTGCGACCACAGCCCTTCGGCGAGGAGCGCCTGCTTGGCCCGTTCGGCCTCCGGTGACCCGGGGCGGATGCCGTCGAGGGCGCCGCCCACCACGCGGGCGACGCGTTCGCGTACGCGTGCGGCCTGTGCGGGGTCGCCGCCGGTGCGTTCCTCGATCACGCGTTCCAGCAGGCTGCGGGCGAAGGTGACGCCGGCTGCCTTGATCACCTGGAGGTCGACGGGGGCGAGCAGGTGGGGGAGGTCGGGGCGGTCGGCCGGGGCGTCGAGCAGGGCATCCAGGCGCCAGGTGCGGGCGCCCTCGGCCTCGCGGACGAGTGCCGCGGCGTCCTCGCGTTCCATGAGGTCGGCGACGGTCGGGGCGAGGGCGGTGAGGTCGACGACGTGCTCGCCGCGGACCGCGGCCACGCACGGTCCGCCGCTGTCCGGGTCGTGCACGCGGGCGACGAGGGCGGCCCGGTCGGCGTCCTCGGGCAGGACGGAGGCGGGGCTGAGGCGCGGGCGGGGGCGTGCGGCTTCCGGTTCCACGATCGGTGCTCTCCTGGGTCTCGGTGGCGTGCGGTCGTCCCCCCGGTCAGTGCGAGTCGCGGGGGACCTCGTGTCCGCGGCTTCCGCGCAGGAAGCCGAAGTCGGCGCCCTTGTCGGCCTGTTCGACGTGCTGGGTGTAGAGCCAGGTGTAGCCGCTCTCGTACCGCTCGGCGGGCGCCCGCCATTCCTGGCGGCGCCGGGCGAGTTCGGCGTCGTCGACGTCGAGGTGCAGGCTGCGGTTGGGCACGTCGAGGACGACGGTGTCGCCGTCGCGCACGAGGGCGAGGGGGCCGCCGACGGCGGCCTCGGGGGCCACGTGCAGGACCACGGTGCCGTAGCCGGTGCCGCTCATCCGACCGTCGCAGACGCGCACCATGTCGGTGACGCCCGCCTTCAGCAGCTTGGCGGGCAGGGGGACGTTGGAGACCTCGGGCATGCCGGGGTAGCCCTTGGGGCCGGCGTTGCGGATGACGAGGACGGTGTTCTCGTCGACGTCGAGGTCGGGGTCGTCGGCCACCGCGTGGTATGCCTCCGGGGAGTCGAAGACGCGGGCGGGGCCGCGGTGGGTGAGCAGGTGGGGCGAGGCGGCGGACTGCTTGAGGACGGCGCCGTCGGGGCACAGGTTGCCGCGCAGGACGGCGATGCCGGTGCCGGCCGGCTGGAAGGGGGTGGCGAGGGGGGTGATGACGTCGTCGTCGACGCGTTCGGCGCTCGCGGTGTTCTCGGCGACGGTGCGGCCGGTGACGGTGATCTGTTCGCCGTGCAGCAGCCCGCCGGTGAGCAGTTCGGCGAGGACGGCGGGCAGGCCGCCCGCGTAGCAGAAGTCCTCCATGAGGTACTTGCCGCTGGGCATGAGGTTGACCAGGGTCGGCACCGCGCGGACGAGTTCGTCGAAGTCGCCGAGGTCCAGTTCGACGCCGACGCGTCCGGCGAGGGCGGTCAGGTGGATGAGTGCGTTGGTGGAGCCGCCGATGGCCGCGTTGACGCGGATGGCGTTCTCGAACGCCTCCCGGGTGAGGATGTGCGAGGGGCGCAGTTCCTCCTCCACCATCGTCACGATGCGCTGCCCCGCGGCCTGCGCGGTCTCCATGCGCCGGGAGTCGACGGCGGGCCAGGCGGCCGAGCCGGGCAGTTGCATGCCGAGCGCCTCGGCCATGCAGGCCATCGTGGAGGCGGTCCCCATGGTCATGCAGTGGCCTCGGGAGCGGGCCATGCACCCTTCCGCGAAGAAGCACTCCTCCTCGGTCATCCGGCCGGTCTTGAGGTCCTCCTCGAACTTCCACACGTGGGTGCCGGAGCCGACGTCCTGGCCGCGGTACTTGCCGTTGAGCATGGGTCCGCCGGTGACCATGACGGCGGGCAGGTCGACGCTGGCGGCGCCCATGAGCATGGCGGGGGTGGTCTTGTCGCAGCCGGACAGGAGTACGACGCCGTCGAGCGGGTTGGCCCGGATCAGCTCCTCGACCTCCATGGCCATGAGGTTGCGGTACAGCATGGCGGTGGGCCGCATGAGGGTCTCGCCGGTGGCCATGGTGGGGAACTGGAGCGGGAAGCCGCCCGCCTGCCACACGCCGCGCTTGACCGCTTCGGCGACGTCCGTCAGGTGGGCGTTGCACGGGGCGAGTTCGGAGGCGCTGGTGGCGATGCCGATGACGGGGCGCCCGTCGAACACCTCGTGGCCGAAGCCCTGGTTGCGCATCCAGGAGCGGTACAGCATTCCGGCGCGGCCCTGGGCCCCGAACCAGGCCTGGCTGCGGCGATTCGTCCGTGGACCGTCGGTCATGTGAACACTCCCGTGGCTCTGGCGACGTGGACCCGGCCCCGTCCGCTTCGCGGTGGGGCATTCTCGGGGGCGGGCCCGGAGGCCGTACCCTGTGGGCCAATCATTAAATGATTCGATGAATGGCGTCCAGGGGGCGAGCGAAGATCGTGGTGCGATTCCTGACCATGCACCAGCGTGTGGTCGACGAGATCGGGCGGCGCGTCGCGGCGGGTGTGTGGGGGCCGGGGGACGCGCTGCCGGTCGAGGACGCGCTCGCGGCCGAGATCGGGGTCAGCCGGGGGGTGGTGCGGGAGGCGGTCAAGGCGCTGGTCGCCAAGGGCATGCTGCACGTGCGTCCGCGCACCGGGACCCGTGTCCTGCCCCCGGAGCACTGGAACCACCTGGACCGTGACGTGCTGCGCTGGCAGCAGGCCGGGGACGCGGCCGCCCTGCTGCGCGACACCGGTGAGCTGCGCCGGATCGTCGAGCCGGAGGCGGCGCGACTGGCCGCCGAGCGGGCCGGCGCCGAGGAGGTGCGCGTACTGCACGAGGCCCTCGCGGCCATGGAGGCCGCTGCGGCGGACCCGGGCCTGGGCGGTTACGTCGAGGCGGACATCGCCTTCCACCGGGCGCTGCTGGACGCCAGCGGGAACCGTCTGCTCGGTTCGCTGGGCCGGGCCGTCGACATCGCGCTGGAGCACAGCTTCCTCGTCAGCACGCAGGCACCCGGCGCGGTGGACGCCTCGCTGCCGGGCCACCGGGCCGTCGTGCGGGCGGTCGAGACGCGCGATCCCGCGGCCGCGGCGGCCGCCGTCCTGGCCATCATCGAGGCCGCCGACCAGGAGATCGCCCAGTCCCCCGGCATGCCGGGGGACTCGGTTTGAACGGTCGGGGCACCGCCCACGAGACCCCGGGGGGACGGACGCCGTCAAGAGCGGACGCCGTCAGGAGCGGAAGAGGCCGGGCGGGCTTCACCGGGCCGCTCCCCCCGGCCCGCCCGGGCCGCCGCCCCGCGAAGAGGCGCCCGACCCCGGTCCTCCGCCGTCGGGCGCCTGGTCGCGGCGCCCGTTCAGGCGCCCTCCACCGCTCAGCCGCCGCTCTTGCGGCGGAAGGAACGCTGACTCGCGGCGGGGCCGTGTGCCGCGCGCACCTTCGCCGCGTCGGGATTGCCGCCGGTCTCGGCGGCGTTCGCCTGGGTACCGCGCTTGCGCTCCAGCGCCTCGCGGAACTTGCGCTTGAGGTCGTAGTTGCCGTCGCTGTCCGGCGCGAGCGGGGCGGCCTCGGGGGCGGCGGCCTCGGCGGCGGCCTCGGGGGTGGCGGCCTGCTCCGAACCTTCCGGGGACACGTTCTCTGCGGTCATGGTGACCTCCTGCGGCTCGGGGGTGGGAAGCACAGCTTGTCATGCCGGGGCGACCGGTGCGGAGCGCCGGCCGGGGCAGCCGCTGCGACGTACGCAGGCGGTCGATGCCGGACCTCCGCACACGGCACCCCACGCCCCCGCCGCTCTCCCGTCACCGCCCCCGCCGCTCCCCCGTCACCGCGCCTGCCGGGTACCGGCCCGGGAGCTCGCCGGAGCCGTAGGGCCTCCCGACATGCGTTCCCCCTTGTCACTCGTTGAGGTAACCGGGGGTCGGGCGCCCCACACGCGCCGCATGATCGGCACGTGGCGCCGGAGAACCGCGCCCGGACCGATCCGTGACTGCAGGAGGTCAGCGGCATGACGCCCACTGCGCGACCGCACCAGCCCCGCGACGAACGCGTCGTCCTTCTGGCGGCGGGCCTGGCCGAACTGGCTGTGAGCACGGTGGGCTCGGTCGCCGGAAAGATGCGGGGGTTGCTGCGTCGTTCGGACGGGGCCGACCTCGCGCGGGACGCGGAACGGGACCTGATGGCCCGCGGCCGGCTCCTGCTGGACCGGTTCGCGACCGCGCCCCCCGCCCACCTCGAAGTGCTGGCCCAGCACGTACTGGTTCGGCGGCCGGGCTCCGGCGACGATGTCTGACCGCTGGGAGCCGGCGGCTTTCCAGGCACGTGTGGACGGCATCGTGCACACGTTCCTGGCCGAGGAGAGCCGGCAACTGCTGCGGATCGACCAGGCCCTGCGTCCGGTGGCCGAGCAGTTGCGGCGGGCCGCCGCGCACGGCAAACGGCTGCGGGCGGCGTTCTGCTACTGGGGCTGGCGCGCGGCGGGGCAGCCCGACAGTGAGGCACTGCTGCGGGCGGCCGCCTCGCTCGAGCTGGTCCATGCCGCGGCGACCGTCCACGACGACCTCATCGACGACAGCCCACTGCGGCACGGCCTGCCGACCGTCCACGTGGCCCTGCGCTCCGCGCTGACCGGACGGCCGCGCGCCGGTGCCGTCGCGCGCGACCTGGCCATGCTGGTCGGGGACCATCTGATGGCGCTGGCGGGCCGGCTGTTCGCCGACTGCGGCCTGCCGGCCGCCTATCTGGCGCGGGCCCGGACGCTGTGGGGTGACCTCGCCCGGGAGCTGATCGCGGGCGAGTGTCTGGAGATCCTGCACACCGGCGGCCGACCGGACACGGACACCTCGTTGAAGGTGATCCGTTACAAGACCGCCAAGTACACCGTCGAGCAGCCACTGCTCCTCGGCGCCCTGCTCGCCGGGGCCGCGCCGGACCTGCGGGCGGGCTTTTCCGCCTACGGGCTGCCACTGGGTGAGGCCTTCCAGCTCCGGGACGATCTCCTGGGCCTGTTCGGCGATCCCGTGCACACGGGCAAGGCCCCGCTGGACGACCTGCGGGGCCGACGTCCCACCGCCCTCCTGGCCCGCGCCTGGCAGGCCGCGCCGCCCGACTCGCGGGAGGAACTCGCCGGGATGCTGGGACGCCCGGACCCGGACGAGGAGGACCTGGCCCGGGTGAGGGAACTGCTGGTGGGCCTCGAGGCGCCGAAGCGGGTGGAGGAAATGATCGACACGCGGGTCAGGAAGGCCACCGGCGTCCTGGACGGACTCGCCGTGCCCGCCCCCGCCCGACGGGCCCTGAGCGCCCTCGCACACTCGGCGACCGACCGCCGGCACTGAACCGCCGTCCCGCCGGTCGGGGCGGCGGCCGGCCGTGGGCCCTGACCGCGCTTCCCGGCCGAACAGCCCCCGCCCCGGGTGGTGGCGGGACCCGCAGACGAGGAAGGACCGCTGTCATGCGCTACAACCAGTCGTCGATGGACGCCCTGCGCGAGTCCGGCGACAAACTCGCCGACACCGTCGTGGCCACCCTGTTCGAGCGCGGGGAGGTGGGGAAGTTCAACACCCTGATGCGACACGTCTCCGTCGCCGGCGCCCCGCTGCCGGACGGGCTGCCCGAGGTGGCCCGCGAGTACCTGCGCGCCACCTCCGCGCCACCGGCCTGGGTGGACTGGACGGAGATGGAGAAGGCGCGGCTGTTCTTCGTCGACAACAACGTGCACATCTCCACCGCGCTGTCCTTCGCCTCCATGCCCGCCTGCTACGTCGTCCCGCATGTGGCGAGACTGCTGTCGGCCACGCACGGGCTGAACTACCCGTCGAAGCGGATGGCGGAGACCGGGCAGTTCACCGTCTACCTGATGCAGCCCGACGCCTTCGAGGCGGGCAGCCGCTTCCTGCCCGCCGCGCAGAAGGTGCGCCTGCTGCATGCCGCCATCCGCCATCACCTCAAGCGCGAGGACCGCTGGGACACCGGGGCGGACGGCGTGCCGATCTGTCAGGAGGACATGATCGGCGGGCAGATGTTCTTCTCCATGCTCGTCCTGGACTGCCTGCACCGGCTCGGCATCCACATGTCCCCCGAGGGCGCGGAGGCGTACTTCTACGCCTGGCGCGTGGTCGGTGCCCTCCTGGGGGTCGACCAGGACGCGGTGCCCAAGAACCTCGAGGAGGGCCGGGAGTTCCTCGACCTGTACATGATCCGGCACATGGGCCCGTCGCCGGAGGGCGCCCACCTGACCCGGCAGCTGATCGACCTGTACGAGGAGGTCGTACCCGGGACCTTCTTCGACCCGGTGGTCTCCGCCCTGATCCGCCATCTGATCGGTGACACCTGCGGCGACTGGCTCCAGGTGCCACGCACCTCCTGGGACCGGGTGGTCAAGGCGGCTCCCGCGCTGCTCGGCGTACTGGAGACCGTCGAGGACCGTTCGCCGCTGGGCGCCTGGGCCCTGGACCGCCTCGGTCATCTCACCACCCTCCTCGAGTTGTCCTCCCTGACCCGTGGCCGGGTCATGCACTATGCCATTCCCGAGCAGCTCAAGAAGGACTTCGGGGTCTCCGGCGAGGTGCCCCGCAACCACCGGTGGACACCGCCCGCACCCACGGTGGTCTGAGCGGCAGTGGGTGCCTCTAGGGCATGTTGCCCGCCTCCTCCTCCGGCGCTGCCAGCCGGGCCGCCACGTCGTCGGCGAAGCGGGCGAGGAGGCGCAGCAGGTCCTCGCGGTCCTGGCGGGGCCAGTCGGCGAGGACCTCGGCGAACCAGCCGAGCAGGGTGGCGACGTAGCGGTGGGCGGCCTCGTCGCCCGCCTCCGTCGGCTCGACGAGGCTGGCGCGGCGGTCGAGGGGATCGGTGACCCGCCGCACGAGACGGTGCTTCTCCAAGTTCTGGACCTGGCGGGTGACGTGCGGGCCGACGACCTGCATGCGGTCGGCGATCTCCCCGATGCGCAAGGGCTCCCCGGCCGCGAGCAGGGTCACCAGCACCCCCACGGCGGGGCGGTCCAGGTGCGGACCGGCCGCCTCGGCGGCGCGTTCGACGAGCCGGCCCTTGTTGAACGCGGAGCTGAGCCGGGTGAGCCGGGGCAGGACGGCGAGCAGGTCCTCGGGCGAGAGGCCGGGCGCGGGCTCGGCGCCCGGCGCGGGCGAGGACTCCCGTGGGGACTCGGGGGTCATGACACCTCCATTTGCATACCTGAGTTAGGTATCTATATTCTCGGGGACGAGGCCGCGGCACCCAGGGGCGCCGCACGACCTCATAAAGAATACCTAAGGTACGTATCTTTGCCGTCCTCCGGGCGTGCCGCGTACCGCCACCATGCCGGGCCGAGCCCGGCGGAAAGGTGCCCTCGCCATGACGCACCCGACCTCCACATCCACCCCTCGTCGCGTACTGGTCTCCGGGGCGAGCATCGCCGGTCCCGCACTCGCGTACTGGCTCGACCGGTACGGCTTCGAGGTGACCGTCCTCGAGAAGGCCGCCGCCGTGCGCGGTGGCGGCTACGCGATCGACGTCCGCGGCACGGCCCGGGAGGTCGTGGACCGCATGGGCCTGCTGCCGCGCCTGCGCAAGGCCCACATCGACACCCGCCGCATCTCCTTCCTCGACGCCGCCGGGGACACGGTCGGCGCGGTGCGGCCCGAGCAGTTCACCGGCGGCGAGAGCGGACTGGACCTCGAGATCCGGCGCGGCGACCTGGCCGACGCGCTCTACGAGCCGCTGCGGGACCGCGTCGAGTTCCTCTTCGGCGACTCGATCGCCACGCTGGACGACGACGGGGACGCCGTGCACGTCGTCCTGGACAGCGGCATCCGCCGCACCTTCGACCTCGTGATCGGCGCGGACGGGCTGCACTCGAACACCCGGCGCCTCGTCTTCGGCCCCGAGGAGCCCTTCCACCGCTACCTCGGGCACGTCTTCGCGGGCTTCACCCTGCCCAACGACTTCGGCTTCTCGCACGAGGCGTTCCTCTGGAGCGAGCCGGGGCGCACCGCCGCCGTGTACGCCTACGAGCCCCACGAGCCGGTGCACGGATTCCTCACCTTCGTCCGCGAGACCCCGCCCCTGGAGGCGTTCCGCGATCCGCGTGCCCAGCGCGATCTGGTCGCCTCGCACTTCCCGGAGCAGGTGTGGGAGGTGCCGCGGCTGGTCGCGGCGATGCGGACGGCGGAGGACCTCTTCTTCGACATCGTGAGCCAGATCCACATGCCCTCCTGGTCCCACGGGCGGGTCGCCCTGGCGGGCGACGCGGCGCACGCCACCTCCTTCCTCTCGGGACAGGGGTCGAGCATCGCGCTCGTCGGCGCCTACATCCTGGCCGGCGAGCTGGCCTCGCACACGGACCACAGCGCGGCCTTCGCGGCCTACGAGCGCCGGATGCGCCCCTTCGCCGAGGACAACCAGGCGCTGGCCTCCGGCGGCAGCCCGATCGTCACGCCGAGGACGCGCGCCGAGGTGGACGCCCGCAACGCCCTGCTCCGCGACTCGGAGGCGATGACGAGGGAGCTGTCGACGCCGGGGGCGGAGACGCGACGGGCGACGCACTCCGCCCTCACGCTGCCCGACTACGCGGCGGCGCTCTGAGACACCCGGCGGCCCTCTCCCCCGGCCGGGTCCGCGGGGCAGGCCCTAAGGTGTCCGGGACGGAACGCGGGGCGGGGCGGGAGGCGGCATGGGCGAGGCGGGGGGTGCCCGGGCGGAAGGTTCCCGGACCGGGGGTTCTCCGGCGGTGTGGCGGATCCCGCCCGTGCAGATCGCCCTGCTGATCCTGCTGGCCTGCCCGTGCGCGGCGCTGAACCTCTACGGACACCCGTCCGGGGCGTTGCGTCTGCTCACGCTCGTGGCGGGCGCGGCCGCGCTGGGGGCGGCGGTGGTGGCCGCGCGGATGTACCTCGTGGTGGACGGCGAGGGGATCGCCGTCCGGTTCCTGCACCGCGAGCAGTGGCTGCCGTGGTCCTCGGTCGCGCACATCGGCGTCGTCCCCGGTGTGCGCGGTGCGGAGACCGTCCGGGTCAGCCGTGCCGACCGGACGTACGTGGATGTGCCGCCCTCGCTGCTGCAGCCCTCCCGCCCGGTCGGGAAGCCGGTGGCCCGCGCGCTCCTGCGGGATGCCGTGCGCCGGATGGAGGCGCTGCGCCCTCCGGCGTGAGCGGTGCCGCGGGGCGCGGGGCGGCCGGGCGACGAGGTGCCCGGGGCTACACGGGCGAGGGGCGAATGCCCGGCATCCGCGCTGGATAGACTGCGCAGCACCGACGCCGTGGAATCACCGGCGGTGTGGCGTGGACGCCCCGAGCGCGGTCACGCCGGGTGGCCGCCGGGGCCCGGGATGAGAGGGGACCATGTCCCGTAGTGCGGGCGACAAGGTACCGACCATGGTGGACGTGGCCCGGCGCGCGGGCGTCTCGCCCAGCACGGTCTCCTACGCCATGACCGGCAGCCGACCCATCTCCGAGGCCACGCGTCAGCGGATCCAGCAGGCGATGGTCGACCTGGGCTACCGGCCGAACGTCTTCGCGCGGGGGCTCAAGAGCAAGCGCAGTCACATCATCGCGGTGCTGTTCCCCAAGAACGAGCGGGGCATGAACCTCGGCTCGATGGAGTACATCTTCGGCGCCTCCGACCACGCCCAGGACCGCGGGTACCACCTGCTGCTGTGGACCTCCGGGGCGGACGCGCTCGACGATCTCGCCGGGCTGGCCCAGCAGGGGCTGGTGGACGGTGTCCTGCTCATGGAGGTCCGGCTGAAGGACCCGCGGATCGAGGTGCTGCGGAACTCGGAGCTGATCTTCACCATGCTGGGGCAGAACGCCGATCCCGGCGAACTGGACTACGTGGACACCGACTTCGACCAGTGCGCGCGGCTGGCCGTCGAGCACCTCGCGGGGCTCGGTCACCGCCACCTGGGCTTCGTTCACCAGGACGCCGCGACGATCGCCTCCGGGCGCGGCAACGCGATCCGGCTGCGGGACGGCATGCTGCGGGCGGCGCGCGAGGCCGGTGTCGCGCTGACCGCGCTGACCTGCCAGAGCCACACCGACGGCGGGCGGAAGGCGTTCGCCGAACTGCTCGCCGCGGATCCGCGGACGACCGCGGTGATCGCGTTCAACGAGCAGGCCACACCCGGACTCATGGCCGCGGCGGTGGCCGGCGGCCGGCGCATCCCCGAGGACTTCTCGGTGGTGTGCGTCGACATGCCGGCCCAGGCCGCGCTGATGACGACGCCGACCATGACCACGGTGGGGCCGGTCGCCGCCGACATGGGCAAGGCGGCCGCCGAGATGCTGATCCGGCGTATCGAGGGGCAGCAGCTCGGCGCTCCCTCGCAGATGCTGTTCGACGGGGAACTGGTGGTCCGGGCGAGTTCCGGACCGGCCCCCGAACCTCGCTGATTCGTTGCCCTTCCGTAACGCGAGCCTTCTCCCGCACCGTTGACACCCCCGAGGCGTGACTTTAGCGTGCTCGGAACATCGTCGAATCGTATCGATTCCTTGGGCGAAGGAGAGCGGCTCATGCGTGCAAGGAAGGTCGCGGCCGTGGCGGGCGCGCTCGGCGCGACACTGGTCCTGGCCGGCTGCGGCGCGGACGGAGACAGCGGCGGTTCGACGCGGGGAGCGGACGGCCGGGGGCCGATCACCTTCGTCACGGGCAAGGACAACAGCGGCGTCCTGCCGTTCATCGCCGACGAGTGGAACAGGGCGCACCCCGACGAGAAGGTGACGATCAAGCAGCAGTCCGACCAGGCCGACCAGCAACTGGCCGATCTGGAGCAGCACTTCCAGGCGAAGGACCCCGGCTACGACGTCGTCACCGTGGACGTGGTGTGGACGGCGGAGTTCGCGGCCCGGGGCTGGATCGTGCCGCTCACCGGACGGCACACTCTGGACACCCGCAGGCTGCTCCCCGCGACCGTGAAGTCGGCCACCTACAACGGCACGCTCTACGCGGCACCGTACGGCTCCGACGGCGGGCTGCTCTACTACCGCACCGACATGGTCGACTCCGCGCCCACCACGTGGAAGGAACTGCTCGGGAACTGCGAGGGCAGAACCGCCGAGGGGACCATCACCGGTGACCGGCCCGCCTGCTACGCGGGCCAGTTCGCCAAGTACGAAGGGCTGACGGTGAACGCCGCCGAGGCGATCAACGCCACCGGCGGCAAGATCGTCGGATCGGACGGGCGCACCGCGACGGTCGACTCACCCGAGTCCGCCGCCGGGCTCGACTTCCTGGTCAAAGGCTTCAAGGACGGCTACATCCCCAAGGAGGCGCTCGGCTTCCAGGAGACGCAGACCGTGAACGCCTTCCGCTCCGGACAGCTCATGTTCATGCGCAACTGGCCCTACGCGGTGGCCATCCTGGACGGCAAGGACTCCAAGGTCGCCGGCAAGTACGGTGTCGCGCCGCTGCCGGGCCCCGCCGGTCACGGCGCCTCCACACTGGGCGGCCACAACCTGGGCATCAGCGCCTACTCCGAGCACCAGGCGACCGCTCTGGACTTCCTGAGGTTCATCGAGTCCGACACCGTCCAGCGCAACAACCTGACCGTCGGCACGCTGGCGCCGGTCCTCACCTCGATGTACAGCGACCCGAAGCTCGTGAAGAAGTTCACCTACCTGCCCGACCTGCTCAAGAGCATCGAGACGGCGGTGCCGCGCCCCATCACCCCGTTCTACCCGGGTGTCACCGAGGCGATCGAGACCAACACCTACGCGGCGCTGCAGGGGCGGACCACCACCGCGCAGGCGCTGAAGGACATGCAGGCGGCCATCAAGTCCGCCACCGCCGGCGGCTGACCGCGGGGCGGGCCCCCTCGGCCCCTGCCCTCCCCACCCCGCCCCTTCCCCAGGTCACGACGTCGGACGGTGCCCCCACCGCAAGGAGCAGCCATGGCCGTAGCCGGTCACACGGAACGAAGAACCGCCGAGGAACCCGGGAACGACCGGCGCCGTCCGTCCCGGAAAGGACGCGCTCCCCGCCGGGGCGCCCGCCGTCCCGGGGAGGCGCGCACGGCGTACCTGCTGATCGCGCCCGCCGTCCTGCTGCTGGCGCTCGTCGTCGGCTATCCCGTCCTCAAGGCCGTCTACCAGTCCTTCCTGACCGACCCGGGGCTCGACCGCGCGACCGGCATGTTCGACTCGGGCGGCAACTGGTTCGGGCTGCACAACTACACGCACTGGCTGCTGCAGCGGTGTGCCACGCCCGAGGGCGGCTGGACCTCCTGCCCGAGCGGGGCCCTGGGTTCGCAGTTCTGGGGTTCGGTCGGGGTCACGGTGGGGTTCACCGTGGTCGCCTGCACGCTGGAGACCGTCATCGGCATGGTGTTCGCGCTGACGATGCACCGCGCCTTCCGCGGCCGTGCCATGGTGCGGGTGGCGATCCTCGTGCCGTGGGCGATCCCCACGGCCGTCACGTCCAAGCTGTGGCAGGTCATGTTCGACCCCCAGGGCGTGGTCAACAAGCTCCTCGGCACCCACTACGCGTGGACGTCCTCGCTGTGGCCGGCTCGGTCCGCGATCGTCGTCGCGGACACCTGGAAAACCACGCCCTTCATCGCACTGCTGATCCTCGCGGGACTGCAGAACATCCCCGCGGAGACGTACGAGGCGGCGAGGATCGACGGCGCGGGTGCCTGGCGGCGCTTCACCAACGTGACGCTGCCGCTGGTGAGACCGGCCCTGGCGGTCGCCGTCGTCTTCCGCGCTCTGGACACCCTGCGCATGTACGACCTGCCGAAGATCCTCACCGGCGGCTCCAACGGGACGACGACCAGCTCCGTCCTCGTCGTCAACCAGCTCACCAGGGGCGCCAATTCGGCCTCCGCCCTGTCCACGATCACCTTCGTGCTGATCTTCGTCATCGCGTTCGGGCTGGTCCGCCTGCTCAACGTCAACCTGTTCGGCGCACGGGCGAAGGCGGTGAGCTGAGATGACCACGAGCACCGCATCCGCGGCCCCCGCTGCGGAGGCGCCTCACGCGCGAGGGCACCGCAACATCCGCTGGAGCACGATCGGCACCGCCCTGACCACGGCCGTCATCCTCGTGTGGTGCCTGGCGCCGTTCTACTGGATGCTCGTGCTGGCGTTCCGCGACAACGACCACACCTTCTCCACGGACCTGTGGTTCAGTCACGTCACCCTGGACAACTTCCGGTACGCGTTCGACGACCGCTACAACGCCTTCACGCGCTCGCTGGTGAACAGCCTCCTCATCGGCACGGTGGTCACCGCCGTGTCCATGGTGATCGGTGTCTTCGCCGCCTACGCGCTGGCCCGGCTGACGTTCCGTGGCAAGGGGCTCGTCCTGACGGTGATCCTCGGGGCCTCCATGTTCCCCGGCGTCGCGATCCTGACCCCGCTGTTCCAGCTGTTCAGCGACTGGCACTGGCTGGGGACCTACCAGGCGCTGGCCCTGCCGCAGATCTCCTTCTCGCTTCCGCTCGCCGTCTACACGCTGACCAGCTTCTTCGCCGACATGCCCTGGAACCTCGAGGAGGCGGCCCGAGTGGACGGCGCCACCTCCCGGCAGGCCTTCCGCCTGGTCATCCTGCCGCTGGCCGCCCCCGCCCTGTTCACCACGGCGATCCTGGTCTTCCTCGCCTCGTGGAACGAGTACCTGCTGTCCAGCGTGCTGTCCAACGGCTCCACGGACGTGGCGCCGTCCACCGTGGCCATCGCCGGCTTCACCGCGGGGCCGCACATCGTCCCCTACACCCAGACGATGGCCGCCGGTCTCGTCGTCACCGTGCCCCTGATCGCCGTCGTCCTGCTGCTGCAGCGCCGCATCGTGAGCGGCCTGACCGCCGGCGGCATCAAGGGCTGACCACCCTCCGCCCCCCCTCCGCACCCCTCCTCCGCATTCCCTTCCCCTTCTCCACCTCCCCCGTACGCACCACCCCCACCACCCCCCAGGGAACGGTCCGCCGTGCGGCGGCCCGTTCGGCGACAGACAGGGAGCGCACCCCATGAGGTACCGAACCCATGCGTTGAGAGCGACCGGCATCGTGCTCACGTCCGCGATGCTCACCGGCGGTCTCCTCGCGAGCGCCACGACCGCGAGCGCGAGGACGGCGCACGCGGGAACGGCGAACGCCACGGCCCCGGACGCCGCGACCGCGCACGCCACGACCGAGCACGCGGCCGCCACGTTCACCCGCGCCGACCTCGTCAGGACCACGGACTCCTTCCTCTCCCACTACTACGACGGGGGCGACTTCAAGACCTCCCTGTCCAACCCCGCCGCCATCCACTTCTGGGAGTCCTCCTTCGACCGCCAGACCCTCACCGACGCCTCACGGCTGACCGGCCGGTGGAAGGACAAGATCAGCGAGGCCTACTACCGCTACGAGAACACGCACTCGACCGACCGCTTCGGGAACCCGAAGTGCTGGATCGGCAACGACACGGACTGGAACGACGACTACTCCTGGGCGATCCAGTTCGCCCTCGACGCCTACGAGGCCACGGGCGACCGGCACATGCGCGACCAGGCGAAGTGGCACGTCGACTTCTTCTACCGCGACTACTACGACGACGCCCACGGCGGCGGCTTCTGGCGGGAACGCGGCACCAAGGACCAGAAGGACGTGCCCTCCAACGGCTTCGCCATAGCGGCCGCCGAACTGGCCCGCTACTACCCGGACGCCACGGTGCACAACAACCCGCTGAACACCGACAGGACGTACCTGCAGATCGCGCAGGACACCTACGCCTGGCTGAAGAAG
Organism: Streptomyces griseoaurantiacus; assembly: GCA_014656015.1. Lineage (GTDB taxonomy): Bacteria > Actinomycetota > Actinomycetes > Streptomycetales > Streptomycetaceae > Streptomyces > Streptomyces griseoaurantiacus. Next base: position 165,892 of record BNBP01000001.1, on the reverse strand, counting down.
AGCTTCCTGCGGCCGGACGGCGGCTTCGAGAACTCCTTCTCCGGGCGTGAGTGGGACGACAACCTGTACACCTACAACGCCGGTGTCTTCCTGGAGCTGGGCGCCAACCTCTACGACCTCACGAAGGACGACACCTACCTCGCCGACGGCCGGAAGGTCGCCGACTTCGCCCGGTCCCACTTCACCACCGGGAGCAAGCAGATCATCGTCCACGAGGACGACGTCGGCGGGAGGGGCCTGTACCGGCCCGGCGCGGTCAACGACTACGAGGTCGTCTTCAAGGGCATCTTCCTGCGCGGGCTGTACAAGTTCATCACCCTCGGCGGCCAGGACGCCTACCTCGGCTGGCTCGGCGACAACGCCCAGTCGGCCTACGACCACCGCACCGATGACCTCCCCTCGGCCCAGTTCGACAGGACCCTCACCGACGGGCGCTCCACCGGGGTGGCCTCCGGCCTCGCGGCGATGACGTACACCCTGGCCGCGCAGAGGCTGTCGGGGAGGATCGAGGCGGAGACCGGCCAGAAGTACGGCACGGCCCGGAACGAGTCGGCCGCCGCCGCCTCCGACGGGCAGCTCGTCGGAAGCATCGACAAGGCCGGGGCGGGCCTGGAGTTCCACAACGTGGCGGCGGCCACGTCACTGACCTTCAGGACGGCCAGTGCCAACAAGGGAGCCAAGCTCAGCCTGTACATCGACGGCCGCTTCGCCCGGAAGGTGCACTTCCCGTACACCGGGAACTGGAACTCCACCTTCGCCGACACCACCGTCCGCGTGTCCGTCCCCGACGGGGCGACGGTGAGGCTCCAGTACGACACCGGGGACAGCGCGGCCAACATCGACCACATGACCGTGAGTTAGGCCGGAGAGCCGCGGCACGCACCGCCGACGGGCGCGTCGGCGGTGCGTGCCGTGCCCGAGCGAGAACGGACCGGCCGCCCCGGAGGACTCCGCGGCGGCGACCCGAGGGAAGGATGCAGCACGATGGATCCCTGGTGGAAGAGCGCTGTCGTCTACCAGATCTACCCCCGCAGTTTCGCTGACGCCGACGGTGACGGCGTCGGGGACCTGCGCGGCATCATCGGCCACCTGGACCACCTCGCCGGCCTCGGCGTGGACGTCCTCTGGCTCTCGCCCGTCTACCCCTCCCCGCAGGACGACAACGGCTACGACATCAGCGACTACCAGGACATCGACCCCCTCTTCGGCGATCTCGACGTCTTCGACGAGCTGCTCGCCGGCGTCCACGCGCGCGGCATGCGGCTGATCATGGACCTGGTGGTCAACCACAGCTCCGACGAGCACCCGTGGTTCCTGGAGAGCCGCAGCGGCAAGGCCTCCCCCAAGCGCGACTGGTACTGGTGGCGGCCGCCCCGCGAGGGCATGGAGCCCGGGGCGCCCGGTGCCGAACCGACCAACTGGGCCGCCGCCTTCGGCGGGTCGGCCTGGGAGTTCGACGCGCGCACCGGCGAGTACTACCTGCATCTGTTCTCCCGCAAGCAGCCCGACCTGAACTGGGAGAACGAGCAGGTCCGCGAGGCGGTGTACACGATGATGCGGTGGTGGCTGGACCGCGGAGTGGACGGCTTCCGGATGGACGTCATCAACATGATCTCCAAGGACCCCGCGCTCCCCGACGGCCGGGTGTCGGACCGCGGGGTCTTCCCCGACGGCGCGGCCGGCTACGTCAACGGCCCGCGCGTCCACGAGTTCCTGCAGGAGATGCACGAGCGGGTCTTCGCCGGCCGGGACGCGGTGCTCACCGTCGGCGAGATGCCCGGCGTGACCATCGAGGAGGCCGTCCTCTTCACCGATCCGCGGCGGCGCGAACTCGACATGGTCTTCCAGTTCGACCATGTCTGGGCCGACCGGGGCGAGGACCCGTGGCAGCTCGTCCCGCTGAAGCTGACCCGTCTCAAGGCCATCCTCGGACGCTGGCAGGCGGGCCTCGCCGAACGCGGCTGGAACAGCCTCTACTGGAACAACCACGACCAGCCCCGCGCCGTCTCGCGCTACGGCGACGACGGCCCCGCCCACCGCGTCGCCTCCGCGAAGATGCTCGGCACCGTACTGCACCTGCACCGCGGCACGCCCTACGTGTACCAGGGCGAGGAACTCGGCATGACGAACCACCCGTTCGAGACCATCGCCGACTTCCGCGACATCGAGGCGCTCGGACAGTACGCCGAGGCGACGCGGAAGGAGGGCCGTACGCCGGAGGAGGTGCTGACCGTGCTGCGCGCCCGGGGGCGCGACAACGCGCGCACACCGATGCAGTGGGACACCTCGCCGCACGCCGGTTTCACCACCGGCCGGCCCTGGCTCGCCGTCAACCCCAACCACGACCGGATCAACGCCGCCGCCCAGTACGAGGACCCCGACTCCGTCTACCACTACTACCGCAGGCTGATCGAACTGCGGCACACCGAACCGGCCGTGGCCGACGGTGACTTCCGCATGCTCCTGCCGCACGACGAACGCGTCTACGCCTTCACCCGCCGCCTCGGGGCGACCGAACTCCTGGTCCTCGGCAACTTCACCGGTACCCCGGTGAAACCCGACCTCCCGGACGCCCCCGCCTGGTCCTCCGCCGACCTCCTCCTCACCAACCTCGCTCCCCCACCCCCCGACCTCACCCTGGCCCCGTGGCAGGCGGTGGTGTACCGGCGGAGGGTGGAGGGCTGAGGCCGACGACCACCGGCCTCTCGGACCGGAGGGAGGCGCGGGGCGACGGGGTAGGAAAGGCGACATGGGACTCGGGATCTACGTACTGGATCGCCGAGGCAGGCAAATCAGTTACCTGCCTGATGACACGGAGTGCACTGCCAGGAACGCGTGCACTTCCGCGCCCCCGGACAGCATGCGCCGCGGTGTCATGGTTCACGGGGACACAACGTTCAACAGACTCCAACTCGCACGACTGGTCGAAGAGTTGGAAGCGTTGGAAGCGCCGTCCCGAGTGATCGACGACATTCTCGAAGCCGCACGATTCGCCAGGGACAGGAGCTATTACCTGTTCATAGCGGGCGACTGACTTCGACCTTCCCCGGTGGTCCGCCGACCGAGTCGGCGGACCACCGGTCCGAGTACCCGGGCCGGCCCTGACGGTCATCCTGCTGGCGTCAAGCCGTATCCATCCGGTCGCACTGGCGCACCGGCGGGGTCGGAGGCGCGTGCCGGACAGCGCGGTACGGGCGTCGTACGGGTACGGAAGCACGGCCCGGACGCCGTGCGGTCGTCACCGAGTACGACGGGACGCCGCACGGCGCAATCACAGCCCACTGAGCACGTCGGGCTCAGCCCGTCACACCGTGATGCGCAGCCAGGTATCACCCGCGCGGAGCCAAAGCGTGCCGTCGCGGCCCTGACCGCAGCGGAGGACGACCCGGCCGGGAACGTCGAGTACGCGCCTGTCGGTCACCGTCCAGGTGGTGTCGCCGAGTTCGGCGCGGTCGAGCGTGACGGTGCGCTGATTGTGGTCGCGACGGGTCAATACCGCCCGGTTGCCGTGGACCGCGAACCCGTCAGGGGCGCTGACGGGACAGGGGTACGTCACCGTTTCGCCGGTGGCCGGGGAGACGCGGGTGAGGTAGGTGCCTCGACTGCCGCTGCCCGTGTACCAGGCCAGCCATACCTCCTCGCCGTCGGTCGCGGCCGTGCAGCCTTCCAGCGCAGGCTGGGGCAGCCGGCCCCGTGGACTCCACAGCGCACGGCCGTCGGTGTCCCAACCGGCGAGTCCGGCCGCGGACTCGGGGTGTCCCCCGAAGATGCCTTCGTCCCCATGGGTCGTCCAGACCCGTCCGTGGCGGTCGCTCACGAGAGTGCGGACGTCGTCGCCGATGCAGAACTGCCCCTCGGGTGCGCCCGACGCGGAGTAGACCACGGCGTTGGGCGCCCAGACACCGCTGGTCCTGTTCCGTGCCGTACGTCCGCTCACCAGTAGGAACCGTGAGTTCGGGAGTAGGGCCAGGTGACTGGACCAGACGCCAATGTTTTCCACCGTGGTGCGCCGCTCCCCCTGTCCCGTGACGGTGACCAGCTCACCGGGGCAGGCGCCTGCCGGCCGCCATCCGACCCAACCCTTGATGTAGGGGGTTTGTTCCAGGTACCGCCGATGGACCAGCAGGACCGAGAGTTCGCAGTCCGGTCCGACGCTCCAGCACAGTGCTTTGCGTCCTTGCCGGATGTCGGCGGCGGACACGCTCCACACCTCGTGCACGGGGGGTTCGGTGGGATCGCTCGTCGAATGACTCGTCATCTAGATGGGTCACCTCAGGGACTCCGGAGGCCGACGCCGTCCGAAGGTCCCCACGGTACGGGCCGGGGCGGCGGTGTCCCACCCGTTTTTGTACGGGCGTTGTACGGCTTCGCTCACGTGTCCCCGTGCGCGCGGCTCGCGTTGGACATGGCCCGGGAGCGGGTGTGAATGCGGGCGGAAAGGGCGTGAGGGCCGTGAGTACGGTGCGGGAGACGCGGGGCGGCGGCGGTCGGGTGGCGAACAGGAAGGACGAGGGCGGGGGTGACCTTCCGGGGGCGTGGGCTGCGTACGGGAAGATTGCTCCAGCATCTGCGGAAGCGGGCCGGGTTGAACCAGCAGCAGTTCGGTGAGGCCATCGGCTACTCCCTGGAGCAGGCCACAATCACTCAGCTCCCGTCCCCGGCCCCGCAGGTCGGCTCGGTGGAGCAGGGCCGGCGCCCGGCCAAGGCGGCGTTCACGCGCGCCGCGGACCGGGTGCTGGAGGCGGGCGGAGTGCTGGAGGTGCTCCAGGACGAGGTGGACCGGGCGAAACTGCCGCGCTTTTTCCGTAACTTCGCGCTCATGGAGGCGGAGGCGGTGAGCCGGTTCGACTACGAACCACAACTGGTGCCGGGGTTGTTGCAGACGGAGGAGTATGCACGGGCCCTGTTTGCTGGTCACTGCCCGCCGCTCGGCGAAGATGTCATCGACCAGCGCACCGAGGCACGCCTGAGTCGGCAGAAGCTGCCGACGCGGCTACCACTCGCGGAGTTGTCGTTCATCATCAACGAGGAGGCACTGCGCGATCCGGTGGGCTGCCCGGAGGTGATGCGTGCACAGTGGCTTCAACTGCTGGAGCTGGCTGCGCTGCGGAACGTGGAGGTACAGGTCATGCCCGCCATGCGCGGCTTCCACCCCGGCAAGAACGGTCCATTCGTGGTGGTGGAGACGCGCGAGCACAAGCACCTCGGCTACTTCGAATCCCAAGGTGTCGGATGCGTCCTCACAAAGCCCGCCGAGGTCAGTACCTTCGCCTTGCGATATGGCAAGCTGCGATCGCAGGCCTTGAACGTCGAGGAATCTGCACGACTCATCGAGCGGATGGCGGGAGAGACATGAGCGTGGAGCAGATGGCCGAGCACGTGGACGGGCTGCACTGGTTCAGGAGCAGCTACAGCGGATCGGACGGCGGGAACTGCGTGGAGGTGGCTGCCGCCCTGGACGCCGTGTACGTACGGGACTCGAAGATTACGGGTGACGGACCGATGCTGCGCGTCGGCCGGGGCCAATGGGCGGTGTTCGTGGCGCGCGCGGCGGGATAGCTTCGACCAGGGGCTCCAAGGAACCGTGGCGCGGTGGCGACCGGAGCCCGGTGGCAAGCCGCCGCAGTCCGGTCGCCACCCGTCACGCCTCGTCGGCGGCCAGCGCGACGAGTTCGTTCCACACCTCGCGCTGGATGTCCTGGAACAGCCGTTCCTCGCCCTCGGCGACCCAGACGCCGAAGGCCACGCCGAAGACCGTCACCCCGGACTGCGCGGCGAGGCGGGCGGTCACCTCGGGGACGCCGCGGGTGCGGAGGGCGGCGGTCATGGACGTGGCCAGGCCCGCCGCCTTCAGCAGTTCGCGTTCGCGCAGGGCGGGGTTCTCCTCGACGATCGCCTGCCGCTGCCGGGAGAAGGGGCGGCGTTCGTCCGAGAAGTGCGGGGCCAGGGCGGTCAGGGCTGACCGGACCGTCTCGAACGGTGAGGCGTCCGGCGCCGCCGCGGCCACGCCGTCGAGGAGCGCCTTCTCCAGCAGTTCCTGGCCGCCGAACAGCACCTCGCGCTTGTCGGCGAAGTGGCGGAAGAAGGTCCGCTCGGTGAGGCCGACGGCCTGCGCGATGTCCGCGGCGGTGGTCCTCTCGTAGCCGCGGCTCGTGTAGAGGTCCATCGCCGCCGCCTGCAGTCGTTCCCGTGTCCCGGGTTCCCAGCGCACCATGCCGCCCAGTCTAGTGATGACAGGTACTGACATAGGAGCTACAGTGATGTCAGCGACCGACGTCAGTCACTGACGTCACTTGTTCCACGGCTCCCTGGTGAGCCTCGAAGGAGACCATTCCCATGCGCGTTTTCGTCACCGGAGCTTCCGGCTGGATCGGTTCTGCCGTGGTCGACGAGCTGCTGGCCGCGGGCCACGAGGTGGAGGGGCTCGCCCGCTCCGAGGCCTCGGCCGCCTCGCTCGCCGCGAAGGGCGTCCGGGTCCGCCGCGGTGACCTCGACGACCTCGACGGCATCCGGGCGGGCGCCGAGGCCGCCGAGGCCGTCATCCACCTCGCCAACAAGCACGACTTCACCCGCCCCGCCGACACCGCCCGCGCCGAACGGGAGGCCGTGCGGACGATCGGCGACGCCCTCACCGGTTCGGGCCGTCCCTTCCTGCTGGCCTCCGGCGTCGCCGGCATGTCGCAGGGCCGCAAGGTGACCGAGGAGGACCCGTCGCCGTTCCACGGCCCGGACTCCCCCCGGGGCGGCAGCGAGAACCTCGCGCTGGAGTACGTCGGCCGCGGCGTGCACACGGTGAGCGTGCGCTACTCCACCACCGTGCACGGCGAGGGCGACCACGGCTTCCTCGCGGTCCTGACCGCCGTCGCCCGGGAGAAGGGAGTCGCGGGCTACGTCGGCGAGGGCACGAACCGCTGGCCCGCGGTGCACCGCTCGGACGCGGCGCGGATCACCCGCCTGGGACTGGAGAAGGCCCCGGCGGGGACGCTCCTGCACGCGGTGGGCGAGGAGGGCGTCCCCACGCGGGAGATCGCGGAGGCCATCGGGCGGGGGCTGGGCGTCCCCGCCGCCTCGATCGCGCCCGAGGACGTCCAGGACCACTTCGGCTGGATCGGCCCGATCTTCGCCCTGGACATCCTCGCCTCCAGCACGCGCACCCAGGAACTGCTGGGCTGGACGCCGAGCGGGCCGAGCCTCGTCGAGGACCTGGACGCGGGGCACTACTTCCGCGCCTGACGCACCCCGGCGGGCAGAGGCCGCCGGCTCAGCCGTCCCAGGTCCAGTCCGCCACCTCCGGCAGGTCCACCCCGTGCTCGCGGATCCACTCGTGGTGCCGCAGCCGGGCGTCCTGCATCTCCTGGCGGACGGCGGCGGCACGGACGGCGAGGCCGGGGACGCGGTCGATGACGTCCATGACCAGGCGGTACCGGTCGAGGTCGTTCTGGACGACCATGTCGAACGGGGTGGTCGTGGTGCCGCGCTCCTTGTAGCCGCGCACGTGCAGGTGCTCGTGGCCGTCGCGGCGGTAGGCGAGGCGGTGGATGAGCCACGGGTAGCCGTGGTAGGCGAAGATCACCGGCTTGGCGGAGGTGAAGACGCCGTCGTACTCGAAGTCGCTCATGCCGTGCGGGTGTTCCTCGGCGGGGAGCAGCCGGGCGATGTCCACGACGTTGACCACGCGGACGGCGAGGTCGGGCAGGCGGCCGCGGAGCAACTGGGCGGCGGCGAGGGTCTCCTGGGTGGGGACGTCCCCCGCGCAGGCGAGCACCACGTCGGGTTCCCGGGTGCCGTCCTCGGTGCCCGCCCAGTCCCAGACGCCGAGGCCGCGGGCGCAGTGGACGCGGGCCTCCTCCATGCTCAGCCAGTCGAAGCAGGGCTGCTTGCCGGCGACGATCACGTTGACGTAGTTCCTGCTGCGCAGGGCGTGGTCGGCGACCGAGAGCAGGGTGTTGGCGTCCGGCGGGAAGTAGACCCGTACGGCTTCGGGGCTCTTGTTGAGGATGTGGTCGACGAAGCCGGGGTCCTGGTGGGAGAAGCCGTTGTGGTCCTGTCGCCAGACGTGTGAGGTGAGCAGGTAGTTGAGGCTCGCGATGGGGGCGCGCCAGTCCAGGCGGCGAGTGGTGCGCAGCCATTTGACGTGCTGGTTGACCATCGAGTCGACGATGTGGACGAAGGCCTCGTAGCAGGAGAACAGCCCGTGCCGGCCGGTGAGGAGGTAGCCCTCCAGCCAGCCCTGGCAGGTGTGTTCGGAGAGGATCTCCATCACCCGGCCGTGCCGGTCGAGGTTCTCGTCCACGGGGCGGGTCTCCGCCTGCCACGCCTTGCCGCTGGCCTCGTAGACGGCCTGGAGGCGGTTGGAGGCGGTCTCGTCGGGGCCGACGAGGCGGAAGTCGCGGCGTTCGGCGGTGGCGGCCATGACGTCCTCGAGGAGGTCGCCGAGGACGCGGGTGGGTTCGTGCAGGGTGGCGCCGGGCTTGTCGACGGGGACGGCGTGCTTCTCCAGAGGCGGCAGCGGCAGTGTGCGCAGCAGCAGACCGCCGTTGGCGCGCGGGGTCGCGCCGAGGCGGCGCTTCCCCTCGGGGACGCAGGCCAGGACCTCGGGCCGGGGCGCGCCCTGGGCGTCGAACAGTTCCTCGGGGCGGTAGGAGCGCAGCCAGCTCTCCAGTTGGCGCAGGTGCTCGGGGTTGTCGCGGACGGCGGCGAGCGGGACCTGGTGGGCGCGCCAGGTGCCCTCGACGGGGAGGCCGTCGACCTCGGCGGGCCCTGTCCAGCCCTTGGGGGTGCGCAGCACGATCATCGGCCAGCGGGGGCGCTCGGTGGCGCCGTCCTCGCGGGCGGCGCGCTGGAGGGCGGTGATGCGGTCCAGGGCGGTGTCCATCGCGCCGGCCATCGCGCGGTGGACGGCGGCGGGGTCCTCGCCGGTGACGTGGAGGGGGTCGTGGCCGTAGCCGCGCAGCAGTTCGTCGAGTTCCTCCTCGGGGAGGCGGGCCAGGACCGTGGGGTTGGCGATCTTGTAGCCGTTGAGGTGGAGAACGGGCAGGACGGCGCCGTCGTGGACGGGGTCGAGGAACTTGTTGGAGTGCCACGAGGCGGCGAGCGGCCCGGTCTCCGCCTCGCCGTCGCCGATCACGCAGGTGACGAGGAGGCCGGGGTTGTCGAGGGCGGCGCCGTAGGCGTGGGAGAGGGCGTAGCCGAGTTCGCCGCCCTCGTGGATCGAGCCGGGGGTCTCGGGGGCGACGTGGCTGGGGATGCCGCCGGGGAAGGAGAACTGCTTGAAGAGGCGGGCCATGCCGGCGGCGTCACGGGTGACGTCGGGATAGGTCTCGGTGTACGAGCCCTCCAGCCAGCTGTTGGCGACGACGGCGGGGCCGCCGTGGCCGGGGCCCCAGATGCAGAGGGCGTCGAGGTCGCGGTCGCGGATGACGCGGTTGAGGTGGGTGTGGACGAGGTTGAGGCCGGGCGAGGTGCCCCAGTGGCCCAGCAGCCGGGGCTTGACGTGTTCGGGGCGCAGCGGCTCGGTGAGCAGCGGGTTGGCCATGAGGTAGATCTGGCCGACGGCGAGGTAGTTGGCCGCGCGCCAGTGGGCGTCGAGGGCGGCGAGGTCCTCCTCGGTGAGGGCGGTGGGCGGCGGGGTGGTGTCGTCGGGGGGCATGGGGGGGCCTTCCGGGTCGGGGCGGACGGTTCCACCTTGCGTGGGTTCCCCGGGTACCCGCGAGGGCCGGTCGGCCCCACTCGGATGGCGGCGGCGGGTTTACGCCACAGCCGTGCGGCCCGGGCACGCGTCCGGGCCCCAGCTCTCGTCCGGGCCGGGGGCCACGCCCCGGCCCGGGGGCAGGAGCCCCGGCCGCCCGCCCCGGTCGCAACCTCCGTGCAACCTGCCGCGGCGTTCAATCGCGTGCGGGAGCCGTGGCACCACCGTGCCCACCGGGGTGCCGGGATGCCGGGGACGAAGGACGGGAGTGACCTCATGGAGGACGCCGACCGGGACGTGGAGAGCGTGCCGCGGGTGGCGCTGACGCCCGCCGCCGGGGAGCTGCTGCGGCGGCTCCGGGCGGAGCACGGGCCGCTCATGTTCCACCAGTCGGGCGGCTGCTGCGACGGCAGCGCCCCCATGTGCTATCCGGAGGGCGAGTTCCGCACCGGCGGCTCGGACGTGCTGCTCGCCGAGCTGGAGGTGGACGGAGTCGGCGAGCCGGTCGGGTTCTGGATGTCCCGCAGCCAGTACGAGGTGTGGGCGCACACCCGGCTGATCGTGGACGTCGTTCCGGGACGCGGCAGCGGGTTCTCCCTGGAGGCACCCGAAGGAGTGCGTTTTCTGATCCGTTCCCGCGTCGTCGACGCGTAGCCGCCGTGCGCGTCGCCCCCGTCTGGTGGACTGCCCCTCGCCCTCCCGGCTTATTCCTGTGATGAGCCGGTGAGTTGACGATACGTCAGCACATGTGTGCGGACGGCCAGGCAGCCACCAGTTCCCAGGGGGTACTCGTGACGCGTTACCGGCATTTCCGGACCGGAGCCCGGCTCCGGATCAGACCCAGTGGGCGGTTCGGGATCCGCCCCGGGGCCCGGCTCACCACCGTTCTCGCCCAGCTCTCCGTCCTCGGCACGCTGGCCGGCGCCACCCTCGCGGGCGCGGCGCCCGCCGGCGCCGTACAGCGCGCGAGCGAGGTCTCGCCCGGTGTCACCTACCGGGACTTCGACCTCGCCGCCGCCCACGGGACGGCCCACGTCCATCTGCTCACCGTCGACCTGGCCGATCCGCACGTCCGTGTCGACCTGCTCTACCCGGGGTCCGTCGCCGCCCGTGCCTCCGTGTCGCGGATGGCCGCCTCCGCGGGGGCCGTCGCCGGTGTCAACGGCGATTTCTTCCACATCAGCGAGGCCCAGCACCCGGGGGTGCCGGTGACCGGCGCCCCGGTCGGCCCGGCGGTGGCGGACGGCCGGCCCCTGAAGGCGGCGGTGCCGCGCGCCCAGCGCTTCGGTCCGGCGCTGCCCTCGGGGGGCAGCACCGAGGACGTGCTCGGCGTCGGCACCGACGAACTCGCGCGGCTGGACCGGCTGTCCCTGTCCGGGACGGTGCGCTCGGCGGCCGACGGATCGCTGCCGCTGCGCGGGCTCAACCAGTACGCGCTGCCCGAGGGCTCGGTCGGGGCGTACACCGCCGACTGGGGCAGCGCCTCGCGGCGGCGGGCGGTGTGCGGCACGGACAGCTCGCGTGCGGCGCCCTGCGCATCGGACACCTACGAGGTCACCGTGCGCGACGGACGGGTCGTCTCGACGGCGGACTCCCCCGGTGCCGGGGCGGTCGCCGAGGGCACGACGGTGCTGGTGGGGCGCGAGGCGGGAGCCCAGTGGCTGCGCAAGCTGTCGGTGGGCGAGCAGGTCACCGTGGAACAGCGGCTCGTGGCGGCGAAGGCGGGCGCGCCCTACCGGTTCGCCGTCGGCGGCGCGGTGCTGCGCCGGGACGGCCGGAACCTGCCGGGGCTGGACGACTCGGCGTCGACGGTCCGCACGGCGCTGGGCATCGCGGACGGCGGGAAGCGGCTGCTGCTGCTCGCCCTGGACGGCTCGGCGGCGTACCGGTCCGGGCTGACGGTCGCCGAGGTGGCCGCGGAGCTGGGACGGCTGGGGGCCTCGGACGCGCTCGGGACGGACGGCGGCGGGTCCTCGGCCCTGGTGGCGCGCGGTGCCGGGGGCGGGGCGCCCGTCGTGCGGAACCACCCCTCGGACGGGTCGGAGCGGGCGGTCGCCAACGGGGTGGGTGTGTTCGCCGTCGGCGGGTGACCTTTGGGCGCAGGGCTCCGGGGTGGGTCCCCGGAGCCGCTCACGGGTGCAGGCTGCTGACGATGTCCGCCGTGGCCAGCAGGCCGTTGTGGATCGTGGGCGCCATGCTGGAGCTCGCCAGGAGGAAGCCCAGCAGGGCGCAGACCAGCGCGTGCGAGACCTTCAGGCCCCCGTTGCGGAGGAAGATCACCGCAAGGATCGTCAGCAGCAGCACCATCGAGATGGAAATGGCCATGGTCACCCTCCTCCGCAACGTCCGCTTCGCGGCGTTCGGCCGCAAGTGTGGCGTAGCGGAGGGTTCGTCCGGGCGGCTGACGTGTCCGCCGAACGAGTGGTGTCCCGGCCGGTGGCGGGTTCGCATCGGTTCGCGGACCCGCCCCGGGGTGGCGCCCGCCTACGCGGGCGGACGCAGGTCGGCGAGCGTGGCCAGCCGCTCGCGGTGGGCGCCCGCCGTGCCGTAGGCGAGCGAGTCGGCCTTGGCCCGCTTGAGGTAGAGGTGGGCCGGGTGCTCCCAGGTCATGCCGATCCCGCCGTGGAGCTGGACGGCCTCCTCGGCCGCGTGCACGGCGACGCCCGCGGCGTACGCCTGGGCGAGGACCACCGCGAGGTCGGCCTCCGCGCTCCCGGTGGCGAGGGCGTCGGCGGCGTTGCGCGCGGCGGCGCGCAGGTTGACGACCTCCAGCCACAGCGCGGCCAGCCGGTGCTTGAGCGCCTGGAAGCCGCCGACCGGCCGGTTGAACTGTTTGCGGTCCTTCAGGTACCGGACCGTCTCCGTCAGGCACCAGTCGGCGAGGCCGAGCTGCTCGGAGGCGAGCAGTCCCGCCCCGGCCCGCAGGGCGCGGCGCACGGCGGGCTCCGCCTCGCCGAGGCGGCGGGCGGGCGCGGCGTCGAGGACGATCCGGGCCACGGGCCGGGTGAGGTCGAGGGAGAGCTGTGCGGTGACGTCCGCCTCGGCCGCGGCCACCGCGTACAGGCCGCCGTCCTCGGCGGGGACGAGGAGGACGTCGGCGGCGCCGGCGGCGGCGACGGCGGTCAGCTCGCCGTGCAGCGTGCCGTTCTCCCGGCGCACCGCGGGGAAGGGGGCGTGCGGGGCGGTGTGCAGCCCGACGGCCAGCGTCCCGACCGTGGCACCCGAGGCGAGGTCGCCGAGCAGGTCGCCCACGGGGCTGCCGGGCTCGCCGGCCGCGCAGGCCAGCAGTGCCTCCGTGGCGACGACGGCGCTGGTCAGGTAGGGCACGGGGGCGACCGCACGCCCCAGTTCCTCCAGGACGACGGCGGCCTCGCGGTGGGTGGCACCCTGGCCGCCGAGTGCCTCGGGCACCAGGAGTCCGGCCAGGCCCATGCCCTCGGTGAGCGCCTTCCACAGCTTGGCGTCGTGCGGGGCCTCCGACTCGGTGCGGGCGAGGACGCCCGCCGGGTCGCAGTGGTCGGTGAGCAGGTCGCGGACGGCGGCGCGCAGCGCCTCCTCCTCCTCGGAGTGGAGCAGGTCGGGCTGTGTGCTCATCGGGCCAGGTCCTTCCAGGCGACGTCCTTGTCGGTGCGCGGTTCGGCGGGCAGGCCGAGGACGCGCTCGGCGACGATGTTGAGCAGCACCTCGCTGGTGCCGCCCTCGATGCTGTTGCCCTTGGAGCGGAGATAGCGGTAGCCGGCCTCGCGGCCGGTGAAGTCGACGAGTTCGGGCCGCCGCATGGTCCAGTCGTCGTACAACAGGCCCTCCTCTCCGAGGAGTTCGACCTCCAGGCCGCTGATCTCCTGGTTGAGGCGGGCGAAGGCGAGCTTCATGCCGGCGCCCTCGGGGCCGGGCTGCCCGGCGACGAGCTGCTGGCGCAGCCGTTCGGCGGTGAGGCGGGAGACCTCGGCGTCCACCCACAGTTTCAGCAGCCGCTGGTGCAGGTCGTGGGTGCGCAGTTCGGGGCGTTCGCGCCAGGTCCTGGCGACGGGGCCGATCATGCCGCCCTCGCGGGGCAGCCGCATGCCGCCGATGGCGACGCGCTCGTTGTTCAGGGTGGTCTGGGCGACCCGCCAGCCCTCGCCGACCGCGCCGAGCCGACGGGAGTCGGGGATGCGGACGCCGGTGAGAAAGACCTCGTTGAACTCGGCCTCGCCGGTGATCTGCCGCAGCGGGCGGACCTCGACACCGGGGTCGGTCATGTCGCACACGAAGTAGGTGATGCCGCGGTGCTTGGGCACCGCGGGGTCGGTGCGGGCGATGAGGATGGCCCAGCGGGCGAGGTGGGCGCTGGACGTCCACACCTTCTGTCCGTCGACGACCCAGTCTCCCCCGTCCCCGGGCACGGCGCGGGTGCCGAGCGCGGCCAGGTCGGAGCCGGCGCCGGGTTCGCTGAAGAGCTGGCACCACACCTCCTCGCCGGTCCACAGCGGGCGCAGGAAGCGCCGCCGCTGCTCGGGCGTGCCGTACTGGAGGATGGTGGGCGCGGCCATGCCGAGCCCGATGCCGATGCGCCGGGGGTCGTTGTCGGGGGCGCCGGCGGCCTCCAGCTCGGCGTCGACGACGGCCTGCAGGGAGCGGGGGGCGCCGAGGCCGCCGAGGCCCTCGGGGTAGTGCACCCAGGCCAGGCCCGCGTCGAACCGGGCGCGCAGGAAGTCGAGCCGGTCGGTTCCGGCGGGCGGGTGGGCGGCCAGGAACTCGCGGGTGAGGGCGCGCAGTCGGGCCGCGTCGAGGACGGCGGGGGCGGCGGGGGTGTCCGGCATGGTTCAGGCTCCGTTCGCCTCGGTGGGCAGGACGACGACGCGGCCGGTGGTGACGCCGTCGGCGACCCGTTGTACCGCGGCCGCCGCGCCCTCGAGCGGCACCCGCTCGCTCACCAGGGGTGCGATCGCGCCCTTGGCGGCCAGTTCGGTGAGCTGCTCGTGGCAGTGCCGGACCAGGTCGGGGTTCTTGGTGTTGTACAGGCCCCAGTGCAGGCCGAGGATCGCGTAGTTCTTGACGAGGGCGTGGTTGAGCGCCGGGCTGGGGATCGTGCCGCTCGCGAAGCCGAGGACGACGATGCGGCCCTCGAAGGCGACGAGCTTGGCGGACTGGGCGTAGGCCGTGCCGCCGACCGGGTCGTAGATCACGTCGGCGCCCCGTCCGCCGGTGGCCTCCTTGACGGCGGCCACGACGTCCTCGGCGCGGCGGTCGACGACCAGGTCGCAGCCGAGCCCGCGGGCGACGGCGGCCTTCTCGGCGCCGCCGACGACGCCGATGACCGTGGCCCCGGCCGCCTTGCCGAGCTGGACGGCGGCGCTGCCGACCCCGCCGGCGGCGGCGTGCACGAGCAGGGTCTCCCCGGCCTGGAGGCGGGCCCGGCGGTGCAGGCCGAACCAGCCGGTCTGGTAGCCGATGTGCAGCGCGGCGGCCTCGGCGTCGTCGAGGGTGCCGGGGGCGGGCAGGAGGGCGGCCGCGTCCGCGAGGGCGTACTCGGCGAAGCCGCCGTGCGGGAGGGCGGGGGTGGCGAGGACGCGGCGGCCCTCCTCGGTCTCGCCGCAGATCTCGACGCCGGGGGTGAAGGGCAGGGGCGGGCGGACCTGGTACTGGCCGCGGCAGAGGAGGGCGTCGGGGAAGTTGACGTTGGCGGCCAGCACCTTGAGCAGTACCTGGCCGTCGGCGGGGGTGGGCGGCTCGGCGTCCGTGAGGCGCATGGCCTCGCCGGGTTCGCCGTTCTCGTGCACCTGCCATACCTGCATGCGGGGGCCTCCGGGGGTGCGGGCGTTTTCTGCATACTAAGCGGTCGCTTGCCCCTGTGGGGTGCCCCCGGGAGAGTTTTTTTCGCCCCGCCGCCCCTACCCGCCCCGTCCTCGGGGGCCCCGCCCCCCCGGGACCCCCGAAAAGGTCGCGCGGTTCCCCGCGCCCCTGTCAAGGTCGCCGGGACGGGCGGGCGCGGACGTGCATGCGTTCGCCCTGGGGGCCGAACAGGCTCAGGAACTCCGCCGGGCCCTCCCCCGTCGAACCGAACCAGTGCGGCACCCGCGTGTCGAACTCCGCCGCCTCCCCGGGCCCGAGCACGACGTCGTGCTCGCCGAGGACCAGACGCAGCTTCCCGGACATGACGTAAAGCCACTCGTAGCCCTCGTGGGTGCGCGGATGCGGCTCGGAGGCCCGCTGCGGCTCCAGCACCTTGAACGCCTGCAGCCCGCCGGGCTGGCGGGTGAGCGGCCAGTACGTGCGGCCGAACCGCGCGATCGGCTCCGCACGCACCCGGGGGTCCCCCACCCGCGGCGCGCCCACCAGCTCGTCCAGCGGCACCTGGTGCGCCCGCGCGATCGGCAGCAGCAGCTCCAGGGAAGGCTTGCGCAGCCCCGACTCCAGCCGGGACAGGGTGCTCACCGAGATGCCGGTCGCCTCCGACAGCGCGGCGAGCGTGGCGCCGCGTTCCTTGCGGATCCGTCGCAGCCGGGGGCCCACCTCGGCGAGCACCTCGTCCGTGTCGTCACTCCCGGGTACGTCGTCCCGCGCATCGTCACTCATGCCTTCATTGCAGATTCGGCAAGTTCGTTTGTCAATACGGTGGGGCTCGGCGACGCTGCCCGTGGAGGTGGTCACCATGACCGAGACGCACGGAACACACGACACACACCCCGACCGCTACGAGGTCCTCGTCGTCGGTGGCGGCGCGGCCGGGCTCTCCGCCGGGCTGGTCCTCGGCCGGGCCCGGCGCCGGACGCTCGTCGTGGACGCGGGCGAGCCGCGCAACGCGCCCGCCGCGCACATGCAGGGCTATCTGTCCCGGGACGGCATGCCGCCGGCCGAGCTCCTGGCCGCGGGCCGTGCGGAGATCGCCCGGTACGGGACGGTCGAGCTGGTCACGGACCGGGTCGTCGACCTGGCCCGGGACGGGGCGGAGGGCGGGGCGCCCCTCGGCTTCACCGCCCACCTCGCCGGAGGACGGACCGTCCGCGCCCGGCGGGTCCTCGTGGCGACCGGGCTGAAGGACGAACTGCCGCCCGTGCCCGGCGTGGCCGAGCGCTGGGGCCGTGATGTGCTGCACTGCCCGTACTGCCACGGCTGGGAGGTGCGTGACGAGGCCTTCGGCGTGCTCGCCACCTCGCCGATGAGCGTCCACCAGGCGCTGCTCGTCAGTCACTGGTCGAAGGACACCACGCTGTTCCTGAACGGCGTGGCCGAGGCGGACCTGTCCGACGAGGAGCTGCGCCGGCTCGCCGCGGCGGGCGTGGACGTCGTCCCGGGCGGGGTCGCCGGCCTGGTGGTCGAGGACGACCGGATCACCGGCGTGCGGCTGGCCGACGGCTCGGTGCACGCGCGGTCCGTGGTCTTCGTGGCGTCCCGCATGGTGCCGCGCACCGGCCTTCTGGAGAAGCTGGGCGCCGAGCTGCGCGAGACCCCGGTGGGCGCCTGCCCGGTGGTGGACGAGACGGGGCGCACGACGGTGCCGGGGGTGTGGGCCGCGGGCAACGCGACCCTCGTCGCCCAGCAGGTGGTCAACGCGGCGAGCACCGGGTACACGGCGGCGGCCGCGGTCAACGCCGAGCTGGTCTTCGAGGACATCGACGCCCGGGTCGGCGTGACGCGGACCGGCGGGACCGGCAGGACCGCCGAGGCCGCCGAGGCCGCCGCCGAGGTGTAGGCCCCCGCGTCCCGGTGCACCATGACTGCATGCTGCTGCACCGGCTCGCCCGTGTGTCCCGGGAGGTCGCGGCCACCTCGGCGCGCTCCCGCAAGACGGCCCTGCTCGCCGAGTTGTTCCGGGCCGCCGAGCCGGAGGACGTGCCCGTCGTCATCCCCTATCTCGCGGGCCGGCTGCCGCAGGGCCGGCTGGGCATCGGCTGGAAGCTGCTCGGCACCCCGGTCCCGCCGGCCGACGAGCCCTCGCTGACCGTGCGTGAGGTGGACGCGCGGCTGACCGCGATCGGCGCCGTCACCGGCACCGGCTCGCAGACCGCGCGCGGCCGGCTGCTGGGGGCGCTGATGGCGGCGGCCACCGAGGAGGAGCAGCGTTTCCTGGTGGGTCTGCTCACCGGGGAGGTGCGGCAGGGCGCGCTGGACGCGCTCGCCGCGGAGGGGCTGGCCGCGGCGACCGGCGCGGCCCCCGCGGACGTGCGGCGGGCGGTGATGCTGGCCGGGTCGCTGCAGACGGTCGCGCGGGCGCTGCTGGCGGAGGGCCCCTCGGCGCTGGGGGCGTTCCGGCTCACCGTGGGCCGCCCGGTGCTGCCGATGCTCGCGCACACCGCCTCCTCGGTCACCTCGGCGGTGGAGAAGCTGGGCGCCTGCGCGGTGGAGGAGAAGCTGGACGGCATCCGGGTCCAGGTCCACCGGGACGGCGAGGTGGTGCGCGTGTACACCCGCACCCTCGACGACATCACCGACCGGCTGCCCGAAGTCAGCGCGTCGACAAGGGAGTTGACCCAGGACCGGTTCGTCCTGGACGGCGAGGTGATCGCGCTGGACGAGGAGGGGCGGCCCCGTTCCTTCCAGGAGACCGCGGGCCGGGTGGGCTCGCGGGTGGACGTGGGCCGGGCGGCCGCCGCCGTGCCGGTCTCCCCCGTCTTCTTCGACGTGCTGTCGGTGGACGGACGCGACCTGCTGGATCTGCCCTTCGCCGAGCGGCACACGGAGCTGGCGCGTCTGGTCCCGGAGCCCCTGCGGGTGCGGCGGGTGGTGGTGACGGGCCCTGAGGAGAGCGCGCGGGCCGAGGCGTTCCTCGCCGCCACGCTGGAGCGCGGGCACGAGGGAGTGGTCGTCAAGTCGCTGGACGCCCCCTACAGCGCGGGCCGCCGCGGCGCCTCCTGGCTGAAGGTGAAGCCGGTGCACACCCTGGACCTGGTGGTGCTGGCCGCCGAGTGGGGGCACGGCCGGCGCACCGGAAGGCTCTCCAACCTCCATCTGGGCGCCCGGGGCGAGGACGGTTCGCTGGTGATGCTCGGCAAGACGTTCAAGGGCATGACGGACACGATGCTCGCCTGGCAGACCGAGCGGCTGAGCGAACTGGCCGTCGAGGAGCACCGCTGGGGGTTCACGGTCCGGCCCGAACTCGTCGTGGAGATCGCGTACGACGGGCTGCAGCGCTCCACCCGCTATCCGGCCGGCGTCACGCTGCGGTTCGCGCGGGTGCTGCGCTACCGGGAGGACAAGCGCCCGGAGGAGGCGGACACGGTGGAGACGCTGCTCGCGGCGCACCCCGGGGTGGCACCGTGACCCGGCCGGGGGACACCGAGGGGGCCGGTGCGGCGCGCCACCGGCGCAGTGCCGGGCTGCTGCTGTTCCGCCGTGCCGCGGACGGCGGCACCGAGGTGCTGCTCGGCCACATGGGCGGTCCGTACTACGCCCGCAAGGAGGCCGGGGCGTGGACCGTGCCGAAGGGCGAGTACCCGCCCGAGGAGCACGCCTGGGAGGCGGCCCGCAGGGAGTTCGAGGAGGAGCTGGGGCTGCCGCCCCCGGACGGCACGGCGGTGCCCCTGGGCGAGGTGCGGCAGGCCGGCGGCAAGGTCGTCACGGCGTGGGCGGTGCGCGCCGACCTGGACCCGGCGACGGTGGTGCCGGGAACGTTCGGGATGGAGTGGCCGCCGCGCTCGGGGCGCCGGCAGGAGTTCCCCGAGCTGGACCGGGTGCGCTGGTTCCCCCTGGCCGAGGCACACGAGGTGATCGTGAAGGCGCAGGCCGCGTTTCTCGACCGGCTCGCGGAGCACTCGGACGGAGGGTGAGCCGTCCGGGTCATGTCCCGGGAGCCGCCCGACGAGAAACGAGCCGTGCCCGCGTTGCGGCGCCCACCGGGGCGCGGGAGGGTCGAGACACAGCCTGCCCAGGAGGTCACAGCCATGCCCCTCGCGACCGTGAACCCGGCGACCGGTGAGACGCTCAGGACGTTCGACGCCCTGGACGCGGAGGAGGTCGAGCGCAGGCTCGCCGCCGCCGAGGCCGCGTTCCGCACCCACCGCACCACGTCCTTCGCCGAGCGGGCCCGGCTGCTGCGTGCCGCCGCCGATCTGCTGGAGGCGGACGAGCGGGAGATCGCGGAGGTGATGACCACCGAGATGGGCAAGCCGGTCACCCAGGCCCGCGCCGAGGCCGCCAAGTGCGTCAAGGCGATGCGCTGGTACGCCGACCACGCCGAGGGGCTCCTCGCCGACGAGGAGCCTGCCGAGGCCGATGTGAAGGACTCGGGCGCCTCGCGGGCGTTCGTGCGCTACCGGCCGCTCGGCCCGGTGCTCGCGGTGATGCCGTGGAACTTCCCGCTGTGGCAGGTGATCCGGTTCGCCGCGCCCGCGCTGATGGCGGGGAACGTCGGCCTGCTCAAGCACGCCTCGAACGTGCCGCAGACCGCGCTGTACCTGGAGGAGCTGTTCCGCCGGGCGGGATACCCGGAGGGCTGCTTCCAGACGCTGCTGATCGGCTCCAAGGAGGTCGAGGGCGTCCTGCGCGACCCGCGCGTGGTCGCGGCGACGCTGACCGGCAGCGAGCCGGCGGGCCGTTCGGTGGCAGCGGTGGCCGGGGACGAGATCAAGAAGACGGTGCTGGAGCTGGGCGGCAGCGACCCCTTCGTCGTGATGCCGTCCGCCGACCTCGACCGGGCGGCCGAGGTGGCGGTGACCGCGCGGGTGCAGAACAACGGGCAGTCGTGCATCGCCGCGAAGCGGTTCATCGTGCACACCGATGTCTACGACGCCTTCGCGCAGCGGTTCACGGCCGCGATGAAGGCGCTGAAGGTGGGCGATCCGATGGACGAGGAGACCCAGGTCGGGCCGGTCGCCTCGGAGCGGGGCCGGGCGGACCTGGAGGAGCTGGTGGAGGACGCCGTCGAGCACGGCGCCACGGTGCTGTGCGGTGGCGAACGTCCGGACGGGCCCGGCTGGTACTACCCGCCGACCGTGCTGGCCGACATCACGCCCGGGATGCGCGTGCACCACGAGGAGACGTTCGGGCCGGTCGCCACGCTGTACCGGGCGGCGGACCTCGACGAGGCGGTGGCGATCGCCAACGACTCCCCGTTCGGTCTGAGTTCGAACGTGTGGACGCGCGAGGAGGCGGACGTGGACCGCTTCGTGCGGGACCTGGAGGCGGGTGCCGTGTACGTCAACGGCATGACGGCCTCGCATCCGGCCTTCCCGTTCGGCGGGATCAAGCGGTCCGGGTACGGCCGTGAGCTGTCCGGGCACGGAATCCGGGAGTTCTGCAACATCACCGCGGTCTGGCAGGGGGCGTGAGCGTTCCGCGGCTACGATCGCTGTCGTGAACCGCGAAGTGACCCTGCCTCTCATCGTCGACGACCGCGGCACGTTGCAGGTGGCGGCCGCCGACGTCAGCAAGCTGCTGCGCACGGTCGGCGGCCGGTGGCTCCACCTCGTGGAGTCCGGGCAGGGCGGCCTCGACGAGGACACCGTGGCGGCACTGACCATCGAACTGGCCAAGCTGGCCGACCGGATCGACGTGGCCTGCATCGCCCACAGCAGCGGAACCCCGACCTGACCTTCCGGGCCGGGCGGTCGCCGCCGTGGGCGGGGCCACGGCGGCCCGCTTCCATGGGCGGCCGCTCGCTAGCGGATCGGCATCCCCGACAGCGTGCGGGCGATCACCAGGCGCTGGATCTCGCTGGTGCCCTCGAAGATCGTGTAGATCGCCGCGTCGCGGTGCATCCGCTCCACCGGGTACTCCCGGGTGTAGCCGTTGCCGCCGAGGATCTGCACGGCCTGCGCGGTGACCTTCTTCGCCGTCTCACTCGCGAACAGCTTGGACATCGAGCCCTCGGCCGCCGTGAACGGCCTGCCGTTGACCGCCATCCAGGAGGCCCGCCACACCAGCAGCCGGGCCGCGTCGATGGAGGTCCGCATGTCGGCGAGCTGGAAGGCGACGCCCTGGTTGTCGATGATGGGCCGGCCGAACTGCTGACGGGTCTTGGCGTAGTCCAGGGCGACCTCGTAGGCGGCCCGGGCGGTGCCGACGGCCATCGCGCCGACCGCGGGGCGGGAGGCCTCGAAGGTGGCCATCGCCGCGTTCTTCACGCGCTCGCCGCCCTGCTTCGCCTTCTCGCGGGCCCGGGCGAGGCGCTCGTCGAGCTTCTCCTTGCCGCCGAGCAGGCAGGAGCCGGGGACGCGCACGTCGTCGAGGACGACCTCGGCGGTGTGCGAGGCACGGATGCCGTGTTTCTTGAACTTCTGCCCCTGGGAGCAGCCGGGTGTGCCCGGCGGGATGATGAAGGAGGCGTGGCCCTTGGAGCCCAGCTCCGGGTCGACGGAGGCGACGACGACGTGGACGCCTGCGATGCCGCCGTTGGTCGCCCAGGTCTTGGTTCCGTTGATCACCCACTCGTCCTTGGCCTCGTCGTAGACGGCGCGGGTGCGCAGGGAGGCGACGTCGGAGCCGGCGTCGGGCTCGGAGGAGCAGAACGCGGCGACCTTGACGTCGTTCGCGTCGCCGTACATCTGGGGGATCCAGGTGCCGATCTGCTCCTCGGTGCCGTTGGCGAGGACGCCGACGGCGGCGAGGCCGGTGCCGACGATGGACAGGGCGATGCCCGCGTCGCCCCAGAACAGCTCCTCCATGGCCATGGGGATGCCGAGACCGGTGGGGTCGAAGTACTGCTGGGCGTAGAAGTCGAGGGAGTAGATGCCGACCTTGGCGGCCTCCTGGATGACCGGCCAGGGGGTCTCCTCGCGCTCGTCCCACTCGGCGGCCGCGGGCCGGATCACGTCGGCGGCGAAGCCGTGGAGCCAGTCCCGGACCTCGCGCTGTTCCTCGCTCAGCTCCATGGTGAACTCGGCCATGTCCCCTCCAGTGCTGCGGTAGCCTCTCACTAGCTATGTTACTAGCGGTAACTCGGAGTCTGTTACCGACGAGTAGGAAAAGTCAACTCCCAAGCCCGGACGGGCCGCGACCTGCACTCGCGCCGACGGCCGTTCGAGGTCGGACCGCCGGGCAGTGCTACTTTGCGCAGGCGTCACCGAAACACGACGGGTGGGGAGAGACCATGGAGACCACGCAGCGGAGCGATCACCAGACATCCGCCGACCGCCGCCGGCGCGAGCTGCTGGAGGCCGCCGACCGGGTGGTCCTCCGCGACGGTCCCGGCGCCTCGATGAACGCCATCGCCGCCGAGGCAGGCATCACCAAGCCCATCCTCTACCGCCACTTCGGCGACAAGGGCGGGCTGTACGCCGCCCTGGCCAAGCGGCACACCGACGCGCTGCTCGCCTCGCTGCGGGCCGCGCTGGACGCCCCCGCCGAGCGCCGGGAGCGGGTGGAGGCCACCCTCGACACCTACCTCGCCGCGATCGAGGCCCGGCCGCAGGTCTACCGGTTCCTCATGCACCCCGCGGAGGGCGGCCCCCAGCAGCCCGCCGAGGCCGGCTTCGACACCGGCCGCAACTCCATCCCCGTGCTGCGCCGCATGGGCGAGGAGCTGGGCCAGGTCATCGAGGAACGGCTCGACCTCGGCCCCGGCACCCAGCAGCTCGCCCGCATGTGGGGCCACGGCATCGTCGGCATGATGCATGCCGCCGGAGACTGGTGGCTGGGCGAACGCCCCTGCCCCCGCGCCGAGTTGGTGCGCGCCCTGGCCGACCTGCTGTGGGGCAGGCTGGCCGCGGCGGGCGACCGGGTCGGCGGTCCCGGATTCTGAACCCCCGCCTCGGCGGCCGCCCCGGCCGGTCACCGGTCCGCCCAGCCGGCCCGCGCCGCCTGCCGCATCACCCGCCGGTGGCGCCACCCCCGCACCCGGTCCACGTACAGCTCGCCCCCGAGGTGGTCGTACTCGTGCTGGAGGCACCGCGCGAACCAGCCGGTGCCCTCCACCCGCAGCGGCTCCCTGGTGACCGTGCGACCCTCCAGCACCGTACGGTCGTACCGCGGGGTCGCCGCCTCCAGGCCGGGCAGCGAGAGGCACCCCTCGGGGCCGCGCACGCTCACCCCGTCCCTCGCCACCAGCCGGGGGTTCACCAGGTGCCCCAGGTGGCGCACCCCCTCGTCGTCCTCGCAGTCGAAGACGAACACCCGCAGCGGCTCGCCGACCTGGTGGGCGGCCAGGCCCACACCCCGTGCCGCGTACATGGTGGCGAACATGTCCTCGACGAGCGCGGCCAGTTCGGGCCCGAACGCGGTCACCTCCGCGCCGGGCGCGCGCAGCACCGGGTCTCCGAGCAGGGTCAGGGGCCGGACGCGTCCGCGGACGCCCGGCAGGGAACGATGTCGCATGGCGGTCAGCGTACGGTTTCCCCTGCACCCCGCCGGAAGCGCCGAGGACCGTTCCGCCCGCGCCGTACCGGTCCGGGATTCGGGTGTGCGAATGGATCTCGATAGGCTGACGTCCATCACGTTGCCGACAGGCTTCCGGGCGGCGCGTACCAGAGAGGATCGAGAACTGATGGCAGGCAACTCGGACCCGCTCTCGCCGCGGGCCAAGCTGGCCGTGACCGCCGGCAAGGCGGTCGCAGCGGCCTCGCGCGCCGCGGGGCGCGGCAGCGGTTCGGTGATCGGCGGCAAGGTGGCGCTCAGACTCGACCCCGACCTGCTGGCCCGGCTCGCCCAGAACCTGGACGTCGTCCTCGTGTCGGCGACCAACGGCAAGACCACCACCACCCGGCTGATCGCGGAGGCGCTGCGCGCCGCCGGCCCGGTGGTGTCCAACGCGCTCGGCGCCAACATGCCGGCCGGCATCACCTCCGCGCTGGCGGGCGGCTCGGAGTCGAAGTACGGCGTCATCGAGGTCGACGAGAAGTACCTCGCCGGCGTGGCCCGGGACACCGACCCCAAGTGCATCGCGCTGCTCAACCTCTCCCGCGACCAGCTCGACCGCGCCGCCGAGACCCGCATGCTGGCGGAGAACTGGCGCGAGGGACTGGCCGGTTCCAAGGCGGTGATCGTCGCCAACGCGGACGACCCGCTGGTGGTGTGGGCCGCCTCCTCCTCCCCCAATGTGATCTGGGTCGCGGCGGGACAGATGTGGAAGGACGACGCCTGGTCCTGCCCCTCCTGCGGAGGTGTGATGCAGCGGCCGGGCGACGACTGGTTCTGCGGCGAGTGCGGCTTCCGCCGCCCGGTGCCGAGCTGGGCGCTCTCCGGCGACCACGTCCTGGACCCGCACGGCTCCGCCTGGCCCATCCACCTCCAGCTCCCGGGCCGCGCCAACAAGGCCAACGCCGCCTCCTCCGCGGCCGTCGCCGCCGTCTTCGGTGTGCCGCCGCAGGTGGCGCTGGAGCGGATGTACCAGGTGCAGGCGGTGGCCGGCCGCTACGACGTGGTGCAGTTCCAGGGCCGGGACCTGCGGCTGCTGCTGGCGAAGAACCCGGCCGGCTGGCTGGAGACGTTCTCGCTGATCGACCCGCCACCCACCCCCGTGATCCTCTCGGTCAACGCGCGCGGCGCCGACGGCACCGACACCTCCTGGCTGTGGGACGTGGACTACACCCGGCTCACCGGCCACCCGATCTTCGTGCTCGGCGACCGCAAGCTGGACCTCGCCGTACGCCTCGAGGTCGCGAACCAGTCCTTCCAGGTGTGCGACAGCCTCGACCAGGCGGTGCAGGCCGCCCCGCCCGGCCGGATCGAGGTCATCGCGAACTACACCGCCTTCCAGGACCTGCGCCGCCGCGTCGGCAACTGACCTCGAGCGATCTTCCAAGGATGAGCATGAGCGACAACCAACTGCGGCTGGTGTGGATCTACCCCGACCTGCTGAGCACCTACGGCGACCAGGGCAACGCGCTGGTCGTGGAGCGCCGGGCGCGCCAGCGCGGGCTCGACGTGGCCCGGCTCGACGTGCGCAGCGACCAGCCGATCCCCACCTCCGGCGACATCTACCTCATCGGCGGCGGCGAGGACCGGCCGCAGCGGCTGGCCGCCGAGCGGCTGCGCCGCGACGGCGGACTGCACCGGGCGGTGGGCAACGGCGCGATCGTCTTCTCCGTCTGCGCCGGCTACCAGATCCTCGGCCACGAGTTCGTCAACGACCTCGGGCAGCGCGAGTCGGGCCTCGGCCTGCTCGACGTGGTCTCGGTGCGCGGCGAGGGCGAGCGGTGCGTGGGCGACGTGCTCGGCGACATCGACCCCCGGCTCGGGCTGCCCCCGCTGACCGGCTTCGAGAACCACCAGGGCGTCACCCACCTCGGCCCCGGCGCGCGTCCCTTCGCCCAGGTCAAGCTCGGCAAGGGCAACGGCACGGGGGACGGCACGGAGGGCGCGTACAACGACACCGTGTTCGGCACGTACATGCACGGGCCGGTGCTCGCCCGCAATCCGCTCATCGCGGACCTGCTGCTGAAGCTGGCCCTCGACGTGAACGCGCTGCCCCCGGTGGACGACCGCTGGTACGAGGCCCTGCGCGGCGAGCGCATCGCGGCGGCGCAGCAGCCCGCGTGAACGGTTCTCCCCACACCCCGCGCGGGGCCCTTCTGTCGGGCTCCGCGCACAGGTGAGCGGGGGCGTCCAGCACGCGGACGCACGGTTCGGTCCCGCCCCCCTGTGCCGCTAGGGTGGCGGGGATCGAACCGGACGGCGTGGTCCGGGTCCCCGGCCCCCGGGCCCACGTGGAGAAGGTAATTCGGGCGATGCGCATTGGTGTCCTCACGTCCGGCGGCGACTGCCCCGGCCTGAACGCCGTCATCCGGTCCGTCGTGCACCGAGCCGTCGTCGACCACGGCGACGAGGTCATCGGCTTCCGCGACGGCTGGCGGGGCCTCCTGGAGTGCGACTACCTCAAGCTCGACCTCGACGCGGTGGGCGGCATCCTCGCCCGCGGCGGCACCATCCTCGGTTCCTCCCGGGTCCGGCCCGAGCACCTGCGGGACGGCGTGGAGCGGGCCCGGGGCCACCTCGAGGAGCTCGGTCTCGACGCGGTCATCCCGATCGGCGGCGAGGGCACCCTGAAGGCGGCCCGGCTGCTGTCCGACGCCGGCCTGCCGATCGTCGGCGTGCCGAAGACCATCGACAACGACATCGCGGTCACGGACGTCACCTTCGGTTTCGACACCGCGGTGGGCGTCGCCACGGAGGCGCTGGACCGGCTGAAGACCACCGCCGAGTCCCACCAGCGGGTGCTCATCGTGGAGGTCATGGGCCGCCACACCGGCTGGATCGCGCTGCACTCCGGGATGGCGGCCGGCGCGCACGCCATCGTCGTCCCCGAGCGCCCCTTCGACATCGACGAGCTGACCGCGAAGGTCGGCGAGCGGTTCTCCGCGGGCAAGCGCTTCGCGATCGTCGTCGCCGCCGAGGGCGCCAAGCCGAAGGCGGGCGGCATGGACTTCGACGAGGGCGGCAAGGACGTCTACGGGCACGAGCGGTTCGCCGGCATCGCCCGTCAGCTCGCCCTCGAACTGGAGGAGCGCCTCGGCAAGGAGGCCCGCCCCGTCATCCTCGGCCACGTCCAGCGCGGCGGGACGCCGACGGCCTACGACAGGGTGCTGGCCACCCGCTTCGGCTGGCACGCGGTGGAGGCGGTGCACCGCGGCGAGTTCGGGATGATGACCGCGCTGCGCGGCACCGACATCCACATGGTGCCGCTCGCGGAGGCCGTGGAGACGCTCAAGACGGTGCCCGACGAGCGGTACGCGGAAGCGGAGTGCGTCCTGTAGCGGACTCCCCGGCATGACCTCGCCCCCGGTCGCGGACGCGACCGGGGGCGGTTCTACTCTTGGTTCGGACAGACAGCGCCCAACCCCCACGAATCAGGAGCCGGCGGATGGAGCACAGCGGCCACGGCATGGTCATGGATCTGCCGCCGTTCACGCTGGGCCGGGGCCTTCACTGGTCGGCGGACCCGTTCTTCCTCGTCGCCTGCCTGCTGGGACTCGCCCTCTACGGCTGGGGCGTCGCCCGGCTGCTGCGGCGCGGCGACGCGTGGCCGGTGGGCCGCACGGTCTCCTTCGCCGTCGGTGTGCTGACCGTCGCGCTGATGATGTGCACGCGGCTGAACGACTACGGCATGGTCATGTTCAGCGTGCACATGGTGCAGCACATGGTGATCAGCATGCTCTCCCCCATCCTGATCCTGCTCGGGGCGCCGATCACGCTGGCGCTGCGCGCGCTGCCGACGGCGGGGCACGGTCGCAAGGGTCCGCGCGAGCTGCTCCTGATGCTGCTGCACAGCCACTACATGCGGATCGTCACGCACCCGGCGTTCACGATCCCGCTGTTCATCGCGAGCCTGTACGGGCTGTACTTCACGCCGCTCTTCGACTTCCTGATGGAGTCCAGGACCGGGCACGCGGCGATGATGGTCCACTTCCTCGCGGTGGGCCTGGTGTTCTTCTGGCCGATCATGGGCGTGGACCCGGGCCCGCACCGGCCCGGTTATCTGATGCGGATGCTGGAGCTGTTCGCGGGCATGCCCTTCCACGCCTTCTTCGGCATCGCGCTGATGATGGGCTCGACGCCGATGGTCGGCACGTACGAGAACCCGCCGGCCTCGCTCGGCATCGACGCGCTGGCGGACCAGACCTCGGCGGGCGGCATCGCCTGGGCGTTCAGCGAGGTGCCCTCGGTGCTGGTGCTGCTGGCGCTGCTGTTCCAGTGGTACCGCTCGGAGCAGCGGCAGGCCCGGCGCACGGACCGGGCGGCGGAGCGGGACGGCGACGCGGAGCTGGCGGCGTACAACGCGTACCTGGCCTCGCTGAACGCGCGCGGGAACTGAGCGCGCCCCTTCGCACGACGGCACCGGCGGTGCTCCGGACGGGCGGCGGATTCCTCGGTGGGAATGCGCCGCCCCTGTCTTTTCCGGGGTGGTGCGCCGGGTTCCCGCCAAGAGCCTCGTTCACCCCGTGCGCCTCGGCGGCACGCTCTACGCTCTGCGGTCATACGTTCGACGGGGGGCGGACGCGGCGTTCTCACGCCCGCGTCCGCCCCTTCGCCGTACGTGATCCCGTTCCGTCTTCGCCTGTCGCTCTGGAGAGAGACCGATGAAACTCGCCACCCGTCTCGCGCTCACCACCACGGCCGTCGCCGCCGTGGCCGCCGGCACCTTTTTAGGAGTGACGACCGGCACGGCCGCGGCCACCGGCACCGGTACCGTTCCGCCCGTGCCCAGCGCGGTGAAGGTCCCGGACGGCAACAGGCTCACCGGTGTCTTCGCCGCCGAGGGTGTGCAGACGTACACGTGCACCGACGGCGCCTGGAAGCTCCTGGAGCCCGCCGCCACCCTCAGTGCCGCGCACGACAGGTCCCACCGCCCCGTGGCCCTGCACTCCCGCGGCCCCGTCTGGGTCTCCACGGTGGACGGCAGCGCCGTCAACGCCGCCTCGGTCGCCTCCTCGCCGAGGGACGGCGCCGTCGACGAACTCCTCCTCCGCGCCACCGCCACCCGCGGTTCCGGGGTGTTCGCCGACGTCTCCTACATCCAGCGTCTGGGCACCAGGGGCGGGCTCGCCCCCAGTGCCGCCTGCAGCGGCGGCGACCAGAAGAGCGTCCCGTACTCCGCCACCTACGTCTTCTACAAGCCGTCCGCGTGAAGCGGTGACGGGACGGGGCCGCGGTCGCCCGGTTCCCCCCGCCCGGGAAGGGGCGCATGATGAGGGGAACGAACCCGTGAGGAGGGTGTGATGCCCGGTTCCACGAAGGCGATGGGGGTGATCACCGTCGGCGG
Source organism: Streptomyces griseoaurantiacus (assembly GCA_014656015.1). Taxonomy (GTDB): domain Bacteria; phylum Actinomycetota; class Actinomycetes; order Streptomycetales; family Streptomycetaceae; genus Streptomyces; species Streptomyces griseoaurantiacus. Next base: position 136,589 of record BNBP01000001.1, on the reverse strand, counting down.
GCTGGTGGTCGTCACCGCCTACACGGTGACGCTCGGCAGCAACGGCTGGCTGTGGTTCGGCTGGGTGCTCCTCGTCCTGATCACACTCGGCATGGTCGCCTCCCACGGCACCTGAGGCCGCCGGCCCCTGGGGCGTGTTTCGAAAGTAGCGCCGTCCGCCCTGGAGGGCGGGTTCGGCGGCGTCTGGTGCGTGCGATCGCAAGGCGGAGGGCCGCCCCGATACTGGATGTATCGGGGTGATCCCGACAACGCGGCTGGGGGTCCCCCCTCTGGGGGAGTGCGTGCCAGGCGTCGCCGAACAGGCGGGACTTTCGAAACACGCCCTACGGCTCCCGGGGCAGCCGGGCTCCCGAGTGGACGCCCGGCTGGTACTTCGGGAGCCGTGCGGTGATCTTCATACCGGCGCCGGCCGCGGTCTCGATCACGAGGCCGTGGTCGTCGCCGTACACCTGGCGCAGCCGGTCGTCGACGTTGGACAGCCCGATGCCGCCGGAGGGGCTGGTCTCCCCGGCGAGGATGCGGCGCAGCAGCGCGGGATCCATGCCCGGGCCGTCGTCCTCGATCACGACGAGGGCCTCGGCGCCCGCGTCCTGCGCGGTGATGCTGATGTGCCGTTTGTCGGCGGTGCCCTCCAGGCCGTGCTTGACGGCGTTCTCCACCAGCGGCTGCAGGCACAGGAACGGCAGCGCGACGGGCAGCACCTCGGGGGCGATCTGCAGGGTGACGGAGAGCCGGTCGCCGAAGCGGGCCCGGACCAGGGCGAGGTAGTGGTCGATGGCGTGGAGTTCCTCGGCGAGCGTGGTGAAGTCGCCGTGCCGGCGGAACGAGTAGCGGGTGAAGTCGGCGAATTCCAGCAGCAGTTCGCGGGCGCGTTCGGGGTCGGTGCGGACGAAGGACGCGATCACCGCGAGTGAGTTGAAGATGAAGTGCGGGGAGATCTGGGCGCGCAGGGCCTTGATCTCGGCCTCGATGAGCCGGGTGCGGGAGCGGTCGAGGTCGGCCAGTTCGAGCTGGACGGAGACCCAGCGGGCGACCTCGCCGGCGGCGCGGACCAGGACGGCGGACTCGCGGGGCGCACAGGCCACCAGAGCGCCGTGCACCCGGTCGTCGACGGTGAGCGGGGCGATCACCGCCCAGCGCACCGGGCAGTCGGGGACGTCGCAGCGCAGCCGGAACGCCTCGCCGCGGCCGGTGTCCAGCGGGCCGCCGAGCCGCTGGAGGATCTCCTCGCGGTGGTGCTCCCCCACTCCCTCCCAGGTCAGTACCGTCTCGCGGTCGGTGAGGCAGAGCGCGTCCGTGCCGAGCAGGGTGCGCAGCCGCCGCGCGGACTTGCGGGCGGTCTCCCCGGTGAGGCCGGCGCGCAGCGGGGGCGCGGCGAGGGTGGCGTTGTGCAGGGTCTCGAAGGTGGCGTGCTCGACGGGGGTGCCGAGGCCGCCGAGGTTCTGCGGGCGGGCGGTGCGCCGGCCGAGCCAGAACCCGGCGGCGAGCAGCGGCAGCACGGCCACGCACAGTCCGGCGAGGAATCCGCTCATGTCCGTGCCTCCGTGCGCGGCCGGCCCCCGGTGAGCTGCTCGGGCAGGTGGAAGCGGGCGAGGATGGCGGCCGTCCCGGCCGGGACGCGGCCCGGGGTGGCCAGGGAGACCAGCACCATGGTGAGGAAGCCGAGCGGCACGGACCACAGCGCGGGCCAGGCGAGCAGGGCGTGCAGGGTGCCGGTGCCGGTGCCCGGGTAGCCGGCCATGGTGGCGGTGACCGCGGCGAAGGCCGAGCCGCCGCCGACGACCATCCCGGCCGCCGCGCCGGGCGGGGTGAGCCGGCGCCACCAGATGCCGAGCACCAGCAGCGGGCAGAAGGAGGAGGCGGACACCGCGAAGGCGAGCCCGACCGCGTCGGCCACCGGCAGCCCGCCCACCAGCACGCTGGCCCCCAGCGGCACGGCCATCGCGAGAAGGGTGCCGAGCCGGAAGTGGCGTACGCCGCGGCTGGGCAGCACGTCCTGGGTGAGCACCCCGGCCACGGCCATGGTCAGTCCGGAGGCGGTGGAGAGGAACGCGGCGAAGGCGCCGCCCGCGACCAGCGCGCCGAGGAGGTCCGCGCCGAGGCCGCCGATGAGCCGTTCGGGCAGCAGCAGGACGGCGGCGTCGGCGTCGCCGGTCAGGGTGAGTTCGGGCGCGTAGAGGCGGCCGAGCGCGCCGTACAGGGGCGGCAGCAGGTAGAAGGCGCCGATGAGGCCGAGGACGGCGACGGTGGTGCGGCGGGCGGCGACGCCGTGCGGGCTGGTGTAGAAGCGGACGACGACGTGCGGCAGGCCCATGGTGCCGAGGAAGGTGGCGAGGATCAGTCCGTAGGTGGCGTACAGGGGGCGGTCCTCGCGGGCGGAGGCCAGCGAGCCGGACATGCCGCCGTCGCCGCCGCGTTCGGCGACGGGGACGGCGGCGCCCTCGGGGAGGGTGAGCCGGGTGCCGCCGGCGACGCGGTGGACACCGGCCGGGAGCGCGATCCGCTCCCCCGTGCGGCGGTGGCCGTCGACCGTGCCGGTGGCGGTCACCGTGAGGGGTTCGGTGAGGCGCAGGTCGAGGGTGGCGTCGACGCGTACGGTGCGCTGCGCGCGCAGGGCGGGGGGTTCGTCGAAGGCGCTGCGGGGTGCGCCGTCGCCCTGCCAGGCGAGCATCAGGAAGAGGGCGGGGACGAGCAGGGCGGTGAGCTTGAGCCAGTACTGGAAGGCCTGTACGAAGGTGATGCTGCGCATGCCGCCGGCGGCGACGATGACGACGACCACGAGCGCCACGACGATCCCGCCGAGCGGGGCGGGCGCCCCGGTGAACACGGCCAGTGTCAGCCCCGCGCCCTGCAGTTGGGGCAGCAGATAGAGCCAGCCGACGCCGACCACGAAGGCTCCGGCGAGCCGCCGCACCGGCTGGGAGGCGAGGCGGGCCTCCGCGAAGTCGGGCAGCGTGTAGGCGCCGGAGCGGCGCAGCGGGGCCGCGACGAAGAGCAGCAGCAGGAGGTATCCGGCGGTGTAGCCGACCGGGTACCAGAGCATGTCGGGGCCTTGGGTGAGGACGAGTCCCGCGATGCCGAGGAAGGAGGCGGCGGAGAGGTACTCGCCGCTGATCGCGGCGGCGTTGAGGCGGGGGCCGACGGTGCGGGAGGCGACGTAGAAGTCGGAGGTGGTGCGGGAGATGCGCAGGCCGAACGCGCCGACGAGGACGGTCGCGAGCACCACCAGGGCGACGGCGGTGACGGAGTAGGTGCGGTCCACGGCTCAGCGGTCCTCCACCAGCCGTACGAAGTCCCGCTCGTTGCGTTCGGCACGGCGCACGTACCAGCGGGCGAGCAGCACGAGGGGGGCGTAGAGGCCGAAGCCGAGCACGGCCCACTGCACCGCGCCGTCGTGCCGCAGGGTGGCGAACAGCAGCGGCAGCGGCCCCACGAGGAGCACGAGCACGGCCAGCACCACAAGGGCGGCGCGGAGCTGGGAGCGCATCAGGGAGCGGACGTAGGTGTGGCCGAGGGTGGTCTGTTCGTCGATCTCGGTGCGGGGCCGGTAGTGCGCGGAGGGGCGGCGGGTGCGGCGGGGCGGGCCGGTGACGACGACGCGGCGCTCGGTGGGGTCCTGGGGCACGTCGTACTCCTCAGGTCGTGGTCCGGCGCATCAGCAGGTCCCGCAGTTCGCGGGTGTGCCGCCGGCTGACCTGGAGTTCCTCGCTGCCGACCAGGACGCTCACGGTCCCCGCGTCCAGCCGCAGTTCGACGACGTGGCGCAGGGCGACGAGGTGGCGGCGGTGGATGCGGACGAAGCCGCGGGCCCGCCAGCGCTCCTCCAGCGTGGAGAGGGGGATGCGGACGAGGTGGCTGCCCTGGGGGGTGTGCAGCCGGGCGTAGTCGCCCTGGGCCTCGACGTGGGTGATGTCCTCGACGGGCACGAAGCGGGTGACGCCGCCGAGTTCGACCGGTATGTGGTCGGGGTCGGGTTCGTGCACGGGTATGCGCGGCGGGGCGCCCTTGGCGGGCACGTCCTTGAGCTGCGCGGCCCGGCGGACCGCCTCCGCGAGCCGTTCCCGGCGCACCGGTTTGAGCACGTAGTCGACGGCCTTGAGGTCGAAGGCCTGGACGGCGAAGCCCTCGTGGGCGGTGACGAACACGACGAGCGGGGGGCGGGCGAACCCGGTGAGCAGTCGGGCCAGGTCGAGCCCGTCGAGGCCCGGCATGTGGATGTCGAGGAAGACGACGTCGATCGCGTCGGGTCCGTCGGGGCCGGACTCCAGGGCGCGGTTGATCCGGCGCAGCGCCTCGGTGGCGTCGCTCGCCCCCTCGGCGCCGGCGATCCTGGGGTCGGCGTTGAGCAGGTAGAGGAGCTCCTCGAGCGAGGGACGTTCGTCGTCGACGGCGAGAGCGCGCAGCATGAACGTGGAGTGTAGGGGCGTTTGGTTCGTTCGGACATGTGCCGAACGCGGAGGTTGTCGCTGGATACAGTGCGGCCATGAACAGCAGGCCGGGCGGTTTCGACGCACTCGACCGCCAGATCGTCACCGCGCTCACGGCGAACGCGCGGTCCAGCTTCGCGGAGATCGGCGCGGCGGTCGGACTGTCGGCGACGGCGGTCAAGCGCCGGGTGGACCGTCTGCGGGAGACGGGGGTGATCACCGGGTTCACGGCCACGGTGAAGCCCTCGGCGCTGGGCTGGCGCACGGAGGCGTACGTGGAGGTGTACTGCGAGGGGGCCGCGCCGCCGCGGCGGCTCGCGGAGGTGGTGCGCAACCATCCCGAGATCGCGGCGGCGATGACGGTGACGGGGGGCGCGGACGCGCTGCTGCACGTGCGGGCGCGGGACGTGGAGCACTTCGAGGAGGTGCTGGAGCGGATCCGGGTGGAGCCGTTCATCCGCAAGACGGTCAGCTGCATGGTCCTGTCCCACCTGCTGCCGGAGAGTCCGGAGGCGGGCGCGAGCCACGCCGCTCCACAGGGGGCCGGGGCGGGGTCGCCCGGCCACGAGGAGGGCTGAGCGGACCGCGCGTACCGCTGGGCGGACGCACGCGTACCGGATATCGGATTGGCAAAGGAGGTCCGCCGCCCCTGTTGTCAGGGACCTCTCAGCGACAAGTATCCCCGTAGTCATCGGAAGATTCGTCACGATGTTCGGGGAGGTCCCTCTTGAGGGGTATGAGACCGACGAAGCGAGCCACCGTGCTCGGCTCCGCCGGAGCGCTCGTCACTGCGGCGGCACTGATAGCCGGGGCCGTGGCGGCACCGTCGGCGACCGCCGGCACGCGCCACGGCGACGGTCACGGCAACGGCAGCGAGGCCCGCGGCGCCTCGATCGCCGCCGCCCGGGCCGCCAAGGCCGGGATCGACTGGCGGGACTGCCCGGCCGACTGGGGGCTCGCCAAGCCGATCCAGTGCGGCTGGGTCAGCGTCCCCGTCGACTACGCCAAGCCGAACGGCAAGCAGATCGAGCTCGCCGTCGACCGCATCGGCAACACCGGCACCGCGAGCGAGCGCCAGGGCGCCCTCGTCTACAACCCGGGCGGACCCGGCGGCTCCGGACTGCGCTTCCCGGCCCGCGTCACCGCGAAGAACCCCGTCTGGGCCAAGGTCGCCAAGGCCTACGACTTCGTGGGCTTCGACCCGCGCGGCGTCGGCCACTCCGCGCCCATCTCCTGCCAGGACCCGCAGGAGTTCGTCAAGGCGCCCAAGGCGGACCCGGTGCCCGGCTCCGAGGCCGACAAGCGGGCCCAGCGCAAGCTGGCGCGCGAGTACGCCGAGGGCTGCGCCGAGCGCACCGACCGCGATGTGCTGCAGCAGATGACGACCCCCAACACCGCCCGTGACCTGGACGTCGTCCGGGCCGCGCTCGGCGAGCGCAAGCTCAACTACCTGGGCGTCTCCTACGGCACCTACCTCGGCGCCGTCTACGGCACGCTCTTCCCGGGCCACCTGCGCCGCATGGTCGTCGACAGCGTGGTCAACCCCGAGCGGAGCAACATCTGGTACCAGGCCAACCTGAACCAGGACATCGCCTTCGAGGGCCGTTGGAAGGACTGGGAGGACTGGGTCGCCGAGAACGACGCCACCTACCACCTCGGCAACACCCGGGCCAAGGTCGAGCAGCAGTGGCTGAAGCTGCGCGCCACGGCCAAGAAGAACCCGCTCGGCGGGATCGTCGGCCCGGCGGAGCTGATCTCCTTCTTCCAGAGCGCCCCGTACTACGACTCCTCCTGGGCGCCGGTCGCCAAGGTGTTCAGCCAGTACGTCGCCGGCGACACCCAGGCGATGATCGACGCCGCCGCGCCCGACCTCACGGACACCGCGGGCAACATCTCCTCGGAGAACGGCAACGCCGTCTACACGGCCGTCGAGTGCACCGACGCCAAGTGGCCCACCGACTGGCGGACCTGGGACCGGGACAACACCCGGCTGCACAAGGACTACCCGTTCATGACCTGGGCCAACGCGTGGATGAACCTGCCGTGCGCGACCTGGCCGGTCAAGCAGCGCACCCCGGTCGAGGTCCGCTCGGCCAAGGACCTGCCGCCGGTGCTCATCGTGCAGTCCACCGAGGACGCCGCCACGCCGTACCCCGGCGCGGTCGAGCTGCACAAGCGGTTCAAGGGCTCGCGACTGATCACCGAGAAGGGCGCCGGCTCGCACGGTGTCACCGGACTGGTGAACCCCTGCATCAACGACAGGGTCGACACGTACCTGCTGACGGGGAGGACGGACCGCTCGGACGTGACGTGCGCCCCGCACGCCACACCGACTCCGTGACGGTGCGGTAGCCGCGTCCCGGTGACGCGGTGAGACGGGAGGGGGCGGCCGGACCACCGGCCGCCCCCTCCTTCCGTCACGTCCGCGTCGCTTCACGTCCGCGTCGTGTCACGTCGCGTCCGGGAAACGATGTCAGCTCAAGGGCATGCGCGGGAACCTGCGCTCCTTGGCCGCCTGCTCCGCCTCCTCCGCCTTCACCACGGCCGCGTACTTGTCGACGTACTCCTGCTCGGAGAGCGACAGGATGGAGTACATGATCTCGTCGGTGATCGCGCGCAGGACCGCCTTCTCGTGCTCCATGCCGGCGTAGCGGGAGAAGTCCAGGGGCTTGCCGAAGCGGATGACCACGGGGTGGATGCGGGGGATCTTCCGGCCGGGCGGCTGCGCCTCGAAGGTGCCGATCATCGCGCACGGGACGACCGGGGCCCCCGCCCTGAGCGCCATCACGGCGACCCCGACCTTGCCCTTGTAGAGCCGTCCGTCGTGGGAGCGGGTGCCCTCCGGGTAGATGCCGAGCAGCTCGCCCTTGTTCAGCACGCCGAGCCCCTCCCGGATCGCGGCCTGCCCGGCGTCCTTGCCGGAGCGGTCGACGGGGATCTGCCCGGCGCTGCGGAAGAAGGCGGCCGTCAGCCGCCCCTTGATGCCGGGGCCGGTGAAGTACTCGGCCTTGGCGAGAAAGGTGATGCGCCGTTTGAGGACCGCGGGCATCAGGAAGTGGTCGGAGAACGACAGATGGTTGCCCGCGATGATCGCGGCACCGGAGTCCGGCACATGTTCGAGCCCCTCTATTCGGGGCCGGAACGTCAGCCGCAGCAGCGGGCCCAGAACCACGTATTTGAGCAGGTAGTAGAACACCGCGGCACTCCTCGCGTTCCCCGGGGAGCGATCAGTGTAGGTGGCGCGGGCGGCGGACGTAACCGCCATGCGGTCACTCTGCGTTGCTACTGACGAGTACCGACAGTTATCGGCCGCCGGGAGGAAGCGGTGCGCGAGGTGCGACCGGCGTCCGGGCGACTCAAGGCCCGCGGTGGAGTGCCCCGAAGCTCTCCAACTCCTCCAACAGGGTGCGCGCCGCTTCACGGTGGGCGCCCGGTGTGACGGCGTCGAGGAGAACAGCCACTGGCACCGCGCCCGCCGGGCTCAGTGCCCGGAGCAGCCGCGCCAGCTCGTGTTGCTCGAGCGGGGTGCGGGTGTGGTGACCGTTCGCCGCGCACAGACTGCCGCCGTCGCCGTCCGCGGCCCGGACGACACGCGCCCGGCGGTCGGTACGGAGGATGTCGGTGTCGGCGAGCGGACGCGGTGGGGCCGCGGGGGGCACGGGTTCGAAGCCCTCGGCGGTCCAGCGGCGCAGGGAGACGAGGGTGACACGGCGGGTGAGGCGGTCCGGCCGTGAGAAGGCGCGCAGGGTTTCCACGGGGGTGGCGAGCCCTTCGGGGAGAGTGGGGGGAAGGAGGCCGTCGGCGTCGGGGCCCGGCGCGGTGGCGGGGGCGTCGTGGTGCCGCAGCAGGGTGTCCAGGCTGCCGCGGCCGGTGAGCCGGTCCGGGTCGAGGTCGGCGATCAGGGACTCCAACTCGTAGCCGGCGTGGTGGTCCTGGCGGGGCACTCCCACGTTGACACTCGTCGCGGGCGCCGCCGTGGCGCTCTCGCCGACGTGGTAGTAGTCGGCCGGCCAGTACAGCAGGTCCCCGGGGCCGACATCGGCGGTGAACGACTCGGCGCGGTGGTCGGCGTAGTCGACCTTGGTCGAGACGGGTTCGTCCCACGGCCTGCGTGGCCAGAACCGCATCCGCTTGCGCCCGCGCAGACCGAACATGAACGTGGCGAAGCGGTCCTTGTGCACACCGACCGGACTGTGTTCGTACGTACCGTGGAACAAGGTGGTGATGGCGCCCGTCAACGGCAGACCGACCCTGTCCCAGAGGCCGGCGAAGAAGTCCCGCTCGCGCGACCAGAGGGCGGTGTCGAACGTGTGGAAACTGTTGATCACCAGGGCGTGCCTGCGGCCCTCGAGGCGAGCGGCGAGGCGGGCGTCGTACGCGTCGAAAGCACCGTCCTCGCCGGTGGGAAGCAGGTCGCCCGCCTCGTCCCGCTGGACACGCTCCACGGTGAACTGCACGTGGGGCGGCATGCGCCCGTCCGCGGGCGCGGACCGGCTGCCGTGCGCCGCCGCACGGAACACCTCCTCCGCCGCGAACGGAGCGGGGGAGGCGGACAGGGAGCGGAACAGCACCGGGGAACGGTCCCAGTACCGCTCGACGAAGGTGTCCCAGGAGAACTCCGTCTCCACCGCCACGCATTCGATCACGCCGTGTCCTCCCGTCCGTCCAGCTGCACGCCGCGCAGCGTGTACAGCTTCTCCAGCAGTGCCGTGACCGCCGCCTCCCGGCCCGGTCCGGCGACGGTGCACAGTTGCCGAACGGTGGGAGTGTCGCCCCGGCGCAGCCGAGCCACTACGCGCTCGCCCAGGGCGCCGCGTACCGAGAAGGCATGACCGCCGACCGCCCAGAGCCACGTGTCCCCCTCGTCCAGAGGCATGCGGACGACGGCGGAGGCCGGCCGCAGGCGGTCGTCCGGCGAAAGGCGGACGGAAGGCCGCGCGTCCGGCGCCGGCTCCAGTCCGGCGGCACTGACCCGTCGTGCCCATGCGGTGCCGAGCACACGGTCGAGCCCAGGCGCCTCGGTCGTCTCCCGCATCTCCTCGGCCGTGCGCGCGAGTTCGGGCACCACGGGTGCCCCCGGGATCTCATCGGGCGGGAGCGCCAGGTAGGGAACGTCATCTCGGCCCCGGCGCTCCTGCACCAGTCCGGCCACGGCGTCCTTGACCGCCGCGGTCAGCAGACGGGGATCACGGGCGACGCGCAGGCGCAGCGCCAGGGTCCGCGACCCGAAGCTCAGGCGGTGCGGTCGGCCCGCGGGCCGGTGGAGCAGGTCGCCCGGCCCGGCGGTGAGGACACCCCCCGCCCGGGCGTCCCGGGGTACGGCGGTCACCGTGCCGTGCAGCACCCAGAGCAGGGTGGAGTGGAGCGGTTCGTGTGCGGGGGCGTCGTCCTCCGTGATCCCCTCCCCGAGGGCGAGTTCCGTGACGACCGGCAGGACGGGGTACCCGGCCCGCTCCCACAGGGGCGTGACCAGGGACCGTACCTGTGCCCACAGGACGGGGTCGAGGACGAGGGGCTGTTCCACGAGGAGCAGGTGGCCTCGGCCCTCCAACTCCTCGTCGAGCCGGGCGCCGTACCGTTCGGCGCTCGTGTCGTCCGGGCCGGGCAGCAGGTCTCCCGGGGCCCGGATACGGCCGCCGTCGACCAGGAAGCGGACGTCCGGGAGGGCCCGGAACCGGGTTCCGGCGCGGAACGGCCGGGCCGCCTCGATGATCGTCGTGTAGGCACGGTGGGCGTCGACGGCGTCCGGGCCGCCCGGTGCGGGCATCACCCCGGGCGTTCGTTCCCAGTACCGGGCGGTGAAGAGATCCCACGCGGATCCGCTCGGCCGGTTCGCGGCTGGTACCGGTCGCGCACGCGGGCCGCGTATCGGGCGAGCGGTTCCATCCTCAGACCGCGCCGCAGCGCGTCCACCCGGTCGGGGTGCTCCATGGGGCACGGCTCCAGATTTCCTTCCCTCAGGCGGAACTTGGTTCCGTACAGTTGCGGCCGGCCGTCCCGGATGCGCAGTGCGTCCGTCACGTAGGCCACCTGCCGCCGGGGCAGATCGCCCTCCCGGGCGGCCTGTTCGATGAGCCGAAGACACTCGTGCTGGAAGGCGGTCGGTCCCTCGGCGTGCTGGACGAGCCGACAGGCCGCAGCCGCCCCGGCCGGGCCGACCAGAGCCCGACCGGGCCAGCCGTGGCACTTCACGACGTCCTCCAGCCAGCGGATGGCCGCGGTGGTCAGGACACGAAGCCTGTCCTCGGTCTCCCGGTCGGTGAAACGGGATGCGGCCCAGCGGGCACGCAGTACCGCGTCCGTCCGGTCGATCCGCAGCAGTCGGCGCCGCACGTCGGCGTCAGGGGCCGGGCGGGGAAGCGGCTCCACGCGGATTCTCACGGTGCCGTGGTCCCAGAGGTAGACGACCCGTCGCGCCGCCTCCGGCCAGTCGAACCCGACCTCCCCGGTGTGCCGGCCGGAGAGCCGGACCCGCACACCGTCCGTGTCGTAGGTGTCGTGCGGATCCACGTGGCCGTACACGTACTCCACGGCGTCACGCAGCGCCACACCGAGTCCGGCCAGGTCACCGCCGCGACCGTCGCGCACGGCAGTCGAGGGTGGCCACTGCGGAGGTGCCCCGATCGTCACGGCCGTGTGGGGCGGGCCGGTGCGCAGCAGCGGGCCGCCGGACACGCGGCGGAAGAAGTAGGGGACGTCCAGGACGTTCAGCTGAGCGACCTCGTCCGGGCCGAAGACGGTGTCCGGGGCGGCCTCGTCGTGCGGGGCGCCGGTACGCGTGCCGGAGGGGGGTGCCGTGCCGGTGAGCCGGTCGGCGAGCGCCTCGGTGTACGCCGCTGTCGGTTTCAGCAGGACACGGACGTGGCCGTCCTGCTCCCCAGACGTCAAGAAGGCACGGATCGCCTCGTGGTGACGGCACATGAGGGCCCAGGCGTCGAACATCCCCCGGAGGAAGGAGGACAGGTGCGGTCCGTATCCGGTGCGGCCGCGGGAGTCGGCGACCACCGTGCGGGTCCGGGTCCGCGCGCAGGGCCGGCTGCGCCTCTCCAGCCGCAGTCCACCACCGGCGGTCGCGGTGAAGTGGGTGACGGGACCGTCGATGCCGCACCAGCGGGCCTGGTCCTCGAGTCCCGGGTGGTGGTGGTCACCGGCCTCGGTGTCGGCGATCAGGCCGGTGTCGTAGAGGCCCGGCAACGGCGCGAGGAAGATCTCCAGATCGACCGGGTAGAGCATCGGTTCCCGTTGTCCGGCCCGAGTTCCGGACAGAACGTTCCCCTCCCCCAGGTCGGCGATGCCGAACCGGTGGGCGGCCGCGGCGAGGGCCCCGGCTCGCCGCCAGTAGCGTTCCGCCTGCCGGCGACCGAGTCTGGTCCCGGAGAGCCGCCGTCCGGGGATGGAGCGGATCACCCCCCACTGCGAGGGCTGCTCGACCCACTCCTGCCAGGTGTACTCGGACCGGTCGCGACCGGTGCCCGCCGTGCAGCGCAGGACAGGGAGGTCGACCGGCCCCGTGACGGGCGGCAGGGAATTGAGGAAGGCGAACACCGAGTTGTCGGAGGCGAGCAGGAGCAGTTCCCCACCGGGCGGACGAGGCTTGTAGGCGAGCGTGCCGCCACCGCTCATACGCACGCGCAGGACCCTGCGACGCCCGTTGTGCGTCTCCCCCGTCTGAGCCTCGATGCCTGTCACGGGTGGTCGCAGCGAGGGTCGGTCGAACCAGGGCCCGGTGACGTCCCGGGCGAGACGTTGCAGGAAGTGGTCCAGGAAGTCCGTCCAGCGGGCGTGCTGCTCGGCTGCCGCGTAGGGGACGCCCGCGGCGCAGGCGGTGAAGGCCTCGGTCACGAGCGGACCGAAGAGGTCGCCATCGGTCACGTCGAGCAGACCGGGCGCGAGGAGGTCGCCGTGGCGTCTCGTGGCCCGGCCGCACCAGGTGTCGAGGGCGTCGAGCAGTTCGGTGAGCGCGGAGAACGCGGGCCTGGCGAGGGTCGCCGCCAGGAGAGCCGCGTCGCCGTCCCCCTCCAGATACCGTTCGTGCACGAGCAGACCGTCGTCGGTGAGGCTCATCACCGCGGGGAACAACCGGCGGGTGGTGCCCGCCCGCACGGCTTCCACCACTTTCTCCGTGGCGACGGAGCCGTTCGGCCCCGGTTTCCTCGGACCGGTCGGCCGTGCCGCCTCCCACAAAGGCTCGGTCATGGTGTCGGACCTCCCCTGCGCGGTGCCGCCCCGCACGTCGCCGAGCGGCACCGCGTCCTGTCCAGTCGGGCTTACCGGCCGGGGCGGATCAGACGCAGTACCAGCCGATGCACGTGTTGGCCGCGGCACCGGTGCGGTCGGGGATCCGCTGCTCCAGTTCGCCGATCACCAGGTCGAGGTCCTCCTCGGCGGACGGCCGGCTCTCCGGGCGAGCCTGGGTGTCGTGGGCAGGTGCGTGAGTCATGGTTCCTCCAGGGTTGACTGGTTCCGCATGAGTCGTGCGTCGGACACACGGCGCTCCGGTCGCTCGACCCGCTCCGCACGACATGTTTCGCGCGCGGGAGCGCCCGCCGCGATGCTTTCGATGCTGATGGAAAGCATCGGTCGACTTCCGGCCGCCGCCGACCGCACCGACGCACCGACGCACCGACGCACCCTCCGCTGACCAGGCCGTACTGACCGCCGGACGGGGGTGAGGCCGGGGTTCGGCCGAAAGACCGACGACGCGAAAGGGCCCCTCCTCGGCAGGCGCCGACGGCCAAGGACACGCTGCCGGGACCGGGGTACGGCAGTCCCGGCAGGCGCCGACGGCCACGGACACGCTGCCGGGACCGGGGGACGGCAGTCATCCCGCGGGGCCTCTCAGGTCAGCACCCGTTCCAGTGCCGCCAGCGCCCACCGCAGTTCGTCCGCCGTGATCGTCAGGGGCGGGGCGAGCCGGATGGTGGAGCCGTGGGTGTCCTTGACCAGGACGCCCTCCGCCAGCAGCCGTTCGCCGATCTCGCGGCCCGTGCCGAGCGCCGGGTCGACGTCCACGCCCGCCCACAGTCCGCGGGCGCGGAAGCCGGTCACGCCCCGGCCGACGAGTTCCGTGAGCCCGTCGCGCAGCACCACTCCCAGTTCCGCCGCCCGGCGCTGGAACTCCCCGGTAGCCAGCAGGTCGACCACGGCGGAGCCGACCGCCGCCGCCAGCGGATTGCCGCCGAAGGTCGAGCCGTGCTCACCCGGGTGGAGCACGCCGAGCACCTCCCGGCGGGCGACCACGGCGGAGACCGGCACGATGCCGCCGCCGAGCGCCTTGCCGAGCAGCAGCACGTCCGGCAGCACCCGCTCGTGCTCCACCGCGAGGGTGCGCCCGGTGCGGCCCAGCCCGGACTGGATCTCGTCCGCGAGGAACAGCGCGCCCGCGCGCCGGGTCAGCTCCCGTACCCCGGTCAGATAGCCCTCGTCCGGGATGATCACCCCGGCCTCGCCCTGGATCGGCTCGATCAGCACCGCCGCCGTCGTCTCGTCGACCGCCGCCTCCATGGCCGCCAGGTCGTTGTAGGGGACGACGCGGAAGCCGGGCGCGAAGGGGCCGAAGCCGGTACGGGCCACCGGGTCGGTGGAGAAGCCGACGATCGTCGTCGTACGGCCGTGGAAGTTGTCGGCGGCGACGACGATCGTCGCCCGGTCCTCGGGCACGCCCTTCACGTCGTACGCCCATTTGCGGGCCACCTTCACCGCGCTCTCCACGGCCTCCGCGCCGGTGTTCATCGGCAACACCGTGTCCAGGCCGGTCAGTTCGGCGAGTGAGGCGGCGAAGGCGGCGAGCCGGTCGTGGTGGAAGGCGCGCGAGGTGAGGGTGAGCCGGTCGAGCTGGCGGTGGGCCGCCTCGATCAGCGCGGGGTGACGGTGCCCGAAGTTGAGGGCGGAGTAGCCGGCGAGCATGTCGAGGTAGCGGCGGCCCTCGACGTCCTCCACCCAGGTGCCCTCGCCGTGGGCGAGGACCACGGGCAGCGGGTGGTAGTTGTGCGCCAGGACCGGCTCCTCGGCGCGGATGATCCCGGCGGTGGTGGTGTGGGTGCGGGCGGGAGCGGTCATGAACGGATCTCCTGGGTGCAGCACTTGATGCCCCCGCCTGCCTTGAGGAACTCCGACAGGTCGACGGGGACGGGGACGTATCCGCGGGCGGCGAGCCGGCCGGCGAGGGCCGTGGCCTGCGGGGGCATGAACACGTGACGGCCGTCCGAGACCGCGTTGAGGCCGAGGACGCGCGCGTCCTCCCGGGTGGCGAGGACCGCGTCGGGGAACAGCCGGGCCAGTACCTCGCGGCTGCCGGGCGAGAACGCCTGCGGGTAGTAGGCGATGTTCGCCTCCTGTCCGGGTCCGGGCTCCCCCGGGTCGAGGACGAACAGGGCGGTGTCGAGGTGGTAGAAGTACGGGTCCACCAGCCGCAGTCCGACGACCGGGACGCCGAAGAACTCCTGGGCCTCGCGGTGGGCCTCCGGGGTGGTGCGGAAGCCGGTGCCTGCCAGGACGTACCGGCCGGCCGGGATCAGGTCGCCCTCGCCCTCGCACACCGATTCGGGCCGGTACACGTCGTGGCCGGCGGCCTTGAACCAGGCCGTGTAGGCGGCGGACTCGGGGCGGCGTTCGGGAGCGTGGAAGAGGGAGCCGAAGACGCGGCCGCCGAGCACGAGGGCGGAGTTGGCGGCGAAGACCATGTCGGGGAGGCCGGGGACGGGGGGCACGTTCTCGACGGTGTGGCCGTACTCGCGGTACGTCCGGACCAGGTCGCGCCACTGGAGGAGGGCGAGGCCGGTGTCGACGGGCACGTCGGGGTGCATCCAGGGGTTGATCGCGTACCGGACGGCGAAGTAGGTGGGTTCGCAGACGAGATAGCGCCGGGGGCGCGGCACACGGGAGTCGGGCACGAAGGGGTACCTCCGCTGATGCGGTGCCAAGGGGGTGAGACCACGGTAGGGAGGGCGCACGGAGGCGGACAAGTGACGAAAACTGCGTGTACGCGCAGTTTCGCTGCGTGCGGGCGCGGGGTCCCGCAACGTTCTTGCGCGGCGCGCGAGCCACGCCGACGTTCGGCTCGCGCACCGCTCCGACGTTCGGCTCGCGCACCGCTCCGACGTTCGGCTCGCGCGCCGCTCCGGCGAACGGTGCGGGAGCCGCTCCGGCGAACGGTGGCGAGCCGCTCCGGCGAGCGACTCGGGGACCGCGCGGCCGAGGCCCGGGCGTGCGCGACACTCCGGCGCGGGGGGCCGGACGGGTTACCCCCTTTCGGTGTACGCATACCTCGACTTTTGTGGCCGCCCCGGTTGCGCGGCACGGGTGGACACCAGGCGGAACGAGGTATTCCGGTGCTGGTCCGGGGCTCCTCCCGATGCTGGACGCGCCCTGGAACGGGGGGTGTTCACTCGAACAGCAGAGTGGTGAGTAACAACACAAAGCTCCGTTTCCGTTGGGATTTTCAGACATCGGTGGGTGAAGATCCCTTGCGACAGCCCCCGCCACAAGAGGCGGGGCGGTCCGGGCGGACGCCGAATCCTGCCGCCGCCCGGATGACCGGTCGACAGGAGTGGATCGGCAGGAGTGGAGGACCCGAGCAAGACGGGTCGCCGGTACGGACAGTCCGTGCCGAGCAGCCCTTGGGGTGAAGCCGCGTCAGCGGCCGGGCAACTTCGCCAGCCCGAATCCGACAGGTCATCCTTCACAGGCGGCTGACGAAGGGTTGCGCATGACTGCGCTCGATCGTGTCCCGTCGCTGTTGACCCGGGCCGGCACCGCCTCGGCCCTCACCCTCGCCGCCGTGGGCGGCAGCATCGCGGTCCCCGGCGTCGCCTCCCAGGCGTCCGCCGCGACCACGGCGACGAAGGCGCTGCACGTCGCGGCGTCGAAGAAGGGCTCCCCCTACCAGTGGGGCGCCACCGGGCCGAAGCGGTTCGACTGCTCCGGGCTGACGCTGTACTCGTTCAAGAAGGCGGGCAAGAAGCTCCCCCGGACGGCGGCGGCCCAGTACAACAAGACGCGCCACATCTCGTCCTCCCACCGCAAGGCGGGCGACCTGGTGTTCTTCCACTCGGGCAGCTACGTCTACCACGTGGGCATCTACGCCGGGAAGGGCAAGATCTGGCACGCGCCGAAGACCGGTGACGTCGTACGGCTGCAGAAGCTGTGGACCAAGAGCGTCTGGTACGGCAGGGTGCGCTGACCGTCCGGCGGGGGTCTCGGCGCGTGGCCGGTCGCCGTGTGACGTGCGCGGGGGCGTGAGCCGCCGAGGAACGGTTATGTGTGTGACATGGCCGACCGTCCTCACCACGAGCTTCGCAACGAGACCCCGCTGGAACGCGCCGACCGCAACTTCGCCGAGCTGCTGCAGGAGGTGCGCGTCACCCAGGCGGGCGTGCAGATCCTGTTCGCCTTCCTGCTGACGCTCGCCTTCACCCAGCGCTTCCCGGACATCGACGCCTTCCAGCGCACGACGTACGTCGTCACACTGCTGCTGTCGATGCTGGCGGCCGTCCTGTTCACCGCGCCGGCGGCGCTGCACCGCTCGCTGTTCCAGCAGAACGCGAAGCCGGTGATCGTGCAGGTCTCCTCACGGCTGGCCTCGGCCGGCCTGGCGGTGCTGATGCTGGCGTTCACCGGCTCGGTGCTGCTCGTCGTGGACGTGACGCTGGGCCGGGCGGCGGGCATCGCCGCGGGCGCGGGAACCATGGCGGCGTGCGTGCTGCTGTGGGGGGTCCTGCCGCGGCTGGTCCGCCGCACCAGCGTCCGTACGGACCAGCCGGTCACGGAGGGCCCCACCGAGACGCCCGGCGGCCGGGGACGCAAGTCCTCCGAGGACTGAGGGGCCGAGGGCTGAGGGCTGAGGGGCTGAGGGGCGCTCCCTTCACGGGTCCGGCTGGACCGCGGGCACCTTCCACGGCAGCTCGGCCTCGATCGTCTTCCCGCCCTCCCGGGTGGGCCGCACGCTGAGCCGTCCGCCGCACTCGGCCGTCAGCCAGCGGACGATGACCAGACCGCGCCCGTTGTCCTGCTGCACGGCGGCAGGCAGCCTCTTGGGGAAGCGCGGGTGACCGTCGGTCACCCCGACGCGGAGCCGCTCGTCCCGGTCGAGGACCAGGTCGACGGTGAAGGTGGGCGACATTCCCAGGGTGTGCTGCACGGCGTTGGTGGCGAGCTCGGAGACGATCAGGCGCACGGTGTCCGCGGCCTCGGCGTCGGGTGGCAGTCCCCAGTCGGCGAGGACGCCCGCGACGTATCTTCGGGCCGCGGAGACCGAGGCGGGATCGCTCGGCAGAGTGACGGATGCTTCCTGGTGATCTGCCATGGCGTCGTCGCCCCTTTCCCACGGGACCGGAGCCCGGCACGGAGCGAACTTCGCGCTTGCGGTCCCGGACTTGGTGCTGCGCGTCAGACTGCCACCACCCGCGGGCTCCCTGCTGCCGATCCCCCAAGATATGCATATATCTGTCGCCCGAAGCGGTGAACTATCCGACGACCGACCGTATATGGGCGCATGCTCGGTCCATCCTCTACCGTCGCCAACCGGGCCCGCCGGCGCTCGCCGTCGCCGCGACGCGTGTGCGCACGCCGGGCGGAAGGAGTCGGCCATGCAGTACGGACCAGCGGTGCGCCGCCGCAAACTCGGCGCGGAATTACGCGCCCAGCGCGCGCGGGCGGGTCTCACCAGCGGACAGGCGGCGGCCCGGGTCGGCTGGCACCAGTCGAAGGTGAGCCGGATCGAGACGGGCTCCAGTGGGGTGAAACCGGCCGATGTGCGGCTGCTGCTCGACGCCTACGAGGTCGTCGACCCGCAGTTGCGCGAGTTGCTGCTGGTGCTCGCGGGCTCGGAGGACGGCGGCGGCCGGCAGAACTGGTGGCACGCCTACCGGGGGGTGCTGCCGCCCGCCTACCGCGACTTCATCAGCCTGGAAGCGCAGGCCTGTGCGATGCGCACGCTGGAGACGCTGGTCGTACCGGGGCTCCTGCAGACGCCCGAGTACGCCCGTGCGGTGACCCGGGCGGCGGTCGGCCCGCCGGACGACGCCCATCTCGACACTCTGGTGGAGGTACGGCTCGCACGGCAGGACGTACTGCGCGGTGACCCACCGCTGCGGATGAGCGCGGTGCTCGACGAGGCGGTGCTGCGCCGCGAGGTGGGCGGCCCGGCGGTGATGGAGGAGCAGCTCAGACGGCTGGTGACGGCCGCCCGGCTGCCCCATGTCCGACTCCAGATCCTGCCGTTCGCCGCCGGTGCGCACATCGGCGTCACCGGCCCTTTCGTAATCTTCTCGTTTCCGAGCACTTCTGATCTGGACGTGGTGGTTCTCGACCACTTGACGAGTAGCCTCTATCTGGAACGGAAAGAAGAACTCCAGGCCTACGCCGAGGCCTTCAGCACCTTGCAGAGCAACGCTCTCTCGCCCGAGGACTCATTGGCTCACCTCACCGCGCTCGCCGAACGCGCGTAAGGAGGAACCCATGCCCGCTTCCGCTTCTGCTTCCGCTTCCCATTCCGCATCCGCTCCCGGTGCCGCTCGCGCCGCCCGATCCGGCGTCCCCCGGGCCCTGCCCGCCGGCGCCTCCCTGCCCGGGGTGCGATGGCTGCGCAGCAGCCACAGCACCGGCATGAACAACTGCGTGGAGACGGCCTGTCCGGGGTCGGGACCCTGCGTCGGACTGGTCGCCGTGCGCGACTCCAAGCGGGTTCCCGGACCCGCCGTGCTCTTCGCCCCCGGCGTCTGGCGGGACTTCCTCGACTCGCTGGGCTGAACCGCACCCGGCGGGGCCCGGCGGTCCCTCGGGGGTCAGGGCCGCGTCGCGCGGATCACCTCGACCGCACGCCGCAGTTCGGCGTCCGTGAGGTCCGCGCGCGCGGTCAGCCGCAGCCGCGAGACGCCGTCCGGCACGGACGGTGGACGGAAGCAGCCGACGGCGAGTCCCGCCGCCCGGCACTCCTCCGCCCACCGCACCGCCCGCTCGGGGGACGGCGCCCGTACCGAGACCACGGCCGCGTCGGGCCGTACCGCCTCGAACCCCTCCGCCGTCAGCCGCTCGTACAGCGTGGCGGCCACCTCGCGGGCCCGTGCCGCCCGCTCGGGTTCGCGGCGCAGCAGCCGCAGCGCGGCGAGCGCCGCCCCGGCGGCGGCCGGGGCGAGCCCGGTGTCGAAGATGAACGTCCGGGCCGCGTTGACCAGGTGGGCGATCACCGCCTCCGGCCCGAGGACCACCCCGCCCTGGCTGCCGAGCGACTTCGACAGCGTCGCCGTGACGACCACGTCCGGCGCGCCCGCGATTCCCGCCCCCTGCGGGGCGCCCCGGCCGCCCTCCCCGAGCACGCCGAGCCCGTGGGCGTCGTCGAGGACGAGCCCCGCTCCGGACTCCCGTGCCGCCTCGGCCAGCCGGCCCAGCGGTGCCGCGTCGCCGTCCACCGAGAACACCGTGTCGGAGACGAGGACGGCCGGGCCCCGGTGGGCGCCGAGCGCCTTGCGCACCGCGTCCGGGTCGGCGTGCGCCACGACCTGGGTGGTGCCGCGGGCGAGCCGGCAGCCGTCGATCAGCGAGGCGTGGTTGCCCGCGTCGGAGACGAGCAGGGAGCCGTGCGGCGCGAGTGCCGTGACGGCGGCGAGGTTGGCCGCGTACCCGGTGGCGAAGACCAGGGCCGCCTCGAAGCCGCAGAACGCGGCGAGTTCGCCCTCGAGCGTCGTGTGCAGCTCGGTGGTGCCGGTGACCAGGCGGGAGCCGGTGGCGCCCGCCCCCCAGACGCGGGCCGCCTCGGCGGCCGACCGGGTGATCTCGGGGTGGCGGGCCAGGCCCAGGTAGTCGTTGCTCGCCAGGTCCAGGAGCGGCGAGTCGGCGGGCCGCGGCCGCAGGGTCCGTACGAGACCCGCCCGGCGGCGCGCCCGCGCCTGCTCCTCGATCCACCCGAACGCCATGGTCCCTCCGGTGCTTTCGCGCTCACGCCCTCGCCGTCGCGGGCGGTGCGCACGCGCGTTTGTAGGCAGTGCACAGACACTAGTGCGGGCACGGGCCGCCCAGGGTGTGGCAATACCCACACGTCGCACGCCCGGAGTTGTGCGATCCCTCCTTGGCCCGGGCACCCGTCGTACGCCAGGATCGGCTTCCATGAACCTGCTGAACACGCTGGTGGACAAGGGGCTTCGGCGCGAGACGCCGACCCGCGAGGAAGCGCTGGCCGTCCTCGCCACTTCCGACGACGACGTGCTCGACGTGGTGGCCGCGGCCGGGCGGGTGCGCCGGCACTGGTTCGGGCGGCGGGTGAAACTCAACTACCTCGTCAACCTCAAGTCGGGCCTGTGCCCGGAGGACTGCTCCTACTGCTCGCAGCGACTGGGCTCCGACACCGGCATCCTCAAGTACAGCTGGCTGAAGCCGGAGGAGGCCTCGAAGGCCGCGGCGGCGGGGCTGGCGGGCGGCGCCAAGAGGGTCTGCCTGGTGGCGTCCGGGCGAGGCCCGACCGACCGTGACGTGGAGCGCGTGGCCGGCACCATCGCGGCCATCAAGGAACGGCACGAGGACGTCGAGGTGTGCGCCTGCCTCGGACTGCTCTCCGAGGGCCAGGCGGAGCGGCTGCGCGCGGCCGGCGCCGACGCGTACAACCACAACCTCAACACCTCCGAGGCCACGTACGGGGACATCACCACCACGCACACCTACGCCGACCGGGTCGACACCGTGCGCAAGGCGCACGCCGCAGGGCTGTCGGCCTGCTCGGGGCTGATCGCCGGAATGGGCGAGAGCGACGAGGACCTGGTCGACGTCGTGTTCGCGCTGCGCGCGCTGGACCCGGACTCGGTGCCGGTCAACTTCCTCATCCCGGTCGAGGGCACCCCGCTGGCCGCGGAGTGGAACCTCACCCCGCAGCGCTGCCTGCGCATCCTGGCGATGGTGCGGTTCGTGTGCCCGGACGTCGAGGTGCGGATCGCGGGCGGCCGCGAGGTGCACCTGCGCACCCTGCAGCCGCTCGCACTGCACCTGGCCAACTCGATCTTCCTCGGGGACTACCTCACCACGGAGGGCCAGGCCGGCCGGGCCGACCTGGAGATGATCGCCGACGCCGGCTTCGAGGTGGAGGGCGCGGACGAGGTGACCCTGCCCGCGCACCGGGCGGCCGCGGGTGGCGGCTGCGGGGCGCACGAGGGCGCGGGCGCCTGCGGGTCCCACGGAGACGGCGGCGCCCGCGGGACCCACGGCGGCGAGGGCGCCGGGTGCGGGGCGGAGGCCGGGGGCGCCGGGTGCGGGGGGCACGCCGGTGCGGCCGGGTCCACCGCGGCGGAGTCCGCGGCGGCGGGAGCCGACGCCGCTCGTACGGACGCGGCGCGTACGGACGCGGCGCGTACAGATGCGGCGCGTACGGACGCGGCACGTACGGACGCGGCACGTACGGACGCGGCGCGTACGGACGCGGCACGTACGGACGCGGCACGTACGGACGCGGCACGTACGGACGCGGCACGTACCGATCTCGTCGCCGTGCGCCGCCGGGGTGCGGGAACGGATCTCGCGCCCAATGCCTGAGCCCTCAGGCCCGTGGGGGGTGACCGAACTGCTCGCGCTCGACCGGCGGCACGTGTGGCACCCCTACGGCCCGATGCCCGGCCGCGTCGAACCGCTCGTCGTGGAGGCGGCGAGCGGGGTCCGGCTGCGGCTCGCGGACGGTTCCGGGGAACTGGTCGACGGCATGTCGTCCTGGTGGTCGGCGATCCACGGCTACAACCACCCGGTGCTCAACGAGGCCGCTCGCGAGCAGCTCGGGCGGATGAGCCATGTGATGTTCGGCGGGCTCACCCACGAGCCCGCCGTACGGCTGGTGAAGCTCCTTGTCGACATGTCTCCTGATGGTCTCGAGCACGTCTTCCTCGCCGACTCCGGGTCGGTCTCGGTCGAGGTCGCGGTCAAGATGTGCCTGCAGTACTGGCGTTCGCTGGGGCGCCCGGCGAAGCGGCGGCTGTTGACCTGGCGCGGCGGCTACCACGGCGACACCTGGCACCCGATGTCCGTGTGCGACCCCGAGGGCGGGATGCACGAGCTGTGGCAGGGGGCGCTTCCGCGCCAGGTGTTCGCCGACGCGCCTCCGACGGAGCACGAGGAGGCGTACGCCGAGCACCTCCGCGCGCTCGTGGAACGCCACGCGCACGAACTGGCCGCGGTGATCGTCGAACCGGTGGTGCAGGGCGCGGGCGGCATGCGCTTCCACTCCCCCGCGTACCTGCGGGTGCTGCGGGATGCCTGCGAGGCGCACGACGTGCTGCTGGTGTTCGACGAGATCGCCACCGGCTTCGGGCGCACGGGCGCGCTGTTCGCCGCCGACCACGCGGCGGTGACGCCGGACGTGATGTGCGTGGGCAAGGCGCTGACCGGCGGGTACATGACGCTGGCGGCGACGCTCTGCACGGCCCGGGTCGCCGAGGGCATCTCGCGCGGCGAGGTGCCGGTGCTCGCCCACGGGCCCACCTTCATGGGAAACCCGCTGGCCGCCGCCGTGGCCTGCGCCTCGATCGGGCTCCTGCTCGGTCAGGACTGGCGGGCGGAGGTCGCCCGGATCGAGGCGGGCCTGCGCGAAGGGCTCGCCCCGGCCCGCGCGCTGCCGGGCGTACGGGACGTGCGGGTGCGCGGCGCGATCGGAGTGGTCCAGCTCGACCACGAGGTCGACATGGCGGCGGCGACGCGGGCGGCGGTGCGCGAGGGCGTGTGGCTGCGGCCGTTCCGCGACCTCGTCTACACGATGCCGCCCTACGTCACCGGGGACGAGGACCTGGCACGGATCGGCCGCGCGGTGTGCGCGGCGGCGCGGGAGGCGTGAGATGACGATTCTGGTGGTCTCGGGGACGGGGACCGAGATCGGCAAGACGGTGGCCACCGCCGCCCTCGCCGCGGTGGCGGTCGCGGACGGCCGCTCGGTGGCCGTGCTGAAACCGGCACAGACAGGGCTGGCGCCCGGCCGGCGCGGCGACGCGGAGGAGGCGGTGCGCCTCTCGGGCGCCGCCACGTGGCGGGAACTCGCCCGCTACCCCGAGCCGTTGGCGCCCGCCACGGCGGCGCGACGGGCCGGGCTGCCGCCGGTGCGGCCGGCCGAGGTGGCCGAGGCGGCGGAGAAACTGGCCGCCGAGCACGACCTGGTGCTGGTCGAGGGGGCGGGCGGGCTGCTGGTCCGCCTCGACGAGGACGGCGGCACCCTGGCGGACGTGGCGGGGCTGCTCTCGGCGCCCGTGCTGGTCGTCGCCACGGCGGGACTCGGCACCCTCAACGCGACGGAGCTGACGACCCGGGAACTGGCCCGGCGGGGCCTCACCCCGGCGGGCGTCCTCCTCGGCTCGTGGCCCGCGCACCCCGACCTGGCGACCCGCTGCAACCTCACCGACCTTCCGGAGGTCACCGGCGTCCCCCTGGTGGGGGCGGTTCCGGCGGGAGCGGGCGGCTGGCCCCCGCCGGCCTTCCGGGCGAAGGCGGGAGAGTGGCTGGCGGCGGAGCTGGGCGGGACGTGGCGGGCGGAGGCGTCGACGATGGTGGAGGGGTAGGAAAGACGGCGGTGGAGGGGTGGGGGAAGACGGGGGTGGAGGGGTGGGAAAACGGTCGACGCCCGCGCCCGCCCTCTGCTTCGCTCTCCCCCATGAGTGATCTTTCCGTCCGCCACGCCACTCCCTCCGACATCGACGCCGTGCTGCTGTTCTGGCGCACGGCGGCCGAGGGGACGAGCATCAGCGACGACCGGGACGGGGTGGCGCGGTTGCTCGACCGGGATCCCGAGGCCCTGCTCCTCGCGGAGCGGGAGGGGGTCCTCCTCGGGACGGTGATCGCCGGCTTCGACGGCTGGCGGTGCCACGCCTACCGGCTGGCCGTGCACCCGGACCACCGCCGGCAGGGCATCGCACGCGCCCTGCTGGACTCCGCGGAGCAGCGGTTCGTCGCCCTCGGTGGGCGACGGTCCGACGCCATGGTCCTGGAGGCCAACGAACGGGCGCACCGCGCATGGGAGGCATCCGGCTACCACCGTGAGGACCACTGGCGGCGCTGGGTCAAGCCGCTGTGATCACCTCACGGTGACGGACGCGCCACACACCTTTGCCCATCCTTTACCCTTGTGGCATCGCATGGTCCCCCCTGGGGATCACCCGTCCCTCCATGAAAGGTGTGAGCGTCCCCGCATGGGCGAGCCTCCCAGTAGTACCCACCACGCACCCCGGGGTGACCGGCGCCGTCCGGGCCTCCCGTCCCGGGCCGGGCACGGGACGGAGATGACCCGATGACCGAGGTGTTCCTGCTGCTGGTGGCGGTGGCACTGTCGCTGGCGTGCGGCGCGTTCGTCGCCGCCGAGTTCTCGCTGACCACCGTCGAGCGCGGCGACCTGGAACGGGCCGTCGAGCGCGGTGAGCGCGGAGCGGCGGGCGCCCTGAAGGCCGTACGGCAGCTCACGTTCCAGCTCTCCGGCGCCCAGCTCGGCATCACGGTCACCAACCTGGTGGTCGGCATGCTCGCCGAGCCGTCGATCTCCAAGCTGATCTCGGGGCCGCTGGAGGACATCGGCGTCCCGTCCTCGGCGTCCACGTCGGTGGCCCTCGTGCTCGGCACGGCGGTGTCGACGGTGTTCCTGATGGTCGTCGGCGAGCTGGTGCCGAAGAACTGGGCGATCTCCACGCCACTGGTGATGGCCAAGCGGGTGGGGACGCCGCAGAGCTGGTTCAGCGCGGCCTTCCGGCCCTTCATCACCCATCTCAACAACACCGCCAACCATGTCGTACGGCGCTTCGGCTTCGAGCCCGCCGAGGAGCTGGCGCACGCGCGCGGGCCCCAGGAGCTGGTGGCGCTCGCCCGGCACTCCGCGAAGGAGGGGGCGCTGGAGGCGGACACCGCCGAACTGTTCGTGCGCACCCTCAACCTCGCCGATCTCACCGCGGAGAACGTGATGACGCCGCGGGTGCAGGTCGTCGCCCTCGACCTCCAGGCGACCTGCGAGGACGTGGCCAACGCGACCCGCGCGACGGGACTGTCCCGCTTCCCGGTCTACCGCGAGAGCCTGGACTCGGTCGTGGGCGTCGCCCACATCCGGGACGTCCTCGCGGTGCCCGCCGCCGAACGGCCCCTGCGCACGCTCGGCCAGGTGATGCGGGAGCCCCTGTTCGTGCCCGAGTCCCTCACCGTGGACCGGCTCCTCGACCGGCTGTCGGGGCGGCAGACCATGGCCGTCGTCATCGACGAGTACGGCGGCACGGCCGGGGTGGCCACGCTGGAGGACATCGTCGAGGAGGTCGTCGGCGAGGTGCGGGACGAGCACGACCCGCACGAGACGCCCGACCTGGCCCCGGCCGGCACGGACGAGGACGGCCGCGCGCGGTACGACGCGGACGGCTCGGCCCGCCTCGACCAGCTCGCGCGGGTGGGTCTGCGGGCGCCGGACGGACCCTACGAGACACTCGCCGGACTGGTGGCGGCCGCACTCGGCCGGATACCGGCCGCGGGCGACCGGGTCGAGGTCGCGGGCTGGCGGATGGACGTGGTGGACGCGACGGGCCGCCGGGCGGCCCGGGTGCTGCTGCACGCGCCCGCGGCGGAGGACGCCGGGACCGCCGTGCAGGCGGAGAAGACCGGACAGGCGGGGAGGGCCGGGCGGGCCGGGGGCGGCGAGCTCTCCGGCGACACCGACGCGGCAGCGCAGTCAGCACGTGGGAAACGCGGAGAGCACGGAGAGCGCGGAGAGCACGGGAAACGCGGAGAACACGCAGAACACGCGAAGCGCGCAGAGCGCGGGGAACACGAGGAGGAGGGTCGATGACCGCCGTACAGCTGTTGATCGGCCTGCTCACCCTGGTCGCGAACGCCTTCTTCGTGGGAGCCGAGTTCGGGCTGATCTCGGTGCGCCGCAGTCAGATCGAGCCGCGCGCCGAGGAGGGCGACCGCCGGGCGCGGGCCGTGCTGTGGGGTCTGCAGCACGTGTCGGCGCTGCTGGCCGCGGCACAGCTGGGGATCACCCTGTGCACGCTGGTCCTCGGCGTCGTCGCCGAACCGGCGATCGCGCACCTGCTGGAACCGGTCTTCCACGCGGTGGGCGTGCCGACGGGCGCGGGGCACGCGGTGTCGTTCGTGATCGCGCTGTCGCTCGCCACCTATCTGCACATGCTGCTGGGCGAGATGGTGCCGAAGAACCTGGCGCTGGCCGAGCCGGTGCGGACGGCGCTGCTCCTCGGTCCGCCGCTGGTCGGGCTGGCCCGCGCGCTGCGGCCGGTGATCTTCACGGTCAACGCCTTCGCCAACGGGCTGCTCAAGCTGCTGCGGGTGGAGGTGAAGGACGAGGTCGCGGCCACGTTCTCGGACGACGAGCTGGCTCGTCTCGTGCAGGACTCCAGCGAGGCGGGACTGATCGACGAACGCGCGCAGGAACGTCTGCACGACGCGCTGGAGCTGGGGCGCCGCCCGGTGCGCGACGTGGTGCTGCCCCTGGAGAAGATCGTCACCGCGCGCGTGGGCGTCACTCCGGAACAGCTGGAGCAGCTCTCCGCGCAGTCCGGTTTCTCGCGCTTCCCGGTGGTCGACGCGACCCGGCGGATCGTCGGGTACCTGCATGTGAAGGACGCGCTGGACGCGGGGCCGCGCGGGGTGCCGTTCCCGGTCCAGGAGATGCGGGCGATCGCCCGGGTCCGGGAGACCACGCCCCTGGACGACGTGCTCACCGCGATGCGGGGCGGCCGCGCCCACCTCGCCGCGGTGATCGGCCCGGACGGGCGGCTGTCGGGCCTGGTGACGATGGAGGACGTCCTGAGGGAGCTGTTCGGCCGGCCCGTGTGACGGGGGCGCGGGGTGTCCGGGGTGTCCGGGGCCATGGTGACGCCCCGGCCACCGACCGGCCGGTATGCCGGGCGCGTTAGCATCGGGACGCCATGCAGACGAACCCTCCTCACCTCAGCCCCCCTTACTCCAGCCTGGTCGCGGTCGGCGACTCCTTCACGGAGGGCATGTCGGACCTGTTGCCCGACGGCACCTACCGCGGCTGGGCCGACCTCCTCGCCGGGCGGATGGCCGCGGCGTCGCCCGGTTTCCGGTACGCCAACCTCGCCGTGCGGGGCAAGCTGATCGGCCAGATCGTCGACGAGCAGGTCGACGTGGCCGCCGCGATGGGCGCCGAAGTGATCACGCTGGTCGGCGGCCTCAACGACACGCTGCGGCCCAAGTGCGACATGGTCCGGGTACGGGACCTGCTGACGGAGGCGGTGGAACGCCTGGCCCCGTCCTGCAAACAGCTCGTGCTGATGCGCAGCCCGGGCCGGCAGGGGCCGGTGCTGGAGCGGTTCCGGCCCCGTATGGAGTCCCTGTTCGAGACGGTCGACGCGCTCGCCGAGCGGCACGGGGCGGTCGTGGTCGACCTGTACGGGGCACCCTCGCTCGCCGACCCCCGGCTGTGGGATGTCGACCGGCTCCATCTGACGGCGGAGGGACACCGCCGGGTGGCCGAGGGCGTGTGGCAGGCGCTCGGCTACGAGGCGGAGGACGTGGACTGGCGCACCCCGATGGCGGCGAGCGCCCCGGCGGCGTGGCTGTCGCGCCGGACCGCCGACGTCCGGTTCGCCCGGCAGCATCTGCTCCCCTGGATAGCGCGCCGTCTGACCGGCCGCTCCTCGGGCGACGGCCGCCCCCCGAAGCGCCCGGACCTGCTGCCCTACGAGCCGCCGGCGAACTGAGAAAACGGGGGCGGGGCACAGGCGGACCGGGGACGGCCGGGGCGGAGGCGCGCCCCGGCCCCGGCCGCTCGTAGGTTCCTCCGAGCGCACCCGCCCCGCCCACCTGCACGAACCGCCAGTACACTCCGTACACGTGACATCTGCGCCCGCCAAGCCCCGCATCCCCAACGTCCTCGCCGGACGCTACGCCTCCCCCGAGCTCGCCACGCTCTGGTCGCCCGAGGAGAAGGTGAGGCTCGAGCGCAGGCTCTGGCTCGCCGTACTGCGCGCCCAGAAGGACCTCGGCATCGAGGTCCCGGAGGCCGCGCTCGCCGACTACGAACGCGTCCTCGACGAGGTCGACCTCGCCTCCATCGCCGCGCGTGAGAAGGTCACCCGGCACGACGTGAAGGCCCGCATCGAGGAGTTCAACGCCCTCGCCGGGCACGAGCAGGTCCACAAGGGCATGACCTCCCGGGACCTCACCGAGAACGTCGAGCAGTTGCAGATCCGCCGTTCGCTGGAGCTGATGCGCGACCGCACGGTCGCCGTCCTGGCCCGGCTCGGCAAACTGTCCGGCGAGTACGGCGAGCTCGTCATGGCCGGCCGCTCGCACAACGTGGCCGCCCAGGCCACCACCCTCGGCAAGCGCTTCGCGACCGCCGCCGACGAGCTGCTGGTGGCCCACGGTCGCGTCGAGGAACTCCTCGGCCGGTACCCGCTGCGCGGCATCAAGGGCCCCGTCGGCACCGCCCAGGACATGCTGGACCTCCTCGGCGGCGACGCCTCCCGCCTCGCGGAGCTGGAGCGCCGCATCGCCGAGCACCTCGGCTTCGCGCACGCGTTCACCTCCGTCGGCCAGGTCTACCCCCGCTCCCTCGACTACGAGGTCGTCACCTCCCTCGTGCAGCTCGCCGCCGCCCCGTCCTCGCTGGCGAAGACGATCCGGCTGATGGCGGGCCACGAGCTGGTCACCGAGGGCTTCAAGCCCGGCCAGGTCGGCTCCTCCGCGATGCCGCACAAGATGAACACCCGCTCCTGCGAGCGCGTCAACGGCCTCATGGTCATCCTGCGCGGCTACGCCTCGATGACCGGCGAGCTGGCGGGCGACCAGTGGAACGAGGGCGACGTGTCCTGCTCCGTGGTGCGCCGGGTGGCGCTCCCGGACGCGTTCTTCGCGCTCGACGGCCTGCTGGAGACCTTCCTGACCGTGCTCGACGAGTTCGGCGCGTTCCCGGCGGTCGTCGCCCGGGAACTGGACCGGTACCTCCCGTTCCTGGCCACCACCAAGGTGCTGATGGGCGCGGTGCGGGCCGGTGTGGGCCGCGAGGTGGCCCACGAGGCGATCAAGGAGAACGCGGTGGCGACCGCGCTCGCCATGCGCGAGCAGGGCGCCGAGCGCAACGAGCTCCTCGACCGGCTCGCCGCCGACGAGCGCATCCCGCTCGACCGTGAGGCGCTGGCCGCTCTGATGGCCGACAAGCTGTCCTTCACCGGGGCGGCCGCCGACCAGGTCACCACCGTCGTCGCCCGGATCGGCGAGATCGTCAAGCAGCACCCGGAGGCCGCGGGCTACACCCCGGGGGCGATCCTCTGACCCGCTTCACCCCGGCGGAACTGGAGGCCGCTCGCGACCGTCTCGTCCCGGACGTGGTCGCGGACGGCCTCGCCGTCCTCTTCTGCGGCATCAACCCCGGGCTCATGACCGCCGCGACCGGTCACCACTTCGCCCGCCCCGGCAACCGCTTCTGGCCGGCACTGCACCTGTCCGGGTTCACTCCCCGCCGGCTCCACCCCTGCGAGCAGCGGGAATTGCTGTCGTACGGGCTGGGCATCACCAATGTGGTGGCGCGCGCCTCCGCCCGGGCCGACGAGCTGTCCGCCGAGGAGTACCGCGAGGGCGGTCGGCTGCTGGGCGCGAAGGTCGCCCGGCTGCGGCCGCGCTGGCTGGCCGTGCTCGGGGTGACCGCCTACCGGACCGCCTTCGACGACCGCAAGGCACGGGTGGGGCCCCAGACGCGGACCATCGGTGACACCCGGGTGTGGGTGCTGCCCAATCCGAGCGGACTGAACGCGCACTGGACGCCGGCCACGCTGGCGGAGGAGTTCGGCCGACTGCGCGAGGCCGCGACGCAGGAGTGACCTCGGTGGTCGTCCCGGTCGTCGCCCCGGTGGTCACGGAGGGACAGTCTCCGTGACCACCACGACCAGCCGGGGCTCGTCCTCCGGGTCCCGGCCGATGACCGCGACCGCGACCCAGCGGCCGGTGCCCCGCGCCTCCCACAGCCAGGCCACACCGGCTCGGGCGGCGAGCCAGGCCCACGGCTCGGGTATCTCCTCGCGCGCCGTGCGCAGCAGGACCGTCCGCAGGTTCCACGGATCGGCCTCCTCCCAGCGCTCGGCCAGTGCCTCGTACAGGGCGTCGCGGTTCTTCTCCAGCCGTTCCACCGCCACCGCCCAGGCCGCGGGATCCCCCGCCGCGCCGTCCTCGCTCTCCAGGACCGCCACGTGGTGACCCGGCCCCTCGAAGCCGACGTCCGACGGGCCGTACTCCGCCGGGAAGGGGCGGAAGCACAGCTCCTCGATGAGGGCGACATGGCGGGCGATGTTCATGCCTCCAGTAAACCCGCCGCCACTGACAGTTGGCGTGCCGTCAGCCGGCCCTCTCAGGCGTCCCGGCGCTCCAGGCTCCACCGGCCGGCCCGAGCGCGGCGGCCGTCCACAGCGCCGTCACCGCAAGTCCCGACCAGAGACCGGGACTTCCCTCGGATCGCCGGTGGAGTGCCACCTGTCCGGCGTGGTCGGGCAGGAAGTCCACGAGAGCGGTGCCCGCAGCCCCGCCCATGACGAAGGACACGACGAGGATGAACGGAAGCGGAGGTGGTGGGGTGTTCGCACTCGCCGGGGCGGGCCGCGCCGAGTACGATCCGCCCCACACGCGCACGAGCTGGGAGGACGGACGTTGGGGCGGCTCACCGGCGGGGACCCCTCGCTGCTGCGAAGGATCAATTCCGCGGTGGTGCTGCACGCCTTGCGTGCCACCGACTGCGCGACGCTCACCGAGGTCACCCGGGTGACGGGGCTGTCCCGGCCGACCGTCGAGGGTGTCGTCGAGGGGCTCATCGCGGCCGGGCTCGTGGTGGAGACGGCGGCCGAGGAGGGTGCCGCGCGGCGGCAGGGCCGGCCGGCGCGGCGCTACCGGTTCCGCGCGGAGGCAGGGCACCTCCTGGGGCTGGACGTCGGAGCGCACCGGGTGACGGCGGTCCTCGCCGACCTCGACGGCCGGGAGCTGGGCACACTGTCCAAGGACGTCTCGGAGACGGCACCGGCCGACGAGCGGCTGGAGCGGCTGCGCACCACCGTGGCCGAGCTGCTGCGCCGGGCGGGCGTGGCGCGCGACTCGCTGCGCGCGGTCGGTGTGGCCAGCCCCGGGATCGTCGAGGCGGACGGGACGGTGCGGCTGGGCACGGCCCTGCCGGGGTGGACGGGCCTGAGGCTGGGCGACCGGCTCAGCCGCTCCTTCAAGTGCCCGGTGCTGGTGGAGAACGACGCGAACGCGGCGGCGGTGGGCGAGCACTGGAAGGGCGCGGCCGCCGAGTCCGACGACGTGGTCTTCGTACTGGCGGGACTGAGCCCCGGGGCGGGTGCGCTGATCGGGGGGCGCCTGCACCGGGGGTTCGGGGGTGCGGCCGGGGAGATCGGGGCGCTGCATCTGCTGGGCCGTGAGGCGACGCCGGAGACACTGCTGTCGACGACGGGCCGGCCCTTGCACCCGCTGGACGAGCAGGCGGTGGCCGAGGTGTTCGCGCTGGCGCGGGAGGGCGACGCGCGGGCGCGGGAGGCGGTGGAGCGCTTCCTGCAGCGGTTGGTGCACGATGTCGCGGCGCTGGCGCTGGCGCTCGACCCGGAGCTGGTCGTGATCGGGGGCTGGGCGGCCGGACTGGACGGGGTGCTGGAGCCCTTGCGCCGGGAGTTGGCGCGGTACTGCCTGCGGCCGCCGAAGGTCGCGTTGTCGGAGGTGGGGGAGGCGGTGGTGGCGACGGGGGCGTTGCGCCTGGCCCTGGACCACGTGGAGGAGCAGTTGTTCGCGGTGGAGGGGACGGTGACGTCCCGCCACTGAGCGCGGTCCGGAACTCGGGTGGGGGTGTCACACCGCTCCCGGGGACCCGCCGCCGTCCCCGGCCCCCGCCCCTGCCTCCCTCCGGCCACGCGCGGCCACCGCCGCCCGGAGACGCCCCCTTGAGGATGCCCCCCAAAGCCTCCCTGCGGGACGCCGTCCCGTGGGACGCCTGAGACGCGGCAGGACCCTCGGGGGAGCCCTGCGCGGCGCACCGCGCAGGACCCCGCGAGGATCCCGGGATCGTCCGCAGGCGTCAGGAGGCGCGGCGTTCCGGCGTGGGATCGATCTCGACGCCCCCCGCGTCGCCGAAGGTCAGCCGGCAGGTGTCCGCCCGGTACGTCGCCACGGACACCGCCGCCGTGCGGCCCCCGGCGTAGAAGCGGGTGGTGACGACGAGGACCGGTGAGCCCGGCAGCCGGTCGAGTTCCTTCGCGTCCTCCGCGCTCGCCGAGCCGAGCTCCACCGCGCGGTACTCGCCCTCCAGTTCCAGCCGGTGCAACTCGCGCAGCACCGCACGGGCGCGGGCCGCACCGGAGGGGGCGTCGATGCCCGACAGGTCGGGTACGGAGGCGTCGGGTACGTAGAGCAGTTCGGCGGCGACGGGCTGGCCGTGGGAGACGCGGGTGCGCCGCACCGTGTGCACGTCCTCCTCACGGCCGGTCTCCAGCAGTTCCGTCACGGCGGGCGGCGCGGGTGCCGCCTGGCAGTCCGCGGCCTGCCAGGCGTCGTCGCCCTCGCCGGGCCAGGTCTGTTCCTCGGAGCCGACGGCCACCCCCATGCGCGGCGGCGCGACGGTCGTGCCGACACCGCGGCGGCGCTGCAGTCTGCCCTCCAGTTCGAGCTGTTCCAGTGCCTGCCGCAGGGTCGCCCGGGCGACGCCGTAACGGGCTGCCAGATCACGCTCGTTCGGCAGGATCTCGCCCACCGAGAACTCCGAGTCGAGCGCCTCCGTGAGCACGTTCTTGAGATGCCAGTACTTCGGTTCCGGCACCGTCTCCAGCTGCGTGGTCCCCACCCTGTCCTCCGCATTCGCCGTGACCCGGCGGCGTTTTGGCGCCCTTGTTTATTAAAGGTTGTTGCACTTCTCTGGACCATAAAACGGTCCCCACCCTTGGTCAAGACCAATCGGGCAACGCGGGAAAATCCCGGAGGCATACGCCCAGTACGGCACGCCGGACACCCACGCCGGAACTCCGCGCCGGCACCCCGTACCGGACCTCCACGCCGGACGTCCGTGTCATCCGGGAAGACGTGATCGACGCCCTCCCGGTCCCCCCGCCCCCTCGAGAACCGCCCCGCGGATTCCGGTCCCGAACCCCGGCGGCACGCGCCCATCCCACCGTGTCGCCACCCAACGTGTCCAGGCGGTCTCGTACGAGTGACCGGACATCGCCGGTGGTTGCGCCCGGTTCTCGCCAACCGGGGACTACCCGCCGGTAGCCGTTGCTGACAAGCTGTCTAGGAGAGGTCCGCCACCATCGCCACAGACGAGGAGCAGCAGCATGGCCACGGTGTCCTTCGACGTCCCCTCCCCGCACGGTCCGCGCACTCTCACCCTCTCCTACGCACGCGTGGGCACCGGTGAGCCGCTCCTGCTGCTGCACGGCATCGGGCACCACCGGCAGGTCTGGGACCCGGTCGTCGACATCCTGGCCACCGAACGGGACGTGATCGCCGTCGACCTGCCCGGCTTCGGTGCGTCCGCGCCGCTCCCGGACGGGCTGCGCCACGACCTGCCGACCATGAACACCGCGCTCGGCGCGCTCTGCGACACCCTCGGGATCGACCGTCCGCACGTCGCCGGGAACTCCCTGGGCGGTCTGCTCGCCCTGGAACTGGGCCGGGAGAAGCGGGTGCGGTCCGTCACCGCGCTGTCCCCCGCCGGGTTCTGGACGCCGGTCGAACGGCGGTACGCCTTCGGGATCCTGACGGCGATGCGCCAGGCGGCGCGGGGCCTGCCGCTGCCCGTGGTGGAGCGGCTGTCCCGTTCGGCGGCCGGGCGCACGGTGCTCACCAGCAGCATCTACGCCCGCCCCGCCCGCCGTTCACCCGAGGCCGTCGTCGCCGAGACTCTCGCCCTGGCCCGCGCCGAGGGCTTCGCCGAGACCCTGCGGGCCGGCACCACCGTGCAGTTCACGGAGGACATCCCCGACCTGCCCGTGACCGTGGCCTGGGGCACCAAGGACCGGCTGCTGGTCCGCCGGCAGGGCGTGCGGGCCAAGCAGATCATTCCCGGCGCCCGGCTGGTGCGGCTGCCGGGCTGCGGCCACGTCCCCATGAACGACGACCCCGCGCTGGTCGCCCGCGTCCTGCTCGACGGCAGCCGCTGAGGCACGGGCGCCCGGGGCTGTCGCCGGGGAGTGCGGCCCGGGTCTCCGCACGCCCACGGACAGGCAGGTGAGCGGGGGGCGAGGCAGAAGCCTGGTGAGCGGGATGGGGCGCCGCGCCTCCGAAGGGGTGGGCTCGCCCCGTTGTTCATCCGGTGTTCGCACGGGCGCCGTGGGCGGCCGGTAGGTGTGGGGCCCGTCGCCCGTCACCGATCACCCGTCGGCCGTCACCCTCGGCCGAGCGCCGCCCCGGGAGGGACCCGTCATGTCACATCCGCCGTCACCGGCCCGCCGCAGCGTGCTGCGCGGCGCGCTCGCCGCGTCCGCCGCCGTCACCCTGCCCACCACGCTCGGCGCGGCGCCGGCCTTCGCCCGGTCCGGGCGCCCGGCGGCCCCCTGGGGCGTCCAGGCCGGGGACGTCACCGCCCACTCCGGGCTGGTCTGGGTCCGTTCGGACCGTCCGGCGCGCATGATCGTCGAGACCGCCGCCACCGAGTCCTTCCGCCAGGCGCGCAGATGGCACGGCCCGCTTCTTGGTCCCGGCACCGACCTCACCGGCACCACCCGGCTGCACGGGCTTCCCGCCGGCGAGCAGATCCACTACCGGGTGCTGCTCGCCGACCCGGACGATCCGCGCCGCACCGGCGAGCCGGTGACCGGCACCTTCCGCACCACCCCGGCGGGCCGCCGCCGTGGCGTGCGGTTCCTGTGGTCGGGCGACCTCGCGGGCCAGGGCTGGGGCATCAACCCCGACCTGGGCGGCTACCGCATCTACGACGCGATGGCGAGGCTGGACCCGGACTTCTTCCTGTGCAGCGGCGACAGCATCTACGCCGACGGCCCGATCTCCGCCACCGCCGCCCTCCCGGACGGCTCCACCTGGCGGAACGTCACCACGGAGGAGAAGTCGAAGGTCGCGGAGACCCTGGCCGAGTACCGGGGCAACTTCCGCTACAACCTGCTGGACGACAACCTGCGCCGGTTCAACGCCCAGGTGCCCTCGATCGTCCAGTGGGACGACCACGAGGTGCGCAACAACTGGTATCCGGGCGAGGTGATCGCCGACTCGGTGACCGCCTACCGGGAGAAGCGCCTCGACGTGCTCGCCGCCCGCGCCCGCCGCGCGTTCAGCGAGTACTTCCCGATCTCCACGCTCCCGCCGGGCGACCGGAACGGCCGGGTGTACCGGGTGATGCGGCACGGCCCGCTGCTCGACGTCTTCGTCCTCGACATGCGCACCTACCGCGACGCCAACTCCCCCGGCACCCAGGCCTCCGACCCGGTCGGCATCCTCGGCGCCGAGCAACTGGCCTGGCTCAAGAGGGAGCTGGCACGGTCACGGGCGGTGTGGAAGGTGATCGCCGCGGACATGCCGCTCGGCCTCGTCGTCCCGGACACGACCGAGGGCCGGCCGAACTTCGAGGCGGTGGCGCAGGGCGATCCCGGCCGGCCCCTCGGCCGGGAACTGCAGATCGCGGAGCTGCTGCGGTTCGTCAAGCACCGGCGGATCACCGGCACGGTGTGGCTTACGGCGGACGTGCACCACACCTCGGCGCAGCACTACCAGCCCTCGCGAGCGGCGTTCACCGACTTCGAGCCGTTCTGGGAGTTCGTCTCGGGCCCTCTCAACGCGGGCGCCTTCCCGGCGAGCGCGCTGGACGGCACGTTCGGCCCCGAGCGGGTGTTCGTGAAGGCGCCCACCGCCTCCAACGTGTCGCCCGCGCAGGGCTACCAGTTCTTCGGCGAGGTCGACATCGACGGCGGCAGCGGGGAGTTGACGGTGCGGCTGCGCGAACAGGACGGCACGGTGCTTTTCACCCGGGTGCTGCAGCCGGGGCGGGTGGGTCAGTGACGCCTCCCCGCCCGGCTTGGTGGCAGCTCGCGTAGTCTCGGGGCTCACGTCGCGCGTCGGAGTCATCCCCCGGCGCGCGGCGGTCGGTTGCGGTCGTCGTGGGTGCGGAAAAGGGGGCGGATCGACCGCTTTACCGCACAGTCACAAAGCGTTCGTGATCAGGCAACACACTTCCTCCACAGTGGTGCCATGACACCGGACCCGTCGCACCTGCCGAAGACCACCCGTGCCCGCAACGGGCGCCCCGTCCACCACTGGCGGCGGGATCTCGTCGAACTGGCGGCGCTGTTCACGGCGGTCGCCGTGGCCGACGCCGTCGCGAACACCGTCGGACACGGGCCCGACGGGCCGATGCTGCTCGTCTGCTCCGCCGTGGGCCTGGTCGCCACCGCCGTCTTCCACGTGTGGTGGGCACGCCGGCACGGTCACGCCCCGCCCGGGGCGGATACCGGCGCCCGGCCCTCCGCCGCCGCGGAGAACGCCGGGCCGTCCGAGTCCGACGCGGTCGCCGAGGCCGTCGGCGCGGCCACGCTGTGGCGGATGCGGACGACGGTGCGGGACGAGCCGGGCGCGCTCGCCGCGCTGTGCGCCGCGCTCGCCGCGCACCGCGTCGACATCCTGAGCCTGCAGACGCACCCGCTGGCCGAGGGCGTCGTCGACGAGTTCCTGCTGCGGGGCCCCGCCGGGCTGACCGGCGCCGGGATCACCCGCTCCGTGGCGGGCGCCGGCGGCACCGACACCTGGATCGAGCGGGCCGACGCCCACGATCTGGTGGACGCGCCCACCCGCGTCCTCTCCCTCGCCACCCGCACGGCCCTGGACGCGGCGGAACTTCCGCTGGCGCTGCGGCAGTTGCTGGGCCGTTGCACCATCCGCTCGCTGCCCGCCGGAGCCGCGGGACGCACCGGGGACGTGACACCGGTCGAGGGCGCCCTGGAGGACACCGTCATGCGGCTGCGGGCTCCGGAGGGCGGTGTGATCACGGTGGAGCGGCCGTTCCCCCCGTTCACCCCGACGGAGTTCGCGCGGGCCCGCGCCCTGGTCGAACTGGACGCGCGGCTCGGCCCGCGGATGCCGGGCGGACAGGACGTGCTCACCCTGCCCGGGGGCGACGCGATCACCGTGCGCCGGGCCGACGGGTCCGATCTGGAGGCGGCCCGGGCGATGCACGAACGCTGCTCGGCGCACACGCTCCGGATGCGCTACCACGGTCCGGTGGGCGACGTCGACCGCTACCTCGACCACCTGCTCAGCCCCCGGTTCGGGCGCACGCTCGCGGCGCGGACCGCGTCGGGCCGGATAGTGGGCATCGGTCATCTGCTGTGGGACGGCGACGAGACGGAGGTCGCGCTGCTCGTGGAGGACGCCTGGCAGCGGCGGGGCGTCGGCGCCCAACTCCTGGGCCGGCTCGTGGCGATGGCGGTGGAGGCGGGCTGCGAGAGCGTGTACGCGGTGACCCAGGCGTCCAACACCGGGATGGTCGCGGCGATGCGCGGGCTGGGCCTGCCCCTCGACTACCAGATCGAGGAGGGCACCCTCGTCGTCACCGCCCGCCTCGCGCCGGCACCGGCACCCGCCCCCGACAGCACCGGGGCCGCCCACGCCGACGGGGCCGGACGGCACTGACCGACCAGGGCGGGGCGCTGACCGGGTGGGACGGGCACTGACGGGTGGGACGGACGCTGACCGGTAGGACGGACGCTGACCGGGCAGGACGGGCGCGTCGGGGGAATCGTCGGAACGACGCCCCACGACGCGCGCGGCGCCGCACACCACCGTCCCGGCACACCACCCGGCGCCGCACACCTCCGGCCCCGCACGCCACCGGCGCCCCTCACCCCACGGCGTCGCGCGTCACTCCCACGCGCTCGGCCCGCGCGGAGCCCAGCGCCCCGTCCAGGTCGGCCCACAGGTCCTCGACGTCCTCCAGGCCGACCGAAAGCCTCAGCAGCCGGTCGGTGACGCCGGCGTCCCGGCGGTCCCCCGCGTCGACGATGCGGTGGCTGATCGAGGCCGGATGCTGGATGAGGGTGTCCACGCTGCCCAGGCTCACCGCGGGAGTGATCAGCCGGACCCCGGCGATCACCTCGTGCGGGTCGCCGTGGGTCTCGAAGGCGATCATGGCGCCACCGATCCGCGGATAGCGGACCCGGGCCACGCGCGAGTCGGCGGCGAGCCGCCGGGCCAGTTCCGCGGCGGTGGCGGAGGCCGCCCGCACCCGCACCGGGAGCGTGGACAGACCCCGCAGCAGCAGGTAGCCGGCCAGCGGATGCAGGACGCCCCCGGTGGCGAACCGGATCTGCCGCAGCCGCCGCGCGGACTCCTCGTCGCAGGCGACGACCCCGCCCATCACGTCACCGTGCCCGCCGAGGTACTTGGTCGCGCTGTGCAGCACGAGCCGCGCCCCGTGCGCGGCGGGCCGCTGCAGGACGGGCGTGGCGAAGGTGTTGTCGACGAGCAGCGGCACCGAACCGCAGGCGTGGGCGACGGCCCGCAGATCGGCCTCGGCGAGCGTCGGGTTGGCCGGGGTCTCGATCATCACCAGCCCGGTGTCGGGGCGCAGCGCGTCCTCGATGCCGGCCGGGTCGGTCCAGGTGACCTCGGAGCCGAGCAGCCCGGCGGTGAGCAGGTGGTCGCTGCAGCCGTACAGCGGCCGCACGGCGACGACGTGCCGCAGCCCTGCCGCGCCCCGGGCCAGCAGCACGGCGCTGAGCGCGGCCATCCCGGTGGCGAAGGCGACCGCGCTCTCGGTCCCCTCCAGCCGGGCGAGCGCCTGTTCGAACCGGGCGACGGTGGGGTTGCCGAGCCGCCCGTACACCGGCGGCCCCTCCGGCTCCGCGCCCTCGGCGGCGAAGGCGTCGATGCGGGCGGCCTCGCCCCGGCTGTCGGCGCTGGGGTAGGTGGTGGACAGGTCGATCGGCGGGGCGTGCAGCCCGAGGGCGGCGAGATCCTCGCGCCCGGCGTGCACCGCCTCGGTGTCCGGGGACCGGACGGGGAAGGAGACGGGGCGGGGGGTGTCCCCGGGCCGCCGCGGGCCGTCGTGCGTGTCACGGGTGCCGAAGTCCATGCACCGCAGACTGAACACCGGCCGGGGTCAGGGCGCCGAACCCCGTGCTACGTTCGCCGCATGTCCGCATCCGTCGTACTGGATCCGGTGGACCTGCATCTGCTGCGGCTGCTGCAGAACGACGCCCGGGCCACCTACCGGGACCTCGCCGCCCGGGTGGGGGTGGCGCCCTCGACCTGTCTGGACCGGGTGAACCGGCTGCGCCGCTCGGGGGTGATCGTCGGCCACCGGTTGCGGCTGGACGCCGCCAAGCTGGGGCGTGGACTCCAGGCACTGCTGTCCGTGCAGGTCAGGCCGCACCGGCGGGAGTTGGTGGGGCCGTTCGTGGAGCGGATCCGGGCACTTCCGGAGGCGCTGACCGTCTTTCACCTCACCGGCCCCGAGGACTATCTGGTGCATGTCGCCGTCGCGGACATGGCCGATCTGCAGCGGCTGGTCCTGGACGAGTTCACGGCCCGCCGCGAGGTGGCCCGGGTGGAGACCCGGCTGATCTTCCAGCAGTGGGAGTGCGGACCGCTCCTGCCGCCCGGCCCGCCGGAGGGGCCGCTGCCTCCTGCCGCACGGGAATGAGGTCTTCCGCACGGCGGTGGGACGCGCCGGTGCGGGCGGGGACCCGAAGGGCCCTGCTGACGTGGGCGGCCCTTCCGTACGAGGATGGGCGGCATGTCTGACACCAACAGCCAGCTGCCCCGTCAGGTCGCCGACGCCTACGTCGACGCCCTCGTCGCACTCGATCCCCTCACCGGCACCTACCTCGGCGTGAAGGAGAGTTCGGGCAAACTCCCGGACACCTCCCCCGCGGGGCAGGAGGCCGTCGCACGGCTGGCGCGTGAGACCCTCACGAAGCTCGACGAGGCGGAGCGCCTGCCGGGCGCGGACAGTGACATCGAACGCCGGTGCGCGCGTCTGCTGCGCGAGCGGCTCACCGCCGAACTCGCCGTGCACGAGGCCGACGAGGGCCTGCGCGCGGTCAGCAACATCCACTCCCCCGTCCACTCCGTGCGCGAGATCTTCACCCTGACGCCGACCGCGACCGAGGAGGACTGGGCGGCGGTCGCCGAGCGCCTCCGCGCGGTCCCGGACGCCCTCGCCGGCTACCGCGAGTCCCTCGCGCTCGGCCTGGAACGCAAGTTGTACGGCGGGCCGCGCCCGGCCGCGACCTTCATCGGGCAGCTCACGGAGTGGGCGGACACCGGTGCCGGGCGCGGCTGGTTCGAGGACTTCGCCGCCGAGCGGCCCGAGTCGCTGCCCGCCTCCCTGGGCGAGGAGCTGGACGCGGCGGCGCGCGGGGCGACCGCGGCCGTCCTCGGGCTGCGCGACTGGATGCGGGACGTCTACGCGCCCACGGTCGAGGGAGCCCCGAACACGGTGGGCCGGGAGCGGTACGCGCGCTGGGTGCGCTACTTCAACGGCACCGACCTGGACCTGGACGAGGCGTACGCCTACGGCTGGTCGGAGTTCCACCGGTTGCTCGGCGAGATGCGGCAGGAGGCCGAGAAGGTCCTGCCGGGCGCCGGGACGCCGTGGGTGGCGCTGGCGCACCTGGACGAGCACGGCACGCACATCGAGGGCGTGGAGGAGGTGCGCCTCTGGCTGCAGGGACTGATGGACGAGGCGATCGAGGCGCTGGACGGCACCCATTTCGAACTCGCCGAGCGGGTGCGCCGGGTGGAGTCCCGCATCGCCCCGGCCGGGAGCGCGGCGGCCCCGTACTACAGCGCCCCGTCCGCCGACTTCTCCCGGCCCGGCCAGACCTGGCTGCCGACGATGGGGCAGACCCGGTTCCCCGTCTACGACCTCGTCTCCACCTGGTACCACGAGGGCGTGCCCGGCCATCACCTCCAGCTCGCCCAGTGGGCGCACGTCGCCGAGGACCTCTCCCGCTACCAGGCGACCATCGGCGGGGTCAGCGCCAACATGGAGGGGTGGGCGCTGTACGCGGAGCGGCTGATGGACGAGCTGGGCTTCCTCACCGACCCCGAGCGGCGGCTGGGGTACCTGGACGCGCAGATGATGCGAGCGGCGCGCGTCATCGTCGACATCGGCATGCACCTGGAGCTGGACATCCCTGCGGACTCGCCCTTCCACCCGGGTGAGCGGTGGACGCCGGAGCTGGCGCAGGAGTTCTTCGGCGCGCACAGCAGCCGTCCGGCGGACTTCGTGGAGAGCGAGCTGACCCGGTACCTGTCGATGCCGGGGCAGGCGATCGGCTACAAGCTGGGCGAGCGGGCGTGGCTGCTGGGGCGGGAGAACGCGCGGAAGCGGCACGGCGACGCGTTCGACGCGAAGGCGTGGCACATGGCGGCGCTGTCCCAGGGGGCGCTGGGCCTCGACGATCTGGTGGACGAGCTGTCGCGGCTGTGAGGCGCGAGGCGGCGGCGAGGGTCACCTCGGCGCCGCCCCCTTCAGCACCGCGCGCTCAGCCCACCCCCCGGTGCCGGACCCGTGAGCCCGTGCGGTCCTTGAGCACC
Source organism: Streptomyces griseoaurantiacus (assembly GCA_014656015.1). Taxonomy (GTDB): domain Bacteria; phylum Actinomycetota; class Actinomycetes; order Streptomycetales; family Streptomycetaceae; genus Streptomyces; species Streptomyces griseoaurantiacus. The sequence goes on along the minus strand of BNBP01000001.1, from coordinate 94,680 downwards.
TCCAGTTGCGCGTGCACCCGGCGGCGGAGGTCGGGGACGTGACTGACGATGCCGACGCTGCGGTCGCGTTCACGCAGGGAGTCCAGGACGTCGAGGACCTCGTCCAGCGTCTGGTCGTCGAGGCTTCCGAAGCCCTCGTCGATGAAGAGGGTGTCCAGCCGCACTCCCCCGGCCTCGTCGGTGACGACGTCGGCGAGGCCGAGGGCCAGGGCGAGGGAGGCGAAGAAGGTCTCGCCGCCCGAGAGGGTCGCGGTGTCGCGTTCGCGCCCTGTCCAGGCGTCGACGACGTGCAGTCCGAGCCCGCTGCGGCCCCGTCCGGACCGGTCGTCGGAGTGGACCAGGGTGTAGCGGCCGGAGGACATCCGTGCCAGCCGGACGGTCGCGGCGGCCGCGACCTGTTCGAGGCGGGCGGCGAGCACGTACGACTCGAGCCGCATCCTGCGTTCGTTGTCCGCGGAGGTGCCCGCGGTGAGGGTGGCGAGTCGGGCCACCCGGTCGTGGGTCTCGCGCAGCGGGGCGAGCCGGCGCACCGCGGTGGTGGCGTGCGCGGAGAGCCGGTCGAGTTCGGCGCAGCGCCGGGCCGCGGCGTCCCGTGCGGAGGCGGCCCGCTGAAGGCGCCGGCCGGCCTCTTCGGCCGCCCGTCCGGCGGACTCGACGTCGGCGGCGGGGCGCCGGGCGGCGGCCGCGGTCTCCGGTTCGGCGAGCACGGCGCGGACGGCGGCCTCCTCCTGCTGCCGGGCGTCGAGGCGGCGTTGCAGGGCGCGGTGGGCCTCCTCGTCGAGGAGCGCGGCGGCGGCCCCGGCCGGGGTGTCGAATCCGGCCCGGAAGGCGGCGTCGGCGAGGCGGGCGTCGGCGGTCTTGAGCCGCTGCGCGGTGTCGTCCGCGAGGCGGGCGGCCTCGGCGGCCCGGGTGAGCCGTTCGACCTCGCCGTCCAGTTGGGCGGCGCGAGCGGCGACGCTGCCGGCGGTCCCGGCGGCGCGGTCCACCTCCTGCCGCAGTACGGCCCGTTCGCCTTCCAGCGCGTCACGGCGGGAGACCCGGGCGGCGGCGCGCAGGGCGGCCCGCTGGCGGGCGGTCTCGCGGCGCTCGTGTTCCTGCCCGGCCCGGCGCAGTTCCTCCTGCGCGGGGTGCAGTCCGGAGGCGGTGTCGCGGGCCCGCGCGTACGCACGCTCGGCCTCCTCGGCGAGTGCGGCCAGTTCGGCGACGGAGGCCTCGCCCGCCTCGGCGCGGGCGGCGGCGAGCGTTTCGCGTGCGGTGCTGTGCCGCCGCTCGTCCTCGGCCCGTCGCTCCTCGGCGCGCCGGTGGTCGGCGAGTGCCCTTTCCTCGGCCTCGCGGTCGACGTGGCCCGCGTCCTTGCGGGCGGGGGCGGGGTGCTCGGTGGCGCCGCAGACCGCGCAGGGTTCGCCGGGGGCGAGGCCGGCGGCGAGTTCGGCGGCGATGCCGCGCAGCCGGCGCTCCTTCAGGTCGAGCCAGGTCTCGTGGGCCTCGGCGGCGCGTTCCCGGGAGGCGAGGGCGCGGTCGGCCGCCTCCTCGGCGTCGCGGGTCAGGCGGTCGCGCCGGCGGGCGGCGTCGAGCCGGGAGCCGGCCGATTCCCGCAGGCCGGCGAGGTGTTCGACGCGGCCGGCGGCCTCCTGCGCGGCGTCGATCCGGCCCTGGAGGTCCGCCCGGACGGTGTCCCAGTCGGCGAGCCAGCTCTCGGCGTCCCGGAGTTCCGCGTCGTCGGCGGACTCCTCGCGGTCCAGCGTCCGTTGCTCGGTGAGGAGTGCGGTGAGCCGGTCCTCGGCACGTCGGGCCGAGTCCAGGCCGCCGCGTTCCTCGGCGGCCCGCCGGGCGGCGGCGGCGAGTCCGGTGGCGTCGAGCGCGGCGAGGGGCTCGGGGAGCGCGGCGCGGGCCTCGGCCTCGGCCCGCGCCGCGCGCGCGTGTTCGCGCTCGGCGGTGTCCCTCAGGTCGAGGGCGGGGGCGACCGACTCGGCCTTGCGGGCGCGCTCCATCCGGGCGCGGTCCTGCTCGTGGGTGCCGGCGTGCTCGCGGAGGCGGTCGGCGTGCTCCCGGGCCTCGGCGTACCTGCGCTGCAGCCCGGCCAGTTCGCGGGCCTCGTCCAGGGCGTGGCGGGCGGCGGCGGAGGCGGCCTCGGCGGCGGTCCGCGCGCAGGTGGCGATCGTGAGGCGTTCGCGGGCGGTGGTGCGGGCGAGGGCGGCCCAGGTGAGCACGGCCTCGGCGAGCCCCGGGTCGCCCGGGGCCAGTTCCGGCAGCGGTACGCCCTCGCCCGCCGCCTGGTGCATGCGGTGGGCGTCGGCGAGCAGCGCGGCGTCCCCCTGCCGCACGTCGGCCTCGGCGGCGCGCCTCAGTTCGGCGAGCCGCTTCTCGACGTCGGCGAACCGCCGGGTGTCGAAGAGCCGTCCGAGCAGCTTGCCGCGGGCCTCGGCGTCGGCGCGCAGGAAGCGGGCGAAGTCGCCCTGAGGCAGCAGTACGACCTGGCAGAACTGCTCCCGGCTCATGCCGAGGAGCTGGGTGATCTCCTCGCCGATCTCCTGGTGGGAGCGGCTGAGGTCCTTCCAGGCGGCGGCCTGGGTGTCGTACTCGCGCAGCCAGGACTGCGCCTTGTCGGTGGTCGTGCCGGTGCCGCGTTTCTTGGGTCGGGCCCAGGGCGGCTGCCGGGTGACCTCCAGGCGGCGGCCGGCGACGGTCAGTTCGAGCCGGACCTCGGTGCGGGTGCCGGGCGGGGCGTGGTCGCTGCGCAGGGTGAGGCCCTGCCCACTCTGCCGGGCTCCGGGCACGGCCCCGTAGAGCGCGTAGCAGACGGCGTCCAGGACGGAGGTCTTTCCGGCGCCGGTCGGCCCGTGCAGCAGGAAGAGCCCGGCGGCCGACAGTGCGTCGAAGTCGACGCTCTGGGTGTCGCCGAAGGGCCCGAAGGCCGTGATGTCCAGCCGGTGCAGCCTCATCGGCTCCCCCTCCCCCGTGCGGGTGCCGTGGTGTCGGTGTCCAGGTCGGGGCCGGTGCCGCAGTGTGCCGCTGCCGTGCCGCTCACGGGGTGGCCTCCCGGACGGTGGCGTCCGCGCGTACGGCGTCGAAGGCCTCCTGGAGGCAGCGGCGCTCGTGCGCGTCGGGGGCGGCGCCGCGCACATGGGCCACGAAGTCCTCCGCGACCTGCCGGTCGGAGCGGCCGGCCAGCCGGCGGGCGTAGCTGACTCCGTGCTCCTCGGGGGCGCGCTCCGGGTCGAAGACCAGGGCGAGGGCGTGAGGGAAGCGGGCGGTGAGCCGCGCCATGGGTTCGGCGGGCCGGACCGGGTCGGTGAGGGTGGCCTCCACCCAGGCCTCCTGGTGGCGGGCCAGGCCGGGGTCGGTGAGCAGGTCCTCCAGGCGGCCGCGGATGCGGGCGAGCGGGCGCGGGACGGGGCAGTCGACGCGCTCGGCGGTGACCTTTCCGTCCGCGCCGAGGTCGACCAGCCACATGCTCTTGCGGTGGTTCGCCTCCGAGAAGGAGTACGGCAGCGGGGAGCCCGAGTAGCGCACGCGGTCGGTGAGCGTCTGGCTGCCGTGCAGATGGCCGAGGGCGACGTAGTCGACGCCGTCGAAGACGCCGGCGGGTACGGAGGCGACGCCGCCGACGGTGATGTCCCGTTCGCTGTCGCTGGCCTCGCCGCCGGTGACGAAGGCGTGGGCGAGGACGACGGAGCGGGTCCCCTCCGGGCGGGCGGCGAGGTCGGCGCGGACCCGGTCCATCGCGGCGGCCAGCACCGGTTCGTGTCCGGCCTTCTCCACGCCGAACCTCTCGCGGACGAGGGCGGGTTCGAGGTAGGGCAGGCCGTAGAGGGCGACGTCCCCGTGGGCGTCGGCGAGGACGACCGGGGTGCCGCAGGCGGCGGGGTCGGTGCGCAGGTGTATGCCGGCGCGGCCGATGAGTCCGGCGCCGACGCCGAGGCGGCGGGCGGAGTCGTGGTTGCCGGAGATCATCACCGTGGGCACGCCGGCCTCGGCGAGGCGGTGCAGGGCCTCGTCGAACAGTTCCACGGCGGCGAGGGGCGGCACCGCCCTGTCGTACACGTCCCCGGAGACGAGCACCGCGTCGACCTCGCGCGCACGCACGGTCTCGACCAGGTGCGCGAGGAACCCGGCCTGGGCGTCGAGCATGTTCACCCGGTGGAACGACCGGCCCAGATGCCAGTCGGACGTGTGCAGCAGCCTCATGATCCCCGAGACTAACGGCAGGGTCCGACAACGCGGGCGGCTACTCCCGTATCGGCCCGATATGCCCGCCTCCAGGGCGCCTTACGTCCCACCGGCCTCCAATACGCCGCACCTTCGCACCATTTGCCCTCTTATGCGGCACCGTAGATCTCCCCGCCCAGCTCGACCCGGGCGGTTCCGGCGGTGACGTCGGCGAGCCAGGAACGGAAGGCCTCCACCTCGGCGTCCGGCAGCCCGATCTCCAGCACCACGGCCTCCCCGTAGCGGACGTCACGCACCTCGTGCCCGGCGGCCCGGAGTTCGTTCTGCACCTTCCCGGCGCGCTGGTGGTCGACGGTGACGGTGGCGAGCCGGAAGCGGCGGCGGACGACCGTGCCGAGCGCGTCCAGGGCCTCGCCCACGGCACCGCCGTACGCCCGGACGAGGCCGCCCGCGCCGAGCTTGACGCCGCCGAAGTACCGGGTGACGACGGCGACGGTGTACCGCATGTCGCGGCGCAGCAGCATCTGCAGCATGGGGACGCCCGCGGTGCCGCCCGGTTCGCCGTCGTCGCTCGCCCGCTGCACCGAGGCGTCGGCGCCGATGACGTAGGCGAAGCAGTTGTGCGTGGCGTCGGCGTGCTCCCGCCGGACGGCGGCGACGAAGTCCTGCGCCTCCCGCTCGGTGGCCGCCGGGGCGAGGGCGCACAGGAAGCGCGAGCGGTTGATCTCGGTCTCGTGCACGCCGACGCGGGCGATCGTGCGGTACTCGTCCTGCATGACGAGCAGCCTATGCGCCGTCCGCGCGGTGTCCTGCCCCGGCCGTGGACGCCTGGGGGCGCGCGGCCGCTCCGGGCCCGGTCGTGCCGACGCCGGGGCCGTGCCGGCGCCGGGGCCTGCGGTCCCCTCGGTGTCAGTACACGGTGCCGATCTCCCGGGTCAGCTCCAGGCCGAGCAGCCTGTCGGCGTAGGCGTAGGACTCGAAGCGGGCGCCGGGCGGCACGGCCCCGTCCCCCTCCTCGTCCAGCTCCCGCAGTACACCGAGGGCGGCGGGGAGGTCGAGGTCGTTCTCCCAGGCGGCCCGCAGCCGTCCGCGCACGTCCGCGGGGACGGGGCGGGAGGGATGCTCCGCCCAGCCCGCGACCGACCGGCGCCACCGGGCGAGCGTCCACTCCGCCCCGCTCAGGGCTCCGGTGTCCGGTTCGGCGGGGAGGTGGCGGGGACGGGACAGCAGGGCGAGGCGGAGGGCGGTGGGGTCCGGGCTGCCGGAGGGCTCGCCGGACGGGGCCACCTCCAGGTGCGGTCCGTCCTCGGGGGCGGGCCGGCCGGGGCCGCGCACGTGCAGGACGCGGCCCCCGGGCGGGGCCTCGGGCTCGGCGCGTCGGATGCCGAGCGTGTCGGCCCGGGCCCGCAGCTCCGGGCCGACACGGGCGACGGTGAGGGACGGACTGCCGTCGAGGTCCAGGGCCCGCGCCAGCACGTCCGCCACGAGCAGCAGCCGCAGGGCGGAGGTGTCCTCGCCCGCCGGGTGCACGTGGACGCGGGTCAGCCCGCGGGGCAGGTCGGTTCTCTCGCCGCTCCGGGCGTCGGTGATACGCAGCACGCAGGGAAGCGTAGGCCCGGGAATCCCGCCGCGCTCCTCGTCGTTGCGCGTGACGGGCGTGTTCCCGCCCCCAGGGCGTGTTTCGCCCCCCACCTGCCCGACGGCGAAGGAGCCCCACGTGTACGGCGACAGCGCGACCATCCGCAAGATCCTCATGGAGCTGGGCGACACCTGGGCGGTCGTCGGCCTGTCGAACAACACCAACAGGGCCGCGTACGGCGTGGCCGGGGTGCTGCAGCGGTTCGGCAAGCGGATCGTGCCGGTGCACCCCAAGGCCGAGACGGTCCACGGCGAGCAGGGCTACCCCTCCCTTGAGGCGATCCCGTTCCCGGTGGACGTGGTGGACGTGTTCGTCAACAGCGCGCTCGCGGGTCCGGTGGCCGACCAGGCGGTCGCGATCGGCGCCAAGGGGGTCTGGTTCCAGCTCGGCGTCCTCGACGAGGAGGCCTACGACCGCACCCGTGCGGCGGGCCTGGAGATGGTGATGGACCGCTGCCCGGCGATCGAGATCCCGCGCCTGGTCTGAGCGCCACCGCGCTCCGCGGCCCCGCCGCCGGCACGTCCTCGTCGCTCAGTGAGGGTGCGGTTCGTCCCGGTGCACCGGCCCGTGCGCCCGCTCGCAGTGCGGGCCGCGCGCGGGGGCGGCGTCCCCGGGCAGGGCCACCTGCAGCAGCCGCTCGGGGGCGTGGTCGACCTGGAGCGTGGTGTGCGTGATGGCGTACTCCCCGCGCAGCACCTCCTCCAGATCGCGCCGCACCTCGTGGCACTCGCCGCCCGGCTCCACCAGGACGTGCGCGGACAGCGCGGCCTGCCCCGAGGTGATCTGCCAGACGTGCAGGTCGTGCACCTCGACGACGCCGGAGCGGCCGGCCAGCCGGTCGCCCAGCACGTCCGGGTCGACGTCGGCGGGCGCGGCCTCCAGGAAGATACGGCCGGAGTCGCGCAGCAGCCCGTACGCCGCCCTGACCATGAGGGCGACGACGACGAGCGTGGCCAGCGCGTCGGCGCGGGCGAAGCCCGTGAGCACGACGACGAGCGCGGCGACGGCGGTGCCGATGAAGGCGAACAGGTCGTTGAGGACGTGCTGGTAGGCGCCCTCGACGTTGAGCGAGGTGCGGTTGGCCCGGGACAGGCACCAGGTGGCGGCCACGTTCACGGCGATTCCGACGAGCGCGGTGACCAGCATCAGCCCGCCCTCGACCGCGGGTGGGGAGATGAGCCTGCGCACCGCCTCGTAGGCCAGCCACGCTCCGAGGAGCAGCAGCGTGAGTCCGTTGACCTGGGCGGAGAGGATCTCCGCGCGCTTGAGCCCGTAGGTGAAGCCGCCCTGAGCCGGCCGTGCGGCCAGCCGCATGGCGACGAGGGCGAGCACGATGGAGGCGGCGTCGGTGAGCATGTGTGCCGCGTCCGAGAGCAGGGCCAGCGAACCGGCGTAGAGGCCGACGACGACCTCCGCGGCCATGAACACGGTGATCAGGGCGAGCGCGGCCCCCAGCCAGCGGCGGTCGGCATCGGCCGACACGCCGTGCGAGTGACCGGCGTGACCGCTGTGACCGGCGTGGTCACCGTGGCTGCCGTGGTCACCGTGAGTGCCGTCGCTGTCGTGGCCGCTGTGTCCGGAGCGGCTGAGGTGACTCGAGTGGCCCGAGTTACTCGTGTGACCGGCGGGCGTACCCTCCGTGCCGGGCGCGGGGCGCCGCCCCGTGCGGTGCTCGCGCGTGTCGTCCTCGTGCCGGTGGTCGTGGTCGCTCATGTCGGATGCCTTCCCCCATTGCCGCGGACGCGTCGCACCCGGCCAGGGTGCGGTGCTCCGACTGCCACGCCCGGGCCCGGCGGTCGCCGCCTCGCCCGGACACCGCAGCGGGTGCCCCGCAGGGAAGTCAAACGCATCGGCGCACGGAACGGCAAAGGCTGCATCGGTGACCGTTGTCATCTCCGCCACCCACCGCTCCCACCTGCGACGATGCCTCCACCTGGCGAAGGGTCGGGGGCGGACGTCAGCGGTCGTCCGGCGCGGCGGCTCCCGTGCCGCGCGCGACGAGCTCGTACCAGCCGGACTCGATGCGCTCCAGGGACATGGCCTCCCGCAGGACCAGGTGGTCGACGAGGGTGATGTCCAGGTAGGCGAGCAGGGAGTGCGCGGCCAGGTCCAGGTCGCCGCCGGCCCCCGCCTCGCGCAGCAGCAGGCGGAGGTGGCTGAGCCGGAGGCTGTAGGCCGGCACGGTGCGCCGGCGGCGGATGTCGATGTGGGCGGCGAGATAGAGGTCGCGGTGCGCCTGTTCGTGGCGCAGCACCGCCGAGCCGAAGGCCCGCAGCCGCTCGACGGCGGGGGCGCCGGGGCCGAGCGGCGGAGGCCCCGTGAGGAACCCTGCCTGCAGTTCCTGTTCGTGCGAGTCGAGGAGGGCGATCATCAGCCCCGCGCGGTCGCCGAAGCGCCGGAACACCGTGCCCTTGCCGACTCCCGCCCCCTGCGCGACGGCCTCCATCGTGAGGTTCTCGGCACCGCGCAGGGCGACCAGGTCGGCGGCGACCTCGAGCAGCCGGGCGCTGTTGCGCACGGCGTCGGCCCGCAACCGGGGCGCCTCACCCACGGGTTCGAGTACCAGGTCCGCACGTCCGGCGGAGTCGTCCCGCGCGGGGCGCGGGGAGGGGAGCGGCTCGGTCATGAAAAAAGAGTAGCGCTCCGGGAAGACATCCGGACCGGAGTCCGTTACCACCGATGGACCACGGTCCGTTTGACACACGGGGACCGGCGATCTAAGTTGTACAACATTCAACGGACCTCGGTCCGTTTACCCCCCGCCCGTTCTACCTGGGAGTTCCTCACCATGACCGTTCGCATCCTCGCCTTGGTCGGCAGCCTCCGCGCCGGTTCGCACAACCGTCAGCTCGCCGAGGCCGCCGCGAAGCACGCGCCCGAGGGCGTCGAGGTGAACATCTTCGAGGGCCTGGCCGACATCCCCTTCTACAACGAGGACATCGACGTCGAGGGTTCGGCGCCCGAGGCCGCCCGCGCCCTGCGCACGGCGATCGCCCAGGCGGACGGCCTGCTGCTGTTCTCCCCCGAGTACAACGGCACCATCCCGGCCGTGCTGAAGAACGCGATCGACTGGGCGTCCCGCCCGATGGGCGCCGGTGCCATCGTGGGCAAGCCGGTCGCCGTGGTCGGCACCGCGTACGGCCAGTACGGCGGTGTGTGGGCGCAGGACGAGACCCGCAAGGCGGTCGGCATCGCGGGCGGCACCGTCGTGGAGGAGGCCAAGCTCTCCATCCCGTCCTCCGTGATCCGCTTCGCCGAGCTGCACCCGGCCGACGACACCGAGGTCGTCGAGGGCCTGGGCAAGGTCGTCGACCAGCTCGTCGCGCAGTCCGGCGCCGCGGCCGCCTGAACCTCCGCACCACGGCGCCCGCGTGCGCGCGGGGCGCATACGCGGCTGGAACCGTGAATCGGCTGTGGGCCGGGACCCTTCGAGGTCCCGGCCCACAGCCGTGTCGGTACGCGCGGCCCACCGGAGTTCAGCCGGCCGCGACCCCCAGCCCCTCCAGCACCACGGCGTTCGGCAGCTCGGCGAAGGCCTTGCCCGGCACCAGCAGCTTGCCGCGCCGGCGGCCGCTGCCGACCAGGACGTAGGGCAGGTCGACGACGGCCGCGTCCACGAGGAGCGGCCAGTCGCCGGGCAGGCCGACGGGCGTGATGCCGCCGTACTCCATGCCGGTCTCCCCCGTCGCCGTCTCCATCGGCGCGAACGAGGCCTTGCGCACACCGAGCTGCCTGCGCACCACGCCGTTGACGTCGACACGGGTGGTGGAGAGGACGACGCACGCGGCGAGCGTGGTCTCCCCGCCGCGCCGGCCCGCGACGACGACGCAGTTCGCCGACCGCTCCAGCAGCTCCCGACCGTAGTGCTCGACGAAGGTCGCGGTGTCGGCCCATTCCGGCTCGGTGTCCACGTACACGAGCTGGTCGACCGGCACGGCGCCCGGCCAGTGGCGTACGGCCTCGGCGACCGGGGGGACGAGCGTGTCGAGGCACTCGGGGGCGGGGCGGGCGGAGTCGAAGTCTCCGAGAGGGGCGCGCATGGCGGCACGGTAACAGCCGCCGCGCGGCGGCCGGATCAGCGGACCGGTGGCACCGAGACCGTCATGACCATCTCCATCGGCACCTCGCCGTCGTTGCCGTAGGTGTGCGGGAGATGCGCCTCGAAGGAGGCGCTCGCGCCCGCCGGCACGCGGTGCTCCTCCCCGTCCACGGTGAGCGTCAGCAGGCCGACCGTGACGTGCAGGATCTCGACGGTGCCCACGGGGTGGGGGTCGGAGGGGCTGTGCTCCCCCGGCATCAGCCGCCAGTCCCACATCTCCAGCGGCCCGGGCGCCTCGGTGCCGGCCAGCAGCCTGCCGTGGCCGCCCGCCTCGCTGTGCCACATCCGCACGGCCTGGTCGGCGGGGACGACGCGGACCCGGGGGCCCTGCTCGTAGTCGAGGAGGGTGGGGAGGCTGACGCCGAGCGCGTCACCGATCTTGACGACCGTGCCGAGGCTGGGGTTGGTGCGGGCCTGCTCGATCTGGATGAGCATGCCCCGGCTGACCCCCGCGCGGGCGGCGAGCGCCTCGAGGGTGAATCCCCGCTCGGCGCGCCAGCGCCTCACGTTGCGCGCGAGGGACTGGGTCAGCAGATCGAGGTCCGACACTCCGCCCCGTACTCCGTTCGCTCCGCCGTACCGCCGTCCGCCGTACCGCCACACCGCCGTGCTGTCCGGGTGCGCGGCCGCGTGCGACGCGGCTCGCCACGGCGGATCACCGTCGACCGCACCCTATCGTCCGCCCCACCGCATCCGAAGGGCCCGCCGTGCGCGGAGGCCCACCGCACCCCGGGAGCCCGCGGCGCCCGCCGCCCCCGGTCAGGCCTCGGCCTCCGCCTCCAGCTCGGACAGGGCCAGCAACTGCTCCGGGGTGATCCCGTCGGGGATCGGTACCGGCGGGGGTGTGCGCAGCGGCGGCTGCCAGCCGTCCTCGGCCGTCCAGCGCCGCACCACCTTCGCGGGGGCACCCGCCACCACCGCGTGGTCGGGCACCGTGCCCCGCACGATCGCCCCGGCGGCCACCACCACGTTCCGGCCGATCCGGGCACCCGGGAGGATCACCGCACCGGTGCCGATCCAGCATCCGGGCCCGATCGACACGGGTTCCATGCGCGGCCACTGCTTGCCGATGGGCTCGTGCGGGTCGTCGTAGGAGTGGTTGGTGGACGTCACGTACACGTAGGGACCGACATAGCAGTCGCTGCCGATGGTCACCGTGGTGTCGGCGATGACATGGCTGCCGCGGCCGAGGACGACGCCGTCCCCGATCCGCAGGATGGGCTCGGGGCCGAGATCGAGGTCGGGCATCAGTCCGGCGGTGAGGGTGACCTGTTCGCCGACGATGCAGTAGGCGCCGAGGTGGATCCAGGGCTCGCCGAAGACCGTGCCCAGCGGGAAGGCGAGCCGGGTGCCGGTGCCCAGCGCGCCGAAGCGGAAGCGGCCGGGGCGCTCCGCGGTGACGGACCCGGTGCGCTGCGCCCAGGCCCAGCCCGCGTGGACGGCGCGCTGCGCGAGGCGGCTCCACCGGGACGCCTGCGTGTTCCTTCTGCTGGGCATCCGCTCACGGTACTCAGCACGGGCCTCGCTCACGGCCCCGCGGAGCTGTGATCTTCACCCCAGGAGGCGGGCCGGGGCATGGCGTACGGTGCCGGGTGACCCACGGCCGGGAGCGAGGAGACGGTGATGACGGACGGCGCGCTGATCAGGGGCATCGGCGGCAAGGAACCGAGGCTGGGCGAGGGGGTGTTCCTCGCCCCGACGGCCGCGGTGCTCGGTGACGTGACGCTGGGGGCGGGCGCGAGCGTCTGGTACGGGGCGGTGCTGCGGGCCGATGTCGAGGCCATCGCGGTCGGCGCGCTGAGCAATGTGCAGGACAACTGCACGTTGCACGCCGACCCCGGTTTCCCGGTGTCCATCGGCGAGCGGGTCTCCCTGGGGCACAACGCGGTGGTGCACGGGGCGACCGTGGAGGACGACTGCCTGATCGGCATGGGCGCCACCGTGCTCAACGGCGCGGTGATCGGGACGGGTTCGCTGGTCGCCGCGCAGGCGCTGGTCCCGCAGGGGATGCGGGTACCGCCGGGTTCGCTGGTGGCGGGGGTGCCGGCCAAGGTGAGGCGGCCGTTGACGGACGAGGAGCGGGAGGTCGTGACACTGAACGCCACGATGTACGCGGACCTCGCGAAGACCCACGGCGAGGCGGGCTGAGGACGCTCCCCTCGCCCTGAGGGGGGTCCTCGGCTCGGAGGCGGTTGCCTTCCCCGGGACGGTCCTCGGCTCGGAGGCGGTCCTCGCCGCGCGGGTGGTCCTCGCCCCGGCGAGGCGGTGGGTCAGTCGGTGGCCGGGACCGGTTCCGGCTCCTCCGCCGCCTCCGCCCGCTGGGCCGTCGCCTTCGCCGCGCGCCGCTTGACCAGCAGCATGGACGCGAGGCCCACCAGCGCGGCGGCGGCCAGGCCCAGGTAGGAGAACCGCTTGAGCCAGTCCTCGGCGACCACGCCGACGTAGTAGATGACCGCGGTCGTGCCGCCCGCCCAGGCGACCCCGCCCAGCAGGTTGGCGATCAGGAACTTCCAGTAGGGCATGTGCAGCACGCCGGCCAGGGGGCCCGCGAAGATGCGCAGCAGGGCGATGAATCGGCCGAAGAAGACCGCCCACATGCCCCATTTCTCGAAGGACCGCTCCGCGGTGGCGACATGTCCCTCGCCGAAGTGCCGGGGGAACTTCTTCCCGAGCCACGCGAGCAGGGGCCGTCCGCCCTTGCGGCCGATGGCGTAGCCGATGGAGTCGCCCACGACGGCGCCGACGGTCGCGCAGGCGCCGAGGATCACGGGGTTGATGTCGCCGTTCTGGGAGGAGAGCAGCGCCGCCGAGACGAGGACGATCTCGCCGGGCAGCGGGATGCCGAGGCTCTCCAGGCCGATGACCAGGGCCACCAGCGCGTAGATACTGGCCGCCGGCACCGTCTCTAGCCACTCCTGGACGTGCACGCCGGATCCTCCCGTTTCCTGTCCCCTGAAGCCGCGCCCGGCGCACCGGCCGGACCCGTGTGCGCTCCCCCCTGCCGCTGCGCGAGCGCACCCGGGAAGCCTACCGGTTCGGCGTTCGAATCGTCGGTCCCGGCCGGTCCGCCGGGCGGGGTCCGGCGCCCGGCCGTCCCCCGCGCGCCCTCGGGGGCGCCGATGACACCCCCGCGCCGGTCCACCCGTCAAGAGCGTGGCGTCAAGTCCCCCCGTACGTAGGCCCGTTGGGGGCTGATGGGCGGGGAAGGGATCCCGGGGCCGGGCCCGGCGCGCCGTGCCCGGTGCCGCACACGGTCGGTCGTACGACATCGGAGGGAACCGTCTTCATGCAGTGGCGCATGCAGTGGCGCACGTCGAGGGAGTGCTCGCGTCTGCTGGTGGCAGGGGTGGCCGTCGCGTTGACGCTCTGCGTTCCCGGCCCCGCCGGGGGTCTCGCGTCCGCCTCGACGAGGGGGGCCGGGACGTCCGGTCCGCCCGGCGCGCGGCCGGTGGCGGGAGCCCCGGCCACCGCGCGCGGGCTCGATCCGGGCGCCTACCCGTGGCGGGGCGACGGGCGGACCTGGGAGGCCGACGGGCACGGCTACTACGTGCGCTCCTGCGCGTCCTTCGCGGCCTGGGCGCTGCGTGCCGACGGCCGCCCCCGGCACCACTCCCCCGACTTCCTCGGCGACGCCCGTGCCTGGCGGGGCGCCACCACGGTCCGGACCCCGCGGGCCGGGGACATCGCCCAGTGGGACCCCGGCGCGGGCGGCGCGGGCCGCCGGGGACACGTCGCCTATGTCGCCGCGTCCGAGGGCGGGCGGGTCACGCTGTACGAGTACAACTTCCGCAGCCCCGCGAACGGCCACCGCCCGCTTGCGCTGAACGTCCGCACCGTCCCGGCCGGGAATCCCAGCCGTTACCTGCGGTTCTGAGGAGCCTGCCCCGGCGGTCTCAGCCACTGGGGCGCAGGGTCCACGCCACCGTCATCTCGCCGGTGACGGCGCCGTCCGCCCGCCGCAGCGCGACGGACACCGGGAACTCGGGGCGGCGGCCCGCGTCCAGCTCCGCGAGGACCTCGGCCGCGGGCCGGCCGAGGGTCGCGGTGGCGGTGACCCGGCCCATCGCCAGCCCGCGGTAGGCGATCTCGGCGCCGAGGGCGAGCGGTACGGCCCGCGTGAGCTGCTCCCCGAAGGCGGCCAGCACGACGGCCCCGCTCGCCGACTCGCCCAGCGTGAACATCGCTCCGGCATGCGGCCCGCCGACGTGGTTGTGGAAGTCGCTCCGGTCCGGAAGGGCCACCACGGCCCGCTCCGGGGAGGTCTCCAGGAACTCCAGCCGGAGGGTCCTGGCCATCGGCACGGCCACGGCGAGCATCTCGCCGACGGACATCCGGTCTGTGCTCATGCCGCCACGTTACCCACGAGTAGCCACGCCGGGCCAGACCCCCGGACCACCGATCCGGTACGGGCCCGACGAAGGGCAGTGACCGAAACGTGTCATGGGCAGCACTGGGTCCTGTCGTCGAATCGCCGTCGTACGCCCGAAGGGCGGGCCGGGTGGCGCCAGGTGCGTGCTCTCGGCGTGCCGGGACCGGATCCTCGTACTGGACGTACTTGGGTCCGGGCCCGGCGCGGCGAGAGTGCGTGCATGGCGCCACCCGGCAGGCGGTAACTCGACGACAGGGCCTAGGGTGGCTCGCCATGTGGCCAGGACAGCAGCCGCCCGGGGGCGAGCAGAACCCGCAGGACCAGAACCCGAACCCGTACACCCAGCCGGGGTACCAGCAGCCGGGGTACCAGCAGCCGAACCCGTACGCGCAGCCCGGGTATCCGCAAGCGACACCCAACCCCTATACGCAGCCGACCCAGCCGGGGCAGCCGCAGTGGGGGGCTCCCACCCCTCCCGGCGGCTTCTCCCCGCCGGACGGCGGCGGCACGGGAGGCGGCGGCGGGAACCGCACGAAGATCGTGGCGATCGTCGCGGCCTGTGCCGTCGTCGTGGCCGCCGCCGTGACCGGGATCGTGGTCCTGGGCGGCGGCGACAAGGACGACTCCGCGGACGGCAAGGACGGGAAGAAGGCGTCCACCAGCGCCTCGCCCGAGCCGGGGAAGTCGGCCGGCGCGGAGAACAACCCGCGTGCCGGCGGCGAGGAGAAGGCCACGGTCAAGGGCTGGAAGGTGGACGTCAACCCCAAGTGGGGCGTCGCCTTCGACGTGCCGGCGGACTGGGAGGTCAAGTCGCCGAGCTACATCCAGGGGTTCGAGGACGAGAAGGGCCAGCCGTACATGGTGATGTCCGCGCCCTCCGTCCTCAAGGAGGAGTGGTGCACGGTCGACGAGGACAAGGACGGCCGCGAGGAGAGCACCTCCCTGGCCGCGGCGGGCGTCAAGGGCGCCAACGGCGCCAAGGACACCGACGAGGTCGCGCTGAACGCCTCCACCAACTGGGTCTACGCCGGGTACACGCAGCCCGACGAGAAGAGCCTGTCCCACGACAAGCCGAAGGCGTACACGACCGCCTCCGGCATCGAGGGCAGCTATACCTGGGCGCGCTCGAAGAACACGCCCACCAAGGGCAAGTGCGCGACCGACGGCAAGGCTCTCAGCTTCGGTTTCAAGAACTCCAACGGCGACTTCGTCTCCTGGACCCTCTACGGTGCCACCGGCGTGGACGAGGAGGTGTCCGAGGACACGATCATGAAGATCCTCAGCACCGTGCGCCTGCACGGCGAACCGACGAAGTCCTGATCACCCGGCCCCCGGCGCGCGCCGGGGGCCCGCGGCCCGCCTCCGCGGTCCCCGCCTCCGCGGAGGCGGGGCCCCGGTTTGGCATCCGGCCCCCGCGGCGGCGATAGTCGGCCGGTGACCTCAGCCACCGCTCCCGAGCAGCACCCGGACTCCCCGGGACGCTCCCGCCGTCCCGCCTGGGCGGGGCGCAACTACAGCCTGCTGGCCGCCGCCGCGGTCGTCACCAATCTCGGAGGCAACGGGGCGCTCATCGCCGCCGCCTTCGCCGTGCTCGACACGGGCGGCGACGCCGGGGACGTGGGGCTCGTGGCGGCGGCACGCACCCTGCCGCTGGTGCTGTTCCTGCTGATCGGAGGCGCGGTCGCCGACCGGCTGCCCCGGCACCGGGTGATGGTCGCCGCGAACGCGCTCAACTGCCTGTCGCAGGCCGCTTTCGCCGTCCTGGTCCTGGCCGGGGAGCCCCGGCTGTGGCAGATGATGCTGCTCACCGCGCTCGGCGGCACCGGCCAGGCCTTCTTCAACCCGGCCGCCGAGGGCATGCTGATGTCCTCGGTGCGCGGGGAGCAGGCGGGGCGCGCCTTCGCGGTGTTCCGGATGGCGATGCAGTCGGCGGCGGTCGGCGGCGCGGCCCTGGGCGGGGCGCTGGTCGCCGTGATCGGGCCCGGCTGGGTGCTCGCCGTCGACGCGGCGGCCTTCGCGGTGGCGGGGGCACTGCGTTCCTTCCTCGACGTCGGGCACATCCCGCCGCGCGAGCCGGGCGGCGGCCTGCTGGCCGATCTGCGGGAGGGCTGGCGGGAGTTCAGCGGGCGGCCGTGGCTGTGGGGGATCGTCGCGCAGTTCTCGATCGCCAACGCGGTGGTCGGCGCGGCCGACGCGGTCTACGGTCCGCTCGTGGCCGAGGAGCATCTCGGCGGGGCGGGGCCCTGGGGGCTCGCCCTCGGCGCGTTCGGCGCGGGCACGGTCGCCGGGGCGCTCGTGATGACCCGTTACCGGCCGCGCCGGCTGCTGCTCGTCGGCACCCTGTGCGTCTTCCCGCTCGCCCTGCCCTCCGCCGCCCTGGCGGTGCCGGTACCGGTCGGCGCGCTGTACGCGGTGATGTTCCTCACCGGGCTGTCCGTGGAGGTCTTCGGTGTCTCGTGGATGACCGCGCTGCACCAGGAGATACCGGAGGACAAGCTCTCGCGGGTCTCGGCCTACGACTGGTTCGGCTCGATCGCGATGCTCCCCCTCGCCACGGCGCTCGCCGGCCCGGCGGAGTCCGCCCTCGGCCGCCCGAACGCCCTGTGGGGCTGCGCCGCCGTCATCGTCCTCGTCACGGCGGCGGTGCTGTGCGTGCCCGAGGTCCGCACCCTGCGGCGCCGCACACCGAAGGCCCCTCTCCCGCGGCCGGCGGCGGCGCCGGGTCCGGCGCCGGGCACGGTGACCGCCCCCGGCGCGGAGGCTCCCGTGGAAGCCCCCGGCGGCGGGACGACGGCCGCCGGCACGCAGGGCGCGCGGACCGGCACGGCCGAGGGCGCCTGAGGCTCCGGGGCGCGCGCCCCGGTCCCCGGTGGCACGGACGGCACGGTCAGCCGATGCCGAACGCGCCGTCGGGCGGCT
The DNA here is from genome assembly GCA_014656015.1 of Streptomyces griseoaurantiacus. Classification (GTDB taxonomy): domain Bacteria; phylum Actinomycetota; class Actinomycetes; order Streptomycetales; family Streptomycetaceae; genus Streptomyces; species Streptomyces griseoaurantiacus. The sequence goes on along the minus strand of BNBP01000001.1, from coordinate 77,484 downwards.
CGGGGGACGGGACCGCCTCCGTGTCGTGGACCGGGCGGGCGGAGCCCATGAACACCCGCAGCGAGTCGCCGTGTTCGACGCGGGCGGGGAACGCGTCGGCGGCCGTGCGGCGGATCAGGGCGGCCGTGTCCGGGGGACGGTGCGCGGCGTACAGGACCGCGTTGCCGAAGCGGCGGCCCCGCAGCACCCCGGGCTCCGCGATCAGTGCCAGTTCCCCGAACACCGTGCCGAGGGTGGCGAGCTGGGAGCGCAGGAAGGCGAAGGGGGTGGCGTCGGCGAGGTTGGCCAGGTACACCCCGTCGGCCCGCAGCACCCGCGCGGCGGCCCGGGCGTACTCGACGGAGGTGAGGTGCGCGGGGACGCGGGAGCCGCCGAAGACGTCGGCGACCAGCACGTCGGCCGAACCGGGCGGCGCGGCCTCCAGCCAGGCGCGGGCGTCCGCGTGGTGCGGGGTGATGTCCGCGCCGGCGGGCAGCGGCAGGTCGCCGAGGACGAGGTCGAGCAGCCCCCGGTCGGCCTCGACGACGTGCTGCCGGGAGCCCGGCCGGGTGGCCGCGACGTACCGGGGCAGGGTGAGCGCGCCCCCGCCGAGGTGCAGCACGTCCAGTGGCAGCCCCGGACGCGCGAGCGTGTCCAGGGCGTGCCCGAGCCGCCTGGTGTACTCGAACTCCAGGTGCTCGGGGGCGTCGAGGTCGACATAGGACTGGGGCGCTCCGTCGACGGTCAGCAGCCAGGCGCGCTCCCGGTCGATGTCGGGCATCAGCCGGGCGGTCCCGTGATCCACCTCCCGCACCACGGGTGTCGCATCGCTCACGGGACCATTGTGCGGCACGGGGGGGAGCCCCGCGGGACGCCTGTGCGATTCGGGGGCGCCACGCGGGACGACGGTGCGGTACGGGGGCGCCCCCTCGGGCACCCCCGTCCGGCTCACTCCACCGAGGTGACCGTCCCCGCTCCGACGGTGCGGCCGCCCTCGCGGATCGCGAAGCCGAGGCCGGCCTCCAGCGGGACGTCCCGGCCCAGCTCGACGGTCATGGTGACCGTCTCACCGGGCCGGGCGACGCCGGCCGCGCCGAGGTCGATGTCCCCGACCACGTCCGCGGTGCGGAGGTGGAACTGCGGCCGGTAGCCGCTCGACACGGCCGTCGCGCGCCCGCCCTCGCGGGCCGCGAGCAGGTGGACCCGCGCGGTGAAGCGGCGGCGCGGCCGCAGGCTGCCCGGCGCGGCGACCACGTCTCCGCGCCGCACCGCGTCCCGCGCCACCCCGCGCAGCAGCAGGGCCACGTTGTCCCCGGCCTGCGCCTCGGACATGGGCCGGCCGAAGGTCTCGACGCCGGTGACGACGGTCTCGACGCCGGCCCCGGGCACCTCGACCCGGTCACCGACCCGCACCGTGCCGCGCTCGACGGCGCCGGTGACGACCGTGCCGCGGCCGGTGATGGTGAGCACGTTCTCCACCGGCAGCAGGAACGGGGCGTCCAGGTACCGCTCGGGCACCGGCACGTAGGTGTCGACCGCGTCGAGCAGCGCCTGTACGGCCGCCGTCCAGCGCGGCTCGCCCTCCAGGGCGCGCAGCCCGGAGACCCGTACGACGGGCACGGAGTCGCCCGGGTAGCCGTGCGCGGTGAGCAGCTCGCGCACCTCCAGTTCCACGAGGTCGGCGAGGACCGCGTCCTCGCCGTCGACGGCGTCGGCCTTGTTGAGCGCGACGACGATGTGGTCGACGCCCACCTGCCGGGCGAGCAGCACGTGTTCGGCGGTCTGCGGCATGACCCCGTCGAGCGCGGAGACGACGAGGACGGCCCCGTCGAGCTGCGCGGCGCCGGTGACCATGTTCTTGACGTAGTCGGCGTGGCCCGGCATGTCGACGTGGGCGTAGTGCCGGGTGTCGGTCTCGTACTCGACGTGCGCCAGGTTGATGGTGATGCCGCGCGCGGCCTCCTCCGGGGCCCGGTCGATGCGGTCGAACGGCACGTAGGCGGTGGTTCCGCCGCCGGTGTCGGTGCCACCGGTGCCGCGGTCGGCGAGGACCTTGGTGAGGGCGGCGGTGAGGGTCGTCTTGCCGTGGTCGACGTGGCCCATCGTGCCGATGTTGAGATGCGGCTTGGTGCGGACGTACGCCGTCTTGGGCGTCCTGGACATGGGGGTACCTCGAGGTCTCTTCGATGGTGACGCGTGAACGGCCCGGGCGCGGCGCGGTGGGCACGCGGCAGGGACGGGGACCCCGAGGAAGTGGCCGACCCTCCCCCTGGGGGGTCCGCCGGACGTTCCGGGGAGGGTCAGCTTCGGGCGCCGCCGGGGGCGACCGTGGAGGCGTGAACGGCAGCCTTCGGCGCATCCGCGAGCGCGGATGCCGTGAAGGGGAAGGCGTGCCGGAACATGTCCCGATCATCCCCCGGTGTCCGGCCCCGGGTCGAATGGTTTTCGTGCCGCGCGCCGACGGGTCCGAGGGCGGGCGGCACCGGTGACACCGACGGGGCGGGCGGGCCCTCGGGGACCCGATCGGGCGCGGCCGGCCGGGGGCTGACGGGTGCTCAGCGCGGGACCCGTGAGATGGACCATACGGCGATCACATGTACGCGTCGGTTAGTGTCGCCGAATGCTCGATGCCCGCACCCGCTCTGGGGGCACCGCCACGGCCTCTCCCCGGGCCACCGCCACGGAGCTCACCGACGCCACGGCCCCGGCCGTCGCCGCGTCCTCGGTGGGCGCCCCGGTCGCCGCCGTCTCCCCCTCCCTCGCCGCCCGCTGCGGCAGGGCGCTGCTCTCGCCCTGGGCGCGACTGGCCCTGCTGGTGGCGCTGCTCGCGACGGCCGCCACCTGCGTGCTGCTGTTCGAACCGCAGAGACTGCTGACGCACGGCTGGCCACCGCAGCTCGGCGGTGCCGCGGCCGCCACGGTCTTCGCGGTGGCGTACGGGCTCTGCACGGTCGCCTTCGTGCCGCGCCCGCTGCTCAACCTCGCCGCGGGTGCCCTGTTCGGCTCCCAGTTCGGCACGGGCAGCGCCCTGACGGGGACCGTGCTGGGGGCCGGGCTCGCCTTCGGCCTAGGCCGGCTGCTCGGGCAGGACGCGCTGCGTCCGCTGGTGCGCGGCCGCTGGCTGAAGGCGGCGGACGGGCAGCTCAGCCGGCACGGTTTCCGTTCGATGATGGCGGCCCGGCTCTTCCCCGGGGTGCCGTTCTGGGCGGCCAACTACTGCGCCGCCGTCTCCCGGATGCGTTCGACCTCGTTCCTGACCGCCACGGCACTCGGCTCGATCCCCAACACCGCCGCGTACGTCGTCGCCGGTGACCGTGCCTCCAGCCCCACCTCCCCCGCCTTCCTGATCGCCCTGGCCATCATCGCCGTCCCCGCGCTGGCGGCCACGGCCCTCGCCTGGCGCAAACGCCACCACCTGCGCGCGGGCTGACCCCTTCCGCGACTCCCCGCGCCTCCCGGCCGCAGGTCCGCGGGGCGCTGGGGCCGTCACGTACCGGCCCGTCACGTCGGGAAACCCCTGTGACCGGGCGTTCATTCAGGGGCGCTACGCTGCCACCCGACACACCCGAGCACCGTGTGCACGCCGGTCGTGTGCGCGCGGTCCTGCATGTTCGCGCCCCGCGGGCTCCTTCACGCCTCCTCTCTTCGCATCTCACCTCGTCGCACCTCCCCTCTTCACGCCTCCGCACGATCAGCGCTTGGACTTCCTGCCGCCATGTCCTGGTTTGAATCCCTCGTCCTCGGACTCGTCCAGGGACTGACCGAGTTCCTTCCCGTCTCCTCCAGCGCCCATCTGCGGCTGACCGCGGCGTTCGCCGGCTGGACCGACCCGGGAGCGGCGTTCACCGCCATCACCCAGATCGGCACGGAGGCGGCGGTGCTGATCTACTTCCGCAAGGACATCGCCGCCATCCTGTCCGCGTGGACGCGTTCGCTCGTGGACAAGGAGCGGCGGCACGATCCGGACGCCCGGATGGGCTGGCTGGTCATCGTCGGCTCGATCCCGATCGGCGTGCTCGGCGTGACGCTCAAGGACCAGATCGAGGGACCGTTCCGGGATCTGCGGGTCACCGCGACGATGCTCATCGCCATGGGCGTGGTCCTCGGCGTCGCCGACCGGCTCGCGGCACGCGACGAGAAGGGCGGACGGCACCGGGCGCCCAAGCAGCGCAAGACACTGGAGAACCTGAACATCAAGGACGGCCTGATCTACGGCGTCTGCCAGGCGATGGCGCTGATCCCCGGTGTCTCGCGCTCCGGGGCGACGATCAGCGGCGGCCTGTTCCTCGGCTACCGGCGGGAGGCCGCGGCCAGGTACTCCTTCCTGCTGGCGGTGCCCGCCGTGCTGGCCTCCGGGGTGTTCGAACTCAAGGACGCGGCGGAGGGCGGGCACGTGACCTGGGGGCCGACGCTGTTCGCGACGGTGATCGCGTTCGTGTCCGGGTACGTGGTCATCTCATGGTTCATGAAGTTCATCAGCTCGAAGTCCTTCATGCCCTTCGTCTGGTACCGCATCGCCCTCGGCATCCTGCTGTTCATGCTGGTCGGAGCCGGCGTGCTGGGCCCACACGCGGGCGAATCCGGCAGCTGAACCAGGTCCGGCCCCGGTTGTGGCCGATCTGGACATGGCCCCCACGGTGGGGCCGAGGACACGGGCCGTGCCCCCGGGCGGCGGACCCGTCGGTACGGAAACCGGCGCCCCCTGCCGTCTCGGTGACATCTCGGCCGGCATCGCCGCAGGGCGCGGGCACCTCACTGGCCTCCTCCCGAGGGTCCACTGCAGCATCCGACCGCCTGGCGGGTTCACGATCCCGACATAGATTGTCACCACCGCTTCAGTTGCTCATACTGGACATAAGTCCTGTCCGCGAGGGGAGGAAAGGCGGCGCAGTATGAAGGACTCCTCCCAGGACACCGGTGCGCCCCCGCCCCCCTTGGACGGCATCGCGACAGCCGTGCTCGATGCGCACGGCTCCGTGCTCCACTGCTCCGACACGGCCGCGGCGCTAGTGGGCCGGACAGCCTCGGAGGTTCGCGGCCACACCGTGTTCCGGCTGCTCACCGATGCCTCGAAGCACGAGTGGCGGCTCACGAGAGGCCCGGCAGGAGGTCGGGCAGCGCTGCGTCCCCGTGGCGGAGGCGCGGTCGAGGTCGCCTTCCGGATGCTTCCGTTCGACGGCGGGACCGGGTTTTTCGTGATCGCCGCACCCGCCCGCTGGGCGACCGACTGGGAGCAGGGAGGGGCCTTCCTGCACGCGCTGCTCGTCCAGGACCGGATCGGGATCAGCATCCGCGACAGGGATCTGACTGCCGTGCGGTCGAACATGACACCCGAGCTGTTCGACGGGCCCGCCTTCCCACCCGGAAGCCGACTGACCGACGTGATGTCCGCTCTGGATGCCGAGGCGGTGCGGGCGGTGCTGCGTGGGCTGCTGGAGACGGGCGTGCCGTTGGTCGGACATGAACAGCGCTTGCGCTCACCACAGATGTCAGGGCGGCAGTGGTACTTGGCCCTCACAAGTGTGCGTCTGCAGGACGCCCAGGGGAATGCGACCGGAGTCGCCACGCTGGTCAGTGACGCCACCGCGCAGCGTCGCTCTCGCCGGTACCTGGAGCTGGCCCATCGAGCCTCGGTCCGCATCAGTGCTTCTCTCGACGTCACTCGCACCGCCCAGGACCTGGTTGATGTGCTCGTTCCGGCCCTCGGTGAACTGGGGTGGGTGAATCTGGCGGAAGCCGTGCTGCGCGGCGACGAGCCGCCGAAGGTGGTCGGCGGAGGAGATCTTCAGCTGCGCCGGACCGCTGTCGCCTCGGCCGACGGACCCTGGCCCGGTGCTCTGCTGCAGCCGGGCACGGCAGTCCCGCCTTACAGGGGCACGGCGAACCTGTGGAATCTTCAGCATGGTGGAGCTGTCATCTACGACAGGGAGAGTTTTCTCGCTCTGCCCGCGGACCCGGATCTGGCCCGGGTGCTGGTCCCCGAACACGGGCACTCCGCAGTGTCCGCCCCGCTGTTCGCTCGTGGCCTCATGCTCGGCTCCGTCACCATCTGGCGCACCGAGCAGTCGGATGCCTTCGACAGGGAAGACGCCGAGCTGCTGGCCGAGATCGCTTCCAGGGCCGCGCTGAGCGTGGACAATGCACGGCGCTACACGCGGGAGCACAATGCGGCCGTCAGCCTTCAGCAGCGCCTGCTTCCCCGCGCCACCACGGACACCCCGGCGGCAGAGACGGCCGGGCTCTACCTGCCCGCGGGTGGCGGCGCCGAGATCAGCGGCGACTGGTTCGACGCGATCCCGCTGCCTTCGCTGCGCACCGCCTTCGTCGTCGGTGACGTCATCGGCCACGGCCTGGCGGCCACCGCCACCATGGGGCGGCTGCGCACCGCTGTGCAGACTCTCGCCGACCTCGAACTGTCACCCGATGAAGTCCTCACCCATCTCGACGACCTCGTGAGTCGGCTCGCTGCCGAGGCCGACCCCGCCCAACAGGACACCGTGGGCTCAACGTGCCTGTACGCCGTCTACGATCCCGTCGACGGCCGCTGCACCCTGGCCAGCGCCGGCCATCCGCCCCCCGTTCTGATCGGTCCGGACGGCATCGGCCGTCTGCTCGACGCCACGCCCGGGCCTCCTTTGGGCGTCGGCGGCCTGCCCTTCGAGACCACGGTCGTCGACCTGGCCGCGGGCAGTGTCCTGGCCCTTTACACCGACGGCCTGATCCACCGTGGCGGCCTGGACCCCGATGTCGGCATGCGGCGGCTGGCCGACCGCCTCACGGAGCAGGCCCGTCGTGGTTCGTCACTCGATGCCCTCGGCCGTGCGCTGCTGGCGGATGACGCCGGCCCGTCGCGCGACGACATCGCGTTGCTGCTGGCCCGCACCCGGCTGCTGCCCGAGGAAGCCACCGCGACATGGGAGTTCCCCGCAGACCCCGCCGTTGTCGCCGACGCGCGCGAGGCCGCGACGCGCCAGTCGGCCGTCTGGGGACTGGATGACGCGACCATCTTCACCACGGAACTCATCGTCAGCGAACTGGTCACCAACGCCATCCGATACGCAAGCGGCCCCGTGGGCCTGCGGCTCATGCGGGAGACTGCTCTGATCTGCGAGGTGTCCGACTCCAGCAACACTCAGCCGCGCCTGCGCAGAGCACGCACCAGTGACGAGGGCGGTCGCGGTCTGTTTCTCGTAGCCCAGCTCAGCACACGCTGGGGCAGCCGGTACGGCCGGCACGGCAAGACCATCTGGGCAGAACAGGCCTTGCCCCCGACCCCGCCGCCCCCCTCTCCGACCTAGCAGTCCGCAGCGAACCTCAACCACTCCGAAGGCAGTTCGTACAGCGCCGTACCCGCCGACGGCCCTCTTGCCGTGGTGGCGGGCGGCACGTCCCACGGCAGTTGCCCACCCCCGCCGAGGCGCCGCCTCACGTCGTCGACGGCGGCCCTGTCGTACCACGGACCACGAGTTCCGGAACCGGTGTGCGGAGCACCAGGTCAGCCAGGGGGGCTCCATCGATGTGGTCGAGCAGCATGGACGTGGCGGCGGCACCCGCCTCTTGCATCGGCATGCGTACGACTGTCACCGGCGGGCAGTACACCTCGGCCATCCAGGTGTCCTGGATGGCCACCACCGAGAGCTCCTCCGGAACGCGTATTCCGGCGCGGCTCGCCCAGGAGACAACGCCGAAAGCGGCGTTCACACTGGCCACCACCAGGCCGGTGGGAGGTGAGGGCGTACCCAGCAGTCGCTCCGCAGCGGCCATGCCCGCATCGGCCTCCCATCCCGCGGCGACGACGGCGGACTTGGCGACGGAGCGCCCGGCAGCGCGCATCGCGGCCCGAAAACCCGTGAACCTGCGGGCCGCCGCGTCATGCCGAACGGTTCCGCCGACGAATCCGAGGTGCTCGTGCCCGAGGTCGAGCAGATGCCGGGTGGCGATCCGCGCGGTTTCGACGTCGTCGAGAAGCACCGAACCGGTGCGGCCCTTCAGACGGGAGTTGAACAGTACGACGGGTACGTCGATGTCCAGGGTCGATGCCAGCATGCGGTCCGTGAAGTCCTCCCGCCGCTGGAGGACCACCCCATCGACCCGGCCCTTCCCTACGAGCGCGTCCAACTCGCGCTTTCCCGCCCGCGGGCCATCGAGCTGTCCCAGCAGCACGCTGACGGATCGTGAGGTCGCGACCTCGTCCACGCCGGCCAGCAAAGGCGCGAAGACGGCGTTGTTGACATCGGGAACGATCAACGCCAGGGCCCCGGCCCTGGACATGCGCAGGGCGCGGGCACGGTGGCTCGGGACGTACCCGATCTCCCCCGCGACAGCCAGGACCCGCTGACGCGTGTCGGGATGGATCCGGGCCTTGGCATCCGCGGTCAGCACGCGGGAGGCCACCGATACGGATACGCCCGCGGCCGCCGCGACGTCTTTGAGTCCTGCCATGGTCAGGGCATTCTACAAGTCGGCCGGACCCGGGACCGGTGGTCGGGACAGAGCCGAGAGAGCATCAGCGTGCGCCGAACTCCGCGGGACGCTTCTCCACGAAGGCCCGGATGCCTTCCCGCGCGTCAGCCGTGTTGAACAGGGCGTGCAGGTGCTGTTGTTCGGTCGTGAACCCGGCGGTGGTGGTGCACCCCACGGCGGCCTTGATCGCCGCGATCGCGTGGCCCGGTCCCCGCGCGAGCTCGTCGGCGATGTGCTGCGCGCGCAGGAGAGCGGTGCCGTCATCACTGACATGGGTGACAATGCCGAGTGCGTGGGCCCGTTCGCCGGAGATACGCGCACCCGTCATGATCATTTCCTTGGCGCGGTTGATTCCCACGTGCCGGGTCAGCCGCTGGGTGCCTCCCCAACCGGGCATCAGGCCCAGCGAGATTTCCGGCAGGCCGAACGAGGCTGTGGTGTCGGCCACCACCAGGTCGCAGCTCAGCACGACCTCGAAGCCCCCTCCCAGGGCCAGGCCGTGAACGGCGGCGATGACGGGGAGCCGGAGGCCGGCGATCGTGTCGCACATGGCATTGGCACGGGTGGTGAACGCCTGGAACTCCTCGCTGTCGGCGCTCGCGTACTCGCCGATGTCGGCGCCCGCGGCGAAGGCCGGGCCGTTGCCGGTGATGATCACGGCGCGTACGGCCGGGTCGGCGTCGGCGTCGAGCAGCGCCGAGGTGACCAGCTGGAGCATCTCGGAGTTGAACGCGTTGTACTTGCGGGGCCGGTTCAACCGGATGGCCAGCGTCTGGTCGCGGATCTCGGTCAGGACGGGAAGATCCTCGGTCCTGGGCTTGCTCGTCTGCTCAGCCGGCACGGTGCAGCGCCCCCTTCTGCGCGAGGACATCGATTTCCTGCGCGGTGTAGCCCAGCGACTCCAGGACCGTCGCGGTATCGGCTCCGAGTGCGGGCGGTACGGCATGGACACCGGGGCGCTCTCCGTCATAGGTGACCGGGTGGCCCAGCACGCGGACCGTGCCCGCGTCGGGGTGTTCGAAGCTGACGATCGAACGGTTGTGGACCACCTGCGGATCCGTGACGACGTCGTCGTAGGTGTTGACCTGTGAGAACCAGATCTTGTGGGCGGTCAGCCGGGCGGTCCAGTCCGCGGTCGTCCGCCGGCGCATGTGCTTGGCGACTCGCGCGTTGACCTGCTCCCGGCGGGCGTAGGACTCGTCTTCTGCGATGTCGTCGAACCCCGGGTCGTCGAAGAGCGTGTGCAGGGCGGGGAGGCTGGTGAGGGAGATGCAGAGGTGGCTGTCCGCCGTCGCGAAGACGCCGTAGGGAGCCTTGTAGTACATGGACGAGACGCCGGAGGCGCTGCGTTCTCCCTTGAAACCGTTCAGATGGTAGGCGAGCGGTTCGATCTGCAGGTCGAGTGCCGCGTTCAGCAGGTTGCTCTCGACCTTGCAGCCCTCGCCCGTACGTTCGCGCCCCTGCAGGGCGGCCAGGATGCCCATGGCTCCGAGGACGGCGCCGTGCTGATCGACGAGCGACGCGCCCACCGGCGTGGGAGGCCCGTCGGCGGTCCCAGTGGCTGCGGCCAGCCCTGAGAGTGCCTGAATGAGGACGTCCTGGCCAGGCCGGTCACGGTAGGGCCCGTCGGGACCATAGCCCGAGAGGGAGCAGTAGACCAGCCGTGGGTTCAGGGACTTCAGCCGCTCGTATCCGAACCCCAGGCGGTCCATCGCGCCGGGCCGGAAGTTCTCGACCACCACGTCGGCGGTGGCCAGCAGTCTGTCGAGCGCCTCGCGCGACTCCGGCGCCTTGAGGTCGACCGCGATGCTCTTGGTGTTCCGGTTCCCGAGAAGGAAGAAGACGCTGGTGTCACCCAGGTACGCGTCGGGGCCCGACCAAGTCCGCTCGAAGGCACCGCTCGGTGGTTCGACCTTGATGACCTCGGCCCCGAGGTCGGCCAGTATCTGGCTCGTCGAGGGGCCCTGGAGGAAATGGGTGAAGCTCACGACGCGGAGACCCGAAAGCATGTGTTGTCCCATCTGAGGTGATGCGGCGTCCGGCTCTGACCGGCGCGGGGATGCCGACCCGACGGCTCTTCGGGCGCGGGCATCCGGGAGTGCGGGGTGCGGGGTGTGGCCCCCAGGACTTGTCTTCCCAAGGCGCCATGACAGTCGACGCGGAACCAAGTCGAAGCCAAGGACGAGCCGTGGCGACTTCGTTTCACACTAGACGGCGCACATTGGCCTCCGCAAGAGCATGCGCAATCGATTGTCTCCAGGCATTTCGCCGCGCTGCGCCCCGCTTTCCACTCTCGAGGCCGACAAGCCGCACCCACCTGCGCAATCGATTGCTCAGTGGTGCCGCCGCCGCGGACATCCGGCGTGGCCGGAGTCCTTCCCCACGGCTCCACGAAGCCGAGTCCGACTGTGCGCGTCGAGCCGCCCGAGGCCGCCGGCACAGGGTGCCTCAGCGCGCGGCCTCCATGGCCCCGAGTTGGAGCCGGAGAGCCAGTCGTACGCGCGGCGAGGAAAGATCCACCGGAGCCACTTCCCCAAGGCGCCGCATGCGGTAACGCAGCGTGTTGGGATGTATGCGCAGGGCGTGAGCGGCGCCTCTGGGGTCGCCGTGGAAGTCCAGCCACGCGGTGAGCGTCGCCAGGTGCGCGGTCCCGTGCTCCCTGTCATGGGCCGAGAGGGCTGCGAGCGGGCCGCCGAGCAGGCCCGCTTCGATCCGCGTTGCCGCCTGGGCCCGTTCCACCACGAGGGCGTCCCAGACGTCCTCCACCCGGATGAGTCCACTGGACGCGGCGGTCGGCAGTCGGCCCGCCGTGACCAGCCGGCTCAGCTCGGCGGCCTCGCCACGCGAACGGGGAATCTCCTCGGGCGCGTGCGCCAGGCCGCCCATGACGGCGTACGAACTGCGGTCGTGCGGGGACGACTCGCCGAGGATGTTCCGCAGCCAGCGCACGGAACCCGGGCGAGGTGTCGTGGCGGGGCCGTTGCCGCCGTCGCTCACCAGGCAGTACAGAAGACCGTCGAGCTCCACCGTGAGCGGCTGCTCCCAGCCGGCTCGACGGGCGACGGATTCCCAGACGAGGGCGTGCGTGCCCACGTCCCGCACCCCGTCCGGGGCGCCCAGCACGATGACGCGCCACGGGCCCGGCGGCAGCACGGACGCCGCCTCCCGCTCCCCATGGCGCAGCACGGCGGACAGGCGGCCTTCCAGCATCCGGCGCCCCAGACCGGCGTCCGCGCGCAGGTGCAGCAGGTGCAGGGCAAGAGCGGACCCCACTCCTTCGAGTTCGCGAATACGTTCCGGAGGCACCGGCTTCTCGGCCACGGCCCAGATCGAACCGAGCCATTCGCCCGCGGCACGAACGGGAATGATCAGCCGTGGCAGCAGGCCGTCCGGCCCTGGAGGAGTCAGCACCGGCTCACTGGAACTGGCGAGCCGGCGGTAGACGCCGCGGGCTCTGAAGTGCGCGGTCACCTCGGCAGGCACCCGTCGGCCCACGATCGTCGAGACCCGCGCGGAGTCCGTGATCTCCTGGCGTGCGGAGTAGGCGAGGACGCGCGAGTGGGCGTCCTCCACGGTCACGGGGGCCTCGACGATGTCCGCTGCCGCATCCGCGAGGGCGAAGAGGGTGCCGCGCACACCCGCGGCGTCCGCGTCCGTTCCCGCCCCGCGGTCGATGACACTGCGCAGGAGCCAGACAGCGCCCGTCCACGACACGTGCGGTTGCAGCTCCACGAGGGCCAGGCCGAGGCGCTCGGCGAGGTCGCCGATCCCCGAAGTCCTGATCACGGCGGCCTTCAACACGAGTCCTTCCGCTCCCGCCGCGGCAGCTCGTTCCGCGAGCTCCGCAGCCGCATGCGGGTGCGTGACGCCCACGCCCAGGACGAGATCGCCCGGCTGTCCCGCGCCCTCACCGGGCTCCGCCAGCACGACATCGCGGATCTCGGCGCCCGGCCCCGCGACGACCAGGCGCAGCAGTCCGGCACCGAGAGAGGTGACAAGGTCGGTGAGAGTGATCACGGCCGGACCCTGGTCCGAAGGACGACGACTTCACTGCGCATGATGCGCATTCTGCATCACCCCTTTGTGCCCGTGGCACAAGCACCACGGCGGTCATGAGCGGATCACGACGAAGACAGCGGCGGCCCGCCCACCCAGGATCGACACCGTTGCCGTCGAAACGGAAGGAAGCACAATGCGGTTCTCCTCCCCTGGTCCCGACCGTGTCGCCGTCGTGGGCGCAGGCATGGTCGGCCTCTCCACCGCCTGGTTCCTGCAGGAACTCGGCGCCACCGTCACCGTGCTCGAACGCGCTGACGTGGCCGCCGGATCCTCATGGGGCAACGCAGGATGGATCACCCCCGGACTCGCCACGCCCCTGCCCGAACCCGCCGTTGTGCGCTATGGCCTGCGGGCCGTACTGAGCCCTTCCTCGCCCGTCTACGTCCCGTTGAGCGGCGATCTCCAGCTGCTGCGCTTCCTTGCGGGCTTCGCACGCCACAGCACCACCGCCAGGTGGAAACGCGCGATGCGGTCGCTGGTGCCGATCAACCGGCTGGCGCTGTCGAGCTTCGACGCCCTGTCGGAGGGCGGTGTCGCTGCCGAGACCGTCCCCGCGGGCTCGTTCCTCGCCGCGTACGGCAGTACGCAGGAGCGCAAGGTGCTGCTGGACGAACTGGAGCACATACGGTCTTCGGGACAGAGCATCGAGTTCGACGTGCTCGGTGGTGACGAGGCTCGGGAGGTCGAACCGGCGCTGTCCGCGAAGGTCGGCGCGGCGCTGCGGCTGCACGGGCAGCGCTATGTCGACCCGGGGGCCTACGTGCACGCCCTCGCCGCCGCGGTCCGTGCCCGTGGCGGCGATGTCCGGATCGGTGCGGAGGTCACCGAGGTGTCGGACGACGGCCGAGGAGTTCAGGTCCGCACGGCGGACGGCAGAGTGGATCACGTCGCCTCCGTCGTCCTCGCCAACGGTGTCTGGTTGCGTCGCCTCGGCCATCGGTTCGGCGTGCGCTCCCTCATCCAGGCCGGACGGGGTTACAGCTTCAGCGTCCCCATGGAGCGGGTGCCCTCGGCGCCGGTGTACTTCCCCGCTCAGCGTGTGGCCTGCACGCCGCTGGAGGGCCGGCTCCTGCGGGTGGCGGGCATGATGGAGTTCCGGTCTCCCGAGGCGCCTTTGGACGCCCGCCGGATCAACGCCCTCGTGGACGCCGCCCGGCCGCTGCTGGAGGGAGCGGACCTCGACATACGCAAGGACGAATGGGTGGGTTCGCGGCCCTGCACCCCCGACGGCCTGCCGCTCATCGGCGCCACTCGCTCGCCACGTGTGTTCGCCGCCGGCGGGCACGGCATGTGGGGCATCACTCTCGGACCGGCGACCGGTCGCCTGCTCGCGGAGCAGGTGGTCACCGGCCGTCGACCGGCGGAACTGGGCCCCTTCGATCCGCTGCGCTGACGCGGGACGGCGGCCCGGAGCCGGTGGGCGTGCCCCTCGCCGCTCAGGCTCTGCCGGCCAGCATGCCCCACGGGTCCACCGGGATCACCTCGGTGGACCTGCCGTGCTCGTCGACCAGGCGTCCGTGCACCTTCACCTGCCGAAGCACCAGACGACGTTCGGCGATGGTGACCTGCGGATATTCTGCGGCCAGTCTGAGCACGATCTCTTCCAACTGTTCCACCGAACGCAGGCTGACGATCACACACAGATTGGTGCGACCGACCACGGGCGCGCAGAAGCGCGTCTCCCGCCACTCCCCGATCGCCCGTCCGATGCCGCCGACTTCGGCGTCGGGTGCCGTCAGCCACAGCATCGCCATGGCGTGCCATCCGGCCAGGGGACGCGCCACATCGCAGCGGAAGGCGACTTCGCCCCGTCGCTGCAACCGATCGAGGCGGCGCTTGACCACCTGCGGCGAGGTCCCCAGGTCCTGTGCGACCTCGGTGTAGCTGCGGCGCCCGTCCCTTCCCAGGGCGACGTACAGGGCTCTGTCGTCGACGCTGAGCGGGCGCAGTTCCTTGGGCGGCGGCCCCAGATCGCTGCGGACCTGCTCGCATTGCGCGCGGTTGAGCACTCCGTGCCTCCAACGCCCTCCGCCCAGCATGCCCGTGTAGACGTGGCTGCTCACCCGGGTGACGTCGGGGGTGATCGGCAGCCCGTCCAGCAGCACCGCGGAGATGGCATCGACGGTCGGGGAGACCACCAGGGCGAACAGGTCGTACTCGCCGACCGTGATGCCCACGGTGGCGACGTGCGGCAGCGCGCTGAAGGCGGCGGCCACGTCCACTGCCGTGCCGGGTTTGCAGGCCACCTCGATGATCGCTCCCCGGAAACTGGGGCCTTCCAGGGTGATGCACGTCCATGCGGTGCGTGCCCGGACGAGCGCCTGCCATCTGCGGGCCAGGGTGACCGGGGACAGCTCCAGCACCTCGGACAGGGCGGTCCAGCTCACGCGTGGGTTCAGCTGCAGCGCATCGGTGAGGGCGAGGTCGGTCTCGTTCAGGATCGGGACTCCGCCCAGGCTGACAGAACTCGTCATAATCCGTCCCACCCGCGTGCTCGACGCAATTTTCCTTCATGTTGGCGGGACGAACGGGATTCGGGACCACTCTGAACGGCATCGCCGCCCACGCCGCCCCCATCTTCAACGCGGTGTTCATGCGTGCGCAAGCTCACTCACACATCCCGGAGGCTTCCATGAGAGCCCTGTCCCCGCTCGCGGTGGAGCACGACGCCCGGCGCGATGCTCTGTATGCGAAAGCGGCACGGCGGATCATCCCGCTGCTGGTCGTGTGCTACACCTTCGCCTATCTGGACCGGGTCAACATCGGCTTCGCCAAGCTGCAGATGCAGCAGGACATCGGCATCAGCGAGCATGTCTACGGAGTGGCGGCCGGCATCTTCTTCCTCGGATACGTCATCTTCGAGGTGCCGAGCAATCTGTGGCTGGCCAGGGTGGGGACGCGCAAGACGATCGTGCGCATCATGATCCTGTGGGGGGTGACCTCGGCGGCCATGGTGTTCGTCCATGACGCCACCAGCTTCTACGCCCTCCGCTTCCTGCTCGGTGTCTTCGAGGCCGGTTTCGCACCGGGGATCATCTACTACCTCACCCTGTGGTTCCCGCCGGCCCGGATGGCGGCGGTGATGTCGTACGTCATGCTTCCCGGGCCCATCGGATCGATGGTCGGTGGACCGCTGTCCTCCTGGATCATGTCGACCCTCGACGGCGCCGCCGGACTCGCCGGATGGCAGTGGGTGTTCATGATCGAGGGCCTGCCCTGTGTCCTGCTCGGAGTCGTGGTCTGGAGGACGCTCGTCGACCGTCCGTCCGACGCCGGGTGGCTCACGGCCGAGGAGAAGGACATCATCACGGTCGACATCGGGAAGCGCCGGCCGGGCGGCAAGCACCGGCTCGGCGCGGCACTCACGACTCCGCGGACCTACAGCCTGGCCCTCAGCTACTTCTGCCTCATCAGCGGCATCTATGCGGTGAGCTTCTGGCTTCCGACCATCCTGACGGAGAACGGTGTCCACGGCCTTTCCCGTGTCGGTGCCCTCTCCGCGGTGCCGTACCTGTTCGCCATCGTGTTCATGCTGATCGTCGGCCGCCGTTCCGACCGCACCGGCGAGCGCCGGCTGCACAGCGCGATCCCGGCCGGGATCGCCGTCTTCGCTCTGGCATGCGCCGCTGTGACCGCGAGCCACTTCGTGGTGTCCTTCCTGTCGATCAACGTGGCAATCGTCTGCCTCTGGGTGGCGTACACCGTCTTCTGGTCGATCCCGCCCTCGTTCCTCAAGGGGACGGCCGCAGCCGGGGGAATCGCCTTCATCAACTCGATCGGGCTCCTCGGCGGCTTCTTCAGCCCCATGATCATGGGGTTCGTGAAGGAACGCACCGGGAGCACCGAGTGGGGGCTGCTGACGATGAGCGCGCTTGTCGCCGCCGGCACGGTACTGCTGCTCGCGACCAAGCCGACCCCCACGCGCGTGGAGACGGATACCGAACACGCGGTGCCTGCCGGCACGTGATGACGTCCGCCTCCCCCACCAGCCGTATCGGAGTGATCTCCATGCCTGCTTCCACCCTCTTCCGCAGGGCCACCGTCGTCGACGGTTCCGGTGCCCCGGCCTACACCGCCGACGTCCATGTCGCCGACTCCCGGATCACCCGCGTGAGCGATCCGCGTCCCGGGGCGGGGACGGCGGACCGTGTCATCGACGCCGAGGGACTCGTCCTGAGCCCCGGGTTCATCGACGTCCACTCACACGCCGACAACGCCCCGTTCCTGAACACTGCCGATGTGTCCAAGGTGACCCAGGGGGTCACCACAGAGGTCGTGGGCAACTGCGGATTCAGCCTGGCTCCGGTGCACGACGCCCATCGGGACGCCTTCCGCTCCTTCACCCGCCGCATCTTTCCCCCTCTGCCGTTCGACTGGTCGTCCGTCGAGGAGTTCTTCTCCCGGGCGGACGAGGCCGGCCATGTCGTCAATGTCGCCCCTCTCATCGGCCACAACGCCCTGCGCATCGCGGCCATGGGACTGGAGGCCCGCGCACCCCGCCCCCAGGAGCTGGAGGCGATGCGGTCCCAGCTGCGCCGGGCCCTGGAGGCCGGAGTGTTCGGGCTCTCCACGGGGCTCATCTACCCGCCCGGAGTGTTCTCCGAGGCCGAGGAACTCGTCGCACTCGCCGAGGTACTGCCGCCCGACCGTGTCTACGCGACGCACATGCGGGGCGAGGGTCCGCAGTTGTTGCAGAGTGTCGCCGAGGCGGTGCACATCGCCGAACGCGCCGGGTGCCGCCTGCAGGTCTCTCATCTCAAGGCGACGGGGAAGCAGGCCTGGGGAACCGTGAGCGACGCGCTCGAGGCTCTCGACGCGGCCCGGGCACACGGTCTCGTCGCGCATCAGGACGTGTATCCCTACGAGGCCGCCGGCACGATGCTCACCGCCTGCCTCCCCCCGTGGTTCCAGGACGGCGGCAACCAGGCCTTCCTCGCCCGGCTCCGGTCCGAGGACGCGTTGGCTCGCGCCGGGGCCGAGCTGGAGCGGCATGACGGCAGTTGGGAGAACTGGGTGGCCGCGGCGGGGTGGGACCGCATCGTCGTGGCCTCCTCCGCGACCCATCAGTACGACGGCATGAGCCTCGCGCACATCGCCGCGCAGAAGGGGATTCCCGCGTTCGACACCTTGGTCGGCGTACTGCTGCAGGAGGAGCTCCAGGTCTCCATGACGGTGTTCGCCATGGACGAGAAGGACATCGCCGCGGCGATCGCCCATCCCAGCTCGATGATCGGGTCCGACGGCATGCCGCCGGGAAACGGCGGCAAGCCCCATCCCCGGATGTTCGGCACGTTCCCGAAGATCCTGGCCAAGTACGTCCGTGACAGCGGTCTGCTGTCGCTGCCCGAAGCGATCCGGAAGATGACGCACCTGCCCGCCACCGCGTTCGGCATCCCCGACCGAGGACGCGTCGCCGAGGGCTGTGCGGCCGATCTCGTCCTCTTCGACGCCGGGACGGTCGAGGACCACGCGACCTATGAAGCACCGGATCGGCAGGCAGGGGGCATACGCGCCGTCATGGTCAACGGGCGGATCGTGGTGGAGGACGGTGAATTCAGCGGGGAGCGAGCGGGAAGGCGTCTCACCCCGGCGTGAGCCATCGGACCACCCCGGCCGGTCTGCGCGTGAAGCCTCTCGGGCCTGCAGGACCGGTCGTACCCCCGTCGGAGGTACTGCCTCACGTGCGGTGGTCCGCGGCAGTCCCGCGGCCACCGCTCTCCGCCCCGGAGTGCCGCGCCGGTATGCGTCGGCGGACGGCCGCCGGCATCCTCATCTGCTGCGGATGGTCCGGTAGGAGAACTCCACCAGGTAGTCGTTGAGGCGCAGCGAGGCGGCGGCGGCCTCTTCTTCGTCCCCGTGGCAGATGGCGTGCAGGATGGCGCTGTGCAGGCTCGCCGCCGTGGCCAGCTCTTCGTCCGGGTTCTGTATGTGGGCGAACCAGAAGCGCCGCGACAGGCCCTGCAGCGGGGTCATGGCCACCAGCAGGTAGTCGTTGTCCGCTGCCGTGGCGATCAGTTCGTGGATCTCCTTCAGGGTCCGGTCGAACGCCCTGAGGTCGGCGTCGGGAAGGTTGTCCAGGCGGTTGGCCAGACGCACCATGGCCTCCTTCCGCTCCGCGTTCGCCCGGTGCGTCGCCAGGCGAACGGCGAGTTCTTCCACAGTGCGCCGCAGTTCGAGGAGCTTCAGCTGCGCCTCCACCGAGGTGCCGACGACGAGGACACCCCGGTTCGGGTGGATCTCGACCATCCGCTCGCGCGCCAGCCGCTGCAGGGCCTCACGGACCGGCGTGCGCCCGAAGCCGGCCAGTTCCATGAGGGCCGCCTCGGACAGCATCGATCCGGGAGGCAGCTCCTGGAACGTGATCATGCTCTGCAGCACGTCATAGGCCTGATCGGCCTTGTTGGTCTTCTTCTGCACGCGACCCCTCCCGTCACTCACCTTGTCCTCGAGCCGGAACTCAGATTCTCCGCCTCCCACTCTGGACAGGGCGCAGTCTACCGCTGTACGACTAATACATGACTGATATATCGGCCCTCGGGGGCTACCTGCGGCACGAGTGGAAACTGCATGCGGTGCACCCGCCGAACGTGGAACTGCCGGTGCTGGCCGAGGTCGATGTGCTCGTCGTGGGCGGCGGAGCCGCCGGGGTCGCCGCGGCCACCGTCGCGGCCGAGAGCGGCCGCAGCGTCGTCCTGATCGAGAAGTACGGATTCTGCGGCGGCGCCGCCGTGGCAGGGCTTTCCGGCACGGTCTGCGGTCTGTATCTGGCCAGCGACCGCGGCCGAGGGCCCGAGCAGGTGGTCTTCGGCTTCACCGAGCGCTTCCGGGCCCAGATGGCCGCCCGTGGTGGGCTCACCGAACCGCAGAAGTACGGCAAGACGTGGACCAGCGCCCACGACCCGCTGGTGTGGCGGGAGACCGCGGACTCACTGCTGGAACAGGCAGGCGTCCGTGTGCTGCTGCACACCTCCGTCACCGGAGTCCTCATGGACGGGAATGCGCACAGGGGCGTCGTCGTCGAATCCAACGCGGGCCGCGCGGTCGTCAAGGCGGCCCGCACGATCGACGCCTCCGGAGACGCCGCGGTCGTGGCCCGCGCCGGGCACCGCTACTCCTTCGGTGACGGTGGCGCGATCCAGAACCCCACCATGTTCTTCCGCCTCGGAAACGTGGACATGGAGCGCTACCTGGACTATTACGGCACCGACACGATCTGTCCGCCCAAACTCACGGACGCGATCGTGGCGGCCCGGTCGGCCGGCGAGGACCTGCCGCGGCAGAAGATATGGGTCTTCCGGACCACCCGCCCCGGCGAACTCATGGTCAACGCCACCCGCCTCACCGCCCGTGACGGCAGGATGCTCAACGTCATCGACCCGGAGGACTTCACCGAGGCCGAGGTCCTGGGACGCAAACAGGTGCGCGCCTACGCCGATTTCCTCGCGCGGCACGTCCCGGGCTGCGAGGACAGCTACGTCGTCGACACCGGCGTCGAAGCCGGCATCCGGCAGACGCGCACCATCGCCGGCCTCGAGACCCTCCGTAACGACGACGTGGTCACCGGGCGCAAACGTCCGGACGGCATCTGCCGGGTGCCCTGGCCCATCGAACTGCACAGCGGTGACCGGCCCAAGCTTCACTGGCTTCTCGACGACTACTACGAGGTGCCCTACGGCACGCTCGTACCCGAGACGGGCGAGAACATCATCGTCGCCGGCCGGTCCCTGAGCGCCGAGCACGAGGCACTCGCCTCCGCACGGGTCACCGCCCAGTGCTTCGAATACGGCCACGCCGCCGCCGTCGCCGCAGTCCTCTCCCTCGATGAGGACTCCCGATTCCGCGACATCGAAGGTGAATCCGTCCGCGCCGTCATGGCCGCGAACGGAAGCGCCCTGTGACACACCGATCCTTGGAGAACCACATGTCCGATCCCACGTCATTGCGCAGCAACTTCGAGCCGGGTACGACTCGATGGGCCGTCCGGCGTGCCCAGTGGTCCGCCATGGGCATGACGCACGAGGAACAGCAGCGTCCGAAGATCGCGATCGTCAACACCTCCTCACGCCTGTCGGTCTGCTTCGCCCACCTCGACGACGTCGTCGATGTCGTCGCCGAAGCGGTCCGCGAGGCGGGAGGTCTGCCGTTGGAGATCCGCACCACCGCACCGAGCGACTTCGTGACCAGCGCCGGCCGCAAGGCGCGGTACCTCATGCCCACCCGGGACCTGATCGTCAACGACATCGAAGCCGCCGTCGAAGGCGCCCAGCTCGATGCCATGATCCTCCTTTCCTCCTGCGACAAGACCACCCCGGCCCACCTGATGGCAGCGGCCCGGCTGGACCTGCCTGCCATCCTGGTGATCGGCGGCTACCAGCAGGGCGGCACCTTCGCGGGGTGCTCCGTGGACATCGACACCGTCTACGAGTCCGTGGGAGCCCTCGCCTCCGGGAAGATGAGCGTCGACGAGCTGGGACGCATGGCCGACTGTGCCATCAAGGGCCCCGGCGTCTGCGCGGGACTGGCCACCGCCAACACCATGCACGTACTCGCCGAAGCCCTCGGCATGACCATGCCTGGCTCCGCTCCCGTACGGGCCAACTCCGAGCCCATGCTCGCCCGAGCCGCCGAGGCCGGCCGCCGCATCGTGGATCTCGTCCGTGAGGGCGTGACGGCGCGCAGCATCCTGACCCGCGAGGCGGTGGAGAACGCGATCGAGGTCGCCCTCGCCCTGGGCGGCTCCGTCAACTGCATCCGCCACCTGTCGGCGGTGGCGCAGGAAGCGGACCTCGACATGGACGTCGTGGCGACGTTCGAGGAGAAGGGGAAGGACGCGGTCCAGCTGGCAGCCATCAGGCCCAATGGCACGCACCAGGTCTGGGACCTGGAACGGGTCGGTGGCGCACAGGCCGCCCTGCGGGCTCTCCTCCCCCGCCTCCACGGCGACGCTCTGACCGTCTCGGCCCGCACGGTCGCCGAACTCGCCGACCAGGCCCCCGCCCCGGACGGAGAAGTGCTGCACCCCCCGACGGACCCGGTGAATCCGGAGCCCGGTCTGCTGATCCTGCGGGGCTCCCTCGCACCCGACGGTGCGATCGTGAAGGTGGCCGGAGTCGGTTCCGCCACGCGCAGGCAGTTCTCGGGACCCGCCCGCGTCTTCGCCGGGGAGGACGAGGCGATCACGGCTCTGGGCGAGTCCGCCATCCGTCCCGGCGACGTGATCGTGCTGCGCGGCATGGGTCCGCGCGGCGGCCCGGGCACCGTCTTCGCGGCCAGTTTCGTCGCGGCTCTCAACGGCGCCGGGCTGGGTGGGCAGGTCGCCGTTGTCACCGACGGCGAACTCTCCGGCCTCAACCACGGACTCGTCGTCGGCCAGGTCATGCCGGAGGCGGCGGACGGCGGGCCCCTCGCCGGTGTCCGGGACGGCGACCGGATCTCCGTCGACCTCGACGCACGGCTCCTCGACACCGACCCACCGAGGCAGGGTGCCCCGGTCACCGCCGGCGACCCGCAGGCCGAGCGGGGATGGCTCGGCCAGTACGCCGCACTCGTCGGCCCCATCCAGCAAGGGGCCGTACTGCGACGCCCCCGCCCGAACGAGCAGACAGGTCCGCGCACCCGAGGAGACAGACGATGACCATGACATCCCAGTCACGGCGAGCAGGCGTGGCGGCCCTCGTCGGCACCGCCCTCGAGTGGTACGACTTCCTCATCTACGGGACCGCGGCCGCCCTCGTCCTCAACAAGCTGTTCTTCCCGGCCGAGAGTCCCCTCGTCAGCACCCTGGCAGCCTTCGCCACCTACGCGGTGGGCTTCCTCGCCCGGCCCCTCGGAGGCCTGTTCCTGGGCGCGCTCGGCGACCGGCTGGGACGCAAGGCCGTCCTCGTCCTCACCCTTCTCATCATGGGCTCCGCCACCGCTCTGATCGGTGTGCTGCCCACGTACGACCGGATCGGGATGGCCGCACCCGTTCTGCTCATCCTGCTCCGGCTCCTGCAGGGCTTCGGAGCGGGAGGAGAGTACGCCGGGGCCGTCGTGCTCTCCGTCGAACACGCCGACCAGCAACGTCGCGGAGCCGCCGGGGCATGGGCACCCGTCGGGTATGCCACGGCCACGCTGCTGGCTGCGGGGGTGTTCCAGTTGTTCCTGCTGATGCCCGACGACCAGTTCCGCGCATGGGGCTGGCGCATACCCTTCCTGCTCAGTTTCGTCGTCGTCGCCGTCGGCTATCTGATCCGACGGCGGATCGTCGAGACACCGGCCTTCGAGAAGGCACAGGAACCACGGACACCTCAGCGGCTGGATCTCTTCGCGGCACTGCGCCAGGAGCCCAAGAGCTTCCTGGTGGTCATCGGCGCCCGCTTCGCCGAGAACGGGTTCGCCTACCTCTTCCCGGTCTTCGGCGTCGCCTTCGTCACCACAGAGCTCGGAGTGAGCGGCAACGTGGCTCTGGGGGCTGTCGTCGCGGCGGCCGCACTGGAGATGATCACTATCCCGGTCTATGCGCGGTTGTCCGACCGGATCGGACGACGGCCCGTGTACCTGGCCGGAGCGATCGCCTCTGTCGTGTGGGTCGTCCCCTTCTTCCTGCTCGTCGGCACCGGCTCGACCTGGGCGGTCATGCTCGCCTTCATCGTGGGGCTCGGCGTGGCATACCCCGCGATGCTGGCCCCGCAGGCCGCGTATTTCGCCGAACTCTTCGGAACGCGCACCCGGTTGTCCGGATTCGCGTTCGCCCGTGAGATCGGCTCCGTCCTCGCCGGCGGCCTCGCCCCCTTCGTGGCCACGGCGTTGTTCGCGTGGGCCGGACACTGGTGGCCCGTGGCCGCGTACATGGCGTTGATGACGGCCATCACGCTGGCAGCCCTCGCGGTCGGGCCCGAAACCGTCAACCGGGACATCGAAACGCCGGTGTCCGGCGAGACTCCCGCAGATGAGGAACACCAGGGGGCGGTTCCCGAAGTCCGTGCGCCGGTCGAGAACACCAACCGGTGACCTCGTGTCCTGCCCGCGACGTCCCGCCGCGGGCAGGACACGGGACCGACATGGTGGTGCCTCGGTGGTACGCGGAACGGGTCCCGGTTGATCGGCTGAAACCCGTGTGATCGACTGAAGCCCGTGGCGCCTGAGCGATTCAGGCGCCACGCGGTCGCACCCATGTCGTCCGAGGACGGCCACGACATCGACGCCCTTCTCCTCCTGGAACCCGACCCGCCCCAGGACTCACCCCGGGTTCTTCCGTACTCACTCCGGCCTGCGCGAGCGACCGCGCCGGCTTCGTCGGAGACCTCCTCCAGGTGATCAGTCATGGAGTCACCAGGCGGTATCAGCCGCGTGTGCCTCCGACGCGGGCGGCCCGCCGACGGTCCCCTCTCGGCCTTGGACACCCGCCCCCGACAGGGTGCCTTCGAGGACGTCGCGCAGTTGTGACCGGGCGGTGATGCCCAGCTTGGGAAACACCCGGTAGAGGTGAGAGCCGACCGTGCGCGGAGAGAGGAACAGCTTCTCGCCGATCTCACGATTCGTCAGTCCTCGGGCCGCCAGCCGCACGATCTGCTGCTGCTGGGGGCTGAGTTCGGCGAACGCATCGGGCACGACGCTGCTGGCTTCGATGCCGGCGGCGCGCAGCTCTGTCTGTGCCCGCTCGATCCACGGTCGCGCTCCCAGCCGCTGGAAGGTGGCCAGGGCGGCGCTCAGCAGCGGGCGGGCCTCGGCGATACGGCGCTGCCGCCGGAGCCACTCCCCGTAGTCGAGCCGTGTCTGCGCCCGTTCGAACGGCCACTGCTCACCTGTGGCGTCCGCGAGCGCCGCCTGGAAGTACGGCTCGGCGAGCTCGGGATCCGCCAACAGGGCGCGGCCCCGGGCGATCAGCACGGCCACCCGCGCCGACATGCCCGTACCCAGGCGTCGCGCGGACCGTTCCAGCAACTCCGCGGCGTCCCCCCGCCGCCCTCGGCGGACGGCCGCCGCGGCGAGTTCGGCCAGGACGGTGTAGGAGACGTGGTAGTGGACCGGATCGCCGTCGTCGGTGAAAGCGGAGCGGAACTGCGTGTACGCGGTGTCGTAGTCGCCCTCGGCCACGGCCGCCATCCCCAGAGCCCGACGTGCGAAGACCGCGACGGAGCGGCTCTCCAGCGGATCGACCAGGGCCAGCGCCTGCCCGGCGAGTCGGCGTGCGGCGGCCGTGTCACCGAGCAGGCTGAGCACCGTGGAGTCGAGTGCGCGGGCACACGCCTCGGCGTGGTGAAGTCCGGCCGACGATGCCATGGCGGCGATGTCGGCGGCCACCGACCGGGCCTCGGCCCATCGAGCCTGCTCCAGATAGGTCCAGCCGGCCGCGCACCCCAGTCCGTCCGGGAGCGGTCCATGGGCCTGCCACCGGTCGAATGCCTCGTCGAAGGTCCTGGCGGCCAGGGGGGTCTGGTCGAGGAGCCAGGAGACGATGGCGAGCATGGTCAGACGCTTGGCGTCGTCCTTGGCCTCGGCGATGAGCCCGGGCAGCAGCGGCACCAGGGATGCTCCTGCGCCGCTGGGGTCGGAGACGGCCAGCACCCAGGCGTGCATCGCCGCCCTGGCGTCCTCGTCGGGCACGTGGGAGAGCAGGCCCTGGATCTCCCGCTGCTGGAACTCCTCACCCGAGTAGTAGCGGACCACGGCCGCCGCGGCGAGCGCGTCCAGTACGCGAGGCGACCGGGCGGCCGCCGCCTCGCCGGCGACGCGCAGGAGCGTGGTGAAGGCCGCCGTGTGGTGCTCGCCCATGGCCATGAGCTGCCCGGAGGCCAGCGAGGCCGCGCCTGTCAGTGCCGGGTCGTCGGTGGACTCGCGGACCTCGGCGGCCAGGCGTTCCACCCAGCCGAGCTGACCGGTGAAGACGGCTGCGGCGGCGGCTTCCGTCAGAAGTCGGGCCCGGTCCTCGCCGCGTGGGCTCAGTTCCGCGGCGCGCTCCAGAGCCGCGGCCGCGGCCGCATAACCACCCCGGCGCCGGGCTCGGTCGGCCGTCTGCTGCAGGGCCGCCGACACCTCCTGATCGGGGCGCAAGGTTGCGGCGGCGAGATGCCAGGCTCGACGGTCGGGCTCCTCGCGCAGCAGCTCCGCGAGATCGAGATGCGCCTGGCGGCGTTCCTCGAAGGACGCGGCATGGTAGACGGCCGAGCGGATGAGCGGGTTGCGGAAGGCGACCCTGGGTCCCTCCTGGCGTACGAGACCGGCCTGCTCCGCGGGCACCAACACCTTGTCGTCGGCCTCGGGGAGCCCCATGGAGGCCGCCGGCGCATCCGTCGCACCGGCGGCAGCGAGCAGCAGCAGGGTGCGGCGGGTCGGTTCCGGCAGGTCAGCCGCGTGCTCCGCGAAGATCCGCTTCAGTCGGTCGGTGAGCGGCAGCGGGCCCTCGATACTGCTGCCCCCGAGCTGCCGGATCGCGGCGACGCGGGCGAGTTCCTCCAGGGCCAGCGGATTGCCGGCTGCCTCCTCAAGGATCCGCACGCGGACGCGGCCGGTGGGCGGTGTCGGCTGCTGGTCGAGCAGCCGGTTCGCCGCCTCGATGCCCAGTGGGCCGACTTCGAGGCGCTCGTACCCCTTGTCGAATCCCGGCAGCGCAGCCGTCGTGCGGACTCCCACCAGCAGCGTGACGGGTTCGCTGTCCATGCGTCGCGCCACGAAGGAGAGAACGTCCAGTGTTCCGCGGTCGATCCACTGGGCGTCGTCGACCACCACCAGCAGCGGACGGGTCTCCGCCACCTCCGACAGCAAGGTCAGGACCGCCAGACCGACGAGCATGGCGTCGGGCGTCTCGGCACCGTCGTCGAGCCCCAGAACGGCTCGGAGCGCGGAGCGCTGCCGCGACGGCAGGCTCTCCATTTCGCCGAGCACCGGACGCAGCATCTGATAGAGACCGGCGAACCCGAGGTGCGTCTCGGATTCGCTGCCCACCGTCCGCAGCACTCGGCGGCCCGAACTTCGCGCGCGGCCGACCGCGAGATCGAGCAGGACGCTCTTTCCGGCACCGGGCTCGCCCGTGATGATCAACACGTCGCTGTGGGACCGGTCGACGTCGATACGCCGGATGATTTCTGCGGTCTCGCTTTCTCGGCCCACGACCGCCGAAGCGGATTCCCGCGTCGAGTGCTGGTCCCCACGAGCCCTTCCATTGTTCCGCACGGATGCTCCAGGGAATTGAGAATTTCCCAGATGATAGCGCGCCCGAACCGCGACAGTGCCCGCAGGTGCGGTGTCACCGGGCTTGGGCCGTCTTGAGCCGGCCGGAACACACGCATGCCCCGAGATATTCCGCCGGTCGCCCGTCGGCTCGTCGCAGAACGGCCCCCGACCCCATGCCGCAGGGGCTCATGGCCGGGGCGTCGAGGTCGCCGCGGGGGAGAACCGGCGGGCGCACGCGCTCTCCGCCTGTGGGTGAACGGCACCGATGCAGTCATGTGACGCATACCTCGACTGTGTGACCGGACACAGAATCGTGATGCGCACACGGTCGTGCCTCCGCGGGTCGGCGGGGCAGACAGGACCGGCCTCGGCGGTGGCGCGCTTCTGCGCGGAGGACCACCGAAGCCGCACATCCTGACAGGAAAGGTCGCTCTCATGGTCACCGATGGCTCGTGGCTGGTGGGACTCGGGTTCCGCACGCCTTGCGGTCGACTGGTACGCCACTTCTATGTGGTCGATGGCGCAGCCGATGCGGAGCACGCCCGCAAGGCAGCTCTCGAAAGAGCCGACCAGCCGCGCGAACGCGCAGCCCGCGCCGATCTGCGGCTCGAGGACGGGTGTGTCGAGATACGCCGGGTGCTGCGCGATCCGTGGGGTACCCGGCGGCTGTCCGCCCCACGTACATGCACCGCTCACCCCCTTGATGCGTGACCACTCGTATGTTCTTTCACTTGCAATTCCGGCGGCGTTTCCCGTATCAGTCACGTGACTGATACGGGCGTTTCCCCTCTCAGTCACGTGACTGATACCCATTGACTTTCCCTTGAAGCACCATGGCTGTAGCGGCCGTGATGACATGAACCCGGCCTTCTCACAGTCCTGGCCGCCTCTCATGGCCGGCGCAACAGGACGTCATGTGTGGACTTCATCGGAGTGCAAAAAATGGACAGCGAAATTCATTCACGTTCCCTGAGCCGGCGCGGCTTCGTCGGAATGACCGCGGGCATCGGCGCGGCAGTCGGTACCGCCGGCCTGTTCGGCAGCCGGCTCCCCGCGTCCGCCGCCGAACGCCGGACGCGGGTCCAGACGATCGAACTGGGCAAGGTCACCATCACCCGTGTCGTCGAGTTCAGCGGTCCGGTGGGCCTGACGTCGCGCCAGTTCTTCCCGGACAGCGCGCCGGAGCTGTGGCGGGGGAACGAGAACTGGCTGAGCCCGGACTTCTGGAACCCCAGCACCGACATGGTCAGCTCCGCCCTGCAGACCTGGGTCCTGCGGAGTGAGGGCAAGACGATCCTCATCGACACGGGCGCCGGAAACGACAAATACCGCCCCTACGCCAAGCAGTGGCAGTACATGGACACCGACTACCTGCGCCGCCTCGCCCGCGCCGGAGTGAGACCGCAGGACGTCGACATCGTCGTCAACACCCACCTCCACAACGACCACGTCGGCTGGAACACCCAGCGCGAGGACCGCGACTGGGTGCCGACCTTCCCCAATGCCACGTACGTGATCCCCAAGGTCGAATTCGACTTCTGGAACCCCCTGGGCCCGGTGCGGCCGAAGTACTGGCAGGGCAACCAGAACGTCTGGGAGGACAGCGTGCTCCCGGTCCAGAACGCCGGCCTGGTGAAGCTGTGGGAGGACTCGCACACCCTGGACGGCAGCCTGAAGCTGCATCTCGCCCCCGGGCACACTCCGGGCTCCTCCGTCCTCCGGCTGGAATCGGGCAAGGACAAGGCGCTGTTCACCGGCGACCTGCTGCACACCCCGCTCCAGCTCGAGCACCCCGAGTTCAACAGCTGCTTCGAGGAGGACGAGAAGAAGGCACTCGCGACCCGGCGCCGCGAACTGGAGTGGGCCGCCGACAACAAGGCCCTCGTCCTGCCCGCCCACCTTCCCGGCCACGGCGCCGCCGAGGTGGAGCGCAACGGCAGTTCCTTCAGGATCACGTCGTGGGCGGGCTTCAGCCGCAGCTGAACCGGCCGGAAGAAGCGATCCGCGTCGCGAGCCCCTGCCCACCGACACTCCGGCGATGAGCGCCCGGGGCCCGCGACCGCTGGAGGCCGAGCGGGGCGCCGACACCCACACCGGTCCGGCGCCCCGCGACCGCCCGCGGGCACACGGGCGCTTTCAACTCGTCGTGGCCGTGGTGCGGTCCGGGCCCTGTCGCTGACCGGCGCCGGCAGCCGACCGTGGCGACCCGCCGCGGACGCCTCGGGGTTCACGTCCTTCAGCACACCGGACCGACGGCAAGGACCTGCGCGGGAGCACAATCCGTGTCGCGCCGCAGAACCCGGCCGTCACCTGCGACGTCCGGCCTCCCGGGAGACGGGGGCCTCCCGCCGCGCCGCACAGCACCGCCGTCGAAGCCGGAGCACGCGGGACGCGGCTCGGCGCATCGGAGAGTGCGGCACGTCTCCCGTCTCGTGACGGGCTCCCGTTCTCGTTCCCTCACGACCCTCCGAAAGCAGTCACCTGACGCATACCGGACGGAACCCCCACTCGGTGAGACTGAGGACGCGGCAACGAGTCGGCCGGAACCTCCAGACCCCTCTCTTCGCCGTCCGGTTTGTCGCGGTGACGTAGGGCCCGCGCGGACGACCGCCACGCGGTGGCTCCGCGCCGTCGGCCGCAGGCACGACCGTCCACAGGCGGAAGGATGACGGAGCACCCCATGGTGGCAAGGACAGAATCGCTGTGGGACCGCTTCGCCGCCATCGACCCGGGGCTGATACGTCTCACCTCCGCGATGCGCGCCGTGCTCGGCGCCGCCGCGACCCTCGCCGTGCTGACAGCGTTGCAAGGGTCCGACACGGCCCTGCTGGCCGGCGGTTTCACCGCGATGGTGACGTCACTGGCGATCAGTGACCTGCACCCGCGCAACCAGTTCATCACGCTCGGGATCGGGGCTCCGCTCTCCCTCGCGGCCCTGACCGTCGGAGCCGTGCTGACTCCGTACCCGACGGCAGCCAAGACGCTGTTCCTGCTGCTGATCCATCTGGCCGTCCGGGCCCGCCGATTCGGCGCGCGGGGGCTGGGGTTGGGGATCTTCGGCTTCATGGCCTTCTTCCTGTCTCAGTTCGCCCAGGCCCGAGTGGTCCAGCTTCCGCAGCTCGGGGCAGCGGTACTCGTCGCCTTCGGGGCCGTCGCGACCGTGTGGTACTGCGCGGGCCCCAGGACGGCGTACGGCGTCCTGACGCGGCTGCGGCGCGCCTTCGACGGGCGTCTGCACGATGTCCTACGGGACACAGCCTCGATGATCGCCACTGGTCAGGACGTCCACACTCGGAGTCGAGCGTTGGAGCGCCGCCTGGACAGGCTGCACGCATCCGTGCTTCTGATCGAGGACTTCCTCGATGAACGCGCGGTCGACCGGGCCACCGACGACCTGCTGCTGCGGCACGTCTCTCGTGCCGAGGTGGCCGCGCAGCGGCTGGCCGTGCTCACCGTCCGTGCGGCCCGAACACGACCGGGCCTCAACGACCCGGGCGAACGGACAGCACGCCAGCGGCTCGCGGGACGGATCCAGGTTCTCCTGCACCGGCCGACCATGGGAACGGCCCCTTCCTCCGAGCACTACGAGGAGCAGCGTGAGGACGGTCCGGCACGCCGGCCGGCCGGATCCGCACACGTGCGGGACTGCTTCCGGGCAGTCGACGAACTCACCGCGGCCCTTGAGGCTCTCGGCCCGCGCGTCGGCCTCCGGCCGGAGTGCGGGACTCCTCCTCGCGAGCCCGCCACACCGCGGAGGCAAGCCTTCGCGGTGGAGCGGCGCGGGGAAAGGGACACCGGAAGCCTGAAGCGCGCAGCCACCCGGCAGGCCTCCCAGGTGACCGTCGCCTCGGCACTCGCCATCGTGGGCGGCCATCTCCTGTCCCCGCACCTGTGGTACTGGGCTGTCGCGGCGTCCTGGGTCGTATTCATCAAGAACGAGAGCACCGGCGAAGTCCTGTTGCAAGGTCTCCGGCGGCTGACGGGCACCGTCGTCGGTGTGGTGGTCGGCTACGGTCTCGCCGCCCTGGTCGGCGGAGACGGCCCGCTTCTCCTGGTCCTGCTGCTGGTCTGCATGTTCGGGATGTTCTACACGCCGTCCGTCGCCTACTGGGCGGTGACGTTCTTCCTCACCTGCATGCTCAGCCTGCTGCTCGCGCTCCTGGGCACCTTCTCGACGCACGTGCTGCTCCTGCGTGTCGAGGAGACCGCGCTGGGAGTGGCCTGCGGGATCCTCGCCGCCGTCCTGGTTCTGCCCACCACGGTCCGCCGGGCCAGTGACGAGGAGTTGATCAATTTCCTGCTGGTCCTCCACCACCTCCTACGGGCCACCACGGGAAGCCCGGGCGCAGGAACGTCGACGAGCTGGGTGCGCGCGGCACATGACCTCGACCAAGCGCTGCAGTCCTTCGGCAAGGCGTCTTCGCCGCTCACCCACCCGCTCAACCCGCAGCGTGGCCGACGCGATCGCGCCCGCCACCTGGTGGAACTGCTGGAGGCCGCTGCTTACCACGCACGGAGCCTGGCCGCCACGGCCGGGCGCTCCCCGGCGGCGCAGGGCGCAGAGTGCGCCACCCGGCTCACCGCCGCGGCCGACCGCGCACAGGCGACGGTGACACAGCTGATCCGCATCGCGCACCATCGACCGGGAATCGCCTCGCGTGCAGCACGCCCCAGGGTCACCAGGGCGCTGTCCCTGCTCTCGGACGAGCGACGTATGCGTCGCCCGGATCAGCGCCTGCTGCTGCACATCGATCACCTCGACGCGACCCTGATCGCGCTCGCGCGAGCCTTGGATCCGTTCGCCCCGGAACCCGGCCGCGCCCCGGGCCGTCGTCCGCACGGCATCGGGCCACGACCGGCCACGCCATTTCGCGGGACGTGCACGTCCGCGGCTGCGGCCGTCCCCTGTGCCCACCGCGCGTAGACGGCGACCGACCGTGTCGCCCGCCGGATCGAGCAGCCCCGAAGCCTTGTCGGCCACCACCTCTTTCCCCCAACGGCACAGGCCGGGGCGTGGGCCGGTGGGCACGGGTTGTCGATGAGGTGCGGTCCCGCACAGCGGTCGGCGGTCCGTCGTGGCCAGGTGCAGTCACGTGACGTATACCGCGGCACGTGCCCGGCGCCGCAGCATTGTGGTGCGGGGTCGCTCACGGGGCGGTCGTACTCACCGGGAGCCGGCCCCGTCGCCACCCGGCGGGGACTCGCTTGAAGACACCGCGGCCCCGGCCGACGCCCACCGGGTGGGCGTCGGCCAAAAGCGGATGTCGAGCCCATCCTGCGGTTGCGTGCCGGCACGTCGAAGGCGCACCGCCCCGCATCTGCGAGGCACCCGCGTCTCGTGACGAACAGCCGCTCGTCCGCATCCGTGCCGCACCACGGTCCCGAGCATGCAGATCCGATCGAACTGGAGATCAATCATGGATTCCATCACCCTGGGTGATGTCACGATGACTCGTGTCTGGGAATACTTCGGCCCCGTCGACATGAGCCCCGAGGCGTTCTTCCCGGAGAGCCCGGCGGAGGCGTGGGAGACCCACCGTTCCTGGCTGGTTCCGGACTTCCTGGACGCCGAGACCCGGATCGTCAACTCCGCGATCCAGACGTGGGTGCTGCGCAGCGAGGGCAAGACCATTCTGGTCGACACCGGTGTCGGCAACCACAAGGAACGCCCCTACGCGCCGGTGTGGAGCCACCTGAACACGAACTACCTGGACAACCTCGCCCGCGCCGGTGTCCGTCCCGAGGACGTCGACATCGTGATCAACACGCATCTGCACATCGACCACGTGGGGTGGAACACCTACCTCGACGGCCGGACCTGGGTGCCGACGTTCCCCAACGCCACCTACCTGATGGCCAAGGTGGACTTCGACTACTGGAACCCCGCCAACGAGATCAAGACGATGTTCGGCCGCGGCAACCAGAACGTCTTCGAGGACAGCGTCACCCCCGTGCACGAGGCCGGCCTGACCCACCTCTGGGAGGGCAGCTACCAGATCGACCGCAACCTGCGCCTCGACCTCGCCCCCGGCCACACCCCGGGCTCCTCGGTCCTGACGCTGGATTCCGGATCGGACCGGGCGGTCTTCGTCGGCGACATGATGCACAACCCGGTTCAGATCGTCGAGCCCGACGCGAACAGCTGCTTCTGCGAGGACCCCGCCGAGGCCCGCGCCTCACGGCGGAAGGTCCTGAGCTGGGCAGCCGACAACAACATCCTCGTCGTCCCCGCGCACCTGGGCGGCTCCGGCGCCGCCGAGGTGCGGCGCGACGGAGACAAGTTCGCCATCAAGTCCTGGGCCGCGTTCTCCCCGTACGCCCAGAGCTGATCAGTCGAGAGAGGTCCAACCGGTGACCAAGCACACGAATCCCCTCGCAAGAACCGAGCAGGGTGCCGTCCGCGGTCTGCACCAGGACGGCACCGCCGTCTTCCTCAACATCCCCTACGCCGCACCGCCCGTGGGCGCCGGCCGCTTCGCGCCCCCGGAGCCCCACGCTCCGTGGGACGGGGTGCGCGACGCCACCGAGGCCGGGCCCACGGCACCGCAGGCCAAGCGGGACGCGTTCGGCGACCTGGACATGTCCCCGTACTTCGGCCCCGGCTGGATCCCCGGGGAGGACTACCTCACCGTCAACGTGTGGGCGCCCGAGGGAGCGTCCGGCGACCTCCCCGTGATGGTCTTCGTGCACGGCGGCGGGTTCGTGGCCGGCTCGACCCGGTCCGCGCTCTACGACGGCGGCGCGTTCGCTCGCGACGGCGTCGTCTTCGTGACCCTCAACTACCGACTGGGCATCTCCGGCTTCCTCGACCTCCCCGGCGCCCCCGCCAACCGGGGTCTGCTCGACGTCGTCGCCGCCCTGCGGTGGGTGCGTTCCAACATCGCGGCCTTCGGCGGCGACCCGAGCAACGTCACCCTGCTCGGTCAGTCCGCGGGAGCCACCATCGTCGGCGGTGTCCTGGCCCATCGTGAGGCCGAAGGTCTCTTCCGGCACGCCATCGTCCAGAGCGGCAGCGGGCTGGGCGCCTTCAGCCCCGAGCAGGCCGCCCGCGTGACCCGGGCGGCGGCGGAGGCCCTTGGCGTCGAGCCCCGTGCGGACGCCTTCGCCGCCGTCCCCGACGAGCGGTTCGTCGAGATCATGCCCAAGCTGGCGGGTATCGACCTGAGGACCGAGACCCACTCCGATCCGCTGATCGGCCTGAGCCCGTTCAGCCTGGTCCTCGATGTGCAGCCGGCCGACGCCGTGGCCGCGGGCGCCGCCGAAGGCGTCGACCTGCTCGTCGGAACCAACTCCGAGGAGGGCAACCTCTACCTCGCCCCGATGGGCAACTACTCCACGTCGACCGACGCCGACGTCGACGCCGCCGCGGCACGCTCGCACCGCGATCCTGCCGGACTTCTCGAGATCCTCCGTCGGGAGCGTCCGCAGGCGTCCTCCGGGGAACTCCGGTCGGCCATCATGGCCGATGCGCTCTTCGGCAAGGGCAGCCGTCGTATGGCCGAGGCCCACTCCTCCCACCACCCGAGGTCGGACACGTACGCCTACGAGTTCGCCTGGCGCTCCCAGGCGCTGAACGGTGAACTGGGCGCCACCCACACCATGGAGCTCCCCTTCGTCTTCGACGTCACCGCCCTGCCTCAGTTGCACGGCGCGAAGGCCCTCCTCGGTCCGGTGGAACCTCCCGCCGAACTGTCGCGTCGCGTCCACGCCACCTGGATCGAATTCGCCAGGAGCGGCTCCCCCGGCTGGGACCGCTACGAGACCACCCGTCGGGCCACCATGCGCATCGACAGCGAGTGGACTCTCACGGAGGACCCCCGCAGCGCGGAGCGACAGTTCTGGAGCTGAGCGCCGCCCACCCCGGGGGCCGCGGCACACGACGGCTCCCCGGGCTCCGGCAGCGTCCTCGCAGGAGGGCGCAGGCCGACTCCGGAACGGGGCGGGCGTCCGCGTCCGCCCTCCGGGCCGGGCACGGACCGAATCGGTCCGTCCGCCCCGCCCGCACCGGACCTCGACAGCCCGGGCCTCCCGCCCCGTGGCCGGGCGCCTCCCCCCGAGGTCACCCACCGAGAGGCCCCGCGATCCTCCTCACCACGGATCCGGCCGTCTCGCAGACATGTGCCTTCGAAGAGAACCGAGGAAACTCCCATGAGCAGGACCATCATCAGCACCGAGGACGCCCCCGTGCTTCCCGCTCCCCTGTCCCAGGGCGTGCGCAAGGGCGGACTCGTCCAGGTCGCCGGCCAGCTGCCCCTGGACCCGACGACCGGGAACATCGTGGGCAGCACGGTCGCCGAACAGACCGCGCAGGTCCTTCGCAACGTCACCGCGGTCCTCGAAGCGGCCGGCGCGAGCCTGGAGGACGTGCTCATCCTGCGCGTCTACCTCACCGACCCCGCTCATCTGGCCGAGATGAACCAGGCATACGCCGAGGCGGTGGGCGAGCCGTTCCCGGCCCGTACCACCGTCTACATGGCTCTTCCGCCCGGCATGCTGGTGGAGGTGGACGCCCTCGCCGTCGTCGACGGCTGACCAGGGCCCGTCGCAGCGCGGCCGATCGGTTGCGACAACCCGTCCCGGATCGCAGCAGCCGATCGGCCGCGTCATGACATACGGCACCCGTGAGCGCCGTCGCTGACCTGGCGGCACCCAACGGACGTCTTCGGAGAACGGAAAGGCATGACTGATCGGTTGCCGCAGGCGTGCCGCGCGCTCCGCGTCACCAGAGCCGACCTCGTGGACGCGGTGTGCGAGCTCTCGGGCCGGCCGACGCCGCCCCGGGGAGCGCACCCTGTACGGGCTCTCTACCTGCGAGTTCTCGAGGTGGTCGCCACGACAGCGCCGGGGGCACTCCAACCGGGCGACATCAGCGCTGCCGCCAACGTGCGCTCCGGCGTCCTCGACGTCCAGGTGCCGGGCCCGTCGGAGGTCGCGGCTCAATACATAGAGCAACTGGTGGACGACCTCGGCATCGGTGATCTCGCCCAGCTCGCCCACCACGCGGCGCTCACCTGGGAGGAGGCGGCCGAGGGCGCCGCCACCGTGCTCGGCTTCGCCGGTCCGGACCTCGAGGAACCGCTGTGCGAACTCGGCGCCCACTCCCTCGTCGACGACATCGCCGAACGCCCCCCACAACATTGGGGCCGCCTCCACACGCAGGCGGTCCGTGCCGCCCTGTACCTCTGCCTGGCGGACCTGGCCGACGCCCTGCTCGACGCCTCCGAGTCCACACCCACCCCACTGCGGTGGAGGAGCGGCACAGAACAGGGGCAGGAGTCGGCGGAGGCTTGCGTCAGCGGAGTGAGGCGCCACGTCCTGGTGGACCGGGCGGCGGCTCTGCCGCCTCGTGAGATGCCGGTCTGGAGCCGTCCCGACGTCGCCCCCGTCCAGTTCGCCTGGAGGTGGCAGTTGCGGCCGGGGGCGTCCGAGCCCATCACACACGGCTGTGGGACCTTCCCCACCCCGTTCGCGGCCCGCCACGCGGCCGAGTGCGCGATCACGGCCATGGCAGCCGGCCGTTGCGAGCTGTGAGCCGGTCGACCAGCCCGCGCCCACCGTCGAGACCGATCCGGTCATCGGCGCCGACGGCACCCTCTCCCGATTCAGCCCAGCCGTCCGACCACGATGGTGTGCTGGATGATGTGCGGTGGGCCGATGAGGCGTCTCAGGACATATACCGGCCTTCGACCTCCACTGTGGTACACCTGCCGTCGCTACCGGTCCTGCCCTTCCGCCCGCCGCCTCGCGGTCCGGGCGTACGACATCTGCAAGCCGCGCCGCGGGGCGCGGCGCCGGCTCGTCTGCCTGGCCACGGCCCGGGGAGCAGGGCCTCGACGCTCGAACCGGTTCATGAGGTTCGACAGCTCGGCGTCCTTCATGCCCTTCGTCCGGTACCGCATCGCGCTGGGCCTCGCGATCATCGCCCTGGTGGCGGCGGGTGCGCTGAGTCCGCACGCGGCCGAGTCGGCGGGCCGACGGGCCCGTCCGCAGGGCGCCGTGACCCATTCCATAGCGGGTGCGTAGCCGAGCGGTAGCGGACTGTCAGACCTTGCCCCTACGCTTGTCCGCATGTCCCCCGAATCCGTGTCCTCTGGTTCCGCGCGGTCCGCCGCCGACTTAAACGAGCGGATCCGTGCGCTGTGGATGCGCGCGGGCGGATCTCTGACGCCCCAGGAGCGGGCCGAGTACGAGGCCTTGGTGGTCCAGTGGGCCTCGGCGATACGCAAGGACGTCATCGAGGCGGCGTAGGCGCCGCCGGCGGTTCTCCGCCCCGCCCCGTCCGCTTTCCCTTTCCACCCCCCTCTCCTCTCCCCCTCCTCCACCCCCGCCCCGTTTGAGATCTCCCCCACCGCGCACACTGACAGCACGCACGTCGGCCGGGGAGGGGATCACGTGAGGCTGCCCGAGGGGCGAACCGGACGTTTTCGGGGGTGGCGGCGCGCCGCCGGGCTCGCGCTCGCCGGGGCCCTGCCGATGCTCGCCTTCCCCGCCCCCTCCCTGTGGTGGTTCGCCTATGTCGCCCTGGTCCCCTGGATGCTGCTGGTCCGCTCCGCGCCGACCGCGCGGCAGGCGGCCCGGGACGGCTGGGCCGGCGGCTTCGGCTTCATGGTCGCCGTGCACCACTGGCTGCTGCCGAGCCTGAACGTCTTCCTGTTCGTCCTCGCCGCCCTGCTCGGCGCACTGTGGGCGCCCTGGGGTCTGCTCGTGCACCGCTTCCTCGGCCCCCGTACCGACCCGGGCGGCGCGGGGGCGCCGGGCGCGCCACCCTCGGCGCGCCGTCTCGCCGCCGCCCTGCTGGTCGTTCCCTGCGGCTGGCTGCTGCCCGAACTCGTGCGGTCCTGGCAGGGCCTGGGCGGCCCCTGGGGGCTGCTCGGCGCCACCCAGTGGCAGGTCGAGCCCGCCCTGCGGCTCGCCTCCGTCGGCGGGGTGTGGCTGCTCAGCCTCCTGGTGGCGGCCGTGAACGTGACGGTGGCGGTGCTGCTCCTGACCTTGGCGCCGGCGCGCCGGCCGTGGCACCCACCGGTCCCCGGACGGACCGGGACCGCGCCGAGCGGCACCTCCGCGGGCGCTGTCGCCGGGGGCGCCGTGGTCGCCCTCGCCGGTCTGGTCCTCGTGACGCTCGCGGTCTCCGCCGCCTGGGTCTGGGCTCCCCGCCTGCAGGTCGACGGCCGGGTGCGCATCGCCCTCGTCCAGGCCGGGGTCGTGTCCGGCGAGGACAGCCCCGAACGCCGCTTCGCGCGCGAGGAGTCACTCACCCGCCGACTGGCCGGCCAGGACGTGGACCTGGTGGTCTGGGGCGAGAGCAGCGTCGGCTTCGACCTCGACGACCGGCCCGATCTCGCCCGCCGGATCGCCGCCCTGTCCCGGCTGCTCGACGCCGACGTGCTGGTGAACGTCGACGCCCGCCGCGCCGACCGTCCCGGCATCTACAAGAGCGCGATCCTCGTCGGCGCCGAGGGCCCCACCGGCGACCGGTACGACAAGATGCGGCTGGTGCCGTTCGGGGAGTACATACCGGCGCGTTCCCTGCTGGGTTGGGCCACCTCCGTCGGCAAGGCGGCCGGCGAGGACCGCCGGCGCGGCGAGGAGCAGGTGGTGATGGACGCCGGCCACGGACTGCGCCTCGGCCCGCTGGTCTGCTTCGAGACGGCGTTCCCGGACATGAGCCGCCATCTCGCCGCGGACGGCGCCGAACTGCTGCTCGCCCAGTCCTCCACGTCGAGTTTCCAGCACAGTTGGGCGCCCGAGCAGCACGCCTCGCTGGCCGCGCTGCGCGCCGCCGAGACCGGACGCCCGGTGGTGCACGCCACACTGACCGGTGTCTCCGCCGTCCACGGCCCCGACGGCGCGCGCCTCGGCTCCTGGCTCGGCACGGGCGACGCGGGCACCTCGGCCGTGTTCGAGGTGCCGCTCGCGCACGGCACTACCCCGTACGTGCGGCACGGCGACTGGCCGGTGCACGCGGCACTGCTGGTCCTGGCCGCGCTGTGCGTCACCGAAGGCGCCCGGGCCCTCCGCGCGCACGGGAGGGTTCAGGAGGCGGCGGACCGCTCCCGGACCGCTATGACGACCCGCTCGCACAGTTCGTGAGTGGCCAGCGCGTCCCGGGCGCTGAGCACCTTCCCGGCGCGCACGGCGTCCAGGAAGGCCAGCACCGCCTGCTCGATGCCGCGCTGCCGGGCCACGGGCACCCAGTCGCCGCGCCGGCGCACGGTGGGCTGGCCGCGGTGGTCGACCGTCTCGGCGAGGTTGACCACCTGCCGCTTGCTGTCCTGCCCCGAGACCTCGAGGATCTCCTCGGCGGAACCGCTCAGCCTGTTCATCACACCGAGGGCGGTGAAACCCTCGCCCGCGAGCTGCAGCACGACGTGGTGCAGCAGCCCGCCCTCGGTGCGCGCCCGCACGGTGACGTCGTCGACCGGGCCGGGCACCAGGAACCGCAGGGTGTCCACGACGTGGATGAAGTCGTCGAGGATCATCGTGCGGGGTTCCTCGGGCAGCCCGACGCGGTTCTTCTGCATCAGGATCAGGTCCCGGGGGTGGTCGGCGCACTGGACGTAGCCGGGCGCGTACCTCCGGTTGAAACCGACCGCCAGGCTGGTGCCGCGCTCCTCGGCCAGCGCCACCAGCCGCTCGGAGTCGGCCAGTTCGTAGGCGAGGGGCTTGTCGACGTAGGTGGGCACGCCCGCCTCGAGGAGCCGTGCGACGAGCTCGGGGTGGGCGGCGGTGGAGGCGTGCACGAAGGCCGCGTCCAGCCCCTGGTCCAGCAGCGTCCGCAGCTCGGTGTGGCGCTGCCCGGCGGGAAGGTGCAGCGTGTCCGCGACGCGGGTGAGCGTGGCGGCCGTGCGGGTGTGCAGGTGCAGCTCGACGCCGGGGAGCGTGCCGAGCACCGGGAGGTAGGCCTTCCGCGCGATGTCGCCGAGTCCGATGCAGCCGACCTTCACCGGTTGTCTCCTCCTGTGTTCGACGCGGGTTCCGGGGAAGCATACGGCGCTCACCCATGTGGGGCATTTTCCGTCCGTCCACTCCCCCGTGCCGGGTCGGAGCCGCCAGAGTTGCCCGGGTGCATCGAACCACCACCGCAGCGCTCCTGGTCACGGTGACCGCGTCCGCCCTCGCCGGCTGCACCACGGTCCAGCGCCCCCTCGCCCCCGGGCCGCCGTCCTCCTCTCCGCCCTCCCGTACGACCGCGGCACGACCGGACGGCACCGCCGAGCCCCGGCTCGTGCAGGCCCCGGCCGACGAGGCCCTGGAACGCACCGGCCCGCGGGCCCCGTCGGCCGGGGGCCCGCCCCGCCCCGCACCCGGGTCGCACGTCCCCGCCGCACCGGCACCCGGTCGCGCTCCCGCTCCCCCGGCCGCCCCGCCCCGTCACGGCGAGGCGCCACCGGCCGGGCACCGGGCCGCGCCTCCTCCGGCCGCCGCCCCGAAGCCCCCACCGGACCACTCCGGCGTCTGCGCCCTGGGGCGCACCTACGGGGGCTGGCCGGCGGACAGCCCCCAGGCGAAGATCTGCGCACGCACGTACGGCCACTGAGGCGTGATCCGCGCCGGGCGGCGTTGAGTTCCGCGCGGCGCGGACACGGGTGTGGCCGTTTCCGCGCCGCGCGGACACGGGTGCGGCCGTCAGCCGAGGTGCCGGGCGAAGAACCGTGCGGTGCAGTCCGGTTCGCGCACCGGCATCTCCCCGTGCCCACCGGGGTGGGCGTGCAGGGACTTGTCGGGCGAGCCGAGGGCGTCGAACAGTGCCAGGCTCTGCTCTCGCGGCACCCGTTCGTCGTCCCATTGCAGCCAGAACTGAACGGGGACCGTGATCCGCGCGGCCGCCTCCGCCGAGGCCGACGCTCCGCCGAGGCCCAGAACCGCCGCGCGCACCCGCGGTTCCCGGGCGACGAAGGGGACGCCGAGTCCGCATCCCAGCGAAACGCCCCAGTAGCCCACCGGGCCGGTCCCGACATGGCCGAGCGCCTGGACCGCGTCCAGGACGGCCCGCCATTCCGGGACGGTCCGGCGCGCCACGAGTGCCTGGAAGGCGGCGATCAGCGGGGCCGGTTCCGCACCGGCGGCGATGCGCGCCTGGTTGGCCCGCGCGATCCGGTCGTACTCCTCGTCCACCGGCCGCTCTCCGTGGCCGGGCACGTCCGGTGCCACGACCGCGAACCCGTGCCCGGTCACGAGGCGGCGGGCGCGGGCCACGAGGTCGGGGTCCTTCTTGTGGCGGCCGCCGCCGTGTCCCAGCAGGACGAGGGGCCGGGTGCCGACGGCGCCCACGGGCGTCCACAGGACGCCGGGGATCTCACCGAGGGTGAAGAGCCGTTCGGTGACGCCGTCGGACGACGACGTCTCGGAGTGCGTGCGCATGAGGTGCCCAGCCTTTCGGAATGCCTTCAGCGGGCACTCCCCGGACCGTGCGGGTGAGGGAGCCCCGACCTGTCGCTGCGTTGATCGGTCTCACCTCCTCGGTCGCGCTCGGGCGTACGGCGACGCA
This sequence comes from Streptomyces griseoaurantiacus, assembly GCA_014656015.1. Taxonomy (GTDB): domain Bacteria; phylum Actinomycetota; class Actinomycetes; order Streptomycetales; family Streptomycetaceae; genus Streptomyces; species Streptomyces griseoaurantiacus. The sequence goes on along the minus strand of BNBP01000001.1, from coordinate 36,341 downwards.
GAACCTACCACGCGGGCCCGTGCCCGCATCCGTGCGCGTGTGACCGACTGCCCGGCCCGGCCGTTCAGGACGCGCGGGGGCGTCTCGGCGGGCCCACGGGGGGTTCGCCGCCCGTGGACAGTTCCCTTTCGAGGCGGTCCATCGCCGCGCGGACCCCCTCCGCGTACGGATCGTCGCCGAGCGCGTCCGCCGTGCCGCGGGCCCGGCGGAGGTGTCCCCGGGCGGCCTCCCGGCGGCCCAGTTTCACGTAGTCCGCGGCCAGGTTGAGGTGCAGGGAGGGGAAGAAGCCGCGCACCTCGGGCGGGCCGTCCGGCACGGCGGACGGGCCGTCGGTCATTTCCTCGGCCGCCGACAGGGCCCGCAGGTCCCAGGCGAGTTCGTCGGCGGGTTCCTCCTGGGTGTCCGCCAGGTAGTGCGCCAGCGTGCAGCGGTGCAGTGGGTCCCCGTCCTCCCCGATCTCCGCCCACAGTGCGAGGAACCGGCCGCGTGCCTCCTCCCGGTCCCCTCCGTGGTGCAGCATCACGGCCTGGCCGATCCGGCTCAGCACGGCGTCCACCGCGCCCTCGGCGTCCCCCGCCGCCGCGCGTTCTCCTGGCTCCACCGTCGCATCCCTCCGGTCCCGTCGAACCCGACGCCTTCGACGCTAGGGCCTCTCGTCCGGATCATCCCGGCGCCGCGCGGTCCGGCACGCACCTCTGCGGCGTTGTCGTCGGGCGCCAGGGCTCCGCCCAGGCGCCCCCCTGTGGACGCTCCGGGTCACGCGCCCGGCCCGTCCCGCCCCGTGTTTCCCCGGTGGTGCCCCCTGCTGCCCCCTGCGGTGGTCAGCCCAGGTTCGGGATCGTCCAGTCGATCGGCGTGTGGCCCTGGGCGGCCACGGCCTCGTTGATCTGCGTGAACGGGCGGGATCCGAAGAACTTCTTGGCCGAGAGCGGCGAGGGGTGCGCGCCCTTCACCACCGTGTGCCTGCTCTCGTCGATCAGCGGCAGCTTCTTCTGGGCGTAGTTGCCCCAGAGCACGAAGACCGCCGGGTCGGGCCGGCCGGCCACCGCCCTGATCACCGCGTCGGTGAACTTCTCCCAGCCGCGCCCCTTGTGCGAATTGGCCTCGCCGGCGCGGACCGTGAGCACCGCGTTGAGGAGCAGCACGCCCTGCTCGGCCCACGGCATCAGATAGCCGTTGTCCGGGATGGGCGTGCCCAGTTCCGCCTGCATCTCCTTGTAGATGTTCCGCAGCGAGGGCGGCGTCCGTACCCCGGGCCGCACGGAGAAGCACAGTCCGTGGCCCTGGCCCTCGCCGTGGTAGGGGTCCTGGCCGAGGACGAGCACCTTCACCTTGTCGTACGGCGTGGCGTCGAGCGCCGCGAAGACCTCCTCGCGGGGCGGGTACACGGGCCCCCTGGCCCGCTCCTCCTCGACGAACTCGGTCAGCTCCTTGAAGTAGGGCTGCTGCAGTTCGTCCCCCAGAACGCCCTGCCAGGACTCGGGCAGCATGGCGGTGTCGGTCACGTCAACGTCCTTCGTCGTACGGTCGCTTGCGGTCCTCAGAACCTACCGGCGACCACTGACAACGCGCCCCGCTCCCCGGCTACCAGCTCGTCTGGCGGTGCAGTTCCCACATCAGCATGATCGTCGACGGGTCCAGGGCGCGTTCCGCGCCCGCGAGATCCTCGTCGGTGGCCACGTACTGCTTGCCCTGCCACAGCGGCAGCAGCCGGGCGTCGTCGGCGAGGATGCGCTGGGCCTCGGCGAAGTCCTCGGCGACGGTGCCCCGGTCGCCGCGGCCGCGCGAGCGGGGCAGCAGGACGTCGGTGATCTCCTTGGCGGGGTACGGCGTCCCCAGGGCGTTGTCCTTCCCCACGAAGGGGGCGACGAAGTTGTCGGCGTCGGGGAAGTCGGGGAACCAGCCCCGCCCGAACACCGGGTACTCGCCTCTGCGGTAACCGGCCTCGAAGGTCTTCCAGGGGCGGCCGCGGAGGGCGACGGTGAACAGGCCGGAGTCCTCGAGCTGCTGCTTGAGCTCGGAGAACTCGGGCGCCGTCTCGGAGCCGTAGCGGTCGATGGTGTACCAGAGGGTGAGCGGCACGCGCCGCGTGATGCCGGCCTCGGCGAGGATCTTGCGGGCCTTGGAGGTGCTGGGCTCCCCGAAGTCGTCGAAGAAGTCCGTGGTGTGGCCGACGAGTCCCGCCGGGACCATGGAGTAGAGGGGCCGGACGGTGTCCTTGTACACCTTGTGCGCGATGGCGGCACGGTCCACGACCTGGGCGACGGCCCGGCGCACGGCCTTCTTCCCGGCCCAGCGGTCCTCGGGGTTGAACACCAGGTAGCTGATCTCGATGCCGGGGTTCTCGACGATCTCCAGGCCGTCCTTGACCTGGTCGGCCTGGAGCGCCACGACGTCGGAGGCGGCGATCCCCCGGTAGGTGGCGTCGATGTCGCCTCTCTGCAGGGCGCCGACCATGCCGGCGGAGTCGCGGAAGTACTCGATGGTGACGGCGTCGTTCTTGCGCTCCGCGAGGCCCCGGTACCTGCCGTTGGCCCTCAGTTCGGCCTTCTCGCCCTCGTCGTAGGAGGTGAGCCGGTAGGGGCCGGAGCCGGTGACCCGGCCGTCCTCGCGCAGGGAGTGCGCCGGGTAGTGGTCCGGGTCGACGAGGGACATGGCGGGGGTGGCGAGCACGAACGGGAAGGTGGCGTCGGGCCGGGCGAGGTGGAAGACGACCTCGCGGTCGCCCTCGGTGGTGATGGACCGCAGGTTCGCCAGGAGGCCGGCGGGGCCCCCGGAGACGTTGATCCGGCGTATGCGGTCGAGGGAGTACTTCACGGCGGCGGCGTCGAGCGAGTGGCCGTCGGAGAAGGTCGTGCCGGCCCGCAGGACGCAGCGGTAGGTGCGGTTGGCGGCGTCCGTGAACCCGCACGTCCTGGCGGCGTCGGGCTGGGGGGTGGTGGACCCGTAGGGGTAACTCAGCAGCGTCTGGTAGATGTTGCGGAACAGCTCCCAGGAACCGTCCCAGGAGGCGGCCGGGTCCAGCGTGCTGGGCGCGCTGGTGGTGCCCACGACGATCGGGTCGTCGTTGGGGGAGCCCGGGGACAGCAGCCCGCAGCCGGCCACCAGTGTCAGGGCCGCGAGCGCCGCGAGCCGGCGCGGTCTTCGGTTCCGGTCGAACACGTGCGCGCTCCTCGATCCGCCGTTCCGCCGTACCAGGGACCGGGGGACCATACCGCAGCGAAACGCCGTGGGAGCGGGCTTCATACAGGGCATCTGATCAGGGAGAACATGACGACGTTGTCATGCCGCCACGAGGTCCTCACCACTGGACACGAACCCGCCGGACGTACACCGGAGGCACTCGTTCCGCATACGTCGGCCACCGCCCTGGACCCGCGCGCAACGACGGAGACGACGGAGACGACGGAGCCGGGGGCGTGCCCCCGGCTCCGTTTCGCGGTGCGGCGCGCGTGCCGCCGTCGTCAGCCGACGCCGGCGTTGAGGAAGATGCCGCCGTCCACGACGAGCGTCTGCCCGGTGATCCAGTCCGACTGCTCGGAGGTGAGGAACGCGGCCGCACCGCCCACGTCGGAGGGCACGCCGAGCCGGCCGAGCGGGTAGGAGGCGGCCGCCTCGGCCTCCCGGCCCTCGTACAGGGCCTGCGCGAACTTCGTCTTGACCACGGCGGGGGCGATCGCGTTGACCCGTACCGTGGGCGCGAACTCGTGGGCGAGCTGCTGGGTCAGATTGATCATCGCGGCCTTGCTGACGCCGTACGCCCCGATGAACGGCGAGGCCGAAAGACCGGCCACCGAGGCGATGTTGACGATCGCCCCGCCGTTCTCCTTCTGCCAGGCGTGCCAGGTGCGCTGGGCGAAGCCGAGCGCGGAGAGCACGTTGGTCTCGAAGATCTTGCGCACGACGTTCAGGTCGAGGTCCGCGATCGCCCCGAACACCGGGTTGGTGCCCGCGTTGTTGACGAGGTGGTCGACGCGGCCGAACGCCTCCATGGTGCGCGCGACGGCGACGGCCTGGTGTTCCTCGTCGTGCGCCTTGCCGGCCACGCCGATGACGCGGTCGGCGCCGAGCGCCTCGACGGCCGCCTTGAGGGCGTCCTCGTTGCGGCCGGTGATGCAGACGCGGTCGCCGCGGGCGACGAGCGCCTCGGCGACGCCGTAGCCGATGCCGCGGCTGGCGCCCGTGATGAGGGCGACCTTGCCGGAGAGTTCCACCGAAGTCATGTTCCCTGTTTCCCCAGTCGCGCTAGTCGAGCGGTCCGCCGGCCACGTACAGCACCTGGCCGGAGACGAATCCGGCGGCCTCGCCCGTGAAGAAGGCGACGGCGTTCGCGATGTCCTCGGGCTCGCCGACGCGCGCGACCGGGATCTGGGTGGCGGCGGCGGCCTTGAAGTCCTCGAAGCCCATGCCGACGCGGTCGGCGGTGGCCTTGGTCATCTCGGTGGCGATGAAGCCGGGGGCGACCGCGTTGGCGGTGACGCCGAACTTGCCGAGTTCCTTGGCGAGGGTCTTGGTGAAGCCCTGCATACCGGCCTTGGCGGCGGAGTAGTTGACCTGGCCCCGGTTGCCGAGCGCGGAGGAGGAGGAGAGGTTGACGATGCGCCCGAAGTGCGCGTCGACCATGTGCTTCTGGCAGGCGCGGGACGTCAGGAAGGCGCCGCGCAGATGCACGCCCATGACGGTGTCCCAGTCGTCGACGCTCATCTTGAACAGCAGGTTGTCGCGGAGCACACCCGCGTTGTTGACGAGGATCGTGGGCGCGCCCAGCTCCCGGACGACGCGCTCCACGGCCGCCTCGACCTGCGCCTCGTCGGAGACGTCGCAGCCGATCGCGAGCGCCGTGCCCCCGGCGGCGGTGATCTTCTCGACGGTGTCCTTGCAGGCGGCCTCGTCGAGGTCGAGCACCGCGACGGCACGGCCCTCGGCGGCCAGGCGTACGGCGGTGGCGGCGCCGATGCCGCGCGCCGCGCCGGTGACGACGGCTACCCGCGCTTCAGTGGTGGACATTGCTGCTTCTCCTCGTCCTGGGGAAGTCACCGGGCCCTCCGGGGGTCCCCGGAGGCTTCCGGAAGGTGGCGGCTCCTGCGGCACGCCCGGTGAGCGACCGCTTAGTACCTTCGACAGACGTGACGCTAGAAGCCCTGGCACCCGGTGTCAACGGCACACCGGGTGCGTGTGATCCATTACCTCACCAGCAACGCGAGCAATCGCTCCGCCTCGGCCGCCGGATCGGCGGTCAGACCCGTGTGCACCGGGCCGGGGCTCACGGTCGTCGAGCGGGGTGCCACCAGCCAGCGGAAACGCCGCCCGGCATCGTCCCCGGCAGCCGGGCCGGCCGCGGCGCCGCCCGCGCACACGCCCTCGACGGCGCGCAGCGCGGCGCGCACGCCGGCCACGTCCGCCGCCGGGTCCAGAGCCCGCAGCCGGTCCTCGTCCAGATGGGTGCGCGCGGTCACGAAGGACCGGGCCCGGCAGTAGACGAGCACCCCCGCGTTGATGCACTCGCCGCGCTCGACGCGCGGAACGACCCGCAGCAGCGCGTACTCGAAGACGTCCCGGTCGTTCACTTGTTCTCCTGCGTGACGGTCGCGCGGGCGGCGGTCAGCCCGGTGACCCGCTCGTGGATCACGGGGGCCCGGGTCAGCAGCGGGGCGGCGTAGGCCCGGCGCACCTCGTCGGGCGAGCCGAAGCCGGGTTCGTCCGTGAGCCAGGCGTCGGGGATCTCTGCGGTCACCTCGGCCAGCAGGTCCGCCGTCACCAGCGGTGCCAGTTCGGCGGCGGCCGCGGCGACGTCCGGGGCGAAGGGCGCCAGTGCGTGGTCACCGGCGTCGTAGGGGCGGGCGGCGGAGCGCTCGGCGGTGGGCCAGTTGTGCTGCCAGATCATGGTGGCGCCGTGGTCGATGAGCCACAACTCCCCCCGCCATCGCAGCAGGTTGGGGTTCCGCCAGGACCGGTCGACGTTGTTGACCAGGGCGTCGAACCAGACGATCCGCCCGGCCTCGGCGGCGTCCACCGGGAAGGCGAGGGCGTCGAAGCCGAGCGCGCCGCTGAGGAAGTCCATCCCGAGGTTGAGCCCGCCGCTCCCCCGCAGCAGCCCCTGCACCTCCTCGTCGGGCTCCCCGAGGCCGAGCACGGGATCGAGGGCGACGGCGGCCAGCCCGGGCACCCGCAGCCCGAGCCGCCGGGCGAGCGTGCCGCAGACCACCTCCGCGACCAGCGTCTTGCGGCCCTGCCCGGCGCCGCTGAACTTCACGACGTACGCCGTGAGGTCGTCGGCCTCGATCAGTCCGGGCAGCGAACCGCCCTCCCGCAGGGGCGTGATGTAGCGGGTCGCGGTGACTTCCTTGAGCATCGCCCCAGGTTATCCGGGCCGCGCGGGACGGCCGTCCGGCCCGTCGCCCGGCCCGGCGGCCGGACACGGACGGCTGCTGTCGATCTCCTGTCGATCGCGCGCCGCGTGAACAGGCGGTGCCCGCACGCCGTAACCATGGTCGAAGCACCGGCGGTCACCGGCGGCGATCCGCCGCCGTACACGTGCCGGTCACCGTGGCAGCACCATCGAAGGGAACGTCGGCATGACCAGCGAATCGCTCCACCCCGCTCCGGCTCCGGCCCGCCGTACGGTCATGGCGGCGGTCGGCGTGGCGGGACTCGCCGTCGCGCTGACCGCGTGCGGTGACGAGGACTCGTCCTCCTCCAGCGCGAGCACCGGCGGCGACGGCGCCTCGCAGGACGCCGGGGCGGGTGCGGGCTCCGGCGGCACCGAACTGGCGAAGACCTCCGACATCCCCGAGGGCGGCGGCAAGGTCTTCGGCGACAAGGGCGTGGTCGTGACCCAGCCGGCGGCGGGCCAGTTCAAGGCCTTCTCGTCCAAGTGCACGCACCAGGGCTGCGCCGTGAGCAAGATCGCCGACGGTGTGATCGTCTGCCCCTGCCACAACAGCCAGTTCTCCGCCGAGGACGGCAGCGTGAAGAAGGGCCCGGCGACGCAGCCGCTGCCCGCCGCGAAGATCACCGTGGAGGGCGAGTCCATCAAGCTCGCCTGACCGGCCGGGGCGGGTGCGCGCCGGGACTCCCGAGGGTCCGGGCGGGGTAGACAGCGGGACAGGAAGAGCCGGAGGAACGGGGAAGGGATACGCATGTCCGCCACCCAGCGCCGGGGGCGCAGGATCATGATGACGCCGGCGGAGCTGGACGAGTTCCTCACCACCCAGCGCAACTGCCGGGTCGCGACCGTCTCCGCCGAGGGTGCCCCGCACGTCAGCACCCTGTGGTTCGTGTGGGACGGCACCTCGATGTGGCTGTACTCGGTGGTGCGCAGCAAGCGCTGGGCGCATCTGCGCCGGGACCCGAGGATCGCCGTCGTCGTCGACACCGGCGAGGAGTACGAGGAACTGCGGGGAGTGGAGCTGTCGGGGACCGCGGAGTTCGTGGGCGAGGTCCCGCGCACCGGTGAACTGCGCGCCGAACTGGACGTGCCGGAGACCCTGTTCGCGCGGAAGAACTTCGGTATCGAGGAGATGCCGCACGACGGCCGGCACGCCTGGATCCGGCTCACCCCGGAGAAGACGGTCTCCTGGGACTTCCGCAAACTGGGTCGGACCTGAGGCCTACCCGTTCTCGCGGGGCGCCCCCACCGTCTCCGCCCCCACCGTCTCCGCCGCCTCCCGCAGCGCCGCGACCGCCGCCCGGATCGACGGGCGGCGGTCGGCGTCGGCGCGCCACACCACGTAGACGTGCCGGCGCACCCGCTGCCGTACCGGAACGGTGACCACGCCCTCCGGCATCGGGTCCCGGCCGAGCACGGGCGCGACGCACACGCCCAGCCCGGCGGCGACCATCCTGAGCTGGGTGTGCGTCTCGGCGGCGCGGTGTCCGATGATCGGCTCGACACCCTTGGAGCGCAGGGTGAACAGGAGCCACTCGTGGCAGAACTCGCCCTCGTTCCAGGTGATCCACTCGTCGTGGGCGAACTCCCCGAGATCGACCTCCGCGCGGTCCGCGAGCCGGTGCCCGGCCGGCATGGCCACATCGGCCGGGTCGTCGAGGAGCGAGGCCTTCACCAGCCCCTCCGGCAGCGGCATCGGCTTGTTGTACCAGTCCAGGACGACGGCGAGGTCGAGGTCCCCGCGGACGACCCCGGCGACGCCCGCCTCCGGCTCCAACTCGCAGGAGCGCAGCCGCAGCGAGGGGTGCCGGGCGCGCAGCCCGGCGAGCGCGGCCGGGAACAGCCCGCGCGCGGCCGTGGGGAAGGCGGCCAGGCGCAGTTCGCCCACCACGCGCCCCCGTTGGGCCTCCAGATCGGAGCGGGCCAGTTCGACCTGGGACAGGATGCGCGCGGCGTGCTCGGCGAGCAGCCGCCCGGCGTCGGTCAGCCGGACGCCCCGCCCGTTCTTGGCCAGCAGCCGCTGGCCGACCTCGCGCTCCAGCTTCGCGAGCTGCTGGGAGACGGCCGAGGTCGTCACGTGCAGCCCCTCGGCGGCGGCGCTCACCGAGCCGTGCTGCGCGAGGGCGTCGAGCGTGCGCAGGCGTTCCAGGTTCAACATGTAAGTGATGCTACGAGATATCGCGCGGGAAATCTCGATTGTGCTACGAGGTGGGGCGAGGGAGGCTGGCCGTCATGAGCACCACCGCCTCCTCGCGCACCCCCGCGTCCGAAACGGCCGCACCGACCCCGGCCGGCCCCGCGCCGACCCTGGCGCCCGCCCCGGATTCCGCTCCGCCCCCGGTTCCCGCCTCCGCCCGGACCCCGGCGGGCCGGCCCGCGCTCGACTGGCGGCTGCGCTTCGGGCTCCTGTCGCTGATCTGGGGCTTCAGCTTCCTGCTCATCAAGGTCGGCACCCACGCCTACGCCCCGTTCCAGGTGACCTTCGGCAGGCTGCTGTTCGGCACGGCGGTGCTGGTGGCCGCGATGGCGGTCAAGCGCGAGCGGCTGCCGCGCGGGGCCCGCACCTGGGGGCACCTCGCGGTGGCGGCACTGCTGCTCAACGCGCTGCCGTTCTCACTGTTCGCCTACGCGGAGCTGACCGTCCCCTCGACGCTCGCGGGCATCTGCAACGCGACCTCGCCGCTGTGGGGCATGGCGCTCTCCCTGGTGGCGCTCTCCGAGGACCGCCCGACCCGGCGCCGTTTCGCCGGACTCGGCCTCGGCTTCCTGGGCGTGCTCACCGTGCTGGGCGCCTGGCAGGGCTTCCACGGCCTGGACGCCACGGGCACCGCGATGGCCCTGCTCGCCTCGCTGAGCTACCCCGTCGGCTGGATCTACGTCCGCCGCACCCTGGCCGGCACCGGCGCCTCCCACCTCTCGCTCACCGGCGCCCAGCTCCTGCTGGCCACGGTGCAGCTCGCGGTGGTCACCCCGCTGTTCACCGAGCTGCCGCACGCCTTCCCCGTGCTCCCGCTGCTCGCCGTCCTCGCCCTGGGCGCCCTCGGCACGGGCCTCGCCGTACTGCTGCAGTACGGGCTGGTGGCCGAGGTGGGGCCCACGACGGCGCAGATGGTCACCTACTTCATCCCGGTGATCGCCACCGCCGCGGGCGTGGCGATCCTGCACGAGCCGCTCGCGTGGTCCACGCCGGTCGGCGCGGTGATCGTGGTGGCGGGCGCGGCCCTGACGCAGAGCCGGGCGCGGTCGTAGGCCCCTCCTCCGCTCCCGTTCATCGGGTCCCGTTTCATCGGGTCCCGTTTCGTCGGGCCGGTCACACGTAGCGGGGTCCGGGCGCCGGTGCGACGGCCGCGGCGACGGCCTCCGCGACCGCCCCGGTCTCCTCCGGCGCGAGGGTGGAGACGGTGACGCGGATGCCGGGCGGTGCCGCCGCGCGGAAGCGGGCGCCGGGCGCGACCGCCCAGCCGGCGTGCAGCAGCCGGGCCACCGCGCCGGTCTCGTCGGGGACCGGTACCCACACGTTGAGGCCGCTGCGCCCGTGGGCGCGCACCCCGCGCTCCGCGAGCGCGCCGATCAGGGCCTCGCGCCGGCTCCGGTAGGCCGCCGCCACGGCCGGCACGTCCACCGCTCCTTCGGCCCACAACCGTACGAGGGCCCGCTGCAGCAGCCGGCTCACCCAGCCGGGCCCGAGCCGCTGCCGGCCGTGCACCCGGTCGACGGTGACCTCGTCCCCGGTGAGCACGGCGAGCCGCAGGTCGGGCCCGTACGCCTTGGCCACGGAACGGACCAGCGCCCAGTGGCGAGTGGTTCCGGCCAGCGGGTGCAGGGGGAGGTCGACGATGGCGTGGCCGTGGTCGTCCTCGATCAGCAGGGTCTCCGGGTAGCCGTCCAGGACGGCCCGCAGGTCGTCCGCGCGGGCGGCGCCCACGGCGGCGCCGGTGGGGTTCTGCGCCCGGGCCGTGACGACGAGGGCCCGCGCGCCGGCGGAGAGGGCGGCGCGGACGTCCGCAGGAAGCGGCCCCTCGTCGTCGACCCGCACCGGGACCGTGCGCAGCCCGAGGGCGGGGACGAGATCGAGCAGGGCGCCCCAGCCGGGGTCCTCGACGGCGACCGCGTCGCCGGGCCGCAGACGGGCGACGAGGACCCGTTCGATCGCGTCCAGCGATCCCGAGGCGACCATCACCGGCCCGTCCGGTACGCCGTCCGCGTCCAGTCCGGCCCGGGCGAGGCGGACCAGTTCGGGTTCCACGGCGTCCTCCCCGTACAGCACGGGCTCGCGGTCGGCCCGGACGGCGGCCACCGCGAACGCCTCCGCCAGCGCGGGCAGGAGCGCGGGGTCGGGGTTGCCGTCCGCGAGGTTGCGCACCCCTTCCGGGACCTGGATCCGTGCGTACTCCCGTGCGGTCGTCGCCGGCTTCGCCCGGACCCGGCTGCCGCGCCGCCCGTCCGTCTCGATGACCCCGCGCTCCCGCAGGGTGCGGTACGCGGCCGCGACGGTGTTCGGGTTCACTCCGAGGGAGCGCGCCAACTCGCGCATGGGCGGGAGCAGTTGGCCGGGGGTCAGCGCACCGCTGCCCACCGCGCCCTCGATGCTCGCGGAAATCTCGGCCGCGCGCCGCCCGGTGAACGTATATTCTCCTAGCACAAACCACATTATGCACTAGTGCAATAGCCCGTGTACAGGGGGCATGCGCGTCGGAAGCCGAGCCGGGCGGAGCCTGGCAGGCGGAGCCGCGCACGCCCACGACACCCAAGAGGAGACCAGCCGCCATGCCCCACACCACCGCGCGGGGGATCACGCCGCCCGCCTCGCAGGACCCGCCCGCCGCCTACGCCCCGACCGACCGCACGGTCCCCACGCGCTCCGCGAACCGCGCCTCGTACGACAGGGACCTCGTGCATTCGATACTCGACGAGGCCTACGTCTGCCATCTCGGCTTCGTGCGCGACGGAGCGCCGGTGGTGCTGCCGACACTGTTCGCGAGGGTCGGCGAGCGGCTGTACGTCCACGGGTCGACGGGCTCGCGGCCCCTGCGGATGGCGGGGCGCGGCCCGGGACACGCGAAGGAGCGCGACGAGGAGCGGGAGGAGGGGGAGCAGTCTGCGCCGGGGCTGCCGGTGTGCCTGACCGTCACGCACGTCGACGGCCTGGTGCTGGCGCGGTCGGCCTTCCACCACTCGATCAACTACCGCTCGGTGGTGGTGCACGGCCTCGCCGAACCGGTGACCGAACCCGAGGAGAAGCGGGCGGCACTGGACGCGCTGGTCGACCACGTGGTGGCGGGCCGCTCGGCCGACTCCCGCCCGGCCAACGCCAAGGAGCTGGCCGCGACGGCCGTGCTGCGCCTGGACCTTCGGGAGGTCTCGGCGAAGGCACGCACCGGCGGGGTCAACGACGAGCCTGAGGACCTCGGCCTGCCGCACTGGGCGGGCGTGGTGCCGGTCCGCCCGGCGTACGGGGCGCCGATCGCCGATCCGGCGCTGGCGCCGGGGACCGCGGCGCCGGAGTACCTGCCGGGACGGTGAGCCGCCGGGCGCCGGGCTCCGGGCGCCGGGCGCCGGGCGCCGGTCGGGACGGGACGGCGGGCGCCGTCGGGGCCGCGGGACGCCGGGCTCCGGTCGGGACGGGACGGCGGGCGCCGTCGGGGCCGCGGGACGCCGGGCTCCGGTCGGCCTACGGGACGGCGGGCTCCGGTCGAGGACTGGAGGGCGGGCGTCCCAGAGCCGCGGCGGGATACGCGGGGTCAGCCGCGCGGAGGGCCGCCCGGGTGGGCGTCGGCGGGGTCGCGGGGCGCCGGGCTCGCGGTGTCCCGTCCCGCCCCGGACGCCGCCGCCCCCTGGCCGGCCGGGGAGGAAGGCGCCGGTACGGCCCGCTGCGCCACGTACGCCCCGGCCAGCACCACCGCGCCGCCCACCACCTGCGGTGCCGAGAGGTGTTCGCCGAGCAGCACCCAGGCCAGGACCGTCGCGATCACCGCCTCCAGGCAGGCCACGACTCCCGCCACCTGAGGCGAGAGCCGGCGTACCGCCAGGACCCCGGTGGCGTAGGCGAGGACGGTCGCGATCAGCACGATCCAGCCCAGCAGCAGCACGGCCGGCACCCGGGTGCCGTTCATGGCCGTGTCGCCCCCGAGGACCGACCAGTCCATCCCCCACGGCCGCGCCAGGAGCGTCAGGACGAGCGCCCCGCCGAGCAGGCCGTACGCGATCACCCCGAGCGGGTCGGGCGCGCGCCCCTCCGCGGCGTCGCCGCCGTGGTCGGACAGGATGAAGTAGCCGACCTGGCAGCAGGCCGCGCCGAGCGCGAGCACCAGCCCGAGCGCGTCGAAGGCGAGCCCCGACCAGACCTCCACCACGCAGGCCAGCCCGCCGGCCGCGAGGACGACCCCGACCGCGGCCGAGCGCGACACCGGCCGCCGCTGCACGAACCGCACCCAGCCCAGGACGAGGGCGGGCGCGAGGTACTCCACGAGCAGCGCCACCCCGACCGGGATGCGGGAGATCGCCGCGAAGTAGCAGGCCTGGACGCCGGCGACGGCGAGCAGCGCGTACCCCAGCAGCAGCGCGGGGCGGTCGCGCACCAGCGCGCGGTGCCGTACGGCGACGGGGAGCATCACCACGGCGGCGCCCGCGACCCGCAGCCACACCACGTGCAGGGGCTCGAGGCCCGCTTCGATCAGGGGCTTCGCCGCGACTCCCGAGCCGCCGAAGGCGAGCGCGGAGCCGAGGGCGAGCCCCAGCGCCGTGCCGTGTCCACGGCCGTTCGTGCCGTTCGAGCCGTCTCCAGAGGTACGCACCGGCACATGATGACAGGCGCCGACAGCACCGTCACTCTCGATCGCCCCTGTCGCCCTCGCCCCTGTCGCCCAGGGCCCTCGGGCGCGCCACGGGTTTTCGGCCGCCGTCCGTCCTCAGTACCGGGTGAGGTACTCCGAGAGCGCGATCCGCCCCAGCAGAACCGCCGGTTCGACGCCCGCCCGGCGCAGCACCTCCACCGCCCGCGAACCGGGGTCACCGGTCACCGCCGCGAGGACGTCCATCCCGCGTGCCGCACCGCGCCGGCCACGCCGTGCCCGCCGCCGGGCCGCCGCCATGGCCTCGGCCGCCGCAGGCGACAGCCCGCCGGGCCCGCGCAGGGCCGGTACGGCGCCGGAGTCCTCGACGCTGCTCTGCCAGCGCAGCCCGTAACCGATGCTGCGTTGCACGAGGTAGCCGAGCAGCCGGGCCACCTTGCGGCGGTCCCCGATCGCGGCCCGCACCTCGGGGTCGGACTCCAGCAGGGCGTGCAGGAGGTGGGCGGTGTCGATCTGACGGTCGCCGTCGCGGACCGCGCGGCGGCGTGCCGCGACGACCATGGACGCCAGCTCGTCGGTGAGCTGCGGGTCGAGGTCGCTGCGGTGCGGAGCGGGCACGGCGGCCGGCTGCCTGCACTGGGTCGGTGGCACGTCCCCATCCCATCAACCCCGGTGGTCCGCGTCATCCGCAGCGCGCAGCATTCCCGCGTCCCACGCACGGTGGGTTCCGCCCCACGCGTCTCCTCCTCAGGTATGACACGGAACCCCGAGAGCGGCTGCCGCGGCCCGTGGGGGCGTCAGTGATCCGCGGGGGCGGGGTCCGGCGCGGCCTCGAGCGCGTCGAGCACCGCCTCTCCGTGCTCCCTCGCCCACTCGGTCAGCATGTGGATCGGCTCGATCAGGGTCTGTCCGAGCGGGGTGAGCGCGTACTCGACGCGCGGCGGCACCTCGGCGTGGGAGTGGCGGGAGACGAGCCCGTGCGCCTGGAGCCGCCTGAGGGTCTGGGTGAGCACCTTGCGGGAGATCCCGCCGATCATCGCGGCCAGTTCGCCGTGGCGCACCGGGCCCTTGCCGAGTCCGGCGAGGACGACCACCGACCACTTGTCGGCGAGCATCTCGAACGGCAGCCGCCCCGGGCAGTCGGAGAGGAAGACGTCACCGGTCGCGAAACGGCTCATGGCGCCAAAGGTACCTGCCGGTTCCCGTCGGCTGCCTAGCGTGGTTCTCCTCCACCGGACCTTCCCTTCAGGAGAATCATGCGCGTCATCACCCAGCACACGCTCGGCGGCCCCGAGGTCCTCACCGTCGAGGAGGCGCCGGTTCCCCGGGTCCAGCCGACCGAGGTCCTCGTCCGGGTCGCGGCGATCGGCCTGAACCCGCTGGAGGCGCGGCTGCGCGCCGGCGAGTTCCCGCTGCTCGGCCGGCCGCCGTTCGTCCTCGGCTGGGACATCAGCGGTGTCGTCGAAGGGGCACCGGGGACCTGGCGGCTCCGGCCCGGCGACGAGGTCTTCGGGATGCCGCTGTTCCCGCGTGCGGCGGGCGCATACGCGGAGTTCGTGGCGGCGCCCGCGCTGCACCTGGTGCGCAAGCCGGCCTCGCTCCCGCACGTCGAGGCGGCCGCGCTGCCGATCGTCGGGCTGACGGCGTGGCAGGCCCTCGTCGACCTGGGCGGCGTCGGCGAGGGCGACCGTGTCCTGGTCCACGGCGGGGGCGGCGGCGTGGGCCACGTGGCGATCCAGATCGCCAAGGCGAGGGGCGCGTACGTGGTCACGACCGCGAGCGGTGGCAAGCGCGCGTTCGTCGAGGATCTCGGCGCCGACGAGGTGATCGACCACACGACGACCGACTTCGCCGAGGCGGTCCGCGACATCGACCTCGTGCTCGACACGGTCGGCGGCGACACCGCCGGGCGTTCACTCCGTGTGCTCCGCCCGGGCGGCCATCTGGTGACGGCGGTCGCCGAGCAGGAAACGGCGCTCATCACCGCGTGCGAGGCGGCCGGCATGCGCTTCAGCGGCGTCGCGGTCGACCCCGACCCGGTGGGGCTGCGGGGGCTGGTGGACCTCGTCGAGCGCGGTGCGCTCCGGGTGCATGTGCAGGAGACGTTCCCGTTCGAGCGGGTCGCCGAGGCGCACCGACTGCTGGACGGCGGCCACCTCCGGGGCAAGCTGGTCCTGACGCTGTGAACGCGGTGAGGGCCCCGCGCACGCGGGGCCCTCGGTTCGCCGCCCGGCCCGGCCGGGCGGCCACCGCCGTCAGTCCTCGTCGGCGAGGATCAGGTACAGCTTCTTCCGCGCCTCGTTGATGACCGTCAGCGCCTTCTCGCGCTGCTCCTTGTTCCCGGTCTTCCAGACCTGGCCGAAGGCCTCCATCAGCCCGAACCCGGCCTGCCGGATCTCGCTCAGCGCCTCCCAGTCGACCCCGCGCGAGGCCTCCTCCCAGGGCGCCTCCGCGCCCTCCTCGGCCGCCGTGCGACCGGCCTCGGTGAGCGAGAACAGCTTCTTGCCGCCCTCGGTCTCACTCACGATCAGCCCCTCGTCCTCCAGCAGCTGGAGGGTCGGGTAGACCGAACCGGGGCTGGGCTTCCACGCCCCGCCGCTGCGCTCGGCGATCTCCTGGATCATCTCGTAGCCGTGCATCGGCCGTTCCTTGAGCAGCGCCAGGATCGAGGCGCGTACGTCACCGCGCCGCGCCCTGCCGCGCGGTCCGCCGCGCCCGCGGCCGCCCCAGGGCCCGCCGAAGCCCGGCCCGCCGAAGGGACCGTGCGGTCCGCCGCCCCCGGGCCCGAACGGCCCGAACGCCTCCCGGGACTCCTCCGCACCGTGCTGCCCCCGCCGACCATGACCACCGTGCCGACCGTGTCCGTGCTCGAACCCGTAGTCGTTTCCATGCGCGTGCATCTCGCTCACTTCCATTCCATCGTCGATCGTTCGCGATGCCTCAACGATATATCGTCCAACCGACTACGGCAACCCCTTTCGAGCTGCGGGCTCACGGTGGATCGCTGGCCGTGACAGCGAAGGGAAGAACGGGCTCACGCCTGGGACCATGAGCAGGCATGTCTTGCCGACGGAAGCGCCCTGCCCCACACCGTCGCGGGCCTCGACCTCGACGCCGTGTGCCCGGACCACGACCTGTGGGCCACCGAGCTCGCCGGCCCCCCGTGCCCTCGTCAACGCGTTGCTGACCGACTCCGGGATCGAGGCGGTTCGTCTCCCCCCGGGCGCACCGTCCGCACGGGGACGGACGCGGAACGGCAGGCCACCCCCGGTGAATTGGCCTTGGCCGGCGTCCAGGCGGTGCGCCTACCGTCGCCCCATGCGTATCCGAATCGTCGACGCCTTCACCGCTCGCCCCTTCTCCGGTGCCCCGGCCGGCGTGCTGCTCCTGGACGGGGACGGCTTCCCCGAGGACTCCTGGCTGCGTGCGGTGGCCCGGGAGGTCAACCACGCCGAGACCGCGTTCGCCCACCGGCTGCCCGGGAGCGGGGACGGCGGTGACGGGGAGGCCGACTGGGCCCTGCGCTGGTTCACCCCGACGACCGAGGTCGCGATGTGCGGCCACGCCACGCTCGCCACCGCGCACGTCCTGCACACCACGGGCGCCCACCGGGGCCCCGTACGGTTCGCCTCGCGCAGCGGTGTGCTGCGGGCGGCGCCGGGCGCCGACGGGGCGATCACGCTGGACTTCCCCACGGCCCCGCTCACCGAGGAGCCGGTTCCCGACGGACTCGCCGAGGTGCTGGGCGCGGCTCCGCTCACCGCCGTCGACACCGGGCCGCACCTGGGCGACCTGCTCGTCGAGCTGGCCGACGAGCGGGCGGTTCGGGAGCTCGGCCCCGACCTCCGCGCCCTAGCAGGCCGCTTCACCCGCGGCGTCATCGCCACCGCCCGCGCCTCCGACCCGGCCCGGGGCCACGACTTCGTCTCCCGGTGCTTCTTCCCCCGCTCCGGGATCGACGAGGACCCGGTGACCGGCTCCGCCCACACGGCCCTCGCCCCCTACTGGTCCGCACGCCTGGGCCGGACCGCCCTCACCGGGCTGCAGGCCTCCGCCCGTTCCGGTCTGGTGCGGACCGAACTGCGCGGTGCCCGCACCCTGCTGACCGGGCACGCGGTCACCGTCCTCGACGGGGAACTGCTCGCCTGACGGCCTCCGCGGGAAGAGGCCGGCGGCCCACTCACGCCGTGGGCAGCCAGTCGACCTTCCCCGCGAGCAGCGCGTAACCGACGAACGCCCCGATGTCGAGCAGCGAGTGGGCCACCACCAGCGGTCCCACCCGCCCCCACCGGCGGTAGAGCAGGACGAAGACGAGGCCCATCGCCATGTTGCCGAGGAAGCCGCCGATGCCCTGGTAGAGGTGGTAGGAGCCGCGCAGCACCGCACTGCCGATCAGCGCGGCACCCGGTGACCAGCCGAGCTGCCCGAGGCGGCGCAGCAGGTACCCGACCACGATCACCTCCTCCAGCACCGCGTTCTGCACGGCGGACAGGACGAGCACGGGGTACTTCCACCACACGTCGGGCAGCGCCTCCGGCACCACCGTGAGGTTGAAGCCGAGCCCTCGGGCCGCCAGGTAGAAGGCGATGCCCGTGCTGCCGATCACCGCGGCGATCACCGCGCCCCGGCCGAGGTCCGGCCAGGGGCGGGTGCGGTCGAAGCCGAGGGTGCGCAGCGACTGCCGTTCGCGCAGCAGCAGGTGGGCCACGAGGGCGACGGGCACCAGCGCGGTGGCGATCCCGAAGAGCTGCCAGGCGAGGTCGAGCCACGGGCGGCCCGGCGCGGCCGAGGCGTTGAGCGTGGCGGCCTGGTCCTTCAGCCCACCGGGTTTGGTGACCGAGCCGACGAAGCTGATCAGCGCGGAGACACCGCTCGCCCCCAGGGAGAGCGCCAGCACGAGCAGCGTCTCGTCCCGCAGGGTCCGTCGTGCCGTCCGTTCCTCGAGCAGGGAACCCCCCGCCGGCTCCGCATCCACCCGCACACCCGCCTCCGTAGCGCCGTCCCGCCTTCCCCACAGCTTGCCCGACGCCCCGGCGTTACGGCGGAGGGGCCCCCTGCCGCGGTGCGGCAGGGGGCCCCTCGGAAGGTGGTGAGGAAGGGAGGGCCGGGGCCGGCGCTCAGCTTCCCAGCGGCACCGGCTCCGGCAGCCCCACGGGCCAGCCGTGCACCGGCTCGCCGGTCAGCATCAGCTCGCGGTACCGCCGTGTCGTCGCCGCCAGCGCCGCGTCCCGGCTCAGGCCCTTGTCCAGCCCGGCGTGGAACGTCTCCGCCTGCCAGCGCGCCCCGTTGGTGCGCCGCCGGCACCGTTCCTCGATGACGCCGAGGTACAGGTCCCGGTCGGCGGGCTCCACGCCCCAGGCGTCCAGCCCGGCGGCGGCGAGCGGCAGGAGTTCCTCGCGGACGAGAGTGACCGCGTCGACCTCCGCGACCCCGCCGAGGCGGCCGCGCCGCGGCCACCGCAGCCGGGCGTCGATGCCGTACCGGCAGGCCGCCTCGAAGTTGTTCGCCGCGTCCTCGAAGGGCAGCTTCGTCCAGACCGGCCGCGCCTCCTCGGCGAGCGCGCGCACGAGTCCGTAGTAGAAGGCCGCGTTGGCGACGACGTCGATCACGGTCGGCCCGGCGGGCAGCACCCGGTTCTCCACCCTCAGGTGCGGCACTTCGTCGACGACCTCGTACACCGGGCGGTTCCAGCGGTAGATGGTGCCGTTGTGCAGGACGAGTTCGGAGAGCCGGGGCGCGCCGCCCTCGTCGAGGACGCGCAGCGGGTCCTCGTCGTCGCAGATCGGCAGCAGCGCCGGGTAGTAGCGCAGGTTCTCCTCGAACAGGTCGTACGCGGAGTCGATCCACCGTTCCCCGAACCAGGTCCGCGGCCGTACGCCCTGGGCCTGCAGTTCGGGCGGGCGGGTGTCGGTGGACTGCTCGAACAGCGGCGGCCGCGATTCGCGCCACAGCTCGTGCCCGAACAGGAACGGCGCGTTGGCGCCGACGGCGATCTGCGCGGCGCTGACCGCCTGGGCCGCGTTCCACACGTCGGCGAACCGGTCGGGCGTGACCTGCAGATGGAGCTGCACGGACGTGCAGGCTGCCTCCGGGGCGATCGAACGGGAGGTGCAGACGAGCCGCTCCACCCCGTCGATGTCGAGTTTGAAGTCCTCACCGCGCGCCGCGACGATCTGGTCGTTGAGCAGGGTGTAGCGGTCGACGTCGGAAAGGTTCGACGACACCAGGTCGTCCCGGTCGAGCGTCGGCAGAATGCCGATCATCACGATTCCCGCGTCGAGTTCCCCGGCTTTCCGGTCGGCGTAGGCGAGTGACGTACGCAACTCCTCGGCGAGCCGGTCGAATACCCGCTCCCCCAGCCGGTGTGGCGCGATGTTGACTTCCAGATTGAACATGGCGAGTTCTGTCTGGAAATCCTTGCTGGCTATCCTTTCCAGCACCTGCGCATTCATCATCCGCGGCTGACCGTCGCCGTCCACGAGATTGAGTTCGATCTCCAGGCCCATCAGGTTCCTGGGGCGGTCGAAACGCTTCTCCTCCAGCAGTCGCCCCAGCCCCGTCAAACAGTCCCGGAGCTTGTCGCGATACCGGTGGCGATCCGACAGGTCGAACGGCCCTGCCACGACCTTCTCCCCCATCGAAGTGTCCCTCCTCGGATGGGCAGGCCGAGAGTACGGCCGCTGCTTTCATGGGTCACGGGGGATGATGCCCCGGCTCGGCGATCGATAACGTCGCCCGTCGACCTCCCGGTCCGGGACGGCCCGACGCGCACCGTGCGTCCCGTCCCGCTCATGGCCCACTCCTTCGATAACCCCTTCACACGACCACCCGGGCCGCTACGCTGGAGCGGTGGTCCGGTGGCACATTCAGGCGGCATGACGCAGTAAACAGTTCCGGTTCTCAACCATCTCGTGATAAACGCCAACGAGATTCGGCCGTCCCCTTCCACCGCATATTGCGAGGTCACGCCCCGGGTACCCACTCAAGACCCGGACAAACCCTCGCTTTTTCACGACCGAATGGTCTCTTGTTGTTGATGGCGAGTACGTCTAGCCGAAACATTGGGCGAACACGGGTCGTATAAAATTCGCGAACGAGGCAGAGAGTAGACGTTGATGGTCCCCGCCCTGTCGTCGCAGCGCCGTCCTTCCCACGGCCCGGCGCCGTCAGCCGCCCGGGCACCGGCCCCGCCCACCTCTGACCCCGAGAGCAGACAGCGTCGTCCGCACGCCCACCCACGCCTGCGCGCCACCGTGCCTGTCGAATGAGAGGCGACCCACCATGCCGCTGCACGTCCCCCCGGCTCCCGCCCCCGCCCTGCGCTCCGTCCTGACGGCACTCGGTTCCCCGACCGCGGTCCGCGAGGCGCGCACCCCCTCCCTGCGCGCCGCCCCGGGCCCCGTCACCCCCGACCTGCCGCTTCCGGTGCACGTCCTGGAGCGGAACACCACCGCGGGTGCCACCACCAGGCTCGCCGGCTGGCGCTTCCTCATCCGCAGCGGCGACCGGGCGGTGGCCGCCGCGGAGACCATGCTGACGCCCGACGGCTGGGCCTTCTCGCACTTCTTCGAGGGCCCGTACATCGCCTCCACCGAGATCGCGCTGCGCCAGGCCGAGGCGGTGGGGCAGCCGTTCCAGCCCCGGCTGCTGTCGGTACCGGAGCTGTACATGCTGACGCTGTGGCTGCACGGCGACTGCGCGGCCGACGGGGCGGGCGGCGCCCCGCTCGCCACCGACCTGCTGGTGCCGCTCGCGCCGGCGCCGCCCGGGATCGCCGCGTATCGCCCGTACCGGGCCGCCGAGCTCCTGCCGGTGCTCAACCTCCGGGCGACCCCGGCGCCACTGCTCGGCCCCTCCGACCCCGTGGGCCCGGCTCACGCCGACTCCCCCGCCGCCTGAGCGGCCCACGGTCTTCCCACCGCCCCTCCCGTGCCCCGCGGCCGCACCGGCCGCGGGGCACACCTCTGCCGCGGCCCCCCTGAGGGACGAGGGGACGCACGACCGTTCGAGGCCACGCGGCCACCCCTCGCGCACGCCACGGCACCCTCAGGTACAGACCTGCGCTCAATCGGGCCCACCCTCGCTCGTTAGAGAGAAAACCCCTGGTCAACCCGGTTTGACTAGCCTGATCCGACCATCGCCAACCATCCGAAGTGACGGTACTGTCGGGCTGAACCGCCCGCGCGAGTGATGCGTCTACACCCTGTGAGAAGCGGTGCCGCGAAATCCCTGCGGAACGACGCCCGCAGGGCAACACTGGGTCCGAGCAACACACTTCGCCAACGGGGGGCGGCAATGAACGAGGCAACGAGCCGCAGGGCCGAACCGACACGCACCACCCACGTCACGACAGAGCGAAAGATCCCCTCCACCATGTGCCAGCACCAGCCACCCTGTCCCACCGCCGAATCCGCCGACCGGGAGTCCGCCCGTCTCGTGGCGCACCACCCCGAGCAGGGCTGGAGCCTGCTCTGCAACGGCGTTCTGCTCTTCGAGGACACCGGTGAGCTCCTGCCGGACGGCCAGATCATCGCCCCGCACCGCGGCGGTGCCCGGCTGATGGCGGTCTGAGCCGCACACGGAAACACAAGGGGGCCGGCCGGGAGAATCCTCCCGCACCGGCCCCGACGCGTTCCCGCGGAACGGCTACTCGGCGTAGGCATCCAGCGGCGGGCAGGAGCAGACCAGGTTCCGGTCGCCGAAGGCCTGGTCGATCCGGCGCACCGGCGGCCAGTACTTGTCCGCGGCCTTCACTCCGCCCGGGAACACCGCCTCCGCACGCGTGTACGCGTGCTCCCACTCGCCGCCGAGCGCGGCGGCGGTGTGCGGGGCGTTCCGCAGCGGGTTGTCCTCGGCGGGCCACTCACCCGCGCCGACCTTCTCGATCTCCGCGCGAATGGCGATCATCGCTTCGCAGAACCGGTCGAGTTCACTCACGTCCTCCGACTCGGTCGGCTCGATCATCAGCGTCCCCGCCACCGGGAAGGACATGGTCGGCGCGTGGAAGCCGTAGTCGATCAGCCGCTTGGCGACGTCGTCCACGCTCACACCGGTGGCCTTGGTCAGCGGCCGCAGGTCGATGATGCACTCGTGCGCGACCAACCCGCCGGGGCCCGTGTACAGCACCGGGAAGTGCGGCTCCAGACGCTTGGCGATGTAGTTGGCGGAGAGCACGGCCACCTGCGTGGCGCGCTTGAGGCCCTCGCCGCCCATCAGCCGGACGTACGCCCAGGAGATCGGCAGGATACCGGCCGAGCCCCAGGGCGCCGCCGAGACGGGACCGACGCCCGTCTCCGGGCCGGCCGCGGGCTGCAGCGGGTGGTTGGGCAGGTACGGCGCCAGGTGGTCGCGGACGGCGACCGGGCCGACGCCGGGACCGCCGCCGCCGTGCGGGATGCAGAACGTCTTGTGCAGGTTGAGGTGGGAGACGTCGCCGCCGAAGTACCCGGGCTTGGCGAGCCCGACCAGCGCGTTGAGGTTGGCGCCGTCGACGTAGACCTGACCGCCCGCGTCGTGCACGGCGGCACAGATGTCGGCGACGTGCTCCTCGAAGACGCCGTGCGTCGACGGGTAGGTGATCATCAGCACGGCCAGCTCGTCGCGGTGCTTCTCGATCTTGGCGCGCAGGTCCTCGGCGTCGACCTCGCCGTCCTCCGCGGTCTTCACCACGACGACCTTCATCCCGGCCATGACCGCGCTCGCGGCGTTGGTGCCGTGCGCGGAGGACGGGATCAGGCAGACCGTGCGCCGCTCCTCGCCGTTGGCCCGGTGGTAGCCGCGCACCGCGAGCAGTCCGGCCAGTTCGCCCTGGGAGCCGGCGTTGGGCTGCAGGGAGACCTTGTCGTAGCCGGTGACCTCGGCCAGCCGCTCCTCCAGCTCACGGATGAGGGTCAGGTAGCCCTGGGCCTGCTCGGCCGGGGCGAAGGGGTGGAGCTGCCCGAACTCGGGCCAGGTGACCGGCTCCATCTCGGTGGTCGCGTTGAGCTTCATCGTGCAGGAGCCCAGCGGGATCATGCCGCGGTCCAGCGCGTAGTCGCGGTCGGCCAGCCGGCGCAGGTAGCGCAGCATCGCGGTCTCGGAGCGGTGCTGGTGGAAGACGGGGTGGGTGAGGACCTCGTCGGTGCGCAGCAGGGCTCCCGGCAGCGCGTCCTCGGTGGCCTCGTCCAGCGCCTCGATGTCGGCCTCGACACCGAAGGCGCCCCACACCGCGCCGAGCGCGGCCCGGTCGGTGGTCTCGTCGCAGGACAGCGAGACGTGGTCGGCGTCGACCCGGTGCAGGTTGACCCCGTTGTCCCGGGCGGCGGCGACCACCTCGGCGGCCCGGCCCGGCACGCGGACGGTCAGCGTGTCGAAGTAGGAGCCGTGGACGACCTCGACGCCGCCCGCGGTGAGCCCGGCGGCGAGGATGGCGGCGTAGCGGTGGGTGCGCCGGGCGATCGTGCGCAGCCCCTCGGCGCCGTGGTAGACGGCGTACATGCCGGCCATCACCGCGAGCAGCACCTGGGCGGTGCAGATGTTGCTGGTCGCCTTCTCGCGGCGGATGTGCTGCTCACGCGTCTGCAGGGCGAGGCGGTACGCCTTGTCGCCGTCGGCGTCCACGGAGACGCCCACGAGGCGGCCGGGCAGGCTGCGCGCGAACTTCTCGCGCACGGCCATGTAGCCGGCGTGCGGCCCGCCGAAGCCCATGGGGACGCCGAAGCGCTGGGTGGTGCCGATCGCGATGTCGGCGCCGAGTTCGCCGGGCGAGGTGAGGAGCGTGAGCGCGAGCAGGTCGGCGGCGACGGTGACGAGCGCGCCGAGCTCGTGCGCCTTGTCGACGACGGGGCGCAGGTCGCGGACGGCGCCGGAGGCCCCCGGGTACTGCAGCAGGACGCCGTTGATCTCGCGCTCGGCGATCCCGGCCGGGATGCCCTCGCTCAGGTCGGCGAGGACGACCTCGACGCCGGCCGGCTCGGCGCGGGTGCGCAGCACGGCGACGGTCTGCGGGAGGGTGTCCGCGTCGACCAGGAACAGGCCGTTCTTGTTGCGGCCCATACGCCGGGACAGCGCCATCGCCTCGGCCGCCGCGGTGCCCTCGTCGAGCAGGGAGGCTCCGGAGGTCGGCAGCCCGGTGAGGTCGGCGACCACGGTCTGGAAGTTGAGGAGCGCCTCGAGGCGGCCCTGCGAGATCTCCGGCTGGTACGGGGTGTACGCGGTGTACCAGGCGGGGTTCTCCATGACGTTGCGCAGGATCACCGGCGGCGTGAACGTGCCGTAGTAACCCAGGCCGATCATGGAGGTGAGCACCTGGTTGCGGTCCGCGAGGGCACGCAGCTCGGCCAGCACCTCGGCCTCGGTACGGGCGCCGGGCAGGTCCAGCGCGCCGGCGTTCTTGATCACCTCGGGCACGGCGGCCGCGGTCAGCTCGTCGAGCGAGCCGTAGCCGACCTGGGCGAGCATCTTCGCGCGGTCCCCGGCGTCGGGGCCGATGTGGCGCTGCTCGAACGGGATGCCCTGTTCGAGCCGGGAGAGCGGGGTGCGGTGGGCGGTCATTGCGGAGGCCTCCTGGTCTGGCGCGACCTTCGAGGGGCACCTCGTCGCGGGTACCCCGGCGGCCTCCCCCTCTGTCATCCGGACCTGAGAGCTTCGCCGGACAGGCCCTCGGCGGGCACTGCGGCTTTCACCGTCGGTGAGAGCGGACACCGTCGATACCCGCTCTGCTTTCCAGAGTGACCTCGTCCGCGCGGTACGGGTGCCTGAGAGATTCCGGGGAGGATTTGCTCCTTCGGCGCCCCCGGACTGTGTCCGGAGGACTCTCCCGCGCGGGGTCGACGGCCGTCCACCAGCCTACCAGCGGCTCCTTCGGACCGGTTTTCGAGTGGCCGCCGCCCGGAACATGCCGTTTCGTGGTGTTCCCGACACGCACAGCCAGGAGGGACGGGACCGTGCAGACCGACATCGACCCCCGCAATCTGATCGGCCGCAAGGCGTTCGACCGCAAGGGCGTCAAGATCGGCACGATCGACGAGGTCTACCTCGACGACGCCACCGGACACCCGGAGTGGGCCGCCATACGCACCGGCCTGTTCTCCCGGGACGCCTTCGTGCCCCTGGGCCCCAGTGAGCTGGAGGACGGCGCCCTGCGCGTCCCCTTCGAGCGCGCCCTGATCAGGGACGCCCCCGACTTCGGCGTCGGCCGTCACCTCTCTCCCGAGCAGGAACTGCAGCTCTTCCGCCACTACGGACTCGACGTCGCCGTGTCTCCCCCCGTGCCGGATCACTCGTTCGGACGAGTGGCGGGAGGCGGGACCGGGACGCCGGACGCCGAGGCCCCGAGCCCTTCGGCGAGGGACGAGCTGGCGGGCACGGACGAGCTGTCCTGACCCGCCCCACGCCCCTCGAGGGACACACCGGCGTTCGCCTCGGGCGGGGGGACGGCCGCGCCCGGATCCCCACCGGGGTCCTCGCCCGGATCCGGTCCGGCTATCAGCGGCAGCGGGTCGGCGGGCCGGAGACCGGGGTCCTCGGCCCGGAAGGTGCGCACCCGGCCCGGCGCCGACTGCGGCGTCTCGAACCGCACGGTCACCCGCCCCAGCCCGCTCCCCTGCACCCAGCCCGGCCCGAACTCCGTGTGCGTCACGTCCTGCCCGGCCCGCCATTGCCGCCCGTCGGCCGCGGCCGGCTCCCCGGAAGCGGCGCCACCGGCCCCCCGCCCGTACGCTCCCGGCGGCCCCGTCGAACCGGCCTCCTCCGGCCGCGGTCCCTGCCCGGCCTCCTCGGGCGGTTCCGCGGCCGCCTGTCCGGCCTCCAGGCGCGCCTGCGCGAACAGGTCCTCCTGGGTGTAGTCGGCGAGGCCGCTGACGCCGACGCCGAGCAGCCGGACCCCGCCGGTGGTGTCCACCGACTCGAGCAGCCTCCCGGCCGCCTCGCGCACCACCACCGGGTCGTCCGTGGGGCCGCGCAGGGTCTCGGAGCGGGTCAGCGTCGAGAAGTCGTATCTGCGCACCTTCAGCACGATGGTGCGCCCCGACAGCCCCGCCTCCCGCAGCCGCCGGACACAGCGCTCGGCGAGCCGCGTCACCTCGGTGCGGACCCGTACCCGGTCGTGGATGTCCACGTCGTAGGTGTCCTCCACGGAGACCGACTTGGTGTCCCGCTCGGCCACCACCGGCCGTTCGTCGCGCGCGAGCGCCATCGCGTACAGCGCCTGCCCGTGTGCCTTGCCCAGCAGCCGTACCAGCTCCGCCTCGCCGGCCTCGGCAATCTCCCCGACGGTAGTGATCCCGCCCCGGCGCAGATGGTTCCCGGTGGCCGGACCGACCCCCGGCAGGGTGCGCACGGACATCGGAGCGAGCAGGTCCCGTTCGGTGCCCGGCGGGATGACCACCAGGCCGTCCGGTTTGGCCTGCTCCGAACCGATCTTGGCGAGCATCTTGGAGGCGGCCAGTCCCACCGAACCGGTCAGCCCGGTGACGGCCTTGATGTCCGCGCGCAGCTTGGCCCCGGTCAGCCGCGCCGACTCCTCGTCCCGGGCGACTCCCCCGGCCTCCAGATCGACGAAGGCCTCGTCCAGGCTGAGCGGCTCGACCAGCGGCGACAGGGCCCGCAGCAGCCCCATGACCTGCTCGCTGATGGCGCGGTAGAAGCCGAAGCGCGGCACCAGGTAGGCGGCGTGCGGGGCGAGCCTCCGTGCCTGCCCCATGGGCATCGCCGAGTGCACTCCGAAGACCCGCGCCTCGTAGGAGGCCGTGGCCACCACCCCGCGCGGACCCAGGCCCCCCACGACGACGGCCTTCCCGCGCAGGCTGGGTTTGGACGCCTGCTCCGCCGAGGCGTAGAAGGCATCCATGTCGAGATGCAGGATCGTGGGCGCGCTTCGCACACCTCCGATGCTGCACCACACCACTGACAATGCGGCCAAGCGCCCCGTGCGGAGTGCCGGGGACCGCGGAACGCGCGCGCTGCGCGGCGGCGTCCCCGGCGCCTCAGACCGCCCGGTTGCGGCGGCGCGCCAGCTCGTCCGCCGGGTGCGCCCCGACGAGGGTCTCGCCCGTGTCGACGCGCTCGCCGTGCAGTTGGGAGAGAGCGGCCTCGACGTCCCGCCAGACCACGCCGACCGCGATGCCGAAGATGCCCTGCCCGCCCTGGAGCAGCGCGTGCACCTCGTCGGGCGAGGTGCACTCGTGGACCGTCGCCCCGTCGCTCATCAGCGTCACGCGCTCGAGGTCCCGCAGGCCCTGTTCCCGCAGGTGCTGGACGGCGGTCCGGATGTTCTGCAGGGAGACCCCGGTGTCGAGGAAACGTTTGACGATCTTCAGGACGACGACGTCGCGGAAGCTGTAGAGCCGCTGGGTGCCCGACTCGTGCGCGGGCCGCACGCTCGGCTCGACGAGGCCGGTCCTGGCCCAGTAGTCGAGCTGGCGGTAGGTGATGCCGGCGGCGGCGCAGGCGGTGGGCCCCCGGTAGCCGACCCGCTCCTCGGGATCCGCCGGGCCGGTGGCGCCGGCCGGAGCGGCGGGGAGGGCCTGCCCGTGCGGCCTCGGCACCGGGCGCGACGGCACGGGGCCGGGCGCGCCGGCGCGAAGCACATACCGGCCGCTGTCCCCCGGGATGCGCCCGGGGACACCCCCGGCCGTACCGTCGCCGCTGCTTCTCACGCCGACCTCCGTCCTAGACCTGCCTTCCCGACGGTAGGCAGTCACCAGGGGTGCGTCAACGATCGCCACACTCGGCACGCCGAGTGATAATCACCCTGGGAGTGGTTTCCCGTGCCCTTCCGCGGGGAAAGGCTAGCCGAATGGCCTGGTGCGCCTTCTGTGCGCCGTCGCGCGCCCCCCGTGCGCGGGCCGGCCGGGCCCGCGCGGAAGCAGGTGGTCCCGAGGAAGCGTCGACGGGGCCGGCGCGCTCACTGGCTGCTGGTGCCGAAGTCCTCGGGCGAGATCTGGTCGAGGAACTCGCGGAACTTCTCGACCTCGTCCTCCTGCTCGTCCGGGATCGCGATGCCCGCGTCGTCGAGCACACCGTCGCTCCCGTAGATCGGGGTACCGGTACGCAGGGCCAGCGCTATGGCGTCGGACGGACGCGCGCTCACCTCGACGCCGCTGGCGAACACCAGCTCCGCGTAGAAGACGCCGTCACGCAGATCCGTGATGCGCACCTCCGTGAGCTCCTGTCCGACGGCTTCCAGCACGTCCTTGAACAGGTCGTGGGTCAGCGGCCGCGCGGGGGCCATGCCCTGCTGCGCGAAGGCGATGGCCGTCGCCTCCCCGGGGCCGATCCAGATGGGGAGGTAGCGGTCGCCCCCCACTTCACGCAGGAGCACGATCGGCTGGTTGGAGGGCATCTCGACCCGGACACCTACGACATCGAGCTCGTTCACACAGCAACCCTAGGCCGAGGGCGGGACGTTTGGGTAGTCGAGGCGGGATCGGGGCGGGTATCCGCCCTCGGCGAACAACGCACCGTGACGTCGCTCGGCCCTTGCTCACGGCCCGCTCACGGCCCCCACACGGCCTGCCTCAGGGAAGCCGTACGCCGAGTGCCGTCTGCACCAGCGCGGCGTGGAGCTTCACCGCGAGACCGGCGATCTCCTTCGTGCGGGCCTCCGCGTGCGCCCGCGTCTGCGGGTTGCGGTGGCGGCGCAACGGGGCCACCACCTGATCGACCAGGCCGGCCTCCCGGTCGGCGGCGGCCTTCATCACCCGAAGATGCCTCGGCTCGATGCCGAACCGCCCCAGCTCCACCACCAGAGTGGCCACGGTCGCGGCCTCGGCCTCGTACGTGCCGTCCGGCAGCGGAGCCAGCAGGCCGTACGCCTCCCACTCCGCGAGCTGCTCCTCGGCCATCCCGGCCTCGGCGAGCAGGTCCTCACGGCAGATGCGGGCGGTGGACGCCTCCGGCTCGGCGAGCAGATCCTCCAGCCGCTCCCCGCCGGCCGTCTCGCGCGGCCGGCCCGGGAAGGGGATGCGGACCTCCTCGCCGCGCTCCCTGGCGTCGAGGTGCTCCCGGATCACCTTGAGCGGCAGGTAGTGGTCCCGTTGCATCCGCAGGACGTGTCCGAGGCGCTCCACGTCGGCTGCGGTGAACTTGCGGTACCCGGACGGGGTCCGCCGCGGCTCGACGAGCCCCTCCGCCTCCAGGAACCGGATCTTGGAGACGGTGACCTCGGGGAACTCCTCGCGCAGCACGTTGAGGACCGTGCCGATGCTCATCAGTTCGCGGTCCGTGGCGGCGGTGCCGCTTCCGGCACCGCCACTCGGTGTGTGAGGCATGGGCCTTCCCCGGTCTCTCCCCGGGCCCGGGGCCCGGGGAGGCTCAGATGCCCCGCTGGCTCGCGTAGAAGACCAGCCGGTACTTGCCGATCTGCACCTCGTCGCCGTTGGCGAGCGCCACCTGGTCGATGCGCTCACGGTTGACGTAGGTGCCGTTGAGGCTGCCGACGTCGGCGACCGTGAACGTGCCCTCCGGCGTGCGGCGGAACTCCACGTGGCGGCGCGAGACCGTCACGTCGTCCAGGAAGATGTCGCTCTGCGGATGGCGGCCCGCCGTGGTCAGCTCACTGTCCAGCAGGAAGCGGCTGCCCGAGTTGGGGCCCCGCCGCACCACCAGCAGCGCCGAGCCGAGCGGCAGCGCGTCCACCGCGGCCTGCGCCTCGGGCGACAGCATCGGCATCTGCGTCTGACCGGTGGTCTCGGAGTCGTACGCCTCGAGACCCGAGATGGAGATCGTGGACGTCGTCTCCGAAGGACGCTCGGGCACCGCGCCCGCCCGCAGCGGCGCGCCGCAGTTGGAGCAGAAGCGGCTGTTCTCCGCGTTGCGGTTGCCGCACCTCGAACACACCAGGGCCGACATGGACGGATCCTCCTGACGCGGCTGCCCACCAGGGGCTTGGGACGCGTACGGGTCGGAGCCGAATCCTCCACCCGCACCCGAGGTCGACGGATCCCCGAAACCTATGCGTCCGGAACCGGCAGGGTCAACAGACGACGCGCCCTGACCTCCTGAAACGTCACCGCCCGCGACCTGATCGCGGAAGAGCGGGCGCTCCGCTTCCTGCGGCTGTGCGCGATGACGGGCGGTGGCGTTCTCGCTGCCCTCTCGCGCGCTCTTGCCGAACAACTTCGCAAACAACTTCACGGGCGATTCCCCTTGACCGAAACAGACCCGCCCGTGGGGCAGGACGAACCCTGATTGAACACACCGGTCGACCCGGACATCCTCACAACGTCCGTATCCACCAGACAGTTTCCACCACGCACCCGCCATTCGGTGCGCCGACCCCCCGCAAGCTCATGCCCTCGCCACACGCTCCCCATGCGCCCCGGCCTCACTGGGAGGACGACCGAGCGTAGTCAGGCCGCTCCGGGGCTCGCAAGGCGTCCACGACGATCTTCGTCGAACGCTCCACGGTGACCGTGGCCTGCTCCTTCTCCAGAGTCTGCACCACTCCTCCGGGGATGTTGAGCGCCGGCTCGAGGTCCTGCGGCTTGCCGATGACCTTGAAACGATAGGGACCGTTGATCTTGTTCCCGTCGACGGCGATTCCCTTGCCCGAGTCCGCGAGATAGGTGTCGGCGACCACCCGCACGTCGTCGAGCTGGATGGCCTCCGCGCCCGCCGCACGCAACTCCTGGATCGCGTCGAGCAGCATGTCCGCCTCGACCTTCCCCTTCGTGTCCACGACGGTCACCGTGATGCCGGGTCCCTGCGCGGCCACCGTGCCCGCCAGGATGCCGAGTTGCTTCTCCTTCCGGGCCGTCTGCTTGCGCGCCTCCTCCGCCCGGTCCGAGCTGTTCTCCAGCTCGTCCCGCTGGTCCTCGAGCCCTTGCTTCTCGTCCTCAAGACGCTGCGTGCGGTCGTCGAGTTCATCGAGGATACGGACCAGGTCCTCCTGGCGGGCGCCGCGCAACGCGCTGTCGCTGTCGCTGTTGGAGGCGACCTGGACGGCGAGACCGAAGCCGAGGCCGAAGAGGAGCAGCGCGACGATGAGTTGCGCGCGGGTCAGCCTCGGCGGCCACAGTCCGTTCAGCAGCCGTTGACGGCCCGTCGCCGGCGGCTCGGCGGCGTCGCCGCCGGGCTCCGCCTCCGGTTCCGGCTCCGAGGGCGTGCGCACCGTCCGGGGCGGCGGCGTGTACGGCGCCTGCCCGGTCCCGGCGGGCGCGGTACGGACTTCCTGGGGCAACTCCGCGCGCAGGCGCTGCGGGGCGACCCCTGGAACGTCGCGCGACGTCCGCTCACCCGTGTCCGGGCGGTCGGCGCCCCCGGCGGGCGGTTCGCCCTCGCGGGCCGCCTCGCGCCTCTCGTTCTCCTCGCTCATCGGCCTCACGCCCGGAAGACGTGCCGGCGGATCGCGGCGGCGTTGGAGAAGATGCGGATGCCCAGGACGACCACGACGCCCGTGGAGAGCTGGGCCCCGACGCCCAGCTTGTCGCCCAGGAAGACGATCAGTGCGGCGACGACCACGTTGGACAGGAACGACACCACGAAGACCTTGTCGTCGAAGATGCCGTCGAGCATGGCCCGCAGCCCGCCGAACACGGCGTCCAGCGCGGCGACGACCGCGATCGGAAGATACGGCTCGACGGCCACGGGCACCTCGGGCCGGACCAACAGGCCGGCCACGACTCCCACGACGAGGCCCAGTACGGCGATCACGATGTGCCCTTCCCGGTGTTCTCGGTGCTCGGTTCAGCTGTTCGTACGATCACGCTCGGCGCGGCGGGCAGCTTCAGGTCCGCTTGCGCGGAGATGGCCGTGCGGATCCCGTAGTTCTCCTGCAGGGCATGCAGATACAGTCCGTCGGCACTGTCCTGGAACCTGCGGCTCAGCCGCTCGCCGTCCCCCACCGCGAGCACCGTGTACGGCGGCACCAGCGGCCTGTTGTCGACAAGTATGGCGTCCCCGGCCGCCCGGATCGCCGAAAGCGCGGTCAGGCGCTGCCCGTTGATGCTGACGGCCTCCGCGCCGGACTGCCACAGCCCGTTGATCACGCGCTGCATGTCGCGGTCCCGCAGCCGTCCGGTGTCGGAGAAGCCCGCGGTCTGACGCGGGTCGCCGTTGCCGCCGACGGAGGCCTCCTTGGCGTCGTCGACGACCAGTTTGACGCCCGGACCGTGGACCTCGACCGCACCCGACAGGATGCCCACCAGATCGGTGCCCTCGCCGCCCCCGGACTTGAGGGCCTGCCGCTGCCGGGCACTCACGTCGTCCCGCAGGGCGTCGACCTTGGTCTCCAGCTTGTCCGCGGCCTCGGTCTCACGGTCGATCCGGTCGATGAGTTCCTGGCGTTCCTTGGCCACCGTGGGCGCCGCGACCCGGGCCTGGGCCGCGCCGACGGTCACCACCAGCGCCGCGAGCACCAGTCCGGCCGCGAGGCCCAGTCGGGCGCGCACCGTTTTCGGCATGCCGCCTGCGCCCTCGGCCCGCCTCCTGGCGGCGGCCTCGGCGTAGCCGTCGTCGAGGCTGTGATCCATGACGTTGGTGAGCAACGACATGGAGGCGTCCGGACGCGAGGGACGCGTCACCGTCCGCCGAACGGGGGGTGGCTGCGGCATGCCGCACATCGTCGCACGTCGTCCGCCATACCTCCGAATGGCCCCACCCGCGTGCCGGACAGGCACCCTTGGGGGTACTTGTCCGGCACGCGCGTGTACGCGTGCGGTGGGTGCGGCGGGTTCCGCTCACACCCTCCGGCGGCGGGTCAGCGGCCCGCGCTGTCGACGATCGCCGACCACTCGTCGAGCAGGGCCTGGGCGGAGGCGTCGTCGGGGCCCTCCGCCCACAGGTGCGTGACGGCCTCGGCCGGGTCGGGCAGCACCATCACCCAGCGGCCGTCGCTCTCCACCACCCGCACACCGTCCGTGGTGTCCACGGAACGGTCACCGGCGGCCTCGACGACCCGGCGCATCACCAGGCCCTTGACGGCCCACGGGGTGGCCAGGTCGCGCTTGAGGACGTGCGCCCGCGGGATGCGCGCGTCGATCTGGCTGAGCGTGAGCTGCGTCCGCGCCACCAGTCCGATCAGGCGGACGAAGGCGGCCGTGCCGTCGAAGACGCTGCTGAACTCCGGCACGATGAACGCGCCCCGGCCGTCGCCGCCGAAGATGGTCTGGTCCTCGCGCCCGACCCGGGTGAGGTCGTCGGGCGAGGTCGTCGTCCATTCCACCTGGGTGCCGTGGTAAGCGGCCACCTGCTCGGCGATGCGTGTGGTGGTCACCGGCAGCGCCACCCGTCCGCTGCGCCGCTCGGCGGCGACGAGGTCGAGCATCACCAGCAGGGCGCGGTCGTCCTCGATGATGCGGCCCTTCTCGTCGACGAGGGAGAGCCGCTCGCCCACGGGGTCGAAACGCACACCGAAGGCGGCCCGCGAGGAGGCCACGATCTCCCCGAGGCGCACCAGCCCGGAGCGCCGCATGTCCGCGGTCTCCGTCGGCCGGGACTCGTCGAGGCCCGGGTTGATGGTCAGCGAGTCGACGCCCAGCTTGCCGAGCAGGCTGGGCAGCACCAGGCCGGAGCTGCCGTTGGAGGCGTCCACGACGACCTTCAGTCCCGACTCGGCGACCCCGGTGGTGTCCACGTTCCGCAGCAGGGACCCGGTGTACGAGTCGAAGACGCTCGACGGGAAGTGCAGGTCGCCGATCTCACCGGGGAACGCACGCCGGTACTCCTGGCGCGCGAACACCCGGTCGAGCTTGCGCTGGCCCCCCTGGGAGAGGTCCGCGCCCTGGCTGTCGAAGAACATGATGTCGACGGAGTCGGGCACCCCGGGCGTCGTCCGGATCATGATGCCGCCGGCGCTGCCTCTCGCCGTCTGCTGCCGGGCAACGGGCAGCGGCACGTTCTCCAGGTCGCGGACGTCCATGGCGCTCGCCTGGAGTGCCGAGATGACGGCCCGCTTGAGCGCGCGCGCACCGCGGGAGTGGTCACGGGCGGTGGTGACGGTCGAGCCCTTCTTGAGGGTCGTCGCATAGGCACCGGCCAGCCGCACGGCGAGTTCCGGGGTGATCTCCACGTTCAGGACGCCGGAGACACCTCGGGCCCCGAAGAGATGGGCCTGCCCCCGGGACTCCCAGATCACCGAGGTGTTGACGAAGGCGCCCGCCTCGATCGTCTTGAACGGGTAGACGCGCACATTGCCCTGAACGATCGATTCTTCACCGATCAGGCACTCGTCACCGATGACCGCGCCGTCCTCGATGCGGGCCGCCCGCATGATGTCGGTGTTTTTGCCGACCACACACCCGCGCAGGTTGCTGTGCTGCCCGATGTAGACGTTGTCGTGGACGACGGCCTTGTGCAGGAAGGCGCCGCTCTTGACGACCACGTTCGACCCGACGACGGTGTGCTCCCTGATCTCGGCGCCGGCCTCGACCTTGGCGTAGTCACCGATGTACAGCGGGCCCCGCAGTTCGGCGTCGGGGTGCACCTCGGCTCCCTCGGCCACCCAGACCCCGGGCGAGATCTCGAAGCCGTCGAGTTCGACGTCGACCTTGCCCTCGAGCACGTCGGCCTGCGCCTTGACGTAGCTCTCGTGGGTGCCGACGTCCTCCCAGTAGCCCTCGGCGACATAGCCATAGATCGGCTTGCCCTCCTTCATGAGCTGCGGGAAGACGTCACCGGACCAGTCGACGGACACGTCGGCCTCGACGTAGTCGAAGACCTCCGGCTCCATGACGTAGATGCCGGTGTTGACGGTGTCGGAGAACACCTGCCCCCAGGTCGGCTTCTCCAGGAAGCGCTCGACCTTGCCCTCTTCGTCCACGATCGTGATGCCGAATTCCAGCGGATTGGGCACACGCGTCAGACAGACGGTGACGAGGGCGCCCTTTTCCTTATGGAAGTTGATCAGATCGGTGAGGTCGAAATCCGTCAGGGCGTCACCCGAGATGACGAGGAACGCGTCGTCCTTCAGGGCCTCTTCCGCGTTCTTGACGCTGCCCGCGGTACCGAGCGGCTTCTCCTCGTTGGCATAGGTGAGCTCCATGCCGAGCTCTTCGCCGTCACCGAAATAGTTCTTGACCAGAGAGGCCAAGAACTGCACGGTGACCACGGTCTCGTTCAGCCCATGCCTTTTGAGCAGCCGTAGCACATGCTCCATGATCGGGCGATTCGCCACGGGCAGGAGCGGCTTGGGCATGCTCGAGGTCATGGGGCGAAGGCGCGTGCCTTCGCCTCCGGCCATCACGACGGCCTTCATGTCGGAAGCGTCCTCCTCAAGAGACGACGGTTGGCCGACTTCACCCGTCCTGATTGTCCCGCACAATTACGACGCGGGCCAACGAGCCACCTCAGGCCGTACAACCGGCGAGCTCAATCGGCCATGGCGTCCGCACGGACAAGGCGGCGGACTTGTACCACGTAGAGGACTCCTGCCCACCAATACAGGGTTGTACCCCACCCTGCGAACGCCCATCCGAAAATGGCTGCGAGTGACGGGAGCCATCCGCTTCCGTCACTGAGCAGAAGCAACGGGAAGGCGTACATCAGGTTGAAGGTGGCCGCCTTGCCCAGGAAGTTCACCTGCGGCGGCGGGTAGCCGTGCCGCCTGAGGATGCCGACCATGACCAGCAGGACTAGTTCCCGCGCCAGCAGGACGAGGGTGAGCCACAGTGGCAGGATCTCGCGCCAGGTGAGCCCGACGAGCGTCGACAGGATGTACAGACGGTCGGCAGCGGGGTCGAGCAGCCGGCCCAGGCTGCTGATCTGGTTCCAGCGCCGGGCGAGTTTGCCGTCGAGGTAGTCGCTGATGCCGCTGAACGCCAGCACGAGCAGCGCCCAGCCGTCACTCTCGGGGCCGCCGAACTCGGGCCTGAGGATCAGCCACAGGAAGAGCGGTACCCCGAGGAGTCGCGCCATGCTGAGGATGTTCGGGATGGTGAGGACCCGGTCGGTCTGAACGCGGGTCTCCTGGACCTCCACCCGGGAGCCTCCTGAGGAAAGGTGCCGACGATGCCACCTGACCCTACCCGCCCGGATCGAACGGCGGAGCGGAGGGGTGGCTCGACGCGGAGGTCGGTACGGCCGGCCCGCGGGCCTCGCATTTCCGGCAAGCGCTTGAAAATAAGAAAGCCCCCGTGCCAATGGCACGGGGGCTTTCTCCAATATTTGTTCGGCGGTGTCCTACTCTCCCACAGGGTCCCCCCTGCAGTACCATCGGCGCTGTAAGGCTTAGCTTCCGGGTTCGG